>CALGJF010000014.1 GCA_937914945.1 uncultured Bacteroidales bacterium | reverse complement strand
GCGAAGATAGCGATTTATCGCTATCTTCGTTTCTTTCTGCAAATATAGAATGACATTGGCAAAATATGGTTGTGTCGTGCCGACTATACCTTAATGAAAAAATCAAAAGATGTTTTGATTAGCTACGCGAATAACGCATGTGAGGCATCCTTGTACTCTGTACTCTGTTATCTGTACTCTATTTATAAATTCCTCGTCGCTTTGCCTTCGGCGAACTTGCTTTCGCTCGCTATAATTGAAAATAATTTTTCACTCGCTCGCTTAATCGGAACTTTGTCTCTGTCGAAATGCCAAACACGCCAATTTATTGCGATAATATTATATCGAACTAACGTTAGTTAAGATATCTTCACCTTGTGTTCACACGGGAAACATCAATATCAACCCTATTGCTTTTATATAATACTTTTAAAAGTAAATAGGCTGCACTCCATTAGAATGCAGCCTATTAGTCATTAAGTGTGTATGCGTGTGATTACTCCTCCTGATTATCAAGATAGTAAAGGTCGCCGGCGAGAACCTGTTCAGCACGCATAACAATCTCGTCGACCTCCAGATTGAGTGATGCCACACGGCCTTCGGGCTCGATGAGGAGCGTTTTGGGTGTCTCTTCTACTTTATATAGCTTGGCAGCGGGTGAGTTGTTGTCGGCTCCATCGCAGGCGTGCAACCAACCCTCTTTATCAGCACCATTGCTTTGTATGGCCTCTTTCCACGCTGCGGTGTTGTTTTCCAGTGCAAAGCTTATTATAACGAATTGCTCTTGCTTGTCCTTGATAAGTTCGTGCAGTTTATGTAGCTCGGTCATCATTTCTGCCGACTTGGAGCAATCTTTTTTCCAAAAGTTAAGTACAACGTGTTTGCCGCGGTAGTCGGCAAGGTGAGTTTTATTACCGTTGTTCAGAGGCAATGATATGTTGGGTGCTTCGCTACCCACCTTCATGCAGTTTGAGAGTACTTTGTTGCGCAATGAATGGTAGTAGGGGTGGTTTTGCAGTAATGTTGACATCGCTTTCAAAATCTGTTCGGCATATGCCGAGCTGAGCTTGGGCAATAGGGCTTGCTCCACTTCAAGCGCTGTCATGGGTGATGCGTTGTGGTCTATGAGGAATTTCAGTTGCTCGGCTTCGGTCTTTATCTTTTGGTGTGCGATAGCTCTTTTTACTGCCTCTTCGCCTTCTTTGCTCTCAATCCACTCGTTTCCGTTGCGTTCTCTCAGTGTCGCAATCTCCTTGGCTGTCGCGTTGTTCCCATTTGTGGCAATAGCCTTATATTCGTTGTATAGGTTGTTTGTTTCCGTGCCTGTAACAGTGCTATGTGTGGCATTGGAAGCCGATTGGGTGTCGATGGTTACCTCGCCGGGCTCCACAAAGAGTTTTATACCCTTCTCCTCGCCGAATCCGGTGATGGTGTATTGCATGGCGGGCTCATCCTGTGCAAGATTGTAATTAAAGATGTATTTACCCTTTTTTACCTTTGCTTGTGCCACCTCTATGGTTTGTCCAAGCTCGTTCTTGCGTGTGAGATACACTTTTTTTATCTTCTTGCCATTGCTCAATTTGCAGTCGGCGATGTTGCCATTTATTATGCAGGTCCCTTGTGCGCCCACTGTAATGTAAGCGGCTATTGATATAATTGTGGTTAATAGTCTGTGTTGCATAGCTATATATTTTTATTTGTTTGTACCATCAACTATGGCTTTCAATTTTTTTACCATCTCCTCTCCTCTCAATCCGAATTCAACGACCTTGCCTTCCGGGTCAATGAGTGCGGTAAATGGCACACCTGTAATATTAAATAATTTTATTACTTCGCTGTTCCATCCTTTGAGCGTGGATATATGCAGCCAATTTTTGTGTATAAGCTGGTTCTTCTCTATGCAGTTTACCCAATCGGGCTTTTTGTTGTCTATCGAGTAGCTGAGTACCAAAAGGTTGTCGCTCTTCTCGGAATAGGCAAGTGCCTCTTTCAAATAGGGTATCTCGCGGCGACAGGGGGCACACCAGCTGGCCCAAAAATCTATAAATACATACTTGCCTTGGAAATCACTCAGTTTGTACTCCTTTCCATCGGGGGTGCGGCCCGAGAAGTCGGGGGCAATAGCACCTTCCTTGAGGTTGGCAGAGCGTATGTTGTTTACGAGCTCCTTGTATATAGCACTATTTTGCAAATCCTGTGGTACGGCGTCAAGAAAGTTCTGAATAACATCGGTGGTAAATGTGGGGACCATGGAGTATTTGATTACATATAGTGCCACCGGTGAATCTATATTGCTGTATATGAAATCCATGATTGCAGCCTTAAAATGCAGATTGTTTACATAGAATGTGGGTGATGCGTATTTAGTCTCTGCTTCAAGGTTGCCCTTTATTTCTGCGGGCATTTTTTCATATGTCTCCTTCATGCGCACCTTGCTCTCATTTATGCATCTGTTATTGAGGTCGAGATAGGCCTGATATGTATCGTTGTTTGGAGTACCACCTATGCGGGCTGCAACGGGGTACGCTGCGTCAAACGGCCCTACTTTTATTGTGCCCTCTTCAAGGAATATCTGTATGCTGCCGTTGTCGAATCCGGTGATGGTGCATAGTTCTGCCATTTCCGGAACTTCTCCCTTAAAGGTGAACTTGTTGTTTTCAACAGCGGCAGTGGCTATCACAGTGGATTGCCCATCTATAAGCTGTTCGAGTTTTACCTCCTTGACTGCATCTTCGCTGTAGCATAATTTAGTGTTGCTCATCTCGCCATTTATGACAAATGACTTTTTTTGTGCTGTGGCATATGTTGCGATTGCTAACAGAGCCAATATAAATAGCTTTCTCATAGTGCTGTTTACTCTAAGTTTTCTTTTAGGAATGTTTTTAATTGCTCTCCGCGGAGCCCTGTGGCTATTATTTGGTTATTCTCATCGAGTATGAAAAGAGCAGGAACGCCTTTTACGTTATAGAGGCTTGTAACCTCGCATTTCCACCCTTTGAGCGACGATACGTTTATCCAGTTAAGTCCGTCTTTCTTCACCGCATTCTCCCATGCCTCTTTTTTTGTGTCAAGCGAAACTCCCACAATTTCCAATCCTTTATCGTGGAATTCGTCGTACAATTTTTTCAAGGCAGGGTTGTTCAGGCGGCAGGGGCCGCACCAACTTGCCCAGAAGTCGATGATTTTAATTTTTCCTTTAATGGCACTCATCGTTATGGGGTTGCCGTTCAAGTCGTTTAGGGTAAAATCGGGCGCCTTGGCTCCTCCTATGGTCTTTTCCATACGACTTATGCGTTCCTTTATCATACGTCCGTATTGCGTTGCTTTTGCTCCTTCGCCCAATGTGTTATACATCCTCTTGGCCTCTTGTAATCCGGCATCGCGCATATCTATATTGGAGTATATGGTGTATGCCGATATAAGATTGTCGTTGCTGTTGAGGAATGTCTCTGTCATCTCTTTCAGCTTTTTCTGTTCCTGTTGCAGTGTGTTGTTTACACGGCTGGCACTGCGGAACTTCATGCCGGCACGCAGTGAGTCGTATTGCGCTTGTAATACGGATATTACAGTGCGCAGGGAATCCGATGCTCTCATGTGTGCCGTGTAGCTGTCGTTAAGCTTGCCACCTTTGATATAGTAGTTATCGTTCTCGCTTAAATAGGCATCGTATGTTGTGCCCGGTTCAGCAAGCAGTGTGAAACCTCCGGAATATCCTTCTAAGATGATTTGTGTTACCATCGGTTCCTTGATGTCTGCTTGTAGCTTGAACTTGCCTTTTTTGATGGTGCAATGGCCCAAAGTGTCCGTTTTTTCTTCTCCTGAGCGCGCAAGCAAGAGCAGACGGCCCTTCTTGAAGTTTTCTAACCTTCCCTTGATTGTGAGGTTGTCTGCTTGTGCCGAGATGACAGTGTTGCATAGCAACAATAGTACAATCAAAATATTCTTTTTCATGTTTTATGTTGTTTTATAGCAAGGTATATAACGAGTGATAGGCATCCGGTTAATATTCTACCGGTTTATATATATAATCGTTTACAAACTGAATATCTTTAATTTCGCCCCACAAGTTGCCCTCATTGTCTTTGTCGTAGAGGAGTGGAGAAAAATCTTCATCCACATCGGCTGCGGTGTTAAACTTTATCTCGGCAATGGCCCCGTTGGAACCATTGAAAAGAACAATGCCCATGTGCAGGCCAAGGTCGTCGCTGAAGGATGAATTCTCCTCTGTACGGAACTTGATCTTTGTTACATTGTAACCCTCCGGTGCTTCATATACGGCAAATTTGTCGCCGTTCTGCACATTGTATCTGTAAACCGTGTTGCCCTCGGCAAAGAATAGGTTTGTGGTTGTAAAGTGCGAGTTATATGTAATGGTGGATATATCTGTGGGTGTGAGCCCAGCAAGTCTCTTTTCACTGACTATGGTATATGCCGACAATTTCTCGCTATCGTCCTCGCCATTGTCTTCTCCCACTTGTTTGGCCTTGCTACCATCACCTATGTTCTGCATAAGCAGTTCATAGCGGTAGAAGTTGTTAGCATCGTCCTTGAAAATGAAGAATGGGTTTTGCTGGTCGTAGCTGTCTCTGTAGTTTATGTAACCCATTACGGCGGTCATGCCTACGGGGGATTTTTGCAGCCCCTCGTATTTGACATTTGCATCAAGTAACGGATTGACCGAGCTTATATTAACCTTTATGGAACCATCCTCGTTTATGGCAAAGCCGGGATCGTCTTTGGCTGCGTAGAGGAAGCGGTTGTTTTTGGCGTCCCACAAGAGGAAACGGTTGTGGGTTATTGTGGCGGCTGTAATCTCATAGTCGCTCTCGTGATATAAGTCGGGGTTGTCTTCGCAGGCGAGCCCGGGCTTGTATAGAGTGTGTACGTGGTTGCCCACATATACCTCGCCGTTATCGGATAGCACCACCTTGTATAGGGTGAAGTTTGTGGGGTCTCCCGTCTGTATGGTCCTGTTGTATGTAAAGCTCTCGCTTTCGGGTTTGAATACCTGCGGAGCGGTGTATTTAACTTTCATCCCATGGGGGTCGTAGGTTCGTGTCTCCCCATTGTTACAGTATATGGTGAGTGCGCTTGTCTCCCCGATGTTTGAAAGGTTGTCGGGGATATCTATGTAGGTGGTATAGCCAAAACCTGTTGCGTTCTCATAGTGATTATTGTCCTTGGTAACGGTTTTTATATCGGTATATATTTTGGTTTCGTTGCCAATAACCTCAATGTTACCTATCTGGCGTTTTCCTTCATCGCCATGCATTACAAAAAGGCTGTTTTTGAATATGGGGCGGGTTTTCAGCATAAACGCCGAATAGTGCGACAAAGTGGTGGTTTTGTCGTAGATGTGAAGGAATATATCGTAGCTCATGGGCTTGCCTACGGGGAGGTCAAACTCAAGATATCCTTTTGTCTCTATTGTGTCTCTGGTGAAATAGCCTCTTTCGTTGGTGTATGCTCTACACCAATAGAAATCAAGGTTTTCAAGGTCCTCGGTCAACGATTGTTCTACATGCGCTTCAATGCGGCGCGTCTTGTCATCTTCCTCCAAGGCTTGTTGCACCTCAATGGTGTTGCCATTGACAGCAGTTACTACTGATGGCGTAAATGTAACCGAGGTTATCTCGTTCATGGAGCTCAATGTGTAGTCGTAATTGCCCTTATCCTCGTAGCATCCTGTTATTAGGAGTGCTGATAATAGAAGTGATGATATATTTTTCATATTATTGCTTTTCGATGGTTATTGATTCTTCTCCCTGTTAGCAGTGTTTTAGTCAATATCAACTTCGGGTATATCGAATTTTCTTGATGCCGGGCGTTTGTCGTTGGCAGCTTTGATTATGCGGTAGCACTCTTTCAGGCGTTCCTCGCCTGCCAATTGTTTTTCGCCAAGCGGGGTGGAATCCCAATAGAAGGTGTTGTCTTTATTCTCATAAACAAATGGGAATAACGATGCGGCTATGAAATTCTCGCTACCGTCCTCTTTCATCATGGTTTTAAGCATGAATTGGTATTTCTCGGCATTGTATTCGCCAAAATATTTTTTTACTATCTCTGCTGTTCCCAAGCCTTTGGGGTCCTCCCACCAATATGGTATTCTTACGGTGTAATTTACATTGTTCTTTATTTCTACCCAAAAGACCTCTTTGAGCTGGGCAATGGTGTAGCCTTGTCCCGCGTAGGTGTAATAGTCGTTAAGCATGTCTGTAACATCCAATTTATGCATTTGCGAGGCTTCTTGTTTCATAAGTTGTGCAGCTTCGTCGCTTGCGTATAGAGCTACGATGTCCTTTGTGTTTGAACCGCCAAGCATGCTTGTGAATCGGCAGAATTTTTTTGCTTTGAATGGTCCCAAATACTCCTCGTAATCGCTCCAGAAGAAAGGCTTGGTATAGTTGGGGTATTCATTCTCTTGCTGTATGGGAAGATCCACGGTGATGGGCTCTTCGGGTTTGTTTGCAAGCAGTGCGTTCACTGCGCTCACATTGAGATTGGTGATAGCCTCGAAGTTGTGTGCTCCGGTGTTGTTATCGAATAGAGCCATATAGAAATGGTCATCACCCGTGTGACTGGCAAGGAAGATGTGTTTCTCTTTGCTCCACTCGCCAAGATAAGTGTTTACATGGCTGTACCACAACGATGGTTGCTCATACGATGTACTTACATATAGGTTTATCTCGTTCTTTCCCATGATGCCGGTACCAATGTCGCCACTGCCGTCGAGATAAATGCAGATTGCATAAACAACATTCTCAATCTCGGGGCGCTTTACATTTACCTCAATATCTTTTTCATACTCTTTGTTTGCAAATACCACCTCGCCAATAGTAATCTCGGCTGGTTCGAACCCCTCTATTTCCTTAGTTTTTACAGATAGGGTGCGCGCTTCGTCCATGATGTAACCAAGCAACTTGACCTTTAATTTTATCGTAACAGCTTCGGGCTCGCCTACGATATGCTCGCTGAAGTTCAGTGTTTTGTCAAAATCTGCTGCGTATCCGTAGTCGAAATAGGCGCCATTGGCACCGCTGTCAAAAAAGTCGGGTTCCTCTTTGTCGCAGGCTGTGAATATGAGTGCAAGGCTTAACAGCCATACTATATAATTGATTTTACTTTTCATATATTTATGATATTTGAATACTTGGATTTGCTATATTATTATCCTCGCGGTGTGATTTCTTCTATTCCATTGTCGGCACGCTCATCTTCTTTTCCGCCATTCTCTGTGTTTTCTTCTGTCCAGCCATATTCAAGCTCGGCATCGGGTAGGGGGAATATGAAGTTTTCTTCGGTGAGTGTTATATCCGGGCAGTGTGCCAAAACTCCTGTAACGCCATGTGTTTTAAGGAACCAGAAGTATTGTCCCTCTCCGTAGAATTCCTTGCGGTACTCTTTGTTAAGGGCTGCTGTGCGCAACTCGTCGGTATCGCACGATACATCTTTGGCTTTTGATATACCTCTCTTGTTGCGTACCTGGTTGATGTATTTCGCAGCCTCGTCTCTGTCCTCTGCAGCCTCGCAGGCTATGTAATACATTTCGGGAAGGCGTATGAGGGGAATAATCTCATTGTCGTTCTCTATGTATTTCAGTGAAATGGCGTTCTGCAATTCGTTGTTCCTGAAGAATGCAGTACCCTTGGCACGCATATCCTCGCTTTCGTTGCCGATAGATTCGAATATGGAGTTGAGGGTGGGGATGTTAATGTAGTATTTTGTAGTCATCTTGTCTCCTATTGCAAAATAGTCCGACAGATTGTCTTTAAGCTCGAACATATTCACTCCGAAGATTGTCTCCTTGGATAGTATGGGGTCGTTGTCGTTACCGCTTTCGAGTGAAAGACCGCAATGATCTATAACCATCTGTGCGTGGGCTGTCGCCTCGCTCTTCATTCCGGCGTAGTTATAGACGCGTGCCAATAATGCATTTACTGCATGGTAGTTCATGCGGTAGCGGCGTTCCTGCCCCTCGTATTCGCTCAGGTTGAGCGAGGCTTCGTAGCTCAAGTGTTCTTTTGCCTGCAAGAGGTCGTTGATTATTTTCCCAATAATCTCCTCTGCTGCAAGGCGTGGCATTTTAGATTTGTCGGCTACAGTGCGGTAGGGGATGCATCTGGTTGCTTTTGCAGCAGGGTTGCCGGCATAGTTCATGGGCCCCCAACCACGCAAAAGGTCGAAGTGCAGGTATGCGCGCAAGGCAAGGGCCTCGCCGCGTATCATGTTGAATGTGTTTTCATCAAGCACAAATTCTCCCTTTGTGTCGAGCCATTTAAGCAGATTGTTGGTGTTTGCTATAAGATTGTACTGTGATTGCCACACAGTCTCCAAGAGCGATTTGGTGTTGTAACCTCCACTTGTCGATTGTGTATAGAGATATACGCTTGTTCTGTCGTTTGTACCATCGGGCAGCTTGTCGTACATCTGGGCAAGTTGTTCCATGAGACCGAATGTGAGGTTCTTGCCGTAAATGTTTTCGTCTGTCATGGATATGTATATGCCGGCAAGCGAACTCATATATCCGTTTTCTGTTTCAAAAAGTTCCTCGGCCGGGATGTTGGTCTTGGGGCTTACGTCCAGCCAATCGGTACACGAACTGAATGTTAATGCACCGGCCAGTATTGTTGAAATTATATATAGTCTGTTTTTCATAACTGAATCATCTTTTTGGGGAATCGATTATTTGAATATCACTGACATTGAGAATGTGTATGAGCGTGCAAACGGGTAGTCGAGACCGCGCTCCATGCGTATGGGTGATATGCGTGCGATATCGTTTGTGGTAAAGTTTAATCCCATAACATCTATATTCATATTGCGCAGGAATGCAAACTTGTTGCTTGTCATTCTGTAGCCCACGTTTATGGTTGCGAGTCTTATTTCGTTATCGTCCATGATGAAACGTGTGCTGGCGGGTGTGTTTGCTCCTGTGGGGCTGAAACGCACATAGCGTGTTACATCGCCGGGCTTTTCCCAGCGGCCTATTCCCGCGCGTCTGTCGAGGTTGTATGCTACATTCTGATTCTCTATCTTATCTACAAGAGTCTGGTTGTAAACGACTCCGCCATATTTGTAGGTAAAGCCAAGGGTGCATGAGAGGTCTTTCCAGCTGATGCTTGTGGATAGTGTACCGCTGATGTCGGGATTGGTATCGCCTACGGGTACTTTATCGTTGGCATCCCATACAAATGTCTTTTCTCCATTTCGTTTAAGGTAAACCTCCTGGCCTGTTACGGGGTCGATACCCAATGAGCGCACAACGTAGAGTGTGGTGGTTGATTGCCCCTCCTGATATTGTGGCAGAGGCGCTCCTGCCGATTTCATCTGCTCTTCGTTTACCTTCTTAAGATAATCGGAGAGCTTGCGAATCTTGTTCTTGTTGTGGTTGGCATTGATGTTTACCGTCCAGAAGAACTCGTTTCTGATATCCTGCATGGCAATAATGTTGAGCGATGCATCGAAACCTCTGTTTTGCAGCTCGCCGGCATTCATTACCATAGTGGGGAAACCGGTAGAGGGTGCAAGGTCGTAGTCTGTAAGCAACTCCCTGGTGATGTTGTTGTAGTAGTTGATGCTCATGTTTACACGGTTTTTCCAGAAACCGAAGTCCACGGCTATACTTGTGTTGTGTGTCTTTGCCCAGCCTAAGTCGGGGTTGTTCAGGCCTTCCAGCAATGCACCAAGCACGGGGAATGATTCGTAGGGCTTCATGCCGTTTGAGTAACTGTAATACTCTATCGCGTCGGCAGGGCTGAAGTTCTGCTCGCCTGTAACACCATGGCTGGCACGCAGTACAAGGTTTGATACATAGCCTTGCAGCCATTTCTCGTTGTGTGCATTCCAACGGGCTCCCAACGACCAGAATGGCACAAGGTCGTGCTTTGCGTAGCGCGACGAAGCCTCACCGCTTATATTGGCATCGATAGAGTAGCGGTTATCATAGCTGTATGATAATTGCCCGATGAGGCCTGTCGAGCGTGATATGTTCTCCGTACCGATATTGTTCATGCTGGTCTCCATCTTGTTGCCAAAGATGAAATCGTTCATGTGCGGGTCGGGATATCCTGTTGCCGACAGGTTTACATAGTCGTTGCGGTCCTCATTTATTGTCCAGTTGGCAAATACGCTTAACAGATGCTTGTCAACCACAAGGTTGTAGTTGATTCCAAGGTTGCTCGACCATGACGCCATGTTTCCTGTGCTCTTGAAGTAGCTACCCTTGCGTGTGAGGTCGTCCTCCAACTCAAAGCTTGTGTGGTCGGCAGGCAGGAATCTGTCGGTGCCGGCCATTCCTCGTGTGTATGACACCTGCTCTGTTATGCGCAAGTTTTTCATTATCATATACTCCAAGCTCAGGTTGGTGGCAATGGTGAGGCTGTTGGTCTCGTCTTTTATACCAACAGTTGCATCGTATAGCGGGTTGGTGATAATTGTGCTGCGCCCGCTTACGGTATTGTTGTCCAACACTTTTATCTGCTTGCCGTTGGCATCCTCGGCAATGTAATATGGGTTAAGTCTGGTGTACTGCGAGAAGGAGCCATAGGGTGAATTCTTTCCCTCCGACTCGGAAAGGCTAATGTTGGCGCGCATGGTAAATTTTTCCTTCAAGTATGTCATGTTGAAGTCAACGCCTTTGGTCTCATTCTCTGAATCTTTCATCACACCCGGTTGCATGGATGTATTAAGGTCAAGGCTGTAACGGAATACGTCGGTACCGCCTGCCACGCTTGCCGAGTGGCGATGCTGAACGGCTGTGCGCAAGGGTTTAGAGAGCCAATAGGTGTTTACGCCTCCAAGCACGTTGCGCAGGTACTTATTATAAAGATTCATGCTGTTGGCATTGTTCTTGTCGTATAGCCCCGCACGCCACTCTGTATCGAGCTTCTCGCTTGCGGTCATCATGTTGTAGTCGGAAAGGTCGGGGGCTTGTATGGTCATTGTACCATTGTACGAAACAGAGAGGGCTCCATCGGGGGCCACCTTTGTCTCTACAACCACAACACCGTTTGCAGCACGCGAACCATATACCGATGTGGCCGCTGCATCTTTTAATATGGTAATTGTTTCAACACGCTCCGGGTCGAGATCGAGGATGCGGCTCATAGGAACGATGAAACCGTCGAGCACGAATAGCGGTGTGTTGGGGCGGCTCGATACGTTGTCGAGCATTAAATCCATGCTGTTCATCGAGGTTGTACCAAGCGATTGGTCTCCACGAATCTGGAATTCGGGTTCGGCATTGGGGTCGGAACCGGTGGAGTTGTTCTCTATAACCTTGAAGCTGGGGTCGAAAAATTGCAATCCTTTAAGTATGCTTGTGGGGTTCATTTTCCGTAGTTCTGCACCCTTAACCTCCACAAAGTTACCTGTAAAGCTGTTCTTGTTGCGCTTGCTTATACCGGTTACCACAACCTCGTCGAGCTCGAAACTTGGTTTAAGCTCTATAACGATGTTGCTTTCAGGGTGTAATATCTGTTTTGAGAATGGTTCGTAACCCACGAAGGTTACTCTTATGGACTCCTTTTTACCTACACGCAGGCTGAATTTACCGTTTATATCGGTTATGCAGCCCGCAAGGCCTTTACCCGAGCCATCGGTAACCATAACCATGGCACCCACAAGCTCCTCGCCTGTTTCGTGATCTACGACGCTACCCTGCACGCTTACTTCTTGTTTGGTGTCGCTTGGTTGCTCGTATGGTTCTATGATGATTTCGCGGTTATCCTCGAAACGCACCTTTACGTTCTGGTCTCCGATGAGTTGCCCAATGACCTTGTCGAGTGGCTTTTCTTTTACGGCAATGCTTGTGGGCTTATTTATATTCATAAGAGTAACCCCCTGCAGTGTTATCTTGGCATTGGCAGCCTCAGCTACTCTCTCCAAGACCTTGCCCAATGGTTGGTTACTTACTCGCAAGGTTATTTGTTGCTCCTTCCAACTGTCGATATTTTGTGCCTGCACATATGTGCTCAAGCATACAACTGTCAAAAGGCAAAGGACTACCTTGCAGAAAAACTTTTTATTGGAATGAGCTTTTCCCATGAGTGTAGTATAATTAGTTGTGAATATTTTGATATTGTTTGTTGTTCCGTTTTTTTATTGCAGCAGCGAGTCGAGAACTTTTTTGTAGTTCTGGTTTTTGTTGTAGTTCTCCACATAATCGCTGTATAGTGCATCGGCTCTCTCTATCTCCTGTCCGTTCCTTATGAAATTGCATAGCAGGGTGTAGAGTACAAAGTCGCGCTGCTCGTCTTTATAGAAGGTGGCAAGCTCCTTATACATGTCCTCAAAACGTGTGGGCATTTGATAGGTCGAACCGCTTTTAGCAGCTTCCATCTCGTTCTTGTAGAAGCAGTAACGCATGAGCAGGCTGGCATATTCGGGGCAGTTCATTGCTTGTGCATCGCTACGCAGTACTGCATCGTTCATTATGCTTGCGTAGTCGCCAATCTCCTGCTTGTCGATGGGCAGCCCTCTTACGCTGGCATACATCACAGGGTATTCCATGAACGATATATATACATCGGAATCTATGATAGCCGATGCGTACTCTTTGGCTTCGGTGCTGGCAGGGCTGCTTGCAAGCATGGCATTTACCTTTGTTTGCAGCGTGCGCGAGTCCTCGATGCGGCTCTTGGGCTTGATGTCGAGTGCCACGC
This sequence comes from uncultured Bacteroidales bacterium, assembly GCA_937914945.1. Classification (GTDB taxonomy): domain Bacteria; phylum Bacteroidota; class Bacteroidia; order Bacteroidales; family Bacteroidaceae; genus HGM04593. The sequence continues at coordinate 100,214 of CALGJF010000014.1, read as the reverse complement.
AACCAAGCAGTTGGCTCTTGTATCGTATGCTGCGCTTAATGTTGTCTATGCTCCTGAACATATTGTTGTTCTTAACAGCTCTTTCGCTGCCGCTGAATTTTATGCTTTTTACGTTGCGTCCTTCGTAATTGATGCTTACGTGCAGGCTGTCGCCCGGTTGCAACAATACTTTTGTGCGTGAGTTAATCATCATGCACACAAGTCCGTCGCAGTCGAATGTGTAGCAGTGTATCTCGCCCGGGTTGGTGTGGAACTCGCTGCGGATAAAGGGTGTTTGCATACAATCGAAATATACCATGTCTTGCTTATAGCCGTATATCTCTGCGCTCAAAGTTGCTTTGCTTTGTGCAAGGGCGGTGCTTGTTATAAGAAGTATGGCAAAAACTAAATTTAATCCTCTTTTCATAGTTATATGTTTTAATAATTTCAGCAAAAATAAGCCAATTATGGTGAAATTCAAACAAAATTTCAAAATGTTATTCTTATTTATGGTTGAAAAAAGTGAATTAATCATAAAAAGGAGCCGATAATTCCTTTTTTTTGTCGTAGAAAATGAATTAAGAAAGATTTTAACACTCTGCAAGCATGTTTATGCGGCATTGCCGGTTGCCTGTGTCGCAAAAAAATGTTATCTTCGCTTTGTTTTAGCATGGCACTATGCATAGTGTTTTTTCAATAAATTAAGAATCAGCAAATTATATATACAATACTATGGTTTCAGTCGATGGACTTGCCGTGGAATTTGGCGGCACCACCCTTTTTAGCGATGTATCTTTTGTGATTAATGAAAAAGACCGCATAGCCCTTATGGGCAAGAACGGTGCAGGCAAGAGTACGTTGCTCAAAATTCTTGCAGGCGTGCGCACTGCCACCCGTGGAACGGTGTCGGCCCCCAAGGATACTGTCATTGCATATTTGCCCCAGCATCTTATGACAGAGGATGGGCGCACCGTGTTCGAGGAGGCATCGCAGGCATTCAGCCATCTGTATGAGATGGAGGCCGAGATTGAAAATCTCAACAACCAGCTTGCCACGCGCACCGACTATGAGAGCGACGAGTATATGGCTCTCATTGAAGAGGTTGCAACAAAGAGTGAAAAATTCTATGCCATAGACATGACTCATTTTGAGGAGGATGTTGAAAAGACACTCCTTGGATTGGGATTCGAGCGCAAGGATTTTGGCAGGCAGACAAGTGAATTCTCGGGCGGTTGGCGCATGCGTATAGAACTTGCCAAGATGTTGTTGCGCAACCCCGACGTGTTGCTGCTCGACGAGCCCACCAATCACCTCGATATAGAATCTATCGGGTGGCTCGAGGATTTCCTCATAAGCAATGGCAAGGCCGTTGTTGTGATAAGCCACGATCGCAAGTTTGTGGATAACATCACCACCCGCACCATAGAGGTTACAATGGGGCGCATATATGACTATAAGGTAAACTACTCGCAATACCTGATATTGCGTGCCGAGCGTCGCCAGCAGCAAATGAAGCAGTGGGAGGAGCAACAGAAGATGATACAGGAGACCAAGGATTTTATTGAGCGTTTCAAGGGTACATACTCAAAGACCTTGCAGGTGCAGAGCCGCGTGAAGATGCTCGAAAAACTTGAAATAATTGAGGTAGACGAAGAGGATACATCGGCCTTGAGGCTTAAATTCCCGCCTTCGCCACGCTCGGGGCAGTACCCTGTAATCATGGACGGTGTGGGTAAGGCCTTTGGCGACAAGCGTATCTTCGGCGGTGTGAACCTCACCATCGAACGTGGCAACAAGGTGGCATTCGTGGGGCGCAACGGCGAGGGAAAATCAACCCTTGTAAAGTGTATTATGAAGGAGTTGGAGCACGAAGGCTCCTTGCAGCTGGGGCACAATGTGCAGATAGGTTACTTTGCGCAGAACCAAGCATCGTTGCTCGATGAGAATCTAACCGTTTTTCAAACCATAGACGATGTGGCAAAGGGTGATATCCGTAACAAGATTCGCGACCTTTTGGGTGCGTTTATGTTTGGCGGTGAGGCAAGTGCAAAGAAGGTGAAGGTGCTGTCGGGTGGCGAGCGCACCCGCTTGGCGCTGATGAAATTGCTGCTTGAACCGGTGAACCTGCTTATTCTCGACGAGCCCACCAACCACCTCGACCTCAAAACGAAGGATATTCTTAAACAGGCATTGCAGGATTTTGACGGCACGCTCATCTGTGTGAGCCACGACCGCGATTTCCTCGATGGGCTTGTAACAAAGGTCTATGAATTCGGGCATGGTCGTGTGCGCGAGCATCTGTGCGGAGTGTATGAGTTTCTTGCCGCCAAAAAGATGGAGGAACTGCAAGAACTTGAAAGAAAGGGCTGATGGCCTGCTATATAAAACATTAACGGCTGCACCACGGTGCAGCCGTTAATGTTTATGGTGTTTTGTAAGTGTGTTACTCTTTGGGTGCAATAAAGCGATAAAGGTTGCAACCTATGAAATTGCCGATTACCAAACATGGGTATAGGAGAGCAACCTCGGTAATATGTGCCAAGGTGTAGCCGGTGGGCACTGTCATGTAGTAGAAAGCATCGGCAAGGCAGTGCGGGAAGCCGCAGTTGATGAAAAGAGGCACTCCAAAGAGCAGTGCAAGCGGCTTGCCTTCGCGGGCAAAGGTAACAACGGTGGTCATTATGAAACCGCAACCAATGGCAAGCAGGCCGGCACGTATGGGCCCTATTGCAAGGCGCGATTCCAATATCCTTTGTGCCGATTCGCCTAACTCAATGGGCGACATGCGTGCGAGCAACGATACAAGCAAGCAGCCTGTTATATTGGCAAGCAGTATGATAAGCAGCTCGCCTATAGCGCGCAACCAGCGCGAACGCCCATCCTCGTATTTGAGAGGAATAAAACCGGCCGTACCGGTGTATAGTTTCAGTTTGTAGTTTACTACCGTTAAAAGGCCGAATGAGAACAATACTGCTCCGATAATGTTGGGGTATGCAAGATAACCCCATCCGGCGATAGCCACTGCTATACCCGATAATATTGCAGAGCGGAATGTGTTTTTCATATTCATGCTTGTTTAATATAGTTCCTCGTATTGCTTGGCTATCTTTTCCCATGTGTAGCACTCCTGTGCCACTTTCTTAATATCATCGCCTGTGAGGTCGTTGCGCTCCACAAGCCGTTGCAATTCTTCGCTATGTTGCCAGAAATGTGCCTTGTGATGGGTCGTTTCGCGGTTATACACAACATCGTATGCAAGTACCGGCCTGCCCAGGAACATGGCCTCCACAAGCGAGGGGTTGGTGCCGCCGGCACTGTGCCCGTGAATGTAGTATTGGGCGTTGCTTCGCAGGGTGTAGAGGATATCAAGGTCGTAGATGCTGTCTATCAATTTGATGTTTGGGCACTTTCCATATTTATCCTTCAGCTTGCGGCTGTATTCGTTACGTCTCCAATTGCCTACAAATACCAACTGCTTGCCGCTGTTTGCAAAGGCATCGAGTGTTATGTGGCAGTTGTTTTCGGGCTCTATGCGGCACACGCTTATGGAATAATTGCCTTTTTCAAGCCCATAATGGGCAAGAATCTCCCGTTGCTTGCTATCGGCAACATTGCACAAGGCGTGGTCGCCACCGTATGCAATGAGTTTTGCCTCTTTTTTGTATCTCCAATCAACATAGTCGGCAATTCCTTTGTTGTCGGCAATAATGGTATGCGCACTTTTTACCGCTATAACCTCGGAGAGAAGCAGGAATTTGCGCACAGCGCGTGTCCATTTGTCGCGTCTGTGCTCAAGGCCGTCGATGTTTACAATAACCTTGGCGCGGCTGAAAAGTTTGAATATAGGCAAGAATGTGCAACCGCTTACACCGAGAACAAGGATGGTGTCATACCCGCGAATGGAACGAATCATGGCTGCAATATCATACAAGATGCTTTGCACGCCGTTTGCACGCCACGATATATACTTAAGTTTTGCCCCCTTGTGGCTGTCGAGCCTTTCGGGCATATCCTTGCTGCTGCAATATACGGTATATTCAATATCATCGGAGCAGTGTTCCCCGATAATGTTTTCTACAAGAGTTTCAAAACCGCCATAGTTGGCGGGAACCCCCTGTGTACCAATAATTGCAACCCTTTTCATTTACAGATTGTTCTCTTTTTTATCTTGTGCAGTATCTCTTCTGCCATAGTGGCGGAATTGTATTTATGGGAATGTTGCAAGCCCATTTCGCACAAAGATAAATATAAATCCCGATTAGAAAGCAGATTTTCTTGTTTTTTCGACTCTTTATGGGCTTAAATAATGGATTTATATCCCTCTAACGTCTGTTTGGCGGTCTCTTCCCAGGTGTAGTTGTTTATTATTCTGTCGTGGAATTTTTCGTCAAAAGCATTGTTGTATGCATTCACAACCGCTTCTTTAATTGAGTTTAAGTCGTCGGGTTCGCAGTAGTATGCATAGTCTTCAAAATAGTCCTCGGTATCTCCTTTTTTGGTGGCAACCACATTGCAGCGCATCACGCCGGCCTCCAACGAGGATAGCCCCGGTGTCTCCATCCACGATGCCAAAATATGTACTTTTGCCAATTTGTAGAATTGAGGCAGTTTTTCGTGCTCAATCTGTCCTAAAAAGAACATATTTTCATTTGCCTCTTTTTTGCAGAGTTCGTGATATTTATGGAAGTTGGCACCCGCTTTACCGATGAATACAAACTTATATGGCAAATCCTTGCATGCCCTGACAATATTCAGTTGGTTTTTCCTACCCTCGATTCTGGAAACACACAGAATGCAGTCTCGGTATTTCTCAAATTCCTCGTCAATATCTACTTTGTTATAATCAAACTTATTGATATCTACCGCGTTTGCAACAGCTACATAGTTGTATCGCTCTAAATTGAAATCGGTTGCAACCCTCTTCATCTCGGAGTGTGAATTTGGTAAGAAAACATCCACCATCTTTATTATTTTGCGTTGCAATCTCTTGTGCCCATTCAGCAGATATATAAAAGTGCCTTTCGAGAATTCAAAATTCAGTACAGCCCGAGCTATAACTTTCAAGTATTCTATCTGTGTGATAGATAGGAATTTGTTGATAAACTGCAAAATTCCGCCACGAGCCTTTTTCTCGTACTCTTCGTATGGGCCGTATATGGTAGAGAGTGCCACTTTTTTCCCATATTTCTTTGCGTTTTTAACTTGCAGATATAGCTCCTGTGGGCGCATGAGGTTGAATACATGCACAATATCGTATGCCGACACATCGGGCGTCAATTCCAATGATATATCAACCGTTACCCCTGATTTTTCGAGATACTCCTTTGTTTTAAGTATTTGTGTGGTGTCTCCGCCGGGTGCGGTGAATAGTGTTTTCCTTGATTGAAACAGTACTTTCATATTCTATTCTCTTGTGTTTCTAAAAGTCGTGCCCACAATTCAAAAACATGCATGGTCTCTTTGTCATAGACTCCTTTTTCGCGCATGGTGTATTGTGCAATTATGGATAGCAGATATTTTGTAAGCAGTGTATTCTCTCTCTTTTCATATAATTGAACAATCTCGCTATTGTCTGCACCTTGTTCAAGCCTCATGGTTTGTATCTCAAAGTGGCAACGGTCTATCTCTGCGGGGTAGCTTAGTGCCGCGTATTCAAAATCAAATACAAACAGTTTGCCTCGTTCCACAAACATGTTCCACGGGGTAAAGTCGCCGTGGCAGGCCGAGAATTCCACCATTTTGCCGCTGTATTCAGCCATAACCCTTGCTATTGCGGTTGTTACAACCACCTTGTCTATGTTCGCAGGCAACCAATCAATGTGTTCTTGCAGTGCGGTTAGTGTGCGGTAGTAGTCGCTATCCTCAAACGGCAGCAACTGTTTGGTTTTTTCGTGCAATGCTGCAAGGAATCTTTCTTGTAGCACCCCCCAAGTGTGTGTTGTTTGCGATTTTGTGGTTTTTGCGGTGCTTTGTATAAAAATATGCACTCCGTTGCTCATTGTACCGCAATAGAGTGGTTGCGGTATATCGGTAACGCCACTTTCGGCAAGTTGCGAAAGTATAGCGGTCTCTTTCTCAAAGAGTGCGAGTATCTCCTTGTTGTCGCTTGCCTTGCAGTAGCCCAGAATCTTCTTGCCACAGCTCAGTTGTATAGTAATCTTTTGATGCACGCACGGGGTACCCTCAAATATGGCAAATTCTATCTCTTTGTACCCAAAAACTCTTTGCAACAGCTCTTTCAGTTCCTCGCATAGTGTGCAACAGATTGTTTCTGCTTTTATTGCTTTGCGCACAAAGGGAAAGTGATGCAGCCACGGGAAGAGTGCTTTCAGCAGCTTGCCGTTGCGCCCGCTTGGCTGGTATAGGTTCAGTGCCACCCGCATGTTTTTTGCTGGTAACAGCCAGCTTTTGCCGTCGGCATTGGTTATGCGGTAAAATTTTGCACAGGTGTTGCAGGTGGTTATTTTATCTAGTAACATTCTTTCTCTTTTCAACAAATTGCCAAATATGGTTGAATGTAATGATACGCACTTTGTCAATGATGATAGCTATTACAAAAGTCAGGCACATAAACAATACGATATAAACAAGATATAAAATCCCCCCGTATTTGTTAAAAATAGTTAAACAAAGTGATTTGTAGTGCTCTAAAATGCAGAAATGACAATGAAATAAATACACAGCAAAACACGAGACCGCAACTTGGTTAATAACTCTGTTTTTTATTTCTAATTGAACAAAGAAAAAGAGTAGAAACAAAGGACCAGCAATGTTTAATGGATTTGTGTAGCTGAATAATATTCCGGTAAAAGAAGTAGGCCTATGTTGTATGTATATTGGTAGAAAATTTAATAATGTATTTATCAAAGCACATGCAAAATATCCGCTAATAGCAATGTATTTGTTTGGTATTTGACCGTATATGCGAAAATAACGTGCAAGAAGGTATAGGGCAATAAATGATAATGGGTGGTAGCCGGCTTGATAGAATCCGCAACGTGTGAATATATATATAACTGTTTGAGCCAAGAATAAACCTATCAGAACCTTTTCATAAGTCTGTTTCTTTGTGTTCTGTATAAAACCATTTAATACAGGAGAAAATATATATAATATTAGATAACTCCATACAAACCAATATGCGTTTTCGTATAAAAGCAATGAGGATAAAATGTTTATTCTGGTCAGTTCAATTTCTCCTAGTAAAGCGAATATCGTAAAAATTGAAATAGAAAAGAATAAGCACTGAAATAGGAAATTGCAAAGCCCTTTTGTTTTATAGTTTATTCCAAACCAACCTGATATTAGCACATAGGTATTTACTGCACCTAAGCATAGGTACTCGTTAAAATATCGCATGAAAGATTGAAGCGGGTATTCAATACATTCTTTTACTGATGGAAAGTCAAGGCTTAGCACATTTGCGTGCAAAGCTAAAATCATGAACATTAATATTATTCGCAGCAGTTCAATGTTGGATTTGCGCTCATTTTTCATTGATTAGTTGTTTTATTTTATTTTGTACATTGTTGCAAACTTTGCTGTAAATGTACGCTGAAATAAATAATATTGTAAAATATATGAATATACCGGTTATTTTTTCTAAAGGAGCAAAATTAGAGGTTTTGCCAAATAGCATTGCCATAATATGGTATGGTATCTTTATCACCATCCAATGAATTATGAATATTTCAAAACAATATGGAGATAGTTTAGAAAATATGGGCCTATCAAGTATTTTGTATAAGAGAGTCCTTTTATCCATACAGGCGATTATAATAAATATAAAGCAGACAATGGGGACAAACCCAAAAATGTTATTATATGGAAGTGAATAAATAATAATAATAAATGAAATGATGCTTAATGCATTTTTTAACTTTAGACTTATGGCATTATGATAATTGTTTATAAAAATATTTAATATACAACCAATAGATATTGATAATATTCCGCGAGCCAATGAATATGGATATATTGCGAATTGAATGTTTGGCTCTTGTGAATTAAACAAATACAGGTATGTGCAAAAACAAATAATAATAAGAATGGGCTTATGATACTGCGGGAGATATTTTAATATTGCATATATAAGTGCACTTGCATATATAAGAACGCAGACATACCATACCGAAATATTTATAGTACTAATACTGTCATTGAACGGAATTACCTCATTAAGCAATAGTAGTTCTTTTGCGAAGTGTTTAATGTTATCAGTAAAACTTGAATCAATTATTTTCTCATACTCAATAGCATTTAGTAACAATCCAATAAGAATAGTTTTAAACCAAAACTTATCTATTCTCTTTTGCATATATTGCACTGTACTCAAGTTCTTATTTACACAAGTATTATATAGGTAGTACCCTGATAAAATAAAGAAGAACTCCACAACAATCCACCCGGAATTCAAATAGCCTTTTGAGAGGCTTGGATAATGAAACAATGCTATTACTAATGTAAATAGAATTCTAAAAAAATTTATAGAATGGTTCATACAATTCCTTTTTTCTATATATGTTTATCTTTTACTATGCTTTCATTTAGCAAATCTCTGAACTCCTTGCCGCGTGCCTCCCAAGTAAATTGCTTGCCCGCGTTTTTAGCCTTTTCACCGAGTAGTTTGCGCTCGTCGGCATTGCTCATGTGCTCTATGGCACGGCTCAGTTTCTCAATAACCTCGCTGCGGGTGGTGCGTGGAATTACTATGGCATAATCGTTTGAGAAATAGCGTGTGTAGCCTGTGGTGTCCATGCATATAAGCGGCTTGCCTATTGCCATAGTGTCGAACGAAACGGTTACGGCCCCCTCTTTAAGCGATGCATTTATCACCACGTCGGCAGCTGTGAGCAGGCGATAATATTCGCTCATCTCCACCTTGCCGGTGAAGGTGATTTGTTCATCAACGCCACACTCTTTTGCAAGCGCCTGCAAGCGTTCCTTGTCGCTTCCCTTGCCCACAATAGTAAGGTGCATGCGGGGGTTATTGCGTGCTACGCATGCAAAGCTCTCTATCACAAGGTCAAAGCCGCGCCAAGCATCCAGTCGCCCCACAGTGATATATTCTATCTTGTCGTTACAAGCAGTCTTTTCTTCTATCACCTTTGCAACGTCCTCCACGGCCACATCGGTAAACAGCACGCTCTTGTGGCGTTGGCTTTCGGGTATAAGGTTGCGTGTAATCTCGGTCTTGCACAGCATGAGGTCGGCATTACGGCAACGCTTTTTGAAACCAAAATTCAATGGCAGCAGTTTAATTGCCGCGCGGCGCACCCACTCTATGAGGCGTGCTTTGCCTGTGTAGTGGTGGCTGTACTCGGCAGGGATAGTCTCCAATCCACCCACGGGGCCCCATACAAAGAACTGCTTTTGCCCGTATGAACTCACCTTCCACAGCACATTGCCATATGTGAGGTGGTGGAATATCTTTATATCATTCTCGCGCATTGTGCGCTTTACGATGCTGTTTGTGCAGTATTGCCATATATTGTAGTAGGTACGCACCCCGCGCAGCCCCTTTTTCCAGAATCGTGCCCACTTGGGCAGGTCGAAATAGAGGAAATGTATGCCCTTGTATTCTGGGTGCATGGCTATCCACGGCTCTATTGTGGGGCGGTTGCTCTCGCGCGTGAGCACCCACAGCTCAAAGTAGCGCGACATCTCCAGCACCCAGTGCCAGCCCACGCCTATCTCGCTGCCCAGCCCGGGCTCACATGCGTATGCCGAAACAAATATTTTATGCTTGATTGTGGTCATTGGGATTGCAATCTTTTTGCGGTTCTTTTTCTATGTATGGTTCTTGCTATTCTAAAGAGTGGAACCATGCAATTTGTGAATATGGCATAAAGGGTTGGGTATTTAATGGCATATCTTACCAAACGATATTTTGATTCTTTGATCTCTATCAGATTGATAATCTCTTTTTTGCCTTTCAGAGAGCAGAACAGGCCGAAGAGGTATTTACAGGTGTAATTATAGTATGAGTCGGCAAGGTCTATGACATTGCTCTTAATAGCAGAATTTTTGTATAGCTCATACCCTAATCGAAGTGTTCTGTTGCCGGCCATGGTGTTAGCAATGAGTATCTCTTTGTTTCTATACATGTTATCGGTAGTTCCGCTTTCTGCTTTTATGTAATGTATCAAAAGAATAGGTTGATATTGTACTCTTTTTGCATAAAAGAAAAGGTTTACACTCCAATCGACATCTTCTATTCTGCAATTTTCTTCAAATTTCACTCCTGTACGATTGTAGAACTCTCGGTTAAAGCACAATCGCCATGGAGCTATGGTCCAGCCATTTCTTTTTACATATCCTTCGCAGTCGGTAATATCTGTATATTTAAGATTCAGTTGCAGATTATTATGTTCATATCCTTTGAACTGATATGCCGAGTCTGTAACAAGAATATTTAATTCGTTTTCTTTTAAGTGCTCGTAAACCTTGTCAATGCCTCCTTTATGATAATAATCATCTTGGTCAATAAACAAGATATACTTTCCTTTAGCAGCCTCTACTCCTCGGTTTCGCGACCCCCCCTGACGTATATTTTCTTGATTTTCAATTACTTGTAGGTTTGAGTGGGCTTCGCGTTGCTCTTTTAGCCATTGGCGTGTGCCATCGGTGCTGCAATCGTCAACGCATATTACTTCGTATAGTTCTTTGTCTAACGATTGGTCCCATATGCTGTTGAGGCACACGGGCAGGTCGTGTGTAAGTCCGTTATATACGGGTATTATAATGGAAAAGAACAGCGTATTATTCATGACTAATTTTGTTTTTTATATTTGTATGACCTATATAAGTATAATGCGAATCGGCCGATTGGGCTTAGTATGTTTGATGTTATTGAAAATAGTTTAGGAAATTTTTGTGCAAATATTACAATGGAGTTACTCTTGTTGCCATTTGTCTTTATATATTGTTCTATCATATTTGCCTTTCGTTGCGTACTGTCATAAAATGAAAAATAATTTCGCAAGTTCAGATAGTAATGATGTATTGCCAAGTTGCTTATATATGTTTTTACATTGTAATTAGAATTAGCAAAGCAGCTCTCTGTTAAATCCATTATTCTGGCTGCCATATTTAGGCCTGCATATATGACTTCTTTTGATTTATAGGCGACCATTGTAGTAGATATGCTCGTCTTATTGTAATGTATAAAGAGTATTGGTTGGTACTGCACACGTTGTGCATAATGTACCAATTTGTGAACCCAGTCAATATCCTCTATTCTTTTGTTCTCAGCAAAGAAAAGATTGTTGTCTATCATGTGAGAACGCAAGAAGATGAACTTCCACGGAGCGTATGGAATGGAGTTCTTTTCAATTATTTCGTCGCCACTCATTATTTCGCGATGTGGAAAGTTGTGTTGCAGTTCGTTGCTCACTTTCCCTGGTGATTGGTATGCGCAATCTACAATAAGAATCTCCAAATTATTTTCTTGCAAGTGATTGTATGCCGCGGTGATACCTTCTTTGTGGTAATAATCGTCTTGGTCAATGAATATGATATATTTCCCTTTTGCTGCTTTTACTCCTCGGTTTCGCGACCCCCCCTGGCGTATATTTTCTTGATTCTCAATTACTTGCAGGTTGCTGTGCTCTTGGCGTTGCTCTTTTAGCCATTGGCGTGTGCCATCGGTGCTGCAATCATCTACACATATTACTTCGTATAGTTCTTTGTCTAACGATTGGTCCCATATGCTGTTGAGGCACACGGGCAGGTCGTGTGTAAGTCCGTTATATACGGGGATGACGATTGAAAAGAAAGGGGTGCTCATTTGCTTTTGTAATTCAAACTATTTTATTAAATCTTTTTGTGCCACAAACCAAGGGATATATTTAATGCATATTGGAATACACAAAGTGGATATCAGCATGGTTATGCCGGCAACTATATACACATTGTTTATGGCAACCAAATCAACATCTTGTAAAAAAACTTTCAACGGGCGATATATCATATGGTGTATACACAAGGGGATGAGAGAGAATTTGCCAAAGTAGTTGATAAACGGAATGTATTTTATGCTTGCACTTAAATATAGTATGGCAAATGCAACTGTAAGTGATACAAAATAAGAATTGAGATTCTCTATTATATTGTAATGTAAAGAAATCCTATGTGGAATGTAGCAGGAAATCAGAAGAAATGCTATTCCAACGATAAGGCAAAGGGTTTTATTAAGATTGAAGATAGATGTTTTTTTTAGATAGTACCCTAATGCAAAAAATGGTAATGATGTCATGGCAACATCAACAAAAGAGGGGAGGAATATATTATAATATCCTAACATCCAGCCTATCGTACCAATGATTATTATCACAGGGATTCGAAATGCATCTTTGTTTATGAGCCTAAATACAATGTATAATAATATATTACATCCAAAAAGTGTTATAACAAACCAAATAGGACCATTAAAAAATTGTCGATTATTAAAGATGTCTAGAATTCCGTTTGATGCTGTTATGAGTAAATTGGGGTTGTAGAATTTAATAATGTAAAAAGGTATATATGCGATTAAATAAAAGAATAGAAAAGGAATGAGTATGCCATTTATTTTTTTTATAAAGAATGTTTTGGAATTGTCATATGTCTTGAAGAACATTCCGCTCATAATGAAATATAAAGGTATCGTGTCTCCTCCATATGTATTTATTCCACAATGTCCAACAACAATTAGTATCATGCACACCCCCTTTGCGAGGTCGATAAATTCAATTCTTTGTTTTTGCGTCATCTTGCCTCTTTCTTACTTTAATCTTCTTAAATTCTTTTTGTGCTGCTCCTCGAAAACGTGTGTGAGAATCTCGCACACTGCCGCCTGTGGGGTAGTTTCATTAAGCACCTTGCGGTAACCCTTTTTATTGCACAGGTAGTCAATTTTGTCGTTTATTATTCTTATGCCCTCCTCGTCGAGCTCGCGTTTGCGGGCAAGTATGGTTTCGCTGCTTGCTGTGAGCAGTATATTGTAGTTGAGCGATGGAATGAACAATTTGCCCCACCAATAGAGAAATTTATGGTTAAGATATATGCGCGTGCGGCGGCTGTCGCAAATAATATCGGTGAAGTAGCGGTCGAAAACCACCGCGCGGGTGATGCGCGTAACACTTTTAATCTTTATAAAATAGCCTATAATGTAATCAATCGAGTAGTAGGTAAGGCGGGCAAGCGAGCTTAGTTTGCCGGTTTTCCTGCCACGATGAGGCTTGTCAAAGTTTCTATCCACCTCTTTTTTAATGCCGGCCGAGTGGGCCACCTCGCCCAAATTGCCAAACAGCGCAGGGCGGAAGTGGTAGTATTTATGTGCAAGACCGAATACCGGTGCAATCCTTTCCAATAGCATATCTATTACGGTTGTTTTGCCACTGCCATCGGGGCCGGTAAATCCTATGCTGAGCCCTGTGTGCGAGCAAATGTAGTTCCCAATGAATGTGTAAAGGAAATATATGATGCTGCATACAAGAGCAAACGGCCTTTTCTTTATGTTTGCCCACAATGCTCTCATAATGAGCTTTTTGACACTCTCTTTGTCGCATTGTGCAACACTGCTGCAGCCAAAGATTTCTTTAATCTTCTCAGTAACAACGGGCAACTGCTCGGCAACCTCGCGCGTGGCTTGGTACTTTTCTGGGTATTTGCTGCCCACAGCCCTGTTATACAGGTATTTGTCGAGGAACTGCCCATCGGTATCTATGTAGTAGAGGAAACCGTTGAATTTTCTGTTTGCAAGGAACTCCTCGGCACTCATCAGCTGTATTCCCCACACCGATGTGTCGAAGAAGAAATCCCACTGTATAATGTCGGTTTGTTCTTCGGTGGTTGTGGCACATACATAGCTAATGAGGCGGTCGCTGTGCAAGTAGGTGATAATCTTCCAGCCACTTTTGTCAATCAGCTCCACAAGGCTGTTTTTAACCTTGTTGTAACTTTTACGGGTGATTATAATATCTATGTCGCGGCTGTTGTTCTTGTCGGGCAGCCCCTCGAAGTTGCGCAGCACGGCATAGTTGGTCTCCTTGTTCAGCAGTCCTATTACCTCGTTTATGTGTTTTATGGTGTTTTCTGTTTGGTTCATTCTGTGTTGTGTCTTTTATTTCCTCACCCCTTTGGGGAACTCCTCTTAATTGCAAATAAGCGGAGCGCTCTGTTTTTAGTTGTATTAATTATAGCCTCTATTTCCCTATCCCCGAATTGTGCTTTATCTTGTCCCAAATATATAGCGGGCGATAATATATGCACTTGATAATCTCCCATGCGCCTTTGAATATATTGCCTTTTTTAAGGTAAAAAGCACCATTGCGCAGGGCGTCGGCTGCATTTGCATCCTTGTGTAGCTCTTTCAGTTGCTTGGGAGTGAGTGAATTGTAGAATTCTGTAAATGTGAGTTCCTTCTCCCCGGCCCGCCTGCGCAAGAGATTACTCTTTGTGTAGCGCATTTTTATTATCATGTTAAAGGCATTGCTCGACAGCCCACTCCCTTTGCGGTATTTGCACAATACCTCGGGCACAACAATAATGGCCTTCCCCTCTTTGTAAAGGTCGCTCATGCGGGTCCACAAGTCAAGGTCCTCGCAAAAATCCTGGTAACGTGGCTTGCCTTGCGGGTAACCATCTATTACATATCCGCCAACCGATAGTGCTATTTCACGGTTGTAAATGGCAGTTGGTTGCATGAAAAAGAGCTTTTTTGCAGCGGCCTTTTCGCGGAATTTCTCTTTTGTCTTTTCGCCCAAGAACAGCCCGCCCCCAATCTTTTCGCCTTTATCGTTTATGTACTCAAGATAACAACCAACGGCCATAAGTTCATCGTCGGCTGTTATTCTTTTATACATTGTTTCTATTGCATGGGGATAGAGAATATCGTCGGCATCAAGGAACATCATGTATTTGGTTTGTGCGTGCCGTTCGGCAAAGTGCCTGGCATGCCCTATGCCACCATTCTTCTCAAACGAGATAAGTTCGTATTGCCGTGGATGTTCCTTGAAGAACTCCTTGATGGCGGTAACACTGCCGTCTGTGCTGCAATCATCAATAACGAGCAAGTGAAAATCCTGCATCGTTTGCTCTGCAACCGATTGCAGTGTCTCTTTTATGTATTTCTCTGCGTTATAAATGCAGATGGCGAGTGTGAGGTCAGGCATTTGTCGATTTCGTATTTATAGCGATTTCTTCGCATTCTTTCTCGTCATTATCTTCTTCCTCTTCGTATATATCGGGATTGTATCTGTTTTCATAGAAATACTTTACGCATGTCATTATCATCATAAGCGCCCAAGCGTAATATATATTACCACCGCTGCCGCCACCGATACCGATAAACATTAGTATTGTGCCCAAAGAGAAGATGTTGTATGCACAAGAAAAGTTAAATATTAATGTTATAATATAGAAGATAACGCCATAGTCATCAAACATTGTTCTATTTAACCCCATAGCTAATCCTGCATCAATTCCTTTGCCGAACCATGTGTCAAAAGATGTGAAATCGGCATTCAAAGAATTAAGTATTGGAGTAATTCGGGCAGAGGCGGAGCTATCGGTCTCACGCACTGTTTCAGCATCAAGGGTTCTTGTCGCTTCAATTGTACTTGTTGCGCGGTCAAGCGCCTCAATTCCCGATGCTTGTATGAGCGAATAGCAGATAGCAAGAATGGGGATCATGTAGTACCAGTTATGTTTGCGCACAAAATAGAGGCTTATAAAAATTAAGCAGATGAAAGCAGTTCCACTACCCATGGTAAGCATCATCCATAGAAAGCGTATCGTTATCCACTTGTGTTCGCCACTAAAAAGTTCATTTAATGTAAATGGACCTTCTCCTCGTATATATTCACTGCATTTTATATATGCATAATAGAATACTAGCATAATGCGCGCGAAGTGGCTTGGCTCAAGAGCCAACGATTGGCATCCGAGACCTCGACCAAGGGGTAGCATCATATTAACAAGTGGTAAGTATGCAATTCCGATTACAATGAGCGCTTGTTGCACAATACACACCACGAAATATGCCATCATAACCCATTTGCATATCTTTAAGAAATATTCGATAGAAAAAACCTTTTCAATAACAATAAAGTTGTATATACTGATGTAACTTAATACAAAAGCTGTAGAAAATAACAGAGTGCTCCATCGCCAACTCTCAGGGTGAAAACCTGCTGACAGATATTGATACAGAAGATAAATAATTCCAATAATCATCGCTTTGGAAAGCTTTAACGAATAAGTCAGCATAAAAGCGATGGAGATACTACATATTATGATTCGACCTATTCCAAACCCGACATGCCCTTCGATGGGGATGTACGTGATGTTGAAATAGATTAAAAAAAATGTAGTGAATAGCCTTAATCTTACATTTGTTGTATATGGCATTATTGTTTCAGTTTATTTATAAATAGTGATATTGCTATGTATATGCTTATTGATAGCTTTGACAATAACTGCCCATAAACAGTGTCGCCACTATATCTCTCAATGTAATATAGGCGCGAGCGTCTCCACTGCTTGAACCTCCTTGCTGGGTCTCCTTTTTGGCTGTTGATATGTGCATGAACGGCTTGAGCCTCCGTAGTGTAGTACATCTTTTTGCCGGCACGCTCAACCTGTTTCGCAAGAATAGCCTCCTCGCAATAGAGCAGGGGGTACTCGTCAAAGAAACCGATGCTTTCAATGAATGAAAGGCGCACCGCAAGGCAGCAACCACAAACTTTTGCACAATAGTGGCTTGTGCTGTAGTTGTCTATAAAATCGTATGTATCGGCTTTTTGCTTTTTGAATAAGCCGGTGAGCCATCCCCAGCTGTCGCGCCAATTCCCGTCGCGGTACATTGGGCTTTGGTGCCGCCCGTCAACCCCCACAATATCACTGCCACAAACAACAATATCCTTATTCTCTATCATTGGTTGCAGCAATTTGTGTATGTAGTCCTTTTGCGGGAACTCCATATCGGGGTTTGCAATAAGGGCATATTCGTATCCATGCTCGGTTGCATATCGCAACCCCACGTTGTTACCTGCATTATATCCGCTATTGCGGTCGTTTGCAATAAAGGTCGCTCCCGTAGCTTTGCAAAAGCTTTCAACGCTCTCCTTATCTTCTTTGTGCGAGCAGTTGTCCACCACTATTATCTCTTGCTCTATGCCATCTTGCTGTTGCAGATAACCTATGCACTTTTTGCAATCGGCAGCAGAGTTGTAGTTTAGCAATATGGTAGCTATTCTCATTTTTGTTTCTTTAATTTAAGGTATAGGAAACGCCTGATTTTGCCTGTTATTTGGCAAATTCCCCATGTAACAGGGAAAAGGCTGTTGCCCACGGACAGTTTTACGCTTGCCTTGTCAAATGCCGTGCATCGCCCGCCAAACAGAATTATGTTGAGTAATTCCCTTGCGGACAAATTTTTTACGAATGGTTTCCCGTCGAATATCTCAGCCTCACATAGTGGGGATAGATCTATATCACTATGTTTCAGTGAAAGGATATCTTGTGATGCCCGTTTACACCACTCCTTTAATGCCACAGGGCAGAACTTATTCAGAGCTATCTCCTTTGCGATAAATCCGCAAGCTGCGGTATTGGCCTTTATGATATTATTTTCATTATACTCCTCGCTCGGCCTGAAACAGGGCTCTATCATGCCATTGTTTTTGCAGTATCCAATGGTGGATGGGTAGGGCGATGCCGAGAAATAGTTTTCAATGAGTGTGGTGAGTTCGGTGCTGAGCTCTTGCGGAGTATTGTAGCTGTAATATTTACCATAATTTTCATTGAGCACATCCCCTCTTATTCCATAATAGAAAAACAGTGTCTCTTTGTGTCCTTCCTCTTTCAATATACTGTTTATCATCAGGCGTGTTGTGCCTAACCAGCCAACATCCACCATTGCTGTTTTTACATTATCAAAGAGGCCCTCTTGTGCAAAATATTCGTTCAGCAGTGTGCGTTTCTCTTGTGCAAGTTCTTGCAAATGGCTTTTGTAACTGCTTGCAGTGCCAAAGATTTTCTCTATAAAATCTTTTTCTTCCTTTGCACTCTCTATTTTGGTGTAGCCTATTGTGGTGGAGTATTTATCCTTTAATTCGGCACGGCTTGTGCCAATGCTTTGCAACAGCTCCTCGGTGTTTTTGCCAATGAGTGTCTGTTTGTCCTGTATTGCTATAAACTTATCTGCCGATGGCTTGTGCAGGTAGGGTAGTAAGAGTGCCTTGCGCGATACAAACAGATATTTCAGTTGAACATCGGGGTAGTTGGCTTGTTCTGTTTCTGCTATCTTTTGCAATATGTAGCTGTCGCGCGACAGGAAATAGAGGCGTTTTATTCCAAGCTCTTTTGCCTTCTCCAATATAAACTTTACATACGGAATATACGCAGGTGCAACAAAATCGGCTGCAAGGGTGGTGAATGGGGTGTTCCCTAATTTAATTCGCGCAGTTCGTTGCAGGCCGGCAAGGCACGAAAGCTCGCAGCCATATTCTTCGCTGTTCTCGGCGAGGTGTTTCTCGTTCTCGGTATAGGCTGTATTTATATGCTTTGCTTCTATCCCTCTGTTAATAGCTCTTTTAACATCGCTCACAGGGTGGTCGCCGTAGTGTTCCCATTGTGCGGGTTTTAGGTGGCTGCGCAATTTGTCATATAGTGCGCCGGTGGATTTTCTTGCTCCCTCTTCGCACGATACATATACTCGTTCTTCGCCTGTGAGGCACCCTTCGCGTTTTAATACCCGGGCAAGGAACTCACTATCGAGGTACATATCCGATATAAAGCATATTGTTTTACCCTCGGCTCGGCATTTTTCTATTATTGCTTTTACAGCGGGGTTGGCAGTTAGGTTTTCTGCCTCAACCTCTTTTTCTGCTTCTATCAGCTGTGCGGAAGTATAATCATGGAACAAGGTTACTCCCTCAGCGGTATATATATCGGCAATGGTTGTTTCGCCTCCTTTGATGTTGTTTGCCACACGTCCTTCGGCCTCTCTGCGCCATGCGACAAACTTCTCCCTTTTATCTTTGTCCCCGGGGTATAGCTTGTGTGCAAGCAGGTAGAAGATGTTCTCGGGCTTGCCGCATTTGCGTATGAGCACCGTATCGAATATGTCGAAGGAGGCGAGTCTCATTCTATGTTAAGTGTGTTTTTTAGTCTCTTATATGAGTCGTTCCAATTGAAACGCTTGATAAATTCGTTCCCATTCCTTGCAATTTGTTGGCGCAGATTGTCGTCTTTTAATAGCTTTATAATATTATTTGCCAGCCCTTGTGCATCTTCTATTGGTGAGACAAGTGCTGTTTCGCCATCCTTTGCCATCTCAAGGTATCCGTTGTTGTTGGTGCAGACTACAGCTGCACCGCAAATCATAGCCTCACCTATTGTCAGCCCCCATCCCTCACTATTGCTTGTTGCCAAAAATATCGCACTTTCGTTATAAATTCTATTTATTGTATTTTTGTCTGGGGCTTGGCAATATTCGTAGTCATGAGGCAGCATGGCTGGTCTCTCGCATAGCCCGAAGATTTTTATTTTTGTATTAGGGTATTCTTTCTTCACAATCTCAAGTGCCTCTAAACCATATTCGCAACCTTTAAGCGCGTTGTTGCTATATGCCATGGCAATGGAATGTCTTTCCCTTTCTTCTATGCTTATACTTATCTTAAAGTATTCGAAATCAAACCCGTTTTTTATTATTGTGTAGTCGCACCCCTCCTCTTGCATCACTCTTGCAAGCCAGTCGGATATTACAATCTTCTTTAATGGGTAGTGATATGTAGCTCGTAATATTTCATCTGTTACCCGCCCCCAATTCTCATAACCTTGTATGAAATAGTACTTATTTTCAGTGGGATAATCCTTTACATACATTGCAGTGTAAGGCGATGTGCAGATGTAAATATCGCTCTTGGGCACATGGCGATAGTTTAGTGATAGTGTCAGATGCTCCTTTACACGCTTATCGAGTGCGAACCACCTTCTCCCGGAATATCCTTTAAGAATATGCTGAATGTAGCGGACGCAGTTAGTCAGTTTATAATAGAGGCTTTTCTCTTTCCAAAAAAGCGAGCCGGAATATATGATATTAACCGTATGTCCGTCGGCAACAAGGCGGTTGGCATATTCATATACAACCTTATAACCGCCAGTGGGCCCGGCAACAGGGTGGGGGAAGACGAAAGAGATACGTTTCATATCATACTTGTACTTGTGGGGGAATGGTTTTTATTAGTATGAATTTAGATAAAAGATTTTTCTTATCCGTTGAATAAATTTAATAGTAAAAATATTTATTTTATATAAGTAATAGGCAGTGTATGCGTGTCCTTTAAGTGCCATTGCCATAAAGTAGCCTAATGGAGCCAAAGGCCGATATTTTTTGTTATTATTAATTATATCGGGGTGTATCTCGGTGTATGTGGTTTTTAAGTTATTCAGGTTTTTATTATAGAAAAGAACATCAAGTACATTCTTTTTAAGATTATGAAAATTGTTAAACTCTTCTTTGTTAATAATTTTACATAATTCGTTAATGACTATTTGCCGATTCTTTAATATGTGCTGTAGATTAATATTCCTAGTTATTGATGTAGGCTGATTTATTCCATAGTGGTAATAGGCTTTTGGCAGATAATATATTTTAATGTCGTTGCAAAGTATTTTTACATTGAAGAGCATGTCTTCTCCTAACGAAACGTTTGTCGGTGAGAAACTTATATCTTTGCAGCATGCTTTTCTTGTGAGTTTATTCCAACAATTTCCAAGCAGTTCTGTATTAATTATTTTTGATTGCACTTCTTTAGCTGTAATGGGATTATATAGGTTCTGCGAGGCATAGTGGGAGTTATTGTTGCTCTCCTCAAAGAAGTCGCATATAACCATATCGGCTTTTTCTTTATCGGCTGTTTCAATAAGTTCTTGTAGCATATTAGATTCTATCCAATCGTCAGAGTCGATGTGTATTATAAATTCTCCATTTGCGTTCTCCAAGCCTGTTTGCCTTGCAGTGCTTACTCCTCCATTTTCCTTGTGAATAACTCTAAAGCGATTGTCGTTTGCTGCATATTTGTCGCATATAGCACCACTATTGTCGGAACTGCCATCATCAACAATAATAACCTCAAAATTATTATAAGTTTGTGATTTAATGCTATTCAAACATCTGCAAATATGTTTTTCTGTATTAAATACAGGAACTATTATTGAAACTGCAGGGGAGGGATTTTTCATAGATGAATTTATCAAATGTTTTTCGATTATCCGATGGTAATCTCTTCGCTGAAAATATCCAGCCATTTTTTTGCAATTGTTTTGTGGTCAAATCGTTTAATTGACTCGTATCCGGTTTTAGAGAATCTTTCTCGAAGTTTTTTGTCATCCATCAACATTCTTAGCTTCTTAATGTATTCTTTTTCATTGTATGGGGTAACAGTAAAGCCATTGTAATTCTCAGTTATAATGTCTTGCAAACTTGTATAGCTGTTGTATGCTATTGGTACACAGCCGTGTAACATGGCTTCTATGAGTACCATGCCCCATCCTTCTGTTGAACTTGTCATACAAATGATTTCGCCTTGTTTGTAGAATTCTGTGGGGTCGCATGAACCTGCAAATGTGATATTGGGAATATTATGTTCCTGACAAATTTTTCTAAAATGTTCTATATCTCCACTACCTATTATTATTAGTTCCCAATCGGGATATTTAGGTGCAATTTCTTTCCAAATATCAACAATGCGGTCCGCGCGTTTTGCACTGCATTCTACTCTTCCGCACCATATTATCTTTTTGCTTTTGCAGATATTCTTGTTGTTTGTTGATATAATTGCCGGATTGTTAATACATATAACATTATTTATATTATTGCTTTTATATATTTGTTTTAATGTATTAATATGTGATTCAGATAAAAGAATAATCTTGTCGGAATTTTCAATTATAAAACGATAATATGCATTATTGTGCTCTCTGATATTTCTTTTTGTGATGAAGAGATATTTGAGATAAAGGAGGATTTCTTTGATCCATTTAACAATGGAGCTACCAATTCTATATCTATTGAAGAAATAGCTTTTTAATATGTCTTCTTGATATGTTATGGCAAAATGTACTGCAATAAAGAGTTTGGTATTCAGTTCTTGTTTTATTTTAACACATAATCTTGTTAATACCTCGTTGTTGGCGTATGGTTGAAGAATGATATCAATATTAGATTCTTGTATAACCTCTTTAAAATATTCAATATTTTCGCATGACAGAATGTCTTTTGTGTTTGGAAAGATTCGTTGCTTGGCTTTACCGAAGATGTCGTATCTGGTACCTATGGGTGCTACTGATATAATAACAATATTACATTCGTTTTCCCATTCCTTGACTAAAATCGATAAAACTCTTTTTATACCACCCATATGTTGAGGGAGCATGTCATCGTTTATGATGCAAATGTTCATTTTTCAGCAAACTAAATCTTGTTTTGAATAATAATTCTCCAATAACACCACAATTAAATCCTAACCAATAAAATATGGATGTAAGTAATGGAAATCTAAAGTTTTGGAGCTTAATATGTGAGAAAGGAAATATTTTTCTTGCTTTCTTAATGTCATATTGAAGCATCTCAATTTTTAATTTAAGCGATAGTGCAGTAAACTCTTTATGGTACTTTTCTAATAGTTCTGTTTTTTTTAGGTAATTGTAGATATTAATGATGTTTCCTTCTGCTCTAACTATTATGGATGATTTATTCTTGTGGGTTGCTGCATTGATATTTGTTTTTATATAATTGTAAAATGGTTTGTTTATTATTCCATTATTAGGATTATTTGCCAATAGTTGCAATGAAATAAAAGTATCTTCAAAAACAACCGAACGTTCATCAGTTACAATATTACATTTTTCCCAAAATGCTTTCTTGATAAGTTTGTTACATAAATATCCGGGTAGAGATGAACGTAATAGGTTGCTGATGTTTTTATTATTGTTGTCAAGCAAAATAGGCTCATATGTGGTGCAAGTAGGGTGTATCTCTTTAACGTCGCACCACACAATGTCTAATTGCTTGTTTTTGGCTAGAGACACCATCTCCTCAAGCATGTTATCTTCTATGTAGTCGTCGCTGTCGATAAAAGCGAGATACTCTCCCTTTGCTACATTGATACCATTGTTGCGAGCATTTACTACACCACCGTTTTTTTGATGGATAACCCTAAAGCGTGTGTCTTTTGCTGCATATTCATCGCATATAAGCCCGGAATCATCGGGGCTGCCATCATCAACAAGTATTGCTTCCCAATGAGTGTATGTTTGTGCTAAAATAGAGTCAAGGCAATTTCGAATATACTTTTCAGTTTTGTATACAGGGATTATAATTGACACCATATTGTTGTTTCCTATTACTTTTTCTTATTCAATATTACCTATTGAACTTTTCTTGAGCAGAGCTACCTAATTCTAAATACTATTGCTGCATATAAATAGAGTTTTATAACAAGAACCCAATCCTTTAGAATCTTATTATATGGAACGGCTTATTGTATAGCTGTGCAGCAGCAAATGGGAAACCGCTATTATACATATCTCCTGTTATGAATAAGAATATATCTTCGGCATTTGCTATCATAAAGAAGTCTGTAAATGTCTTGTCATGAGTGTTTTCTTTAATGGTGGCATTGCTATCAACATGGCTGATTTCTCCCGGAATAATATAGGTGAAATCGAGTTTTGCCGCTTCTTGTAGAAATGTAGAGCTATCGGAGTTTACAAGAATATTTCTTTGTGGATATTTATTGTGTAATTTGTTCAACTGTTCTATGTTTTTGTTTATTAGTTGGCTTTGTTCCGTCTTGGATAATATAATATTTCCCCCCGCCGTTTCATTAAAATCATTGAGAAGATCTAAAAAACGAAATGATGTGCTTATGTAATTTTCACCCAAATGTTTTTTTTCTTTATCTATCAGTTGCTGTAACAATGGTGATGGCTTAAAAAGTTCGGCAAACAATTTTGCAAAATCACGGTTGTATGAGAAATGTGCGTTAGTATATATATGAAATTCGCAATAGCTCTTTTTTAATTCCTTTCTGAACCACTCATCTTGCTTTTGAGCTTCGTATTTACTTCCATTTATGGATTCAATTAAACAAATGTCAGTCTCTTTAATATTGTAGTGTAGCTCATTTTGTGAAATTCGCCATTCAACACTGTTGGGGATAAGGTATCTGTCTAATGGAAAAGGCTGCGTAAATAGTATTTTGAAATCAATGTTGTATTCTTTGCAAATTGAATATACCGATATTATCCCCCGCAATCTATCAACTAACCCACCGGTTTTCAATTTGCCGTCGTGCATACAAATAACCCTTTTGTGGTCTTTTGTGTTTTTGGTATTGGTCGTGTATTGCGTTAATGGAATTATGAGCTCATTCTTTAAGTCAGAGTTTCTGAGTTTTACCTTCCACCAATCGTATGCTTGCTTGCTGTAGAATTTCTTGGCGAATTGCCATTTAATGTATCTAATTATAGAGCCTAGTGTCATTGATGTTGTTTTTTGCCAATATTTATACGCTTGGTGATATTTCTAAAACCATCCGATGTGATGTAGTATGTTGCACTTAGCACGATGAATATTAAAATGGTGAATATTGCGCCTTCTGCAATTAGGTCTCCCCATCCGCCTAGTTTAGAACTATCTTTTATGTAGATTTCATATAGCCTGTCTGTGATTATGTATGCAATGATTGATGTTGTAATATGTGTAATGAATAACTTCCAATATTGGAATACTGAAATTTTGAAACCTCTTGTAAAAAGGTAATATGGCTTCCAGATATATATAATTATAATTATTGACATTATTGGCCCGTAAAGAACGCCGGGTAGTCCATGATAGTGGCCGCAAACGACGGCAAAGAGTAACATAATTATAGATTCTGCATATGGAGCCCAAATATCGGCAAACAAACCACACGCATAGCAAAATTGATCTAACACCCCTCTTGCAATGCTTAAGCCACTTAATATCGCTATTATAGCAACTATTTTATTTGATAGTACATATTCGTCGCCTAACCACACGGCGATAAATGCTGAAGAGAATTTATATATGCATGTAACAGCTATAGTAGCAACAAAAAGTCTTAAAGATAGTAGTTCTTTAAATACTTTTAGAATTTTTGCACCATCTCCTTCTGCAACAAGATTTCCAATAGCAGCCCCTGCGCTGTTTATGACTGAGGAGGTCAGGGCTTCAAGCTTTTGCGTCAGTAGCGTGTAGTTTGTGTAAAGTGCAACCATTGGTAGCGATACAAAGGAATAGATGAGAAAAGGTGTTAATTGTCCTTGCACAACACCTCCGACCCTGTGTGCAAATATCTGTTTTGTGTATTTACTTATTTCGGGATATTTCTTTAGGAGTTTGTGCCCAAGCTTTATTTCACTCTTAAGCCATGGGTATGTTTGGTTAATCTTCCAATTAAGAATGATTGAATTTATGATGCCTGATAGAAGTTCAATGGCAAAGTATATTATGAAACTGCGAAAATAAATGGCCAGAACCATTTGCAGAATTACTTTACTCGTTGTAGTGAATTGAAAATATCCTGTAACAATGTAGTTGCGTTGGTCTGCACTGAGCAGCGTGGCTTTGTAGTTGATAAAATAACCTATAAGTGCAGTAGCGAGGTATGCATAGAATCCAAAATATATTACAAACCATGAAAAAGATGTGTCGGGGAACACAAGAGGCAGGAATAGTGAGAATATAATGCCCATTCCTAAAATTGCAAAACCTATCCACCTATATAGGTAGCTGAGGACAGAAATGATTTCGTTAATTTTAAAACGATCGCTGTCTGCAATGGGCTTATATAAAACATAACTGATAGCTGTGCCAATCCCCAGTTCTGCGAGGTTTAGGAAACCAAGGAGGCTTCCAATTGTACCTGTGAGACCGATGAATTCTGCTCCAAGTTGTTCAAGAAGTATTTTGCGTGTGAAAAAGGCTGTGATGAGTGCAGCCAAATAACATATGAGATTTATTCGCGCATTAAGCAAGGTCTTTTTTGTCCTTGATTCGCTGTGGTCGCCCATATCCTATATATTAATGTGTAAGAGTTTCAGCATCATGCCGTGTGTGTTCTTATCAAGCGGTATGCTGTTTATTATCTCCAAAGCATCAACGCTGTGGAGGTCGCTGCCGGCAACAGTGTACATATTGTTTTTTAACAGCCACATGGCCTTTTTTTGTGCTGTGCGGCCATATACACCCGCAAGCGAAGGTATGTTCAGTTGCATTTTAGTCCCGTTATTGTGGAGCGTGCGGTATTCGTCGTTGTCCATATATATGTATCGCTCGGGATGTGCCAGCAACGGATAATACCCTTTTGATTTTATGCGTTGCAACGTGTCTTCCAAGTGAATGGGTGGTGTGAAATATGATGTCTCCACAAGCAGATGATTGCCTCCCTCGCCAATTGGTAGCAGGTGCCCCGTATCCAATAATTCATCAAAGAGGTTGTCAATCATATATTCGGCTGCAAGGTGCAGGGCAATAGGGCCTTTATATTCATTTAGCAATGCCTCGTATCGCATTTGCAGGCTTGCGGGGGTGTTGGGGAAATCCTCCATTATATGTGGCGTGAGCCACAACTCTTTAATGCCCATGGCTGAAAATGATTGCAGTGCTTGCAATGCCTCATCCATGCTGCTTATGCCGTCATCCACCCCCGGCAGTATGTGTGAGTGGTAATCGGTGCCATCTACAAGCAATTTGATTTGAGCTATGGTTGCTTTTTTGCTGAAAGGCCACATAATTTAAATGGGTTAGGGGAATATGTTAATTCTCTTATTTAAGAAATTGCATAACATTTCTATGGGCTTATCCATTATGGCGCGCCTAATATTTTCAATTATTGCAGCTCCGACGAATAGGACCACGATATAAAATAAAAGCGATAGAGCATATTCGTGGCTGTAGTAATTTTGCTTAGCACCAATTTCATACAATAAATAGTATATGTTTTTACCAAACAACCCTTCGTGTATCAAATATACCGGAAACATGCATTTTGCGTAAGAGTTTATATGCTTACTCGCAAATTGCATTTTTGCTACAATACAAAAGAGGGATATTGCAGCTGCCATAAGTATAGGGTTGTTATAGGCCGCTCTCCCGGGGATGTTGAATATACCGCCAATATATAGTATAAAAGTGGAAGCAATATAAATAGCAATAAGATATTTGTTGCTAATTCTATTTGTGAGCTTAAATCTTTTTATTGCATCTCCAATGTAATACATGGTAATAAATTGCATAATACAATATCCGTTTTTGTTGATCGTGCGTCCAAACAACAGACCGATAATACAGCTTAGATATACAAGAATGCCTATTAAGTATATGTACTCTTTATCAGTAGCTCTATCTTTTATAATATTGAGTATGGGGCTTAATAATAGTAGAATTATATAATAATCGACAAACCAATAAGCTGTAATACCAAATGGGTTTACGGCCTTGAATACATCATTTATGCTTGGTTGACAGCCAAAAACGTAGTAGTTTATTATTATGGATAATAATGAATAAAATATTACCATAGCAATGATGTTGAGGTATGATTTCCATCGTAACTTCAGCCCGAAATATCCGGTGATTAGAAGAAAGAGGTTTACACCTGTGGTAGTAGTGGCGGTGATGAAATCGTGTGTAGCAGCCTCACCTTTTTGTGCATGTATGGAGATGTGCCATATGACAATAAATGTCATGGCAATTATACGCAAAAGTTCAATGTTAGATGCTCTTTCTTTCATCTTCTTTTCATTTTTTCTTTCCCTTTATCCCTTTTTTATCGCCATGGTATCCGTAGCGGTATCCGTAACGATAGCTGTAACGGTATCCGTATCGGTAGCCATATTTGTAGTATCCTCCGTGGCTGTATGTGCCGTTGAGTATAATGGCAAGGTTTTTAAGGCGTTTTTCCTCGTGGATATTCTCCAATTCGTCGAGCATGTTGCGGGCAAGCAGGCCGGTGCGCACGACAAAGAGGGTGCGGTCGGCAAAATACTCAATAATTTGTGTGTCGGCAACGATATCAATAGGGGGGCAGTCGATGAGGATGTATGAGTATTGGTTGCGAAGTTCATTGATTAGTTCGCCGAAACGCTTTTCGTGCAGCAGTTCGGTGGGGTTTGGAGGTATTGTACCTACAGGCAATATGTGCAGGTTCTCGTATCCCTCGTACTCCACAATGGCTGTGGATATATCGTCTACTTCCTTGCTTAGGTAGTTGCTTATTCCTGTTTTGGGCGATGAAATATATGCCGATGTGGAGCCGTGGCGCATGTCGCCGTCGATGACAAGCACCCTTTCGCCTTTGAGCGAGAGGCTTGCCGCAATATTCATTGTGAGGAATGTTTTTCCGCTGCCTGGGTTGAATGATGTGAGTACAACTACGTTGCAACCCTCCTTCTGCTTGGCAATGAATTGCAGATTGGTGCGCAGCACGCGGAAGGCTTCGTTTATTATGTCGCGACTGCCATGCTTCACAAGTATTGTTTTTGCCCCCTCGCCACGCATGGCTTTGCGTGCCTCCTTGCGGTCCTCGGGGATGTGCATGGGGATTTCGCCCACAAAGGGTATATCTATCCCTTCAAGGTCCTTGCGCCCGCGTATCTTGTTGTTGCTTATCTCTTTGAAGAAGATGATGGCGGTGGGCAGCAACAGGCCTATTGCGAGTGCCATCATTACTGCATTCTTCTTAAGTGGGGCAATAGGTATGTATGAACTCGATGGGGCCGATATTATGCGCGTGTTGCTGGCGGTGTATTCCTTGGACAATTCGTTCTCTTCGCGTTTTTGCAGCAGGAAGAGGTAGAGTGAGTTCTTTACCTTTAATTGGCGCTCTATGTTTTGCTTTTTCTTGGCTAATTCGGGGCTTGTGGCAAGTGCCTGATCGTTCTTGACCTCTGTTTTGCGAATGAGCCTTATTTGCGAGTTGAGGCTCTCTATCTCGTTGTTGGCGGCAGCGATAATGCTCTTTTTGAGTTTTTCGAGGCGGCTGTCATACTCCTTTACAAGCGGGTTGTCGTCGCTGCTGTTCTGGGCTATGGCGTTGCGGCGAAGCATGGCTTGGTTGTAATCGGTTACAAGAGATTTGATGTCTACGTTCTCAAGTCCAATGTTGCCGGGTAGCAACAGTTTCTTTTCTTCGCGCAGGATGTTTATGAGATATTGCACTACCTCTCGTTGGTTGTTAAGCGATAGAATCTGTTTCTCGGCCTCTTTTATTTCTGACAAAATGGAACCATCATCGGACTTTATATTCTGCGCATTGCCGGTGGAGTACGATGCTGCTTGCCCATCGAGTTGCCACAGCTCCTGTTGCAACAGCGAGATTCGTTCGTTAAGGAAACTGTCGGTGCTTATTGCTATTTGGTTCTTGTCGGCCATCCATCGCTCGTTGTAGATTTCGATCATCGTTCCCAAAATGTCGCGTCCGCGATATGTGGAAACGTCCTTTATGTGCAGATTTGCTATAGTGGTATTTTTGTTCTCGAATGATGCGCTAAAGCGCGAGTAGAAGTTCTCGATGGTTTTGTTTATGCAGGTGCGTGTAACCTGTATGTTCTTGTTGCGGTTATATTCGGCGTTCCCGGTAAAAGTTACGGCTATGCGCCCGATGGGGCTCTCTATTGTGTCTCCATCGGTGGCTCTTTTGAAACCATCATATTGAAATCCATTCTTCACAAAACCCCACATGCATAGCGTGCCGTCTTCTTGCAGGTTCATTGTAAAGCCTGCATCGTCGTTTTTGTTCAAATCAAGTAGTTTAACTTTTGCGGGCAGCCCTTGGCCATAAATAACGGGGTCGTGGAAACGGCCTTCGCCGGTGTAGCATACATCAAGGTTGAGCCTTTTGATGACCTCAGTCATTATTGCCGGCGAGCGCATGGCTCTTAATTCCTCTTCGGCATTGCTGCGGTGATTGTCGCTGAATGCGGTGAATGAGTTGGAAGAACTTGTGCGGGTGTTGCTGTCGTCCTTAATGAGCAACGACACGTGGCTCACATACACCGGGGGTGTCATAAGTATGTATAGCACGGCAATGGTAAGTGTTACGAATAGCGAAACTGCATACCAATGCCAATTACCGATGCATAAGTACAGCAAGTCTATTATGGGCAGGGAGTTGTCGTTTTGCTGCCTTCTGTTCTTTTTTGCCATTGTTTTGTCTGTTATTTTATGATTGAGGCTTTTGTATGGGTGCCTGCATTTATTTCCTGTGGGTGGCTGTATGGGCTTATCTGTTGTCGATGAATGTTACGAGTGCCATTACAAACGATGCCAACGACATCCAGAACGATGTGGAACGGAATGTGTTACTGTTTATATCGGCCTGGCCTGCACGCTTGGTGTTGGGTTTGACATATACTATGTCGTTCTGTTGCAGGTAGTATGCGGGCGACGAATATATAGCCTCACCCGATGTGAGGTCTATCTCGTATATCTTTTGTGTGTCGCCCTCCTGACGCAAAACGGTAACATCAGTGCGTGTTCCTTCTATTGTCAAATCGCCCGCCATGGCTATGGCATCAAGAATTGTTATATAGTCTTTATCAATGCTTAATTTGCCGGGGCGGTTTACCTCGCCAAGTACCGAAAATTGCTGGTTTACATACTCTACAGTTACATTGGGGTCGAGCACAAGCTTTCTTTCAATCAGTTGATCTTTTATGTAGGTGGCAATCTCCTCGCGTGTCTTGCCCTCTACGGGTATTTTACCCATCTCGGGGAAATCTATGCATCCAAAGCTGTCGATGGTGTATGCAGAAACTGTACCACTGCCGCTTCCTGTGCCCTCGGAACCGAAAGTGCGGCTGGGTGTGACGAGGTTGTAACGGGTAACGAACTCGGGTGTCTTGCTGTTTACGACAATGGAGATTTTGTCGCCTGCCTGCATTCTAATCTTTTTAACCGGGGCGGTTATGGTTTTTGTGTCGCCGCCCTGCAAATCCTGGAAATAGGTTACTTTTTTTGTGGATGCGCAGCTTGCAAGGAGTGCTGCCACAAACAACAGTGATAAGATTTTTTTCATGTCGGTGTATGTTTTTATAGAATTTCAATGTAATCGGGTGATATCTCGGTATTGATGGCAACTGCGGCGAGTCCCTCTATGAGTACCACTACACGGCGGTTTCGTTTGCCCTTTAATTTTATATAAATGCCTTCTGTGCCATCGAACGTGCCGCCATGTATGCGCACCTTTGTTCCCTTTTCAATATCTATTTCGCCGGGTTGGATGTATGTTATTTCCTCTATTCGTGCGTTGCAAATGGCGATAAACTGCTCCATCTCCTTGTCGGGTACTATGATGGGATGGTTCTTGCCGTTGCATGGGCGTGTGCGGTATTGCAGAAAGTCGATGCGCTGTTTTGCGCTTTTGATAATCTCTTTTGTGGTGTGTACGAATATGAGGTTGTGTATCGCGGGTATGATTTGGCGCTTTTTTACGCCCCCTCGCTCTACGAGTGCTTTTGTCATGGGTACAAACGACTCTATACCCAATGTAGCGAGGTGTTCTTTTGCTTTCAGCTCGCGGCGATATGGGGCGCTCATTGCGAACCAAACTGTTTTGTTATCGTCGTTGCTGTTGTTCATCTTTTTGTCGCTTGCTTGTAACAAGACATATTTCTGGCTCCTCAACGTGCGTGTAACGCATTGAGTTATAGCGGTTTGTGAAATAAGTTGCGTTGATTCTCCTTTGTGGCCGGCTAAACAGCGTGTTTGCTCGGCTCTTTGGGGGGAAGTGGCGTGCGGCGTTTTGCGCCCGTGCACGCGCGCGTGTTATATCATAGCAACTTTATAGTTGCGAAGGTAGTAAATGTGATGTGAATAAACAAATTATTGTTTGCAATATTTGCAGTGATTCCGCTTTTTGTGGTAAATGTGCGGGCTTTTATTTCTTGATTGTGAGTTTTGCGAGGTAGTCGTAATGCTCGCCGTCAATGCATTTTTCGCAGTTGAAACCGCTCTCGTTGGCATACATCGAGAGGGTGTCGAAATCAATGTATAGCCAGTCAAACGGCTCCCCGGTGATGTCGCGATAGCGCATTTTGTAGTCCACCTCGCCGTAATACCCTGCTGCAAGGTTTATATCCATTGAACCATCCTCGTTCATGAAGACGTAACGAATGTCCGAGGAGTCGAGGAGAATTTGCCCGCCAGGGGCAAGCAGGCGCTTGGCGCTCCGGAAGAAACCGGGCAGGTTTTCGACCTTGCCCACGATGCCTATTCCGTTCATTGCCAACAGAATGGTATCAAATTTGTCGGTGAATGTCTCGTCGAAGAAATTTACAAGGCGTGCATCCAATCCGCGCTCCTTCATCACCTGCACCGATAGTTCCGATATGTCTATGCCAAGTACTTGGTATCCACGTTTTTGCAGTTCGATGCTGTGGCATCCTGCACCCGCCCCCACGTCAAGCACACTGCCACGGCATAGCTCTATGGCGGCCTGTTCTTGTGGCGGCATTTGGGCGAATGTCCTGAACAGTGTTGGTACGGGTATTTCGTCCTCGTAGAACATGGAGGAGAGTACTCTTAATTTGCCGGCTTTGCCTGTTCTGTGGTAGTCGGCAATGGCATGCCCCATGGGGTCTTTTTCCTTTGCTATGGTGCTGCTCATGGGTTATTTGCCAATTTTTTTGAGAACTTTTCGGGCTATGAGCTCGGGGGGGATGTTCATGCAACGGAAGTCGCCATACATGCATGGTTTGTTACCGAAGATGGAGCATGGGCGGCAGGGCAGCGGCAGCTCCACGCAATCCTCGCTTTTTTGATTCCATCCCAAGAATCCTGCAAGTGGTGATGTGGCTCCCCACACCGATATGGCGGGTGTGCCGGCAAGCGATGCCATGTGCATGTTGGCCGAGTCCATGCAAACCATTGTGTCCAAGTGGCTTATTAGGCGCAACTCGCCGTTAAAATTGGTGCGGCCGAGGAAAGAGTTTACATGCGGGTATTTGCTGCACCAATCGTTTACCACGGCCTCCTCTTTGGGTCCGTTGCCGAAGCAGAAAATCTCCACATCGGGCTCTTTTGACAGCATGGCGATTACCTGCTCCATTCTTTCGAGTGGGTATATCTTTCCGTTGTGTGCGGCAAATGGGGCCACGCCCACCCATTTGTTATTGCCTTTTTGTGGAATTATGTTGCTGAACTCGCTTATGTCGCCTTTACCGCCATTGAATAGTGATGTGAACGATGGCGTGAATGGGAAACCAAGGCGGGTGAATACATCGCGGTAGCGCTCAAATGTGTTTTTCAATTGCGCCTGTACTTTGTTTTTGCTACGTGTGAGTCTCTTCTTTTCGCTGCGTCCCTTGATGATGTTGGCCACCTTTGCGCCTGACAGCATCAGGAAATAGGTACGCAGGATTTTTGTGCGCAAAACATCGTGCAGGTCCGCCACAAAGTCGGGCTTGTGCTCGTTAAGTTTTTTGTATAGCTTGTATAGCCCTGTCAGTCCCTTGTAATTATCTAAATTTATTCCGATGAAAAGGAGGTTTTCGGGCTTGTTTATGAAGAACTGCCCAAACCTCTCGCGGCTTACAAAGATAAATCTGTCGTCGGGGTATGTATGTGCAAGCGAATATAGCAATGGAATGGTCATTGCTATATCGCCTACCGCTGAAAATCGGGTTATAAGTGTTGTGCGCGGTGTGGTGTTATTTCTTTCCTGCGCCATAGAGTACGGGGTTAAGGGCCGGGTCGTTATACATCTTCATCTGGCGATATACCTTCATGTATTTGCGCCCTGCCTCAATGTCCTCGAGCAACTGCCCTATTGAGGTTGTCATATCCTTGTATTGCTCCAATAGCACATCGAGTTTTGCCTGGCACTTTGCAAGATGCTCGGCGTCTACATCGGTGCGGCTTACCTCCTCCTTCATGTGGTAAATTTTTAGTGAGAGGATGGAGTAGCGGTCAACAGCCCAGGCAGGGCTCTCGGTGTTGATGGTTGCATCTGCTGCGGGCTTTACATCCTTGTAAAGGTCGAGGAAATAGCTGTCGATGAGCTCTACGAGGTCTGTGCGGTCCTGGTTCGACTTGTCTATGCGGCGTTTGAGTGTGAGAGCCTCCACGGGGTCGATGTTGGGGTCGCGAATGATATCCTCAAAGTGCCACTGTACTGTGTCGATCCAGCATTTCAGGTACAGATAGTACTCGATTGTTTTAACGGGATAGGGGTTGTTTATCGGGGTATCTACATTGTCTGTCTTGTGATAGTCCTCAATGGCCTGATTGAAAATGGGCCAGCTCATTTCTGTAAACTTTTTCATAATAATATTGTTAAAGTCAATAATAATCTGTTTTTTGAGTGTGCAAAAATCCCAATATGGGAAGTTTCAAAGGCAAAACTAACGAAACTTTGTGATATAGGCAAAACTTTGGCAAAAAAGTTCCTCTATTTATATAATAAGGAGTGGCGTCGTTGAGTAAATGGAGTTGTTTCGCGTTGTCTGCTCTATAAAAAAGGCCTGAATGTTGCCATCTTTTCACACAATTTCTTACATTTGTGAATATTTACAGAAAATAAAGGAGATGAAAATTGTTATTGATGAGAAAATCCCATACATCGCATCTGCGCTTACAGCGATGGGCAACGAGGTTGTGTCCTTGCCCGGTGTGGCTATAACAAATGCTCATTTGCGTGATGCCGATGCTCTGTTTGTGCGTACTCGAACATTGTGCAATGCGTCGTTGCTTGCAGGCACGGCAGTGCGTTTTATCGGTACGGCCACAATAGGTTATGACCACATCGATAGTGAGTACTGCGCCTGCAATGGACTAAAATGGACCAATGCGGCCGGATGCAATGCCGATGCCGTGTTGCAATATGTGCAGGCTGTGGTGTATGAGTGGGCCTCGGAGCGAGGACGTGGGCTTGACGGGCTCACACTCGGCATTGTTGGTGTGGGCGAAATAGGTTCCCGTGTGGCGCAATGGGCCCAAAGTGCGGGATTACGGCTGTTGCTTAACGATCCCCCTCGTGCTTCACGCGGCGAGGAGGGCTTTGTGTCGTTGGATGCAATTGCTCGAGAGTGCGATATCATAACCTTTCATCCCACACTCAGTAACAGCGGTCCCTTCCCCAGCTATCATTTGGCCGATGAGGCCTTCTTCATGCAGATGAGAAGGTGTTCGTTGTTTATAAACGCTTCGCGTGGTCCCGTGGTGGATAACGATGCTTTGTTAAAGACAATGGAGCGTAACCCTGCGCTCGATGTTGTCCTTGATGTTTGGGAGGGTGAGCCCAAGATAAATATCCCCTTATTAAATAAGGTGTATATAGGTACTCCTCATATTGCCGGTTATTCGGCCGAAGGAAAAATGAATGCCACAAATATAGTGTTGCGAGCCTTTGCCGATTTCTACGATTGTGCAGAACGGTTGCCATCGCTCTCTCTGCCCGCCCCCGAGGCGCCGCAGGTGGTGGCATCGTCCCTCTCGTCGGCGTTATTAAAGATTTATTCCCCAAAATCGGATTCGGTGTCCCTTAAAAGAAATCCGCAACACTTTGAGGATTTAAGAAATAACTATAATTTGCGTCGTGAACCATCGGCATTTGAGATAAAAATAGAACCCTAAAAATGTTTATCACAGTTTCTGGCACGCAATTTTTGCACAAAAAATAAAAAATGTGCAATACACGTCGTAAAAAAACTGTTTTTTCTTGGTGGTTTTTGATTTTTATCATACTTTTGCAAAGAAATAATTTACAACTTTCAAAATATTACGATTATGTCAGAAATTGAAGCAAGAGTAAAAGAGATTATTGTTGAGAAATTTGGTGTTTCAGAGTCAGAGGTTACTTCAGAGGCTAACTTCACAAACGATTTGAGCGCAGACTCTCTCGACAGAGTAGAGCTTATCATGGAGATTGAGGACGAGTTCGGTATCTCTATCCCCGAGGAGCAGGCTGAGAAAATAGCAACAGTAGGTGATGCTGTTAAGTATGTAGAGGAGAAGGTTGCCGAGAAGTAATTCTTTCATCCTCTTACTTTCACTCTTAACTATTCTATAATGAAGCTTAGAAGAGTTGTTGTAACAGGTCTTGGTGTCGTTTCACCGTTGGGCAATACCGTTCCCGAAGTATGGGAAAATGCCGTTAATGGTGTGAGTGGCGCAGGGCCTATTACTCATTTTGATAGTTATCTGTTCAAAACACAATTTGCTTGTGAGGTCAAGAATTTCGACCCCACGGCATACATGGACCGTCGCGAGGCGCGCAAGGTTGATACCGTTACACAGTACAGCGTGGCATCGGCTGTTCAGGCAATAACAGATAGCGGGCTGGATTTTGAAAAGATGGATGCCAACCGTGCCGGAGTTGTCTTTGGTGTGGGTATAGGTGG
Source organism: uncultured Bacteroidales bacterium (assembly GCA_937914945.1). Classification (GTDB taxonomy): domain Bacteria; phylum Bacteroidota; class Bacteroidia; order Bacteroidales; family Bacteroidaceae; genus HGM04593. The sequence continues at coordinate 63,818 of CALGJF010000014.1, read as the reverse complement.
TATCGGTGCATTGGAGGATGAGATTCGTGCTTATACGCAGAATCCCGACAATGGTCCCCGTTTTTCGCCTTTCCTCATTACAAAGATGATTGCCGATATTTCTGCGGGTATCATATCTATCAGATACGGCCTTAAAGGTCCCAACTTTGTAACAACGGCAGCGTGTGCATCCTCTTCGAATGCCCTCATCGACGCCTTTGACCAGATACGTCTGAACAGAGCCGATGTGATTGTGGCAGGTGGAGCCGAGGCTCCTATCTGTTTTACCGCGGTGGGTGCGTTTAATGCTATGCACGCCCTGTCAACACGCAACGACGATCCCAAGGGCGCTTCGCGTCCCTTCAGCAAGAGCCGCGATGGCTTTGTGATGGCCGAGGGATCGGCTTGTTTGATACTTGAGGAGTATGAGCATGCTGTTGCGCGTGGTGCAAAGATATATGCCGAGATTGTTGGTTCGGGTCTTACCGCCGATGCATACCACATTACCGCTCCCCATCCCGACGGCGATGGTGCCATGCGAGTTATGAAGAATGCAATAGAGGAGGCCGGAATAACACCCGCCGATGTCGATTACATCAATGTGCATGGAACATCCACATACGCAGGCGATATAGCCGAAATTAAGGCTATCAAAACACTTTTTGGCGAGCATGCATACAAGCTTAATATCAGCTCCACAAAATCAATGACAGGGCACCTGTTGGGTGCGGCAGGAGCTATCGAGGCTATGCTCACCGTGCTTGCGATTAAGAACGGTGTTGTTCCTCCCACAATCAATCACGAGGAGGGCGATGAGGATCCCGAAATCGACTACGCACTGAACTTTACCTTTAACAAGGCACAGAAAAGAGATATTAAGGTTGCTATCTCCAATACATTTGGTTTTGGCGGTCATAATGCATCAATTGCTTTTAAGAAAGTTGAAGGCTAATAAGTTTTTTAAGAAGCTAATAGATAAGATAAGGCTACTATCCCACAAGGATAGGGAGTCTTATCTTTTGTTATATTCCATCCTTGGCTTTGTTCCGGGCAGTCTTAAACCATACAAGATGGCTATGACGCATAGCTCCTCTACTTCGGGCAAATTGGGCTGCAACGAGCGTTTGGAGTTTCTTGGCGATGCCGTGTTGAGTTCCGTTACAGCCGATTTTCTATACTCTCGTTTCCGTCGCGAGCGCGAGGGCTTTCTTTCAAAGTCGCGCAGCAATCTTGTCTGTCGCGAAAGGCTCAATGAGCTTGCCGTGGAGATAGGGCTCGACCGTTTTGTGCATGCCTGCGGCGATACAAACAAACATAATAACTATATTTACGGCAATGCCTTGGAGGCGCTTATAGGGGCCATATACATCGATAAGGGATATAAATATTGCCGTATGTTCCTGCTCGAAAGGGTTTTTTCCCGCTTGGACAATATCGAGTCGGTGGTGCGTCTCGACAAAAACTACAAGAGCCGTCTTTTGGAGTGGTCGCAGAAACAGCATCGCAAGGTAAATTTTAAGATGGTGCTTGAAGAGCAGCGTGCCGATGGCACATTCTTTATATCCGAGGTTTTGCTGGATGGTGAGCCTATTGGCCGTGGCGAGGGTTTCTCCAAGCGTGAGAGCCAGCAAAACGCAGCTCGCGAGGCTCTTGAAAAGATTGGTTGATATCTCCTTTTTACAAATTTCTTCTTATGAACTTGTTCATGGGCTTTTCATAAAAGCGGTATGATAAGTAGCTTGCAGCTATTATTGCAGCAAGAACGATTGTAGCCCCCACAGCACCCGGCAAATGGGCCACCTTGGTAGCCAATACATTTATTATAAGTATTTGTGTGAGGTATATCCCATAGCTTATCTCGCCTCCGATTATAAAAATCCTTGTTCTTAACAATTCCGATATCACCCCCTTTTGCAGCGAGAAGGTTAGGATAATGGCTGTCATGGGCAGCCAATAGTAGAAGGAGTAGCGATAGGGCTTGGGAACCCCTTCGGCGTATATGTAAAACGCAATGAATAGCAGAATGGTGCTGATTTCCATAATGCTTGCCATGAGCGGGCTGATGCCCTTGTCTTTTACTCTTTGATATCCATGCCACAAGAGTATTCCCACAACAAAGTCGGGCAGGCGCATTATGGGATTGGTATACCATATCCCCTTTATGTAGCCATCGGGTGTAATGCTGCTGCCTATGAGAACAACAAATATGGCTGCAATGGCAATCCACGCAAGCCTTTTGGGGCTTTTTACTATGGGCAGGGCAAATGGGAACAGTGCGTAGAACAGTTGCTCGCAACAGAGGCTCCATGCCGGTGAGTTAAGCGCAAAGAAAAAGTCGGAACGCGGAATGTAGGCGTTGGTCAGTGTGGCCGATGTAAAAAGATGTGCCCATGAGAGTGGTTGCGTGGCTATGAATGTTCCGCCTGTTAGAAGAGCTATCACAAGTGTGAGCAGGTGAAGCGGGTATATGCGGGCAATGCGTGCCACCCAGAATTCTCTTTTGCTGCAACTGGCGTCGGACAGTTTGGCCGTATAGTTGTGTGCTATAATGAATCCGCTGAGGATAAAAAAGAAACTCACACCCACATACCCTTCTTGGAATATGTGTGCGGAGAATGCCTCTCTGTTTATCATGCTTATATGCGATGCATATACCATGAGTGCAAAAAAGAGTCTCAGTGATGTGAGTGTATCTATCATGCTGTTTGCTTTCTGTTCCTATTCCCCTCACTTGGATATGTGAATTATCTTTTTGCCTGCATTGTAACAGCGGCGCTCAGCCTGTCTCCTCCCATTGGCGGCGTCTCTTTGCGTAGTGATATTTCCACCCATTCAATGGCAGCAAAGCGGTTGAGCAGTGCGGTAATTATTCTATGGCATACATTCTCCAATAATCGCGACGGGATACTCATCTCATTCTTTATCAAGTCGTATACATCGGCATAGCTTACTGTGTTTTCTATATCGTCGCTTGCGGCGCAACTATGGTCATTCAGGCGTAGCTTGATGTCAATGGTAAACCACGCTCCTACGGCCTTTTCCTGCATCATTACGCCATGCCTGGCATACAAGTGTATGTTATTTAGCTCTATTGTGTAGCTTGTAATCTGCATCTTCTTTTTAAGTGCAAAGCCTGCCTGTTTTTGCAGGGCAGGCTTTGCAGGAATCTATATAGTGTGTATAATAAAGTTTTCTTTATCCGCACTTGGAGTATCCGCATGAGGGGCAGTGGAGGCAGCCTTCTTCAAAAATCAACTGATTTTTGCAGTTGGGGCATTTCTCTGCCGATGCAGCACCGTCGGCTATGTAGCGTTTGAGTGCTCTCTCTACACCGTTTTTCCATGTGTTGATATTGTCTGAACCTAATTCGAGTGACGAGATGAGTTTTACAACCTGTTCAATAGGCATCTTGTAGCGTAGCACTCCCGAAATAAGCTTGGCATAGTTCCAGAATTCGGGATTAAAGCGCTCCGAAAGTCCCTCGATGGTGGTCTTGTAACCAATCTTGTTCTCGAATTGGAAGTCGTATCGCTTGCTGCCGTCTTCGTTTATGTGTTTGATGATTACTCCGTGTGTTACATTCTTGGGCAAGGGGATTCCGTCTTCGTCATCTTGTTGTCCGGTGAATATCTCATACGGTGTGCCGTTGAGCAGTCCGATGAAGGCAACCCATTTCTCTTTGTTGTTCTGGAAACGTACTACGTCGGCCTCCAATACTGTGGGGCGCACCTCGGTGATAAAGGGCTTCATTTCCTCGCTCTTCTGCTCTTTTTTGCTCTCGGTAGATACCAGCACGCCTGCGCGTGAACCATCGCGGTATACGGTGCAACCTTTGCAACCGCACTTCCATGCTGTGATGTAGAGTTCGTTAACAAGCTTTTCGTCAACATTGTTGGGCAGGTTTATGGTTACGCTGATTGAGTGGTCCACCCATTTCTGTATGCGGCCCTGCATCTCCACTTTTGCCACCCAATCAATGTCGTTGGATGTGGCTTTCGCGTAGGGGGAGCGGGCTACTATGTTGTCTATCTCCACTTGTGAGTAGCGTTTTGTGGTGTCTATTCCGCTCTTCTTCATCCACTCTACGAACTTGTGGTGATATACGATGTACTCTTCAAATGTATCTCCGTTCTCGTCGGTAAAGTCAACATGAACCTCGGGGTCGTTGGGGTTTACCTTACGACGGCGCTTGTAAACAGGCATGAATACGGGCTCTATTCCCGATGTGGTCTGTGTCATGATGCTCACCGTGCCTGTGGGGGCTATTGTGAGGCAGGCGATGTTTCTGCGGCCATACTTCTTCATATCCTCGTACAGTTGCGGGTCGGCCTCGCGCAAGCGGTTGATGAATGGGTTGTTGGCTTCGCGTTTGTAGTCGAACACTTCAAAGGCACCGCGCTCTTTTGCCATATTGACAGATGAACTGTATGCGGCAAGTGCCACCAACTTGTGTACCTCCACCGAGAAGTCTATAGCCTCGGGGCTGCCGTAGCGCATTCCCATCGCTGCGAGCATGTCGCCTTCGGCGGTGATGCCTACACCGGTGCGGCGGCCCATGCTGCTCTTGCGGTAGATTTTCTCCCATAGTTTCCTTTCGGCGGCTTTTACCTCCTCAGTCTCGGGATCGCTCTCTATTTTTGCCTGTATTGCCTCAATCTTCTCAAGTTCGAGGTCAATGATGTCGTCCATCATTCTGATGGCCTTTTTGGTGTGTTCGCGCAACAGGTCAAAGTCGAAACGTGCCTCGGGTGTGAATGGGTCTATAACGTAAGAGTATAAGTTAATTGCTATGAGTCGGCAAGAGTCGTATGGGCATAGAGGAATCTCACCGCAGGGGTTGGTCGATACGGTTTTGAAACCAAGGTCGGCATAGCAGTCGGGTATAGATTCGCGTTCAATGGTATCCCAGAAGAGAACACCCGGCTCGGCCGATTTCCATGCGTTGTGAATAATCTTTTTCCATATCTCTCCGGCATTAACTTCTTTTGAGTAGATAGGTTTGTCGGAGTCTATGGGGTATTTCTGTATGTATGGTTTCTCCTCGGTAACGGCCTGCATGAATTCATCGTCTATCTTCACCGACACGTTGGCGCCTGTTACCTTGCCCTCTGTCATCTTGGCATCAATGAATGCCTCTGCGTCGGGGTGTTTGATTGAAACGCTTAACATGAGCGCACCGCGACGACCATCCTGTGCCACCTCGCGTGTCGAGTTCGAGTAACGCTCCATGAAGGGCACCAAACCTGTTGATGTAAGTGCCGAATTCTTTACGGGAGAGCCCTTGGGACGTATGTGTGAAAGGTCGTGTCCTACACCGCCACGACGTTTCATCAACTGTACCTGCTCCTCGTCTATACGTATGATTCCGCCATAGGAGTCGGCTTTTCCGTCGATACCGATAACGAAACAGTTTGAGAGTGATGCTATTTGGAAATCGTTGCCGATGCCGGTCATGGGGCTGCCCGAGGGTACAATGTATTTGAACTTGTCGAGCAGATCGAAAATCTCCTGTGCCGACATAGGGTTTTCGTACTTTTTCTCAATGCGGGCAATCTCGTTTGCGATGCGCCAATGCATATCGGCGGGGGATTTCTCGTAGATGGTGCCGAACGAATCTTTAACGGCGTACTTGTTTACCCAAACTCGTGCTGCGAGTTCATCGCCGTTGAAGTAGTCGAGTGAAGCTTTGAACGCTTCGTCATAGGTGTAGGTTTGCTTTTTCACTTTGGTTGGTTATTATGTTGTTTGTTATTAGCGTCTCTCTCTTTACAAGCAAGCACAAATTTATATTGAATTTATGTAATAACCAATTATTTTCATTTTTAGTTTTCAACTTGTTGTAAAGTTTTCCGAAAATATTTTTAATTCGTTGTGAATCAGTGATGTAGTTTTTTAGATTGTGCAAAAAGTTTTCCCAAAATTAATTTTCTCTTTATCGTATGTCTGATTTTTGTGTTCTTTTTTGCGGAAAGGCTCGTCTTTTGGGTTTTCTGTTTTGTGTGTTGCTGTTTTATGGCGATTTACTTTTTGGTATTTTTTGTTTTTTGATAATGTGCAAAAAAAATCCGCAGCGGAAACTGCGGATTTAATTTTTTGTGTATTGTTTTCTTTTATTATGCACTTTGCAACGATAGGTCAATTTCGTTGAGTTCGTGGCGGAACTGCTTGTCTGTTTCTGCAAGATTGGTAATTGTCTTGCAGGCGTGTACCACAGTGGCATGGTCTCTGTTACCTATGTACTTGCCAATCTTTGATGTTGACATGTCGAGATATTTTTTTGCCAGGAACATTGCAACTTGGCGCACGAGTACAACCTCTCTTTTGCGGGAACGTGTATTGATGCTCTCAACCTCCACTCCATAATAGCTTGATACTTTGCTGATTATGTCGTCTATGGTGATGGGCTGTTTCTCGTAATCGGTAATGTTGCCTGTGATTTTACGTGCAAGCGCGATGTCGATATCTGTATTGTTTATGGCGGAATGAGCCATGAGTGATACAATGATACCTTCAAGGTCGCGGATACTTGCATTGACATGCTCGGCAATGTATGTAATTACCTCCTCGGGGAATTTAAGACCGTCTCTGCGAATCTTGTTTCTGAGGATATTCTTGCGCAGCTCAAGGTCTGGTTTCTCAATTTCCGCAGTCATTCCCCACTTGAAACGTGTGATAAGGCGCTCCTCCATGCCCTGCAATTGTGCCGGTGTGCGATCCGAGGTCATAATCAACTGCTTGCCGTTGAGGTGCAAGTGGTTGAATATGTGGAAGAACGCATGCTGTGTTTTTTCAAGCCCTGCAAACTCCTGAATGTCATCTATTATGAGAACATCAATGCTCTGATAGAATCTCATAAAGTCGTTGAACTTCTTTTGCAGAATAGAGTCGGTATATTGAACCTGGAACAAGTGCGCAGAAATATAGAGAACACGCAGTTCGGGGTGCAATTCCTTGATTTTGCAACCTATGGCGTTAATCAAGTGGGTTTTGCCTACGCCCGAGGGTCCATAGATGAACAGGGGGTTGAATGCTCGGCCCGGGGTGTTTGCAACGCTGACGGCTACCGAACGCGAGAGTCTGTTGCTCACTCCCTCTACAAAGTTGTCAAATGTGTAGCGGTTTATGAGCATGGAATCGAGTTCCTGAATAGCTTCCTGTGATGCTTGGGGTGCGTTATTGCCCGAATTCCCCCTTGCTGTTCTGTTGTTGCCGGTATAGCTGTCTGCACCCACCTCTACACTAAGGTTGTTGTCCTTGTCGGTGAGTATGCTATACATCAACTTTGTGCCGTTGCCCATCACTCTGAACAGTGTAGAGCGAAGCAGTCCCACATAGTTCTCCTCGAGATGCTCACACACATAGTTGCTCTTAACCTGAATGGTCAGGGTAGAGTCTTCGTACTTGATAGCCTTTATATCGGCAAACCAAGTATCGTATGTTGCTTCGGTAACAATGTCTCGAATTATTTCGAGGCATTGATTCCATTTTGCTGTTAGTAATTGTGAGTTCATCGAAAAATATTTATGCTTGTTTTGAAGATTCAAACAACCATCGGTCTCTGTGTGTGAACTCGATGGTTGTGATGAGGAACCACTCTCGTTTTATTTGGTTTACACCTGTGAGATCTGTGTCCCCTCGCTGTATCTTTCTTAATGCAAATATCATAAAAGAAAAATGAAAAAGCAAGTGCAAAAAAGTTGCTGTTTTTTTTGCATTTATAACGTGCTGAAAAAGAGTGTGTTATAAATGTGCAATCGTTGGAGGATGTGATATTGACAAAAAAAATATTATCCTTATAATCAAGGTATTAACAGCCTTGCGCTTGCTTGTCTGCTTTTCATACTCATGGCTTAAATATCCGTTTTTGTGGTTGTATAAATGTGTTTTGTATGAAATTTCATTTCAATGGAAACCATTGTTTGTTAATTAGAATAATTCTATATAAAGCGAAAAATTTTTTTATTTGAGAAATATTTCTCTTTCAAAAAATGGCTAATAAAAAGATGCCTTTTTTCTTGTTTTTTTATGAAAATTTATTTGGGCTTTTTGTATAAAAAACATCGGTTGCACAATAAATTGCGCAACCGATGTACGTTTGTGAAATTTATAATTAAAAGCGGATAGAGAGATATACTCTGACAGCCTTGGTCTTTAATTTTATTTTCTCATCACTTTCGAGTATGCCACCGGGTATGTTGTTTGTTACATCATCGGGTATGATGTCCTCAACAATCTTTGATGTCATGTCTTTGTATTTACCCTTTCCTTGGCGCATCTCGACACCTACACCAATCCAACGCCATGATGCCTCAATACCATAATCCAGGAACGGTACAAAGCTGGTGCTCACCTCATCGTCATTTATGAATACCGATGCCGACGGTGTAACGTGGAAGTATGCGTTCAGACGCCAATCACCAAAAGGTCTCACTGTGATAGATGGACCGATGGCAATACCCAAATCTATTTGGTGAATTCCGAACTCGGGTATATCCTCATCGTCAATCACATCCTCGTAGTCGTCCTTGAACGCCTCTTTCCATGCATCGTTGGTTTCGTATTTCACGTAGTTTGCGCTGGTACCAAGGTCTATCGCAAATTTTATGCGATCGGCTATGGGTTCTTTATGCAGGTAGATGCTCCAATTCTTGGAAAAATTGAAACCCATCTTCTGTTCAAGTTCCAGCCCGTTTTCATACTCTAATGTCTGGAATGTGTAGCCCAGGCGGAAAGGGCTTTTGTGCTTCCAAAAGTTGTAACTGCTTTGTGCAGAAATGCTTGTTGCAAATAGCATAGCGAATGCAATTGCAATAAAAAAGAACTTCTTCATATCTTATGATTTTAAGTTAATATTTACAAATATATACAAATAATTTACAAAAAACACTTTGTCATAAGATTTTCTTACAATATGTGCTGTTATGCAAGTTCTAGATTGAGGCTTTTGCGCAGTTTCTCGATGGTTGCGTTCTTCTCTCGTAGGATTTCGTACTGCTTGGTGCGGTCATAAACATGTCTTTGCACAGCTACCTTGTTTATGTTTATTTTCATTTTAAGCACTGTGCCATTGAGGAATTTGCTCATGCCGGTAACGATTTTTGTTGCCTCCTCCTCAAATATTTGTGCAACAAGCTGGTTATCTACGTTAATGGTAAAACTATTCTCATCGCTCTTTTGTGGAGTGATAAGCTTCATTCTCTCTGTGAGGGCGCGCTCCTTTTCGGGTAGTTCAAGTGCAAATGAAGTCCATGCCTGTGTAAGCATTTCGCCGGTAATTTCACTACTCTTTTGAGTGTTGTTTTCTGCTTGTACGGTTTGTTCTTGCGGTATCGGAGTCGCTTTGCCGCTTTCGCCACTCAGTGTGGTTCTTGCTCTGCGAAACATGCCGCCGATGCCTTGTGTTGGCTGTTCTGCCCTTTTCAGTGATTCGGGGCGTCCCTGTATGGTGGCAGGGCGCTCTTTCGGCGTTTGCGGGGCGGGTGTGGTAACAGCCTGCTGCACTTGCGGTGTTTGTCGCGTGGCGGCGGCAGGCGTGCTTGCATTCTCTTGCGGCTTGTTATTTATATGCGTGGATTGTGTCTGCTCTGTTTTATTGAAGATGGGTTTTAATATTTTAGGGCCACGCCCCCCATCTTCACCATCTTCGCCCGTTACCAATTGCGATAGTTGTATGAGCGTGAGCTCCACTAAAAGTCGTTTGTTGCGGCTTGTACGATAGCTCAATTCGCAGTTGTTGCAGAGCTTTATTGCCTTGAACAGCATTTTGGGGTTGCATCTGGCGGCCTGGCTCACATATCTCTTGCGTAGCTCGTCGCTCCCCTCAAACAAGGGTGCGGTAACGGGGTCGCCATTGACCAGGAGGTCTCGCATGTGTGAAGCCAGTCCCTCAATGAAGATGCTTCCCTCAAATCCCTTGCTTAATATCTCGTTAAACAACAGCAACGATTGCGATGTGTTCGCATCGAGCATGTAGTCTGTTAATTTGAAATAATATTCGTAATCGAGAACGTTCAGGCTCTCGATTACCTTTGTATAGCTGAGATTGCCTTGTGTAAAACTCACCATCTGGTCAAAGAGTGATAGTGCGTCGCGCATGCAACCATCTGATTTGTGAGCAATTATGCGAAGAGCCTCAAACTCACTCTTTATATTCTCTTTTTCGGCAATGCTTTGCAGGTGGTTTATTATGTCTGCCGTATCTATGCGGCTGAAATCATAAATTTGGCATCGCGATAGAATGGTGGGGATTATTTTATGTTTCTCTGTGGTGGCAAGAATGAATATGGCGTGTGCAGGCGGCTCTTCCAATGTTTTAAGGAAGGCGTTGAAGGCTGCTTGCGACAGCATATGCACCTCGTCTATAATGTATACCTTGTATTTACCTATCTGTGGCGGAATTCGCACCTGCTCGTTAAGGGAACGGATATCCTCCACCGAGTTGTTGCTGGCAGCGTCGAGCTCATATATTGAAAAGGAACGCTGCTCGTTGAAGGAGCGGCACGATTCACACTCGTTGCAAGGCTCGCCATTTGCGGTGTGGTTCAAGCAGTTAATAGTTTTTGCAAAAATACGGGCGCAAGTGGTCTTGCCCACTCCTCGAGGGCCACAGAAAAGGTATGCATGTGCCAACTTGCCTGTTTGTATGGCATTTTTCAGTGTCGTAGTGAGTGATTTTTGCGCCACAACAGTTTCAAATGTGTCAGGGCGGTATTTTCGTGCAGAAACGATGTAATTCTCCATTCCTTTCTTCTGTTTACAATTTAATATTTGCTTTTGCTTTGTTCTTTACTGCAAAAATAAGGTAATATCCGAGTTATACAAAATAAAAAGTTCTTCATCTTTCTCTTCATTCGGTAAAATCTGTCAATATTATCTTTTCAATTACAAAAAATTTCTACCTTTGTTTTTTGAATTGCATTATCCCAACAACAGTATTAATAATAAGATTTATGAATGACAGTATAGCAAATTTTTTCACCTGGGTTAGGAATAACAAATATTGGTTTGTAACAATAACATTTTTGCTCATTATCATATTTTTTGATGAAAACAATATGATTAGACATTTCCAGAATCAGAGAGAGATATCTATGCTGAAATCGGAGATCGAAGATTTGAAACACGAATTGGAGGTGATAACTCACAAGTCCAACGAACTGCATAAAGATTTGGAAATTATGGAAAAGGTGGCCCGCGAAAAATACGGAATGCACAAGGATGGAGAGGAGATTTTTATAATAGAGGATTAATATGAAGAAGGTTTATACGCTGAAAACAAGAATAATCTCTACTCTTAATGCATTGTCATGGGTTGCTATGCTTGCAGGTGCTGTGGGGCGTATGTTTTATCCCGCTGCTGCGGCATGGGTATTCCTTGTTGCCGCACTCTTACTTGTGGTAACACAATTCCTGTTGAGGGTGCGTGGCGGTAATTTCGTACTCAAGCGTTTGGTGATTCAGCAGTTGATAGGCGGTTTCGTGTTGGTGGCAGCCGGCGTGCTTATGTTCACTCATACCCGTAACGAGTGGATTGCAGTGATGTTTGTAGGAACCCTGTTACAACTGTATGCCGCATTTAGAATTCCACAGGAGATTGAAAAGCAGAATTTGGATAATTGATTAATAATACGAAATAGCTATATATAATTAATCAGGGGACTCTGTGAAGAGTCCCCTGATTAATTATATGATAATAAAATTGTTATCTGTTTATGAAATGTACGGTCTGGCTATCCTCACCCATATCTTGGGTTTTTACGGTCAGGCGGTCGCCATTGATAGAGTAGCGGTTGATAAGAATCTCCTTAACTTTGTTTGCGCGTTTCTCGGCAATCTCGGCCTTTGTTGAGTTTGTATTACCAACAATCTCCATCTTGTATTCGGCATTCTCTTTCAACATTTTTGCAATGTTGGAGATGTTAACCATCTGCAACTCTTGGTTGAAGGTCTCTTTGCCATCGTAGAATACAACGTAGGGAACCAGGATGTTGTCCTTCTCTGCAGGAATCACAACTATCTGCTCTTTGGGCTCGTGCTTGTCCATCTGTTCTGTTTTAACAGCGGCAATGTAGTTGCTGAGTGCAGCATATTGGCTTGCAGAAATAGCATGTGTGGTTTTGAAACCCTGCTTGCCTATTCTCCATTTCAAACCAATCTTTGCCGAGCACAAACCATCGAAATCGGTACCTTTATTGTCTTGTCCGTCAAATGTTGCGCTGGTGATTGTACCGTTGATATCGAGGTTGATACCAACTCTTTTGCAGATATTGTATGTTGTAGAAATACCACCTCTACCTGCAAACAGTGTTCGTTTATCAATACCTTTTCTTTCAATGGTAGATAGTGCGGCAATTCCCACGTATGCCTCTACATCCCATTTTTTGAACTCGCGTTTCTCCTTTGAGAAGGCGTTGATGAGGTCAACCATGAAATCTGCGTTCAAAGAGTAGTATTTGATATCCTGGTCGTAGCCATTGCTTGTATCTACGCCCTTGTTGTCAAGGTATTCCTTGCGGGGGTCAGTGTAATGGTTGGGATAGCGACCGCCGATGTTGCTGTTCCAGCCAAGCAGTCTGTTACCATCGACACCTACTCGTATGCCGAATACCGGGGTAATTTGTTTACCTATCGCAATAGAGAAACCGGGTTTCACTCTGTCGCCAAAAGAGAGAGCGCTGTCATCCTCTCCCATCAACATAGTACCTCCAAAGGCACCCTGAACATACCAATTGCTAAAGAATGACGATTTGTAAAGCGTTTTGTAGTCAACACTTACGGTTTCTGTTTTTGTAGTAGTCTCAACATATTTTTCCTGTGCGTATGTTGAGAAACTAACAGCCAATAAAAGAGATATTATTGCAAACTTTTTCATGTTATTTCCTATTTTATAATTCTTATTAATCCTCAACAATAGTCATCACTACTACACGGTTCCAACGGAAGTCCTCGTCATAAACGCGCTCTGTATCACCCTTTGCATTTGTTTCAATGCGCTCTTCTGCAATACCGCACTCCTCGATGAGGTATTTCTTAACGGAATTTACACGCTTCTGGCTCAAGCGCATGTTGTACTCGGGATATGCAGTCTCCTTATCGGCGTAACCGGTAAGCATAACCTTGGCGTTCTTGTTGTTTTTCAGATATTCGGCAAATTTGTTGATTTGGGGTTTCTGGCCCTTCTCAATGTATGATTTGTCGATGAAGAATCGTACAACAAAAGGAGCGATAACCTCTTTTGCGGGGGCTTTAACCTCCTTTATGCGTTTGGGCTGGGGAATAAATGTGTTCTCGTAAACAACAGGGATGTTTACATCAACCTTTGAGGGCTCGCCACCGAAATGGTAGCTCAAGCCAAGGCTTGCTGCTGCAAGAAAATCAAATTTTCTGTAATCTCCGCCTACCTCTCCACCAACGATTCCGTCAAACGACTCGTTGAGGAAGTTTGCCTGCACATCACCCATGATTGACCATCTTTTGCTTATTCTGTAATCAATCTGTGTACCCGCTTTAACACCCAAAGTGGCGTTGTGGCCGAAGTTCTGTTTGTTGAACGAGTAGGTGACTGTGGGGCCTGCATACAATTGAACCCCCCATTTGCTATCTTTCTTGAACCATTTGACAACATCGGTCATGGCTGCTACATTGAGATCCATGTAAGTGAATTTTCTGCGGAAATATGCAAGGCCACCTTTGTTTATGATGTACTGCATGGTAGCGGGATTGTAATCAAAAGAGTTCAAGGGCTTGCCGTAAATGGCACCGGCCAAGTAATAGGCACTTACTTTGCCCAAACCTACCTGTCCTCTGATACCAAAATAGTTGTTGAACCAAAAACCGGTAGAAACCTGTATTCTGCCTCTTCTGCGGTCCAAGAAGTCGTTTACCTTGTTGTTGCCCTCGGCAGTAATGGCATTTGCACCGATGCCAAATGATACGAACCAACTTTTAGCATTGAGTGCAGCATCGTCTGCCACAATAAGCTCAGTGGAATCTCCCAATGCAGCTGCAAGGCTGCTCAGACGCGACTCGCGGATTGTTTCCGTTTTGATAACCTGTGCCTCTGCCAAGCTTGAAACAAGCATGAATGCAGCGACTGCAAGAAACGTCTTTGAAAAACTAAAATTGTTCATCTTCCTAAAAATTAATATTTTGTGTGTTCTGTTAAAAATCGTACAATGTGGCAAAGGTATAAAAAAAAATGTATTTATTAAAACATAAGTTAATTTATTTCACTTTTTTGATATAGAACCTGTCTGCATATAAGGCACCGCTGCTTTCATCGCAGTTTTATTACATCGCCCACTTTAATCCCATTCTCAACGGCTTGTGCGTTTCTCTTGCATATTTTATCCATCTTTACCCCATATTTTTGTGATATGGAGTGGAGGCTCTCTCCTTGTCGTACAATATGTGTAGGGTGGCTCTTCCCTGTTTTGTTGTTTTTCTTTTCGAGGTAAATGATATCCCCTGCTTTTATTATGTAGTCGGGGTATAAGTCATTGTACTTCATGAGTTTGCGACGCGATACGCCCAGCTCCTTGCTGAGCGATTTGAATGAGTCGCCGGTGTTGCCTATTACATATAAAAGTCCGTTGCTTTTGTAAATGGTTCTGCCGCTGCTTTTTTCGTAATTCTCAAATGCCACGCCATCGCTCTTTCTTATTTTTTTCATGGTGTAGCCGTCATATCTGTATAGCTCATATCGCTCTATAAGGCTTATCAGCTTGCCGGGATAAGCAGGGTCCTCGGCATAACCCGCCTTTTTAAGCCCCTTTGCCCAGCCTTTGTAGTCGTCTTGGTCGAGCTTGAAGAGGAATGCATATCGCTGGCGGTTTACAAGGAACTTTGAGTGGTCTTCGTAGGAGTCTCTCACATTCTCATATTTCCTGAAGTAGCACAGGCGACCATTGTCCATGGCCGATGTTCGTTTCCCATTCCAGCTTTTATCGGCCTTAATGCCAAAATGGTTGTTCGATGTTCGCGAAAGCTTGCTCTTGCCCGCCCCCGATTCCAATAACCCTTGCGCAAGGGTGATGCTGGCAGGGATATTGTGCTTTTCCATCTGTTCCACAGCGATAGGATAGTAGGTAAGTATATATCGCTCATAGTCGTCTCTTGCTTGTGAATAGCTTTTTGCAGCCTGTGTGGTTGCGCCTTTTTTGTGTGATGAACAGCCGATAAGCGTTAACAGGGTTGCTACTATTAATAGGTGTGTAAATTTCATAAAAATCTGTTTTGGCTACAAATTAAACGAATAAATTGATTTTACGCAACAATTTGTTTATCTTCGCACTATTATATGCTTGTTTTTGTTATAGATAAAAGAGAAAACGAAACGAGTTATTAATATCTTATAAAAGGAGGTAAGTATGAAGGAATTGACAATAGAGGCAAAAATCAAAGTTTGTGCCTATGATGAGTTCAGTGCCGAGGATAAGCAGTTGGTAGATGCCGCCCGTGCAGCTACCGCCAACAGCTACGCGGTCTATTCAAATTTCAATGTGGGTGCTGCCGTGCGTTTGGATAATGGTGTGATTGTAAAAGGTAGTAATCAGGAGAATGCAGCCTACCCATCGAGCCTTTGTGCCGAGCGTACCACGCTCTTTTGGGCCAATTCGCAGTATCCCGAAAACGCAGTGCTTGCCATGGCGATAGCTGCCCGTACCGATAAGGGCGAGTTGCCTATGCCCATCCCTCCATGCGGTGCGTGTCGCCAGGTTATTTTGGAGACTGAAAAGCGTTTTGGCAAGGCTATTAAAATAATATTGTTTGGAACGAAGGAGAGCTATATAATAGAAGATGGTATAAAGGCGCTAATGCCCCTCTCTTTCGATTCCGCATTCTTGGAATAATGAAAAACATACTTTTTGTGTGCCATGGGAACATTTGTCGTTCTCCCATGGCAGAATTTATTATGAAGGATATCGCCGGTAAGGCCGGTGCAGATGCGCTGTTGCACATTGAGTCGGCAGCAACAAGCAGCGAGGAGATAGGCAATGGTGTCTATCCCCCGGCGGTGCGTGAACTTGCCCGCCATGGAATATCGTGCGATGGCAAGCGTGCCCGTCGTATAGCACTGTCCGATTTTTCCGAATATGATATGATTATTGTAATGGAAAACTACAATATAAGGAATATGCGTTCCCTGCCTGTCAATGGCGGCAAGGTGTGGAAACTGCTCGATTTTGCAGCCTGCAATGCCAAGGGATGTGCGGTGCCACTCTCGGGCGATGACATCTCCGACCCATGGTATCATGGCGATTTTTCGACCACATATAAGGAGATTGAGATGGGGTGTAAAGGGTTGCTTAAATATCTTGGTCTATGAATATACAGCAACCGTCCGCCCCTACCGACGACAAAGTTATCATGGGTATAGACCCGGGTACAAACATCATGGGTTATGCCTTCATTGGAGTGAATGGCAATCGTGCCCGTCTCATTGCCATGGGCGTTATCGACCTTCGCAAATGCCACGACAGCTATATAAAGTTAGGCGAAATTTTTACTCGCGTGCAGGGGCTTATAAAATCCTTTCTGCCCGATGAACTTGCGATAGAAGCTCCCTTCTTTGGGAAAAATGTGCAGAGTATGCTTAAACTTGGACGTGCGCAAGGTGTGGCTATAGCCGCAGCCATAAGTCGCGAGGTGCCCATACATGAATATGCACCATTGAAAATAAAGATGGCTATTACGGGTAATGGCTCTGCCTCAAAGCAACAGGTTGCCGACATGTTGCGTCGCATGCTTAATATATCAAATGATGAGATGCCACGCTTTATGGATGCCACCGATGCTCTGGGTGCCGCCTTTTGCCACTATTTGCAGCGCAACAACCCTGTGCAAGGTGTGAAATATAGCAGTTGGGCCGTTTTGGCACGAAAAAACAGTGATAAGAAAAAGCAATAAGAAAGAGGCTCGTGTGCACGAGCCTCTTTCTTATTGCTATTTGTATAGTTTGTATGTCGTTCGTAACACTTGGAATTCGGTGCGGCGATTCAGCTGATTGCAAATCTCTTGTTGCTCCTCGCTTTCAAGCCCTTTTATGAAATCCTCAGTAAGTACATCGTTCTCTTTCAAGAAGGTAATCTTCTCCGTCAGTTTCTTGTGGACAATCTTCGGCTTCTCCTCGCCATAGCCCTTGGCTGTTAGTCGCTCGGCCTCTATGCCACCTTTAATTAGATAATTTACAACCGATTCGGCACGTGCTTGCGACAGGCGTGCATTGTATTTGTCGCTACCCTTGTAGTCGCAGTGCGAGCTTAATTCTATTGTAACATTGGGGTTCAGGTTCAATAGCTTTATAAGTTCATCGAGCGATGCCTCCGACTCCTTTGTGAGTGTGGCCTTGTCGAACTCGTAGAAAATGTTATCAATTAACACCGGGCGGGTTATTGAGGGCAATGCAAAATCTCTTTGATAGTACATTGTGCCTTCCACGCTGTCGGTCGATAGTTCCTGCATGGTATTCAAGTAGCCTTTGCAGGTGCCAAGCAACACGTAATCCACCCCAGGTGTTACGCGCACCGAGTATGAGCCATCCTTCATCACTCCGAAACTGGTGTTTGTGCCATCCTTGCCCACCATATAAATTATGCCCTCGGGCAGCTCGTAGCCATCTTTTTCATAAATCCAGCCGTGCAGGGTGTGTACCGTCTCGGGTAAAAGAAATGAGTAAATGTGGTCCCAACCGCGAGCATCGCCTCTGTTCGAAGAGAAATATCCGCGATAGAGTCCCGGGGCAAATGTTATTCCAAAGTCATCGCCGTTGGAGTTCATAGGTGCCATCATATTTTCAATTGTCCACACGCTGTCGTTCTCTTGTGTGGCCGAATAGATGTCAAGGCCGCCCATGCCGGGGTAGCCGTCTGACGAGAAGAATAGTTCTCCGTTGGGGCCGAAGGCGGGGAAAAGCTCATCTCCCTCGGTGTTTACTGCACCTCCGAGATTTTCCACAATCTCCTGCTTTGCCGCGCTGTTCCCTATGTAATATCTCCAAAGGTCAAATCCGCCGTAACCGCCCGCCATGTCCGATGCGAAGTACAGCCACTCACCGTCGGGTGATACTGCAGGGTGGGCAAACGAGGATAGTGTATCCTTTGAAATTTCTATTTTCTTTACTCCGCTCCACGATGCGTCGCTACGGCTGCTGCTGTATATTGCCGCGTAGCGCGGATATTGGTTGTCGGTAACGCAGCGTGTGAAATACATGGTTTTGCCGTCGGGTGTGAATGCGCAGGCACCATCCTCGTTCTCGCTGTTAATCTCGCTCTCTATAACCTCGGTCTTTTGCCATTTGCCTTTGTCGTCGCGGCGGGTGAGGAATATATCGGCACTCTTTTGCCCTGTTATTCCACTGAGGTCATCCCCTTTTGCCTCCTTGCGTGTGGAGGTGGTAACAATCATTGTGGTGTCGTCGCCCACGTACATGGGGCAGTAGTCGCTGCGCTGCCCGTTAAGCTCCTTTGCTTTTTTTACAATATAGCGGTTGGGGTTTCTCTTCCAATCGAGCGACTGCTTGGCTGCTTGCAGGCCCACGATGGCAAGCCTGTCGTTGCTGTTCAGCTTCAGATACTCTTCGTAATTCTTGACGGCATCCTTGTAGTCGCCTTTTTCGAGCTGTGCGTCGGCCAGATGGCGCAGGGCAAGCGAGTCGGGGTATTTGTATCGCACGGCATTCATATATGCGCCCACGGCACGCACCGCATTGTTGCTTTTTCGGTAGCACTCTCCCAATTTCCACGCGACCACGGCTCGTTTCTTTTTGTCTTTTGCGGGAATCTTGCGATAGGCCTTTTTATATTGCTTTGCAGCCTCGTAATATTCGTTCACGGCAGCATATTGGTCGCCCTTCTTTATTGCCTTTTCGCTGCCACACGATAGCATGGCAAGCATTGTAAGGAGTAGTATGCTGTATGATATTGCTCTGTTCATCTGTTATAATCACTTGTGATTTAATAACTCATTTTTTATCCGAATATTATATGGTGCGCTTTTTTGTTAATCTTTTTTAGTAAGATTGTCTATTGTGCTGTTGTCGCTGAGAACCTCGTTTATTATCTTGTTAAGCATCTGCTTCATCTCCTCGATAAAGGTTTTTGCTTCATACTCTTTCTTCTCAATGTCGCGCAATTTTTTTTCCCACTGTCCTGTGAGTTCCGCACTTTTGAGCAGTTCGTTTCTTATGATATTAATAAGTTCTATGCCTGTTTCTGTGGCAACGACATTGCGCTTTACCTTTTTTATGTAGTTGCGTTTGAAGAGCGTTTTTATTATTTCTGCGCGTGTAGCAGGGCGCCCTATTCCGTTCTTCTTCATGGCATTGCGCAACTCCTCGTCTTCAACGGTTTTTCCGGCAGTCTGCATCGCAAGCACCAATGTGCCCTCGGTGTAGGGCTTGGGTGGTGTTGTCCATTTTTCCTGTAGCTCGGGTATATGTGCGCCACTCTCTCCTTTTACAAATGTGGGAATCTCTTTTTTCTCCTTTTCATCGCTGTTTTCGTCGGTAAAAACCACCCTCCACCCTTGCTCTATGATACTTCTCTCGCTTGTCTTGAAGGGTATGTCGGCTGCCTCGCCCTGCACGGTTGTTGTGCGCACTTTGCACTCGGGGTAAAAGGCTGCAATGAAGCGCAGAGCTATGAGGTTATACACCTTCTTCTCAATGTCGGTGAGTCCTTGCGGGTAAACACCCGTGGGGATTATCGCATGGTGGTCTGTAACCTCACTGTTGTTAAATACCTTCTTTGATTTTGGCAGGGGTTTTCCCTCCAATGGGGCGGTGAGGGCGGTGTAGTCGCGCAACCCTTTGAGTATAGCGGGGCATTTGGGGTAAATGTCGTCGCTCAGGAATGTGGTGTCCACGCGCGGGTATGTGGTAAATTTTTTCTCATACAGAGATTGCACGGTTTGCAGCGTGGTTTCAATGGGTATGCCGTATTTTCTGTCGCACTCGTTCTGCAAGGCTTGCAGGTCGTAGAGTGATGGCGGATACTCTTTTCCCTCTTTTTTGCTCACCGATGTAATGACAAAAGGCTCGTCTTTTATCTTTTCTATAAGTTCGAGGCCCTGTTCGTTGTTGCTGATGGGTTCAATGCCGATGTTTGCCGCCTCGGCTGCGCGGTATGCTTCGTCGGAATTGAAGTCGGCTCCTTTTTTGGAGGCTTTCTCTTTTTGTTTTTCAATCTCTTGCATCAGCTCCTCCTCGCTCTTTTTCACAATTACGTTGAACGGGGTGTCGCGGTAAGTGGTTTTAAGTACCCAATATTGCTTGGGTACAAAATTCTCAATCTCCATTTGCCGTTTCACAATGAGTGCGAGAGTGGGTGTCTGTACGCGTCCTATTGATAGCACTTGGCGGTTCTGTCCATACTTCAAAGTGTATAGGCGTGTGGCGTTCATGCCCAGAAGCCAATCTCCTATGGCGCGTGCGAGTCCTGCCTCGTAGAGCGATTGATACTCGCTCTGGTCTTTGAGCGTGGCAAAACCCTCGCGTATGGCCTCCTCGGTCATCGACGACACCCACAAACGCTTTACGGGGCATTTGGCCTGTGTCTTTTGAATGACCCAGCGTTGTATGAGTTCTCCCTCCTGTCCGGCATCACCGCAGTTTATTATGCAGTCGGCAGCTTGCATGAGTTTTTCAACAATGGCAAACTGTTTTTCGATTCTTTTGTTATCTATGAGCTTGATGCCGAAGCGCGGTGGAATCATAGGCAGGCTGCCGAGGCTCCATCTCTGCCACATAGAGGTGTAGTCTCCCGGCTCTTTGAGCGTACACAGGTGTCCCAATGTCCAAGTTACTTGGTAGCCGTTGCCCTCAATATAGCCATCGCATTTCTTCTTCGCCCCTAAAATCTCGGCTATATTTCTTGCAACATCGGGTTTTTCCGCAATACAAACAATCATATAGTGCGGTTTATTCTGCGTCAAGCAGTATGTTCATAAGTTCGCAAGCGGCCTTTGCCACGCTTGTTCCGGGGCCGAAGATTCCCGCCACACCTGCGCGGTAGAGGAAATCATAATCTTGTGCCGGTATCACACCGCCGGCAAATACCATAATATCCTCGCGCCCCAGCTTGGCGAGCTCCTCTATCAGCTGTGGAACGAGTGTCTTGTGTCCGGCGGCAAGCGACGATACGCCCACGGCATGAACATCATTTTCCACAGCCTGTTTTGCAACCTCGGCGGGTGTTTGGAAAAGCATTCCCATATCCACATCAAAGCCGCAGTCGGCATATCCGGTTGCCACAACTTTTGCACCACGGTCATGGCCGTCTTGTCCCATTTTTGCTATCATCACACGGGGGCGACGGCCCTCTCTCTTTGCAAACTCCTCGGTGAGGCGGCAGGCCTCTTTGAAGCTCTCGTCGTCTCTGCTTTCTGCTGAATACACTCCTGAAATTGTTCTTATGATTGCTTTGTAACGCCCTGCGACAGCCTCGCAAGCATCTGAAATCTCTCCCAATGTGGCACGTAGGCCGGCAGCCTCCACCGCGGCCTCCAAAAGATTGCCCTTGCCGCTTTTTGCACACTCGGTAATCTTGTCGAGGGCGGCTTTCACGGCTGCCTCGTCGCGATTCTTGCGGTTGCGCTCGATGGCAGCAAGCTGCTCCTCGCGCACAGCGGTGTTGTCAATCTCCAAAATATCGATAGGCTCCTCCTCGTCGAGGCAATATGCGTTTGTGCCCACGATAATCTGCTTGCCGCTATCAATGCGTGCCTGTGTGCGTGCAGCAGCCTCCTCAATGCGCATCTTGGGTATTCCTGTCTCTATGGCTTTTGCCATGCCACCCAGCTGCTCAATCTCCTGAATGAGTTTCCACGCCTTCTCGGCAATCTCTTTGGTGAGGCTCTCCACATAGTATGAGCCGCCCCATGGGTCTATCACACGGCAGATGTTTGTCTCTTCTTGCAGATAAATCTGCGTGTTGCGGGCAATGCGCGCCGAAAAGTCGGTGGGCAGGGCGATGGCCTCGTCAAGCGCGTTGGTGTGCAACGATTGCGTGTGTCCCATTGCCGCGCTCATGGCCTCAATAACCGTGCGGCCCACGTTGTTGAACGGGTCTTGCTCGGTGAGCGACCAGCCCGATGTTTGGCAGTGTGTGCGCAGAGCCATTGATTTTGGGTTCTTGGGGTTGAACTGCTTTATAATCTTTGCCCACAGCATACGTGCCGCACGCATCTTGGCAATCTCCATGAATGGGTTCATGCCTATGCCCCAGAAGAATGACAGGCGGGGAGCAAAGGCATCGATGTCTATGCCGGCGTTCACGCCTGCACGCACATATTCCAACCCGTCGGCAAGGGTGTATGCAAGCTCAATGTCGGCCGATGCTCCTGCCTCCTGCATGTGGTAGCCCGAGATTGATATTGAATTGAACTTGGGCATCTTCTGCGAAGTGTAGGCAAATATGTCGCTTATTATGCGCATTGAGAATGCTGGCGGGTAGATGTATGTGTTGCGCACCATGAACTCCTTTAGAATATCGTTCTGTATGGTACCTGCCATCTCTTCGAGTTTTGCGCCTTGCTCAAGCGCGGCATTTATGTAGAAGGCAAGCACGGGCAATACTGCACCGTTCATGGTCATTGAAACAGACATTTTGTTCAAGGGGATTCCATCGAACAGTTGCTCCATATTCTCCATGCAGCAGATTGATACTCCGGCTTTTCCCACATCGCCCACCACGCGCTTATTGTCGGGGTTGTATCCGCGGTGTGTGGGCAGGTCAAATGCCACTGAAAGGCCCTTTTGTCCCGATGCAAGGTTGCGGCGGTAGAAGGCGTTGCTCTCCTCGGCTGTTGAAAAGCCCGCATACTGCCTGATGGTCCACGGACGGAAGGTATACATCATGGAGTAGGGGCCACGCAGGAAAGGCGGCAGGCCGGCTGCATAGTCAAGATGCTCCATCTCTTTTAGATCGTCGGCAGTGTAAACCGGCTTCACATTTATATGCTCGGCAGTTTCCCATACCTCGCCTGTTGTGGCGGGGGCTGTTGTTGAGGCTGCACCGGCCTCAAAAATATCTATGTTGCTGAAATCTCTTCTCATGGTTCCTTCTTATTAAATACCCAACTTTGCGTTAAGTGCCTTCAAGGTCTCCAACACATTTACTCTCACATGAATAAAGTTCTCAATGCCGGCTGCTTTGAGTTCCTCGCTGCATGCCGGTGCTCCGGCAACAATGAATATTGCTTTATCCTTCACGGCCTCGTATGCGGGTATTGCATATTGGGCATACTCATCGTCGCTTGAACATATCACCACAATATCGGCTTTTGCCTCCAATGCGGCTTTTACACCATCCTCCACGCTTTTGAAACCGAGGTTGTCTATGACCTCGTAGCCTGCTGCAGCAAGGAAATTGCAGGAGAATTGTGCTCGTGCCTGTCTCATGGCAAGGTTGCCTATTGTGAGCATGAATGCTCTGGGGCGGCGGCCGCTTGCCTCGGTGGCAAGGCGCAGTTGCTCGAACTCCTCGCCCAAACGCTTTGTTTTAAGACCATCGCATGAATGCGAGTGTCCGCCACAGGCGCAAGTCTCTTCCTGGGGTATTTTCCCCTCCGATGTTTCGCTGAAATTGGGATATTGGTTTGTGCCCAGCAGTATCTCTTTGCGGCGTGCAAGAGCCATACGGCGGTCATCGCCTGTCTTTTCCATTATATCCTTTATCTTGCCGTTGCGTACCAAGGTCTGGAAACCGCCCGCCTGTTCTGTCTCCAAGAATATTCTCCACGCCTCTTTGGCAATAGAAGCGGTGAGGCTCTCTACGTAGTATGAACCGCCTGCGGGGTCGGCCACGGCGTCAATATGGCTCTCGTGTTTCAGTATCAGTTGCTGGTTCTTGGCTATTCTCACTGCAAAGTCGGTGGGGGTTTCGTAAACAGAGTCGTATGGTCTCACCGTTATTGATTCCACGCCGGCAATGGCTGCGCTCATAGCCTCGGTCTGCGTGCGCAACATGTTTACATAAGAATCAAAAAGGGTGAGGTTAAACGATGTGGTTTCGGCATGTACCACCATCTTGCAACACTCTTTGCTTGAGGCGTATTGTTCGGCTATTTTAGCCCACAGCATACGTGCTGCGCGGAATTTTGCAATCTCCATGAAGAAATTGCTTGATATGCCCATATTGAATTTTATGCTGCTTGCAGCGATGTCGGCAGGCACGCCAGCCTCGGTGGCTGTGTGCATATAATCGTTGCCCCATGCGAGGGCGTAACCAAGTTCCTGTGTGATATACGCACCGCTGTTGCATAGCTTTGCGCTGTTTACTGCAAGACAACGGAACAGAGGCAGTTCCTGTGTGGCCTCAATTAAATCCTTTGCGGTCAGTGCATAGTCCTCAATGGCAACGCCTTTGCATAGCTCCTTGCCTATGGGGTCGTAATTGAATGAGCCTTGAATGCGATTGAGGTCGAAATTCTGTTTTTTGCAGTGCGCTACGAATAACGTGGCAAAAAGGGGTGTGCGTTTTTGGCACACGTCAAAGTTCAGTTCCACCTCCTGTGCATCAATGCCGGCAAGCAGTTGCTCTATAAATTCGGCCGAAACCATCTTGCCCTTCACCTTGAAACCTATTGAGGTTACTCCCTCCTTTATTAGTTTATGCGCTTTGGCATTTGCTTCGGCAGGGTTGTCGGTGGTTAGTTCTGTTCTTATGAGCCATTTGTTATCGGCTTTGTTGCCTCTGGTGTAGGGGTATTCACCGGGCATTGTGTCGGCTATACCTTTTACTATATCTTCTTTGCGATAGAACGGGTTTACATTAAATCCCTCGCTTGTTCTCCAAATCATCTTCTTGTCGTAGTCGGCACCTTTCAAGTCCTCTACAATTTTTTCTTTCCAGCTCTCTGCGGTAACAGGCGAGAATTCACTAAACAGTTTCTCTTTTTCCTTTTCCATGTTGTTGAGTTTTGTATAATTCAAAACACAAAGTTATAAATATATTTTATAAGAACACGCATTATTCTAAAAAATAAGCCTTAACTTTGCACAACGATTTTTAATATAATGTAAAGGCTTTCTAAGCCTAAAATCAGATTTTATATGCAAACTATTAAGAAAAATTTATGCTTTCTCGTAGCCGTTTTGCTTGTAACATTGGCAACGGCTCAGTCAGAGTATTACACATCTATTGATGGTGTGAAGGGTGGTGCTACATTGAAAGACGCATTGTATAACCTTATAAGAGTACACGAGCGTATCTCATATGGCAGTGGCTCTGCATCCACTTGGGGTGCATTCTATTCCACCGACCGCGACCCGGTTACCAACCGTGTTTACGATATGTACTCGCCCGAGGTACGTTACTTTGGCGATAAGGGTGCGGCTATAAGCGATATGAATATTGAGCACAGCGTTGCAAAGAGCTGGTGGGGTGGTGGCAAAAACGATGCCTACTGCGACCTGCACCACCTGAATCCCTCTGATGCGGATGCCAACAGCCGTAAGGGTAACTACCCCCTGGCCGAATTAGAGTCGGTTTCTTGGGACAATGGTGTTACTTTTGTGGGCAAGGCTACCATCAACGGCAGCAGCGTGAATGCTTTTGAGCCTTGTGATGAGTATAAAGGCGATTTTGCACGCACCTATATGTATATGTTTACCTGCTACCAGAATCTTACCTATCAATATACCTGGATGAACTACGAAAACAGTACATATCCCACATTCAAGCCTTGGGCTGTCGAGCTCCTTCTAAAATGGCACAAGCAGGACCCTGTCAGCGCCAAGGAGGTTGCACGCAACAATGCTGTATATTCTATTCAAGGCAACCGTAACCCATATGTAGATTACCCGCAGTTGGCCGACTATGTGTGGGGCGATTCTGTAAACTATGTATTCAGCCTGTCGGGCGAAGTGAGCGGCGGTGCCGGTGATAACACCGATTCCAAGGTATATATAATGGAGTCGTTCTCATCATCGCTTGGCGAGTTTACCGTGGTAAATGCCGCAGGCACACACGAATGGACCAACAAGTATGGCTGTGCATACATTTCGGCATACGAGAGTGATACATATACAAACTATGCGGCCGAAAGCTGGCTTGTTTCTCCCTCAATGGATCTCACCGATGCCGAGGGGGCAAAACTCTCTTTTGAGTATGTAACAAAGTATAACGAAACAGGCATGGTGGCCCAGCGCAATCAATTGCTCATAAGCGACAACTATACAGGCGATATTGCAACGGCCACATGGGAGGTTATTGATTTCTCCATTGTTCAGAACAACACCGATTGGGCATTTACACAAACAGGTGATATAGCATTGCCAACCAAGTACATGGGTAAGGATAATGTTACGATAGCTTTCAAATATACATCTACAACCACCAAGGCAGGAACATGGGAGGTTAAGAACCTTGTGGTCTCTGCAACCGAAGCCGCAGGTGGCGATGACAATACCGATGGCGATGATGATAATACCGATGAAGGTGGCGATGGCGACGATACCGGCAATGTGGGCACAGGTGGCAACGGCGGTAACTATCCTTTCGAGGAATTTACCCTTGTAACATCGGCTTCCACACTCACCGCAGGCGACTCTATAATAATTGCATACACCGATATAGTCATGGGCGCGCAATCGGGTAAATATCGCGCAAGCATCGCGGGTGCGGTAATAGAATCGAACAAAATAACATCATATCCCGAAGGCACGCAGATTGCACTGCTCGAAGAGGGTACCAAAGAGGGCACATTTGCCATTAATGTCGATGGCCTCTACCTCTCTGCCGCATCAAGCAGTAGCAATAACGTTAGCTCGGTTGAGGCGCTTTGCGACGATGCAAGCTGGTTGATAGAGATTTCGGCCGATGGCTCGGCTGTTCTCGCCGCGCAGGGTGCATTTACACGTAATATATTGCAGTACAACGCATCCTCGCCTCGTTTCTCTTGCTACAAAGGAACACAGAAGTCGGTGAATATCTATGCAAAATCGCCTGTGAGTACCACAGGTGTTGAAGATATTGTAACCGACGAGGCTGCTGTTGTGGATGTATATAATATGCAAGGTGTATGTGTGCGTTCAGCCGTTCGCGCAGCCTCTGCACTCGATAATCTGCCTCGTGGCTTTTATATAATCGCGGGCGAGAAATTCTATAAGAGATAACCGTTGTCGGCAGATTTGTAAATAAGAGCAGCCCGCATCATCTGATGCGGGCTGCTCTTATTTTTATGAGTTTATATCATTTCACTCCTAACTCGCTGAGCAGATATTTGGCACCGCCTATGCGGTCTGTAATGAAAAGAACGTAACGGATATCAACCGATATGTTGCGGCAGATAGAGGGGTCGAATTCTATATCGCTCATTGTGGAGCGCCACGTGCGGTCGAAATTTATTCCAATGAGCTCGCCCTTGCCGTTTATTACGGGTGAGCCGGAGTTTCCGCCCGATGTGTGGTTCGATGCAAGGAAACATACGGGTATGGTGGCTTTTCCGTTCTTATCTATGCTCCATTGTCCATAGCTCTTGTTCTTGTATATATCGCGCAGTGCTTGCGGTATGTCGTAATCGTAAATCTCGGGGTTCTCTTTGGCTATTACTCCATCGAGTGTAGATAGGTGTGTGTGGTACTCGCCATCAACATTCTCGTAACCGCAAACTGTTCCGTATGCCACGCGCAGAGTGAAGTTTGCATCGGGGTAGAAAGCTCTGTCGCAGTCCCATTCGCGTAATGCCTGCATGTATGTCTTGTACCATTTTTCAATGGCAGGCACGTTGCTGATGTTGCGGTAGGCATAGGCACTGTTCTTCCTTGTTATCTCGTGAAATAGTTTTTCAAACTCCAGCATGGGGTCGGCGAGCAATTGCTCCTTGCCGGGTGTTGCCACGCTCAATATTTTTGTATTGTCGTATAGGCTGTCGGCATATTCCTTTATACCTCCCCGGCTGTTGATGCCGTCGGTAAGTGCTTGCGGAATGTACTCCTTGGGCATGCGAGCCATGAATTCGGTGAGCATCTGTGTGGCGATGGTGCGGTCAATCTGTTGATTGTAATCTGTGAGCAATTTCTTATGGGTGGCTTGCAATTCTTCTTCACTCATCTCCTGTGCGGCGTTTCGCAGCCTGCGTGCAATGCCGTATGCCTCAATGGCTCCCACCGATTCGTTGAAAAGCTCGCGCACGAAATATCCTTTTGCGGTGCTTGCATATGAGGCACGCATGGAATCAAGCAGGGTCGCATATTGCGGCTTGTCGGCGGCCCATGCCGCAAAGTCGGTCTCATACTTCTGTTTCTTCTCTATTGTACCCAATCTTTGGAGTCCTAAACTTTCTCCCTGCCACTTTTTCCAGGCATTGGCAATGTTGGCATGCTTGGATGCATATGCTATGCGCACAGCGGGATCCTTTGCTTGCGCCTCGGTAATGGTTTCCAAGCGTTGCGTGCGCAGGGCTATCTTCATGGGGTTCGAAACATTTGCCACATACTCCACGGCATCGGAAATAACATACTCCTGTGTATTGCCGGGGAAACCATAAATCATGGTAAAGTCGCCCTCCTGCACCCCTTTTGTAGATATCTTAAAATGTTTTTTAGGGTGGTAGGGGATATTGTCTTTGCTATAATCGGCGGGTTGGTTGTCGCTGTCTGCATATACGCGGAATATCGAGAAATCGCCTGTGTGGCGTGGCCACATCCAATTGTCGGTGTCGCCACCGAATTTACCTATCGACGAGGGGGGCGCACCAACGAGGCGCACATCGCGGTAGGTTTGATATACATACAGAACATGCTGGTTGCCGTAATATTGGCTCTCGATAGATGCTTGGCAGCCTTTGCCCTTTGTTGCTGCCGCGATGATATCTGCGCTGTTTTCCCCGTTGGCAAGGCGTTCGGTAACATCCTCCATGCTCACAAGGAGGCTCACTGTGAGCCCGGGAACGGGCAGCTCCTCCTCCATCGATTTTGCCCAATAGCCATAGGTGAGATAATCGTGCTCCACAGATGACAATTTTTGAATGGAACTGTAACCGCAGTGGTGGTTTGTGAGCAGCAGGCCCTTATCGGATATGAACTCTCCCGTGCAGCCTCCTCCAAACTGTACCACAGCATCTTTAAGTGATGGTCTTTCGGCCGAATAGATATCATCGGCTTTTAGTTTGAATCCCATCTTGCGCATATCCTTTATGCGCTCCTTGATGTGCGTGGGCAACCACATACCCTCGTCGGCAAACGTAGTGGCAATGGCAAGGCATGCCATTGCGCTTAAAATAAGTCTTTTAATCATATATTGAAAGATTTTTGTTTTATGCAAGTTCGATTACCTTGATCTCCTTGAATTCGCCATTGTCGATGGTGAATTTTATAATTGTACGCACCTGCTGCCATCCTTGCTTGCCTGCTGCGCCGGGGTTTATGTGCAGGCATCCGACTGTTTTGTCGTACATTACTTTAAGTATGTGCGAATGTCCCGATACAAACAGTTGCGGGCGTTCTTTGTAAATGGTATTGCGTATAGATGGGTCGTAGTGCCCCGGGTAGCCGCCAATGTGTTTCATAAGCACATTGCATCCCTCGATGGTGAATCGTGCCACTTCGGAAAAACGGAAACGCACCTCGGGACCGTCGATATTGCCACACACAGCCCTCACGGGGCGGTGTGCCTCCAACTGCTCTATGATGCGCATTGAACCGATGTCGCCCGCGTGCCATATCTCGTCGCAGTCGTTGAAGTGCGTGAGGTAGCGGTCGTCCCAGCAGCTATGTGTGTCGCTCAGCAGACCAATTCTTTTCATAGCTCGAATCGTGCGCGTATGAAATTGCAGATGTAGTCGGCTGTTCCGTCGATACCTAAAAGTGAAGAATTTATGCAGAGGTCATAAGATGCAGCCTCTCCCCAATGTGTTGCAGCGTAGTAATCGTGGTATGAACGGCGTTTCTTGTCGCCTCTCTCCATCAGCTCGCGTGCCTGTTCTTCGGTAGCTCTCTCTTTGCGTGCAATGCGACGTATGCGGTCGTCGCTGTTCGCTGTTATGAAGATGCTTATCATGCGAGGTTGGTCGCGCAGTACATATTCAGCGCAGCGCCCTATGATTATACAACTTTCGCGTTGTGCAATGTTTCTTATAGCCTCGCTCTGTATTTGGAAAAGTTGGTCGCTCTCCATGCAACTGCCACCGCCCGAGAGGAAATTGGATAGTGAGCCGTGTATACTGAACAAACCGCCAAGGAAACTGTCCGACTCTCTCTCGTCGGCACCGGCAAAAACGCTGGCATCGAGCCCACTCTCTATTGCTGCGGCTTCAAGCAGTTTCTTGTCGTATATAGGCAGATGCATCCTCTCGCCTATCTTTTCGGCAATCTTTTTACCTCCGCTGCCAAGCTGGCGGCCTATTGTTATTATGATTTTCTCCATATTATGTATGTTGTATGTTAGTTAAATAAGTTCTTTCTTTTTCCAACTGCTGAACTGAACTTTCAACATTATTATTGTGAGCACGGCTGCAACAAAATCGGAAATAGGCATGCTGTACCACACGCCATCCTCGCCGTGGAACAAGGGTAGAGTAATCAACAAAGGAATGAGGAATAGCATCTGGCGGGTGAGCGACAGGAAAATGGACTTCTTGACCATGCCGATACTTTGGAAAAAGTTTGTAGTTACCATTTGGAATCCGATAAGAGGCATCACAAGCGACATTATACGCATGGCCTTTGCCGAACTTGCTATAAGCGCGCTGTCGGTGGTAAAGGCGCGAGCAATTATCTCGGGCATGAACTCGTTGAGTATAAATCCAATAATCATAACAATGCTGGCGCATATACAGGTGAGTTTCAATGCTTCTGTAACTCGCTTGTACTGCTTGGCTCCGAAATTGTAACCCACAATGGGCTGCATGCCTTGTGTGAGGCCCAGAACTATCATTACAAAAATAAATGCCACGCGGTTCGATATTCCGTATGCTCCAATGGATATGTCGCCGTCGGCGCTATATGTGCGCAACCCTTTGTTTACAATAATGACCACAAGGCAGGCTGCCGCATTTATAAAGAAAGGCGACATGCCGATGCTTAAAATGGCCTTTACAATGTCCTTTTTCAGTTTGTATATTCCGCGCTGCAAGTGCAACAACTCGTTGGGATTGCTCAAAAGGCGTATCTGCCATACCAGGGTGGTACACTGCGCTATGATGGTGGCAAGTGCGGCTCCTCTTATTCCCCAATTGAACAGATAGATGAAGATGGGAGCCAGGATTATGTTGGCAACAACGGTTATTATAGTGGCAATCATCGCCTGTTGCGGGTGCCCCGATGCTCGTAAGGCGGCGTTAATTCCAAAATAGAGATGGGTAACGATGTTTCCAAGCAAAATAACCTCCATGAAACTGCGGGCGTAGGGCAATGTGGCCTCGCTTGCGCCGAAGAAGAAGAGAACCTTGTCGAGGAAGAGGAGTGAA
The DNA here is from genome assembly GCA_937914945.1 of uncultured Bacteroidales bacterium. Classification (GTDB taxonomy): domain Bacteria; phylum Bacteroidota; class Bacteroidia; order Bacteroidales; family Bacteroidaceae; genus HGM04593. The sequence continues at coordinate 32,432 of CALGJF010000014.1, read as the reverse complement.
ACCCCTGCAAATAAAACTCCTACTATGATGTTGAGCGTTACAATATTGCCCAAAATAAGTTTTGCCGAATCGTAGTCCCTCTGCCCGAGTTTTACCGATAGCTGCGTGGCGCCACCCAAGCCCACCATGGCTCCGAAGGCTGCCGACAGGTTCATGAAGGGGAATGTGGTGGCAAGCCCCGAAATGGCAAGAGCCCCCACGCCTTGCCCGATGAAGATGCTGTCTATCATGTTATAGAGCGATGCCGCTGTTTGTGCAATGATGGCGGGAATTGCGTATTGCGTGAGTAGTTTGCTCACCTTTTCTGTGCCCAGCTCGGTAGGAACTTTTTTCTTGGTTGCCTCGTTCATATATGTGTTAAAATGTATATCTTTGCAACAAAGATAGTGAAAGAGGCGGGCAGAAAAAAGAGGTTTTATTGTTTTTTTATGTTTTTGCCCTTTTTATCGGAGTAAATAATACTTATGGCAATGGTGGAACGTAACTCAAAGAGTGTGCTTGTGGGCATGAGTGGAGGTATTGACAGCACGGCGGTGTGCAGCATGCTGCTTGCTGCAGGGTACCGCGTGTGCGGCCTCACGCTTGTTACTTGCGATGCATCGTTAAAGGCTGCTGATGCGGCATCGGAACTTGCCGCAAAATTGGAGATAGAACATCACGTTGCAGATATACGCGAGGAGTTTCGTGCAGCCGTGATACAGCCCTTTATAGATGCTTATTTGCAAGGCTTTACCCCCAATCCGTGCGTTAATTGCAATCCGTCTATGAAATTCAAGGTGCTCGAGGATTGGGCCGACAGATTAGGCTGCACGTATATAGCCACGGGGCACTATGTTCAGTTGAGAACCATCGATGAAAAGGTCTATATTTGTGCTGGGAGCGACCATCGTAAAGATCAAAGCTATTTCCTATGGCGTCTCACACAAAACCAGCTGCGACGTGTACTTTTCCCGCTTGGCGATTGGGAAAAAAGCGATGTGCTTGCCTATCTGAAAGAGCACGGCCTTGAAAGGGCTGCCGAGGATGGCGAGAGTATGGAGGTATGTTTTATTCCGGGCGATTATCGCGATTTTCTGCGTGCAAACGTTCCCGATATAGATGCAAAATTCGGCGGAGGCCCGTTTGTGGATACTTGCGGCCGTGTGATAGGTCGCCACGCGGGTTTCCCGTTTTATACAATAGGGCAACGTAAAGGGCTTGGCATTGCGCTTGGACATCCCGCTTATGTGCTTAAAATAAATGCTGCAAAAAACACAGTGATGCTTGGCACCGAGGAACAACTGCTGGCATCGTATATGCTCATCGAGGAGCCTTCATGGGTGGGCAATGTACCATTTGATAATTTGCAAGTGCGCATACGCTACCGTGGTTGCCCCGTTCCATGCGAGCCTCCGGTGAAGGTTGCCGAGGGGTTATGGTTGCTGCATCTGTTGCAGGATGTATCGGCGGTAACGCCGGGGCAGTCGGCAGTTTTTTACAAAGATAATATGATAGTTGGGGGTGCTTCCATAGCATCGCAACGCGGTATAAACCAATGGATAAAGAATGATGAATGAAGAGCCGTTAACCCTTTTTGCGCTGAATAATCTTGTACGTGGAGCGCTTGCGCAGAATTTCCCCACAGCCTGTTGGGTGGTGGGCGAGTTGAGCGAGGTGCGCGAAACGGCTGCGGGGCATTGCTACATAGAACTTGTTGAGCGCGATGAGGCTGCCGACGACCTTGTAGCAAAGGCGCGTGGAACCATTTGGGCACGCATATATTCTCTGCTGAAACCATATTTCCTTGAACAGACAGGAACACCCTTTTCCGTGGGTCTGAAGGTGATGTTGAAGGTTACCGTGGTTTTTCACGAACTATACGGCTATTCGCTCGATGTGTGCGACATAGAGCCGGCCTTTACCGTGGGTGATGCCGCGCGCAGGCGCAAGGCTGTTATAGACCGCCTTGCAAGCGAGGGGGTTTTGGATTTGAACAAGGAACTCTCTTTTCCGTTGTTGCCACAGCGCATAGCAGTTATATCGTCGTCGTATGCAGCGGGTTATGGCGATTTTTGCGACCAGCTTGCCCGTAACCCCTATGGCTTTGTCTTTTACCCGGCCCTTTTCCCGGCACCGATGCAGGGCAACAAGGTTGAGCCGGGGATTATAGCTGCGCTCGACAAAATTGCCGAAAATATAGAATTTTGGGATGTGGTGGTGATAATTCGTGGCGGTGGTGCCACGAGCGACCTCTCCTGCTTTGATACCTACGACCTTGCCAATAACTGCGCTCAATTTCCCTTGCCTGTAATCACCGGTATAGGGCATCAGCGCGATGTGTCAGTGCTCGATACCGTGGCTCACACAAGCGTTAAAACCCCTACTGCGGCAGCCGAACTCCTTATACACGCAATGGCGGCGCAAGCGGCAGCCATAGACGAGGCGGGGCATGCCATAGCAACTGCTGTAAACGACACGCTTGCGGCATGCAAAATGCGATTGAACACTCTGTTACAGCGCCTGCCGGTGTTCACTGCGCTCTATTTGCAAAAGCAGGAACACAAGCTCGATTTATATAAGCAGGCGATAAATGCGGCATCGCCCTCTCATGTGCTTGCGATGGGGTATAGTATTACCCGTGTGGGTGGCAAAGCAGTACGCTCGCTTGCCGATGTGTCGCCCGGAACTCGGGTGGTTACCACTGTGGCGGGGGGAAGTTTCACAAGTATAGTAGATGAAAACAAATAAAAATCATGGATAATAATATGACATACGCGCAGGCAATGGAGCGCTTGGAGGCTATAATTAACGATGTTCAAGGTGGTAAAATGGATATAGACGGCCTTGTCGATGTGCTGAAAGAGGCCGATGAAATCATCAAATTCTGCAAAAGCAAGCTATATAAAGTGGATGAGGAGGTAAAGGCTGTTCTGCAGAATATATCGGAGGAGTAACCCCTTTGTTTGCACAAGCATTGTCGCTGCATTTTGCCGATATACACGACAAGCAGGGCCGTATTATGATAAAAAAAGTTGCCTAACTCCTTTTTTTAATAGGTGGCTTGCGCTATCTTTGCAGAAATAACGAAAATATTATAGAAAACAAGATATGAAAGATTTGGATTGGTCAAACATTGGGTTTGGGTATAGAAAAACCGACTACAATGTTCGTTGTTGCTATCGCAACGGCGCTTGGGGCGAAATTGAGATTTGCTCCGATGAATATATAAACATGCACATGGCTGCAACATGCTTGCACTATGGTCAGGAGGCTTTTGAGGGCCTCAAAGCTTTCCGTGGCAAGGATGGCAAGGTGAGAATTTTCCGTTTGGAGGCCAACGCCGAGCGTCTGCAGAGTACCTGCGATGGTATTCTCATGCCACAGGTTAGTGTGGAGTTGTTCCGCAATATGGTAACCAAGGTGGTGGAACTTAACAAAGATTATATACCCCCCTACGAGAGTGGTGCATCGCTCTACATACGCCCCTTGCTCATAGGTACAAGCGCACAGGTGGGTGTTCACCCTGCATCGGAGTATATGTTCATTATATTCGTTACCCCCGTGGGGCCATACTTCAAGGGCGGTTTCTCTACCAATCCCTATGTTATTATTCGTGAATACGACCGTTCTGCTCCCCTTGGAACAGGAAAGTACAAGGTGGGTGGCAACTACGCTGCAAGCCTCCGTGCCAATCAGTTGGCGCATGAGAAGGGATACTCATGCGAGTTTTACCTCGATGCAAAAGAGAAAAAATATATAGACGAGTGCGGTGCAGCCAATTTCATCGGTATCAAGAATAACACATACGTTACACCGCTCTCTACCTCCATTCTGCCATCAATAACCAATCGCAGTTTGCAGCAGATTGCAAAGGATATGGGTATGACAATTGAGGTGCGCCCAATCCCCGAGGAGGAGCTCTCTACATTTGAGGAGGCCGGTGCGTGCGGTACAGCAGCGGTAATATCGCCTATTGAGCGCATCGACGACCTTGAAACAGGTAAATCCTATGTCTTTGCCAAGGATGGCAAGCCCGGGCCTGTGTGTACTAAACTATACGAGCATCTGCGTGCCATTCAGTATGGCGACGAGCCCGATAAATATGGTTGGGTAACAGTATTGGATATCTAATTAACGCTTTTTATAGTATGAAATCTTTATCTGTTTATAGAGGAACTGCTTGGGATTCGTTGAGCGGCAATTGGGGCTCAGCGGCTGTTTTCACATTGGTTTACTTTGCAATTACTTGCATTGTATCGTCAATAGACATAACAGCGGGTATTATAACCATGCTGCTCACGGCACCGCTTGCCTATTCATATAATATAATGTTTCTCGATAATCTGCGTAGTGGCAAGGCTATAGAGGTGCAGGCGTTGTTCGAAGGTTATAACGACTATTCGCGCATCACGGGCACATACATTCTTATGGTTGTGTATATACTTTTGTGGTTGCTGTTGCTCGTTATTCCGGGCGTTGTAAAGTCTATATCATATTCGCAGACACTTTACATTCTGCGCGATGAGCCTACACTCTCATATAATGGGGCAATAGAGCGCAGCATGGCCATGATGAAGGGGCACAAGATGGATTACTTCTTGTTGATACTCTCATTTATTGGTTGGTATATTTTGGGAATAGTGTCGCTGGGTATTGGTTTCCTTTGGATAAATCCGTATATATCAAGAACTCTGGCCTTCTTCTACGAAGATTTGAAGAGTGAACAAGAAAACCGAATTATTGCATGACAGGTTGCTATGGGTAAAGGAAAATTGAAGAAATTTGCCGACATGGCACAATATCCCAATGTGATAGAGCATCACTTTTCTATGGGTGATGCTCGCCCATTTGAAATGAAAGGGCATTGGGGCCGGGATTTTTTTAAGAACGACAATCCCATAGTGCTTGAACTTGGTTGCGGCCGTGGCGAATATACTGTGGCGCTGGCGCGCCGTTTTCCCGACAAGAACTTCATAGGTGTGGATATCAAGGGGGCGCGCATGTGGACCGGTGCCACCGATGCACTGAATAATAACCTCGCCAATGTGGGTTTCCTGCGCACGACAATTGAAATTATCGACCACTTTTTTGCGCCCGGCGAGGTAAGTGAGATATGGCTCACTTTCCCCGACCCGCAGATGAAGAAATACACCAAGCGTCTCACATCATCGCTCTTTTTGCAGCGTTACAGCAAAATCCTTGCCCCCGATGCCGTGGTGCATTTGAAAACCGATAGTAATTTCATGTTTACATATACAAAATATGTAACAAAGGTGAATGCTCTGCCGGTGAAGGAGTGTATAAATGATGTGTATGCACAGGAGTGCGTGAGCGATATACTCTCCATTCGCACATATTATGAATCGCAGTGGTTGGAGCGTGGCCTCACAATCAAATATATCTCCTTTGGGCTTGCAGGTAAAACTACCTTTGTGGAGCCCGATGTTGAGATTGAACTTGATGAGTATCGCAGCTACAACCGCAGCAAGCGCAGCAGCTTGCAGACAAGCAAATAATGTTTGTTTTGCAATAGAGCTTTTTCACGATAAAACTTCTATATATTATGCTTAAACATATAGTAATGTGGCGCTTTGTAGATGGTGCCGCCAATAAAAGCCGTGTGGAACACGCGCGGTATATAAAGGAGCATTTGGAGGCTCTTGTGGGCGTGGTGCCCGATATTATCTCCATGGAGGTGGGCGTGAACGAGAACCCTTCGGCAACAGGCTACGATGCGGTACTTATTTCCACCTTTGAAAACAGCGAGGCGCTTGGGCGTTATAAGATACACCCCGCTCACCAAACTGTTGCAGCCTATTGTAAGGAGGTATGCGAATTGCGTGCCGATGTTGATTACGAATTTTAAGAACTATGGCATTATATCCAAAACTTATATTAGATGCGCTCGCCAAGGTGCGCTATCCGGGTAACGGAAAGAATCTTGTAGAGGCCGAGATGGTCGATGATAACATACGCATCGACGGCAACAAAGTCTCCTTCTCGCTTATCTTTGACAAGCCTACCGACCCTTTCATCCGTTCTGTGGTGAAATCGGCCGAGGCTGCTATCCTCACTTATGTGGGCAAGGATGTTGAGATTGTAGGCAACATATCAGTGGTATCTCGTCAGGCTGCACGCCCCGAGGTTGGTAAGTTCCTTCCACAAGTGAAGAATGTGATAGCCATATCGTCGGGCAAAGGAGGTGTGGGTAAATCCACCGTATCGGCCAATATGGCCATAGCACTTGCCCGCTTGGGTTACAAGGTGGGCTTGCTCGATGCCGATATTTTCGGCCCTTCGATTCCCAAGATGTTCAGTGTGGAAGATGCCCGCCCGTATAGCGAGAATATCGATGGGCGCGACCTTATACAACCCATAGAAAAATATGGTGTAAAGATATTGTCGATAGGATTTTTTGTCGATCCCGACCAGGCAATCCTGTGGCGAGGCTCAATGGCGAGCAATGCCCTGAAACAGCTTATAGCCGATGCCAATTGGGGTGAACTCGACTATTTCCTTATCGATTTGCCTCCCGGCACAAGCGATATTCATTTAACCATTGTTCAAAGCCTTGCCATAACCGGCGCTGTGGTTGTAACAACCCCACAGGAGGTGTCGTTGGCAGCAGCCGTCAAGGGTGTTAATATGTTTGTGAACGAGAAGGTGGGTGTGCCCATTCTTGGCGTTGTAGAGAATATGGCGTGGTTTACACCTGCCGAGTTGCCCAACAACAGGTATTATATATTTGGTAAAGAGGGTGGCAAACGCATGGCCGAGGCGTTCAAAATCCCATTGATAGGGCAGATTCCGCTTGTGCAAAGCATTTGTGAGAGTGGTGATGCGGGTGTTCCCATAGCCATGAGGCAGGATACTCCCGACGGGCAGGCTTTTATGCAGGTGGCGGCATCGTTGGTTGCCAATGTGGATAAACGCAATAGCGAACTTCCCGCAACTAAAATAGTGGGAACGCATAAATAAAATTAAAACGAGCATTACACGTAATGCTCGTTTTAATTTTATTACCTTATGGCAGCTACCTTGTAATAGAAATATACAGCGGCAATGATAAACAGCAACCCTGCTGTACCATAGAGAATTCTGCTCCCGTTGCGCCCCAGCCGCTTTACTATGAACTCGGCGTTGCGGGCGGTGAAGAACCAATCCCAATTGAACATGGCTGCAAGCATGGCTGTTATGCCGGCAATTACAAAAATTGTTTGTATTACGTTGTGCAGTATCATTCCGTTCATTTATCGTTGGCTACCCAGCCTTGCGCTCTCAATTCCATCTCCACGCCATCGCGGGTTATCAATGCGAGCCCCATGCTCTCATTCACAATGTGCCCGATGATGCGGACATCCTTCATGGCAGCAACCTTTTCGTGGTCGGCAATGGGTACGGTGAAGAGCAGTTCGTGGTCATCGCCACCGTTTAGCGCGCAGGTTATTACGTTGAGGTTCAGTTCCTCGGCCATTATCGCTGTCTGGTAGTCGATAGGGATGCGCTCCTCGTATATGCGACAGCCGGCTTTGCTCTGCTTGCATATATGCATGAGCTCCGATGACAGGCCGTCAGACACATCAATCATTGCTGTGGGTTTTATCCCCTCCTCGCGAAGTTTTTCAATGATGTCTTTGCGGGCTTCGGGCTTGAGCTGGCGTTCCAGAATGTACTCCTTGCCCGAGAAATCGGGCTGTATGTCCTTGCCGTCGGCAGCGATTTTTTCGCGTTCAAGCAGTTGCAGTCCCATGTACGCGGCTCCCAAATTTCCACTCACACATATCAGGTCGGTCTCCTTTGCACCGCTACGTTTTACTGTTGTGCCTTTGGGGGCGGTACCCACAACGGTTATGCTTATTGCAAGGCCGGTTACCGATGCGCTTGTATCGCCACCCACAATATCCACGTTGTGCCGATTGCAGGCGAGTTTCAAGCCTTGGTAGAAATCCTCTAAATCCTCAATGCAAAATTTTTTGCTCACTGCAATAGACACTGTTAGCTGTTTGGGTGTACCGTTCATCGCATAGATGTCCGAGAAACTCGTCATCGCCGCCTTGTAGCCAAGGTGCGATAGCGGGAAGTATGTGAGGTCGAAATTTATGCCTTCCATGAGCAGGTCTGTACTCAAGAGAACCTCCTCGCTGCTGTCATAACATAGTATGGCGGCATCGTCGCCCACCCCCAACCGGGTCTCTTTGTTGGCAGGGGTTAGCTCCTTTGTAAGGTGTTCTATGAGCCCAAACTCACCCAATGTGGATATTTCGGTGCGTTTGTTTGTGTTCATGCTGTCTGTGGTGTTATGCTCTGTTTACAATCTCGCGGAAGATGGTTGTCATGCGGGGTTGTGCCTCATCGGCAGCCTTCTGTACCTCTTCGTGGCTCACCTCGACAATTTTGCCTTCAACGCCCAGGTCGGTGATAACAGAAATTCCGAATACTCTGATGCCGCAGTGGCGTGCAACGATAACCTCGGGAACGGTTGACATGCCCACAGCGTCGCCGCCCATGCGGTGGAACATTCGGTACTCCGATGGAGTTTCGAATGTGGGGCCTTGGGTTCCAAGATATACGCCCTCAACCACGCGGATACCCTTTTCTTTGGCAATCTCCTTTGCCATGGCGATGAGTTCGGGGCTATATGCCTGGCTCATATCCGGGAAACGGTCGCCATAGGGGATGTTCTTGCCACGCAAGGGGTGTTCGGGGAACATGTTGATGTGGTCGGTGATAATCATAAGGTCGCCGATGATGAAATCGGGGCTCATGCCACCTGCCGCATTGGATACAAAGAGGGTTTTGATTCCAAGCTCGCGCATAACGCGTACAGGGAATGTTACCTCTTTCATAGAGTATCCTTCGTAAAAGTGGAAACGGCCCTGCATGGCCATAATCTCTTTGTTACCCAGCTTGCCGAATATCAATTTGCCCGAGTGCCCCTCTACGGTTGAAAGGGGGAAGTTGGGTATATCTTCATATTTAATCTCGTATTTGTCGGTAATCTCATTAACCAAGCTGCCAAGGCCGGTACCCAAAATTATTGCAGTTTCGGGTGCTGTAGTCATTTTTGATTTCAAAAACTCAGCTGTTTCTTGAATTTTCTGTAACATAATCTAAAATTATTTGGTTAAACATTTTTTCTTTATCATCAATTATTTTTGTCTCAATAGGTATGGCATAAATATTGCTTTTAATCTCTTGCGGCAGGCCGGGCATGCGACGCAGACGAGTGGCATCCTTTTCGGTTGTCAATATAAATTTATTACCATCCAATCTGTTGTATGCCGCAGCAATATCCTTTATGTCGCCATCGCAAAAGTCGTGATGGTCGGCATATTGCATAAGGGCTACTCGGGCTCCCTTGTTTTCTATCTCTTTTTTTAGCGGTGCCGGCTTTGCTATACCGGTGAGTAACAGCACGTTGTCGCCTTGCTTGATGGCTCTGTGCTCTTCTTGCATGTTTGCAAAGAGCGGGTATATGCCGCCATACTCCACTCTTGAAAAAAACACAGGCGCACCCTCTTTTGTTTTTAGGCTTTTACGGCAATGCTCCATTTGTTGCGTCGTTATATCGGCGGGGCACTTGGTGATTATCACAATATCGGCACGCCGGCTGCCGTTTTCATGCTCGCGCAGCCTGCCGAACGGCAGTGTGCAGTCGCTCCACACGGGGCGGTTATAATCCACAAGTAATATGTATAGCCCGGCTTTTATATGGCGGTGCTGGTAGGCGTCGTCGAGCAGAATGACCGACGGAGCGTTTTCGCCGGCAAGCAGATTGGCTGCTCCCACTGCGCGTTTCTCGCACACGGCAACGGTAATGTCGGGGAATTTCTCTTTAATCTGGAACGGCTCATCACCAATCATGGGCATGGTGGTCTTTTCATCGGCCTTTATGTATCCATGTGTCTTTCTTCCATAGCCACGGCTCAATACGGCAATCTTCCATTGCTCTTTCAACAGCCTTATAAGATATTCTGTTTGTGGCGTTTTGCCTGTGCCGCCAACGGTGATGTTGCCTATGCATATAATGGGTGCGCCGAATGAACGCTGTGGCAGCAAACCGCTGTCAAATGCGTGGTTGCGTGCCTGCATAATCCAGCGATAAGGATTTATTATGTCGGCAATGGTTTTTAATATACCTTTCTTCTGGGGCATTGGCAATAGTTTTTCTTTATGCAAAAATAAAGAATAAATTGATACGGCAGATAATTTTATATTGTTTTCTCCGTTTATTACTATGTAAAAATGTTAAAAAAGTTCATTCATCCCTCTTTTTTGCGTTTTGTGCAAAAGGTTTTTTCATAAAAGTTTATGTATTCGAAAAAAAAACTTACTTTTGCCGTGAAATAGAGTGCGGATTATGAAATTTTTCGTATCTTGCACACCGATTGACAGGTGTGGCCTGTTGGGAAAGGTGCTCGAGTGGCTGAAGAGGCACGCCTGGAAAGCGTGTATACGTCAAAAGCGTATCGGGGGTTCGAATCCCCCTCTTTCCGCCTTAGTGATAAATATTAACTTAAAATATAAATCTTAAAAATTACACACAATGAAAAAGCTTTTTGCAATTGTTGCAATGTTGGGTATGTTTACATTCGGTACCCAAATGGTTTATGCGCAGGACGAAGCTGCTCCTGTAGCTACAGAGGTAAGTGATTCAACTGCTACTGATTCAACAGCTGTTGCCGAGGAGGCTGCTCCCGTAGAAGAGGCTGCTCCCGCTGTAGTTGAGGAGGCAGAGCAGGAGGGTTTCCACAAAATCTTGAAGACAAAGTTCATCGAGGGTGATGCTGCATTTATGGCGTTGGTTGCCATCGCTATGGTAATCGGTCTTGCATTCTGCATTGAGCGTATCATCTATTTGAGCCTTGCACAGGTAAACACAAAGAAGCTTATGGAGTCTATCGCTGCTGCTTTGGAGGCTAAAGATGTGGAGAAGGCTAAGGATATCTGCCGTAACACAGCAGGTCCCGTTGCTGCTATCTGCTATCAGGGCTTGATGCGTATTGATGAGGGTCTTGACACCGTTGAGCGTTCAGTGGTTTCTTACGGTAGCGTTCAGAGCGGTCTCTTGGAGAATGGTTGCTCATGGATTACACTTTTGATTGCCATGGCTCCTTCACTCGGATTCTTGGGTACTGTGATCGGTATGGTTATGGCGTTTGACGAAATCCAGCGTGCAGGTGATATCTCTCCGACTATCGTTGCCGGCGGTATGAAAGTGGCCTTGATTACCACTATCTATGGTATTATCGTAGCTCTTATCCTTCAGGTATTCTACAACTACATCCTTGGTAAGATTGAGGCTATCACAGCCGATATGGAGGATTCTTCAATCGTACTCCTCGACCTTCTTACAAAGTACAACCTTAAAAAGTAATTTCAAACAGCTCTAAATACTATTAAATTATGAAAGCTGAATTATCAAGTAAAATCTCATCTTACATATTCTATATCCTCATGGCAGTAACAGCCTTTGTGCTTGTTATGTTCTACTGCGTGGGATACGACAATATGTCAAGTGTAACGGGTGGTGCCTATGTTACCGATCCCGAGTACACCGATTTGTTGATGTATTGGATATATGTATTGATGGCTGTTGGCATTGTGCTGGTGGTAGTATTTGGCTGCACACAGTTCGTTGCCAACATTAAGACAGATCCCAAGGGCGCTGTAAAGAGCGTAGGCGCAGTTGTGGCTATGGTTGCGCTGTTTGTTGTTGCATACGCAGTGTCTTCAGATGCTCCCATTCTCATCAACAACACTGCATTTGAGGATAAGAATATATTGGTTCTTGCCGATGTTTGCATCTATGTGCAGTATGTTCTTTTTACTGTATGTTTGGTAGCTGCTATTCTCAGCCTTTTGGGTGTATTCAAAGGATTTAACAAAATTAAAGCGTAATAAAAATGGGTAAAAGAAAAGTTCCGGGAATTAACGCCAGCTCAACGGCCGACATCTCGTTCATCTTGCTCATATTCTTCTTGGTAACCACATCAATGGATACCGACCGCGGTTTGCAGGTACGTTTGCCTCAGCCACCCGATGAAACACAATTGCAGGATCCTCCCAAGATTCGCAAGCGTAACAGTTTGGTGGTGAACGTGAACATGAATAATGAGATTCTTATCACCCAGGGTGAGAAGGTTCCCTACATTATTCCCGTTACCGAGCTTCGCGCGTTGGCAAAAGAGTTTATCGCTAACCCCGATAACCGTGCCGACTATCCCGAAAAGCATGCCGAGAAACTACCCGATCCATTCGGTGTGCAGATGGTTACCAGTAAGCACGTAATATCGTTGCAGACCGACCGTGCAACAAACTACGATACCTATTTCCAGGTTGAGAACGAGTTGTATGGTGCTTATAACGAATTGCGTGATGAATTGGCGAGAAAGACTTTCGGTCGTCCCTTTGCTGAGTGTAACGAAGACCAGCAGTTCGCTTGTCGTATGTACTATAAAACAATGATATCGGAGGCAGAACCCCGTACATATAATCAGAAATAATTATGAGTAAGTTCGGAAAGAAAGAAAAGGCAGAAATGCCTGAGTTGAACACCTCGTCATTGCCCGACTTGATCTTCTCTATTCTTTTCTTCTTCATGATTGTAACATCAATGCGTGAGGTTGAGTTGAAGGTGGAGTTTAAGATTCCTCAGGGTACCGAGTTGGAGAAGCTCGAGCGCAAGTCTTTGGTATCAAATATATATATAGGTAAGCCTACCCGCGATTATCGTGCTAAGCTTGGTGTTTCGAGCCGCATCCAGTTGAACGATAAGTTTGCTGATGTTTCGCACATTCGCGAGTATATTCAAGACGAGCGTGAAGGCTTGGCAGAGCGCGACAAACCTTTTATGAAGGTGTCTATCAAGGCCGACGTAAATACTCAGATGGGTATTCTCACCGACGTTAAGATGGAGTTGCGTAAAGCATGGGCGCTTTCAATAGTATATTCTTCTACACAGCGCTAAAAGTGGACATCCTCCCCCATGAGGGAGATTTACATAAAGAACCTCGGCAGCTTGGCTGCCGAGGTTCTTTGTTGTTGCGATATGGATTGAAGCGGGCTTGTTTATAGAGGGGATTACCCTCTTTTCAGGTATGTTATAAAACGATAATCGTGGCTGTGTTTCTCATCGGCAGTGTGGTCTATCTGCTCGATAACTTCCCAATCCTTTTTGTCAAATGCGGGGAAGAATGCATCAGCCTCGGCGGGTGTGTCCTTAACCTCGGTTAAGCATAGGATATCCGCTATTGGCAATGCGCTCCTGTATAGTTGTTCTCCGCCTATGATGTAAACAATTTCCTCGTCGATGCAGTTGGCCAATGCCTCATGGAGCGATGTGAAGTGCTCGGCTCCGGGGAACTCGCTCTCTTTGCGCGACAGTACAATGTTCCTACGATTGGGTAATGCTCCCTTGGGGAGTGAACGGAAAGTGTTGCTGCCCATTATTATGGTGTGCCCTGTGGTAAGCTCCTTGAATCGTTTCAAGTCGTTGGGCAGCCAATAGATAAGTTTGTTGTTGTAGCCTATGGCGTTGTTCTGTGCCACAGCTGCAATAAGTGCAACCTTATACATTTGTATCGTTCTTTTAGTTGTTAGTATCAGCTCTGTTCTTTATACCGATACCTCGGCCTTTATATGGGGGTGCGGGTCGTAATCTTCCAAAGAGAAATCTTCGAACTTGAACCCGAAAATCTCCTTTACATCGGGATTTATTGCCATGCGGGGTAGTTTGCGCGGCTCGCGTGTCAGTTGCAGTTTTGCCTGCTCTATATGATTCAGGTATAGATGTGCATCGCCAAGCGTGTGAACAAAGTCGCCGGGTTTGAGCCCTGTTACCTGTGCCATCATAAGGAGCAGCAGCGAGTATGATGCGATGTTAAATGGTACTCCCAAAAAACAATCGGCACTACGCTGATATAGTTGCAGGCTCAAACGACCATCGGCAACATAGAATTGGAACATTGCGTGGCAGGGTGGAAGATTCATGTTCTTTATATCGGCCACGTTCCATGCATTCACAATTATGCGGCGCGAGTCGGGGTTGTTTTTCAGGGTGTTCACCACCTCGGTTATTTGGTCTATATGCTCGCCGTCGTATCCGGGCCACGACCTCCATTGATACCCGTAGATATGTCCCAAATCGCCCTTTTCATCGGCCCATTCGTTCCATATTCTCACCCCGTTGTCTTGCAGATATTTTACGTTGGTATCACCGTTGAGGAACCACAAAAGCTCGTGGATTATGGATTTCAGGTGCAGTTTTTTGGTGGTTAGGCAGGGGAAACCCTCCTCGAGATTGAAACGCATTTGATGACCGAAAACGCTTATCGTACCGGTACCCGTGCGGTCCTCTTTTTTTGTTCCCTCTGTAAGTATTCTCTCAAGTAGGTCTAAATATTGTTTCATTTTTTCAGGTGTTTCTTTCTCTGCGAAGATACAATTTATTTTTATACATTGAAATTAGTATAACGATAATTATATATATAATAGTTATTATTTGTTCATTTTTACTATCTTTGCTTGCGAAAACCGATGATATACCTTGCACCCGCTGTGAAATGTCAAAACGATTTTGCATATTTCATCCTCATGCTGCGGTTTGGGGCTAAATGCGAGTGGCAATATATTGCGCAATGATTTTGAACGAGGATTTTGAGGCACGCACACGCGCTCTTTTTGGCGAGGAGCGTTACAGACGTTTTGCATCGGCTCTCGATGAGGAGCCGGTTGTCAGTGTGCGTCTTAATAATCGCAAACCGTTTGCCAATATTAGCGGTGAACCTGTCTCATGGGCACCCGAAGGGTATTATCTGTCTACACGCCCGGTCTTTACTGCCGACCCGCTTTTTCATGCCGGCTGTTACTATGTGCAGGAGGCATCGTCGATGTTCCTTGCGCAGGTAATTGAGCAGTATGTAAACGAGCCGGTGCGCGCTCTCGACCTCTGTGCTGCTCCCGGAGGCAAAACCACCCACCTGTTGCAACGCCTGCCCGTTGGCAGCCTGCTTGTCTCCAACGAGCCCATGCCGTTGCGTGCGCAGGTACTTGCCGAAAATGTGATAAAGTGGGGCTCTGCCAATGCGGTTGTAACCAAGAACGAGCCGGCCGATTTTGCCCCCTTCAAGAACTTTTTCGATTTGATTGTGGTGGATGCCCCTTGCTCGGGTGAGGGTATGTTCCGCAAAGATTCTTTTGCAGTGGAGCAGTGGAGCGAATCGGTTGTGAGGCAGTGTGCCTCCCGTCAAAAAGAGATACTTACCGATATCTGGGGCTGTTTGCGTCCCGGCGGCTTGCTTGTGTATAGTACATGTACGTTCAATGCAAGCGAAGATGAGGAGTGTGTGCAGTGGATAGTAAATGAGCTTGGGGCAGAGCCCCTTGCCGTGCAGGTCGATGTTTCATGGGGTATAACAGGATCGCTTGCCGATGCCGCATTGCCTGTATATCGTTTTATCCCCGGCTTTACTCGTGGCGAGGGCCTTTTCCTCGCAGTGTTGCGTAAGGAGGGCGATGCGCCTGTTGCACTGCCCCGCCCGGCAAAAATGCAGCCTGCGGCGGCGAAAATGAGAACAGAGGCTGCCAAATGGTTGAAGAACCCTGCCGATTTCGATATTATGATGCAGGGCGAAACCATTACGGCTTTGCCGCGGGAACATTCGGCCGTTATAATGGCATTGCAACAGAAACTGCGCGTGTTGCACGCAGGTGTGCCTCTTGCAACTGTGAAGAATAACAAACTGCTGCCATTGCACCAATTGGCAATGAGCGAGGCGTTGCAGTGCAATGCTTTTCAATGTATCGAGGTTGCTCGTGAACAGGCTTTGGCCTATTTGCATCGCGAGGCGCTTGCCTTTCCCGATGCACCCATTGGGCATCTGCTGTTGATGTATGGCGGTGCGCCCATCGGTTTTGTGAAAAATGTGGGTAACAGGGCCAATAACCTCTATCCCGCGGAGTGGAGAATAAGAAAAAATCCAATGGAATTATAATAAATCAATAAAATAGCTATGAGAAAATTATTATTATCACTCTTTTTGGGAGTGCTTGCGCAGGTTGCTTTTGCGCAGATGTTCAATCCCGTTACCATCGAGCAGAAATTTGAAACAGATGGTGCCGATGGTAAAATAGTGTTTAACGCTACAATTGAGGATGGGTGGCATATGTACTCTACCAATATCGGAGAGGGTGGCCCCACAGCAGCAACTATCACCTTTGAAAAAATAGAGGGTGCCGAACTTGTTGGCGTTCTCACTCCTTCCGAGGGTGCAATCGATATTATGGACCCTGTATTCGGTATGCAGGTATCCTATTTCGAGGGCGAGGCTTCCTTTACACAGAAGGTTAAATTCACCGGTGGTGCATATACCTTGCAAGGCTATTTGGAGTATGGCGCATGCAACGACGAAAACTGCACACCTCCCACAGCTTTTGAATTCAATATAACAGGCACTGCCGCTGTTTCCGCTCCGGCCGCCAAGCCTGCTCCCGTTGTAAAGGAGACACCCGCATCGGTGCCCGCGGCTAAAATAGAACCCCTGCCTGTGGCAAACAGTGCCCCCGAAACTCCAGCCGAGGTTGTAGAGGCTGCCGAGCTTGTGCCCGCCACAGTGGTTGCAGATAATGGTTTCTCGCAGTTGTGGACACCTGTGATTGATAAGCTGGAGGCATTCCAGAACAGTGGCAGCACAGCTACACGCTCTTTGTGGATTACATTCCTGCTTGGCTTCGGTGGCGGTTTCCTTGCTCTGCTCACTCCTTGCGTATGGCCCATTATCCCCATGACTGTTAGCTTCTTTCTCAAACGCTCAAAGAGCCGTAAAAAGGCAATAAGTGAGGCTGTGTTCTATGGAGTTTCAATTATCGTAATCTATCTTATATTGGGCTTGGCTGTTACAATATTCTTTGGCGCGAGCGCACTTAACGCCCTTTCTACCAATGCGGTGTTCAACATATTCTTCTGTGCGCTGTTGTTACTCTTTGGAGCATCGTTCCTTGGCGGTTTCGAGCTTACATTGCCCTCTTCATGGACAAACAAGGTAGATGAAAAGGCAGGCAATACCACAGGCTTGTTGAGTATCTTCCTCATGGCATTTACTCTTACACTCGTGTCGTTCTCTTGCACAGGTCCCATCATCGGCTTTTTGCTTGTAGAGGTATCGACAACGGGCTCGCTATTTGGCCCTGCCGTGGGTATGCTTGGCTTTGCATTAGCGTTGGCATTGCCCTTTACGCTGTTTGCCCTCTTCCCCACACTGCTAAAACAAGCTCCTCGCTCGGGTGGTTGGATGAATACTATCAAGGTGGTTCTTGGTTTTGTGGAGATAGCATTTGCTCTCAAATTTTTCTCGGTGGCCGACCTAGCTTACGGCTGGCGTTTGCTCGATCGTGAAACATTCCTTGCTATTTGGATTGTGCTGTTTGCACTCCTCGGCCTCTATCTGTTGAATATTATTCGTTTCCCCCACGATGATGCCGATGAGAAACAGACCTCTGTGCCTAAATTCTTCGTTGCACTTATCTCATTGGCATTTGCTGTGTATATGATTCCCGGCTTGTGGGGTGCTCCCTGCAAGGCTATCAGTGCATTTGCTCCCCCTATGTGGACACAAGACTTCAATATGTACGATAACGAAGTACACCCAGCAAGTGCCGATTACGAGGAGGGTATGGCCATGGCACGCCGTTTGGGCAAGCCTGCATTGCTCGATTTCACCGGCTATGGCTGTGTGAACTGCCGTAACATGGAATCCTCTGTATGGACCGACGATCGTGTGGCCGACATCTTGCGCGACGATTATGTACTAATATCTCTTTTTGTCGATGATAAAACTCCTCTTCCCACCCCCATAGAGGTTGAAGAGCAGGGTGTTAAACGCAAACTGCGCACAGTGGGCGACAAATGGAGCTACTTGCAGCGTTATAAATTCGGCGCCAATGCACAACCCTTCTATGTGCCTGTGGATAACGATGGTAATCCTCTTGCAGGTTCATATTCATTCGACCTCGATGTAGATTCATACATCAAGTTCTTGAATCAGGGAATTGATAACTACAAAAAGTAAATAAACCATAAATTTGCCTTGTTGCAGCATTATGCAGCTACATAACTATGAACGAAACATCACTTTTAAGGTCTCTGTTAAATCACAGAGTAAAGAAAATAGAAAAGTATGCCACTGAGGCAGAGAAGATTCAGCGCGACGTACTTAAAAGATTGGTGTCTGTGGCAGCAAACACAGAGTGGGGTGTAAAGCACAACTACGCAGGATGCACAAGCTACGAGAAATTTGCAGCAGCCGTGGATGTGCAGAACTACGAAACGCTTAAAGGCTTTATCGACCGTATGCGCCACGGCGAGAAGGATGTGCTGTGGAAGGGCCGTTGCAAGTGGTATGCCAAATCATCGGGAACCACCAACGACAAGAGCAAATTTATTCCTGTAACCCCGGCGGGTTTGCAGAATGCCCACTACAAGGGCGGTATGGACGTTGTTGCGCTCTATCTTGCCAACAACCCCCAGAGCCGTATGTTCAAGGGCCGCGGTCTTATATTGGGTGGCAGCCATGCTCCCAACTACAATCTTCCCGGCAGCCTTGTGGGCGACCTCAGTGCCATTCTAATAGAAAACTGCAACCCGCTGGTTAATATGGTGCGTGTACCCGATAAATCCATAGCCCTGCTAAGTGATTTTGAGGAGAAGATGGAGAAAATTGCCCGTGCCACATGTACCAAGAATGTAACAAACCTCTCGGGTGTGCCCTCATGGATGATGGCAGTGCTCAAACACATGCTCGAAATCACAGGCAAGAACAGCGTGGAGGAGGTGTGGCCCAATCTTGAAGTATTCTTCCATGGCGGTGTGGCCTTCACTCCTTATCGTGAGCAGTATCTGCAACTAATCCGTAAGCCCGATATGAAATATATGGAGACATATAATGCCAGTGAGGGCTTCTTCGGAATTCAGAACGACCCTGCCGACTCGGCAATGATGCTTATGATAGATTACGATGTGTTCTATGAGTTCATACCGTTCGAGGATATCGACTCGCCCAATCCACGCGTGCTTCCCTTGTGGGAGGTCGAGGTAGGCAAGAACTATGCAATGCTTATAAGCACCTCATGTGGCCTGTGGCGTTATATGATAGGCGATACCGTGCGCTTTATGAGCAAAGACCCATACAAAATTGTTATATCAGGGCGCACCAAGCACTTTATCAATGCTTTCGGCGAGGAACTTATTGTTGATAATGCCGAGAAGGGCTTGAAAAAGGCCTGCGAAGAGACCGGTGCGCAAGTATCGGAATATACAGCGGCTCCCGTGTTCATGGATGCCAATGCACAGTGCCGCCATCAGTGGCTCATTGAGTTCTCCAAGGAGCCCGATTCGTTGGAGCGTTTTGCCGAGATTCTCGACACTACATTACAGCAGATAAACTCCGACTACGAGGCCAAGCGTTATAAGAATATAACCCTGCAACCACTTGAAATAGTGGTAGCGCGCAAAAACCTCTTTAACGATTGGCTCAAGAGCAAGGGTAAATTGGGTGGTCAGCACAAGGTGCCCCGTTTGAGCAACAGCCGTCAATATATAGAGGAAATGATGTCGTTTAATGAATAGATATATGTCGCTTAAAGAGATACTTTTATCGCTACTTGTGGTGGTCATGCTTGCAGCTTGTGCAAGCATTGGAACACCCGATGGCGGTCCGTTCGACGAGGACCCGCCTGTCTTTGTGGGCGGTATTCCCGCGCCCAACGCAACAGGCGTAACCGATGGAAAGGTGGTTTTGGAGTTCGATGAAAACATAAAACTCGAGAATGCTTTTGAAAAGGTGGTTATATCTCCTCCGCAGTTTGAGCAACCGCAAATCAAATACAGCGGTAAAAGGATTACCGTGCAGCTGTATGATAGCTTAATTCCAAATACTACCTATTCCATAGATTTCAACGATGCTGTGGTAGATAATAACGAAGGCAATCCTTTGGAGAACTTTGCCTATGTATTCTCAACAGGAGCATCAGTCGATACTCTTGCAGTATCCGGCACCGTACTCAATGCCGAGGATTTAGAGCCCGTAAAAGGTATAATGGTGGGGCTTCACTCCTCGATGAGCGATACAGCATTCACCAAACTGCCCTTTGAGCGTGTTGCGCGCACCGACAGCCGTGGCCGTTTTTCAATTAAGGGTCTGGCACCGGGCAAGTATCGCCTTTATGCCCTTGCCGATGCCAACGGGAACTATCTGTATGACCAGAAGAGTGAGACATTGGCATTCTTGGAAACCGTGGTGTCACCCTCGGCTATACGCGCAATGCGCAACGACACTATCTGGCGCGATAGCATAACGGTAGATACCGTGCGCGCAGTGGAATATACCCGCAATCTTCCCGACGATATTGTGCTACGTGCTTTTAAGGAGCCCTTCTACACACAATACCTTATGAAATATCCGCGCGACGAGCATAGCAATTTTACCATGTTCTTTGCTGCACCCAACAGTGAACTTCCCAAGGTGAAAGGGCTAAATTTTGACGACACCGATGCCTATGTGTTGGAGGCAAATGCCACAATGGATACCCTGCGCTATTGGTTCAAGGATACAACCGTGTATTATAAAGACACGCTGGAACTTGCAGTAACATACAACGTACTCGACTCGCTGGAACAGCCGGTATCGCGTACCGATACTTTGTATATATCCTCAAAAAGAAGTCGCGAGGCTGTGATAAAGGCCGAGGCCGAGAAGTTTGCCAAGGAGGAAAAGCGATTCCTTAAAATGGTGAGCAAACTTCCCGATTACGACGAGAATAACCCTCCTGCTTATGTGCCTCCCACCAAGGAACTTATAGTATTATCTAATGCAAAATCGCAAATGGATTTCAACCGCGAGGTGGAATTCTCGTTCATTGAACCCCTTGCAAGCTACGATGCATCCATGATACACCTGTCATCGGTAGTCGATTCCACATTGACACCCATTCCTTTTGTCTTTGAACAGAGCGATAAGAACATACGTACATACAATCTATATGCCGAGTGGCGTCCGGGCAAGACATATATGCTCACAATCGATTCGGCAGCTTTCAAAGGACTTTATGGCGGCGTTTCCAAGATGTTCGAGCAGAAGATGACATATCGCACACTTGACGACTATGCTGTGCTATATCTTACAATACCCCATACCGGCAATGATGCCGTGGTTGAGCTTGTATCGGGCGAAAAGGTAGCAAGCAGGGCGCGAACCGAGAATAACAAATGCGCCTTCTATTTTATCAATCCCGGTAAATACTCGTTGCGCCTTTTTATGGACAAGAACGGCAACAATAAGTGGGATACCGGCTCCTATGAGGATAATTTACAACCCGAGGAGGTGTATTACTATCCCCGCATGCTCGACCTGCGTGCTCTATTTGAGTACGAGCAGGACGATTGGGATATAAAGGCCCCGCTAAATACCCAGAAACCATTGGAGGTAACCAAGCAGAAACCCGACAAGGAGAAGAAGAAAATGAATCGCAACGCGACCAGAAAATTCAAATAAGCATATGAAAAACAGAATCTTATTGCTCCTCTTTGCGCTGTTGCTTGCACTGCCGGTTCTTGCAGTGAAGGTAAAGACCAAGCCTGCATACAAGTCGGGCGAAACATTGGAGTGTGTATTCTATTTCAATTGGCATTTTGTGTGGGTTAAGGCCGGTGGTGCAAGGCTTATTATACGCGATACCATATACAATGGTCAGAAAGCTCAATATATGTCGCTGTTGAGCAGTACCAATGAGAAGGCCGACGCCTTTTTCAGGATGCGCGACACCCTCACCACAATATATCAGCCCGGCAAAGAGGTGCGCCCCCTCTATTATCGCAAGTCATCGGAGCAGGGGCGTCGCAGTTATCTCAACGAGGTGCGCTACAATCATCTTCCTTCGGGTAAGGTGGCTGTGTCGCAGCACTATGCGCGCACCGATAGAGCCCCGGTACATCGTGTCGATACCTGCAATGCCGGCGTGTTTGATATGATGAGTATGCTTGCCTATGCCCGCAATTTCGACTTCTCGACAATGCGTCCCGGGCAGCGTATATCATATCCCATAGCCACAGGTCGCAGGGTAGAGGAGCAACGCCTCATCTACCGTGGAAAGGAGAAGGTAAAAGCCAATGACGGCCTTTCATATAACTGTTTGAAGATATCTCTTGTGGAACTTGATGAAAAAGGCAAGGAGAAAACCGTGGTTAATTTCTTTGTTACCGATGACGAGAATCATCTGCCGATACTGCTCGACCTGGCCTTGAACTTTGGCACGGCAAAAGCGCGCTTGTCAAAAAAGTCGGGGCTTATGTATCCGCTTATACCGGCAAGGGAATAGCTGCCGACTATTGTCAATAAACCTACGAAAAAGGAGCACAGCAGTGCTCCTTTTTCGTAGGTATAATATATGTAATCAGATATTTGCAATTCGCATGATGTCGGCAAATACACCGGCAGCGGTAACACTTGCTCCCGCACCATAACCCTTTATAATCATGGGGTCTTTGTAACGCTCGGTGTTCAGCATTATTATGTTATTGCTGCCTTCGAGGTTGTAGAATGGGTGTTTTTCATCAACCTTGCATAGCGAAACTGAACCCTTGCCGTTCTCGAACTTTGCAATGAAACGCCAATGCATATTCTCTGCCTCCAACTGCTTACGCTCCTCCTCAAATTTTTCATTGAGTTCAGGCAGGTGTGCCCAGAAATTCTCCAGGCTGCCTTCAAACAGTTCGTTGGGTATGAATAGGTTGGCCTCTACATCCTCTTGCTCGATAACATAGCCGGCCTCGCGTGCAAGGATAACCAGCTTGCGCATAACATCTTTTCCGCATAGGTCAATACGCGGGTCGGGCTCGCTGTAACCCTTCTCCTTTGCAAGGCGCACAGCCTCGCTCATGGGTACCTCCTTGCTCAATACGTTAAATATAAAGTTCAGCGTTCCGCTTAATACAGCCTCAATCTTCAATATCTTGTCGCCGCTGTTTATGAGGTCGTTCATGGTGTTGATTACCGGAAGGCCGGCACCCACATTGGTCTCAAACAGATATTTTATATTACGCTGGCGTGCAATGTGTTTCAGCTTGCTGTATGTGGCATAGTCGCTCGATGCGGCAATCTTGTTGGCTGCCACCACCGAGATGTTGTGCGAAAGCAGGTCGGCATATATGGATGCAACCTCGCCATTGGCTGTGCAATCCACAAATACCGAGTTAAAGATATTCATATCGATAATCTCGTCGCGCAATTTGCTTATATTGCTCTCCTTGCTTGCAGCAAGAGCCTCCTGATAGTTGTCGAGGTTTAGCCCGTCGCGGTCGAAGATTGCGTGGCGGCTGTTGGCAATACCCACCACGTTGAGCATGAGCCCATGCTCCTTTTTCAAAGTCTCCTGTTGCGATGCAATCTGCTCTATGAGGCTGCCGCCCACGGTTCCGATGCCGCAGATGAACAGGTTAAGAACCTTATACTCCGACAAGAAGAATGAATCGTGTATTACGTTGAGTGTTTTGCGCAACTGCTCCGCTTTTACCACAAACGATATGTTGGTCTCCTGCGCACCCTGCGCGCAAGCAACCACATTGATACCATTGCGGCCGAGTGTCTGGAACAGCTTGCCGATGATACCGGGAGTGTGGCGCATATTTTCGCCCACGATAGCTACGGTCGATAGTTCGCTCTGTGCTGTTACAGCCTCCATGAGGCCCATTGATATCTCCTTTTTGAACTCCTCGTTAAGCACATCGCATGCCTTTTGTGCATCTATGTGGCGCAATCCAAGCGAGGTACTGTTCTCCGATGATGCCTGTGCCACAAAGAACACGCTTACATCGGCATTGGCAAGGGCGCTGAATATACGTTGGTTTACACCAACTACGCCCACCATGCCAAGTCCCTGCACGGTAAGCAGGTCGGTGTCGCTGATGCTGGATATACCCTTAATTATACGCTCCTTGTCGCCACACTCTGCACTTATTATGGTGCCGGCCCCTTCGGGGTTGTATGTGTTAAGAATTTTTATGGGGATATTAGCTTTGAATACGGGATAGATGGTAGGGGGATATACCACCTTGGCACCGAAGTTGCAAAGCTCGGTAGCCTCCACATAACTCAATCGGTCTATGGTGTATGCCGAATTTATCACACGGGGATCTGCGGTCATGAAACCATCCACATCGGTCCATATTTCCAGCATGTTGGCTTTGAGTGCTGCTGCAAGAATAGCCGCAGTGTAGTCGGATCCTCCGCGTCCCAAGTTGGTGGTTTCGCCCGTCTCCTTGTCCGATGATATAAAGCCGGGGGCGACGATTATTCGGTTCTTGTTGGCCGAGAAATATTCATGGATGAGTTTGTCGGTAGCCTCATCGGCAAGAATATATTTACTGTGTTTAGTCTCTGTTTTGATATACTTGCGCGAGTTGAAACGCACTGCACCATCTATGAGCGCGGTTACAATGCGGCTCGACAATCGCTCGCCATAGCTCACCACGGTAGCTTCGGTCTTGGGGGTTGTGTTGTTTATGAGCGAAAGCCCCAGATAGATGTTTTGCAATTGGTTGAGCAGGGTATCGACCTCCTGCAACAAGGCGTTGCGTTTCTGTTCATCTGTTATAACTGCGTAAATAAGGTCGTGATGCCTTGCCACAAGCCCTTGAAACTCCTCGTTAAAGGCCTCGTCGCCGGCAACAGCCATCCTTGAAATCTTTATCAGTTTATCGGTAACACCTCCTAAAGCCGATACGACAACAATCACCGGCTCTGTTTTTGCTGCATTCTCTACAATGCTTTTCAGGTTGAGGATACTATTTACGGAACCAACCGATGTTCCGCCGAATTTCATTACTTTCATTTTCCTTAGGTTTAATAAAGAAAACAGCACTCCCTGTGGGCATTTGTAGCCCTTCCACGGAAAGCTGTTCACCATGCATTAACGCACTCTGTTTCTAATCCTGTGAATATTAGTGCAAAAATATGAACTTTACGCAAAATAGGCAAGTGTTTAATCTGTTTACGTTAGATTTTTCCACAGATATTCATTAATTTCGCAATGTAAATGGCAAAGCATAAGAATTTATGGCAAAGGATAAAACGATATTTCTCTGTAACGACTGCGGCTATGAGTCGCCCAAATGGGCCGGCAAGTGCCCGGCTTGTGGGGCTTGGAATAGTTTTGTGGAAAAGGTGGTGCGTGCCGTAGCCTCATCACGTGGATCGGTTGCGGCAATGGATAATACCCCCTCGCGTCCGGTTCTCATAGACGATGTCGATACCGACGAGCTGCCCCGCATGGATATGGGCGATGCCGAGCTAAACCGTGTTCTTGGTGGTGGCCTTGTCCCGGGTTCATTGGTGCTGCTTGGTGGTGAGCCGGGTATCGGCAAATCCACCCTCGTTCTGCAAACAATCTTGGGTTTGCCACAACGCCGTGTTCTCTATGTGTCGGGCGAGGAGAGCGTGCAGCAGATAAAACTGCGTGCCGACCGCATTACCCACACCCGCGGCGATTGCCATATTGTGTGCGAGACGGTACTCGAAACAATATTTACACATATAAAGAATGTAAACCCCGAACTGCTGGTTATTGACTCCATCCAAACAATGTGTACCGAGGCGGTCGATTCCTCGCCGGGTAGCATGGCACAGGTGCGCGAGTGTACGGCGCTGCTGCTCAAATACGCCAAGGAGAATAACGTGCCGGTGATACTAATAGGCCATATAACAAAAGATGGTGCCATAGCGGGTCCTAAAATTCTGGAACACATCGTGGATGTGGTAATCCAGTTCGAGGGCGACCAGCACTATCTGTACCGCGTATTGCGCTCTATAAAGAACCGTTTTGGCAGTACTGCCGAGCTTGGTATTTATGAAATGAGGCGCGAGGGCTTACGCCAGGTGAGCAACCCATCGGAACTGCTTTTGAGCGAAAGACACAATGGTATGAGTGGCATTGCAATAGCATCGGCAATAGAGGGTGTGAGCCCTTTTCTCATAGAGGCACAGGCACTTGTTAGCACAGCAGCCTATGGCACACCGCAGCGTTCGGCCACCGGCTTCGATATACGCCGCATGAATATGTTGCTTGCCGTGCTGGAAAAGCGTGTGGGCTTTAAGCTGGCGCAAAAAGATGTTTATCTTAATATTGCAGGTGGTTTGCGTGTGAATGACCCTGCAATAGACCTCTCAGTGATAAGTGCCATATTATCGAGCAACATGGATGTGGAGATAGAGCCCGCTGTATGCATGGCAGGCGAGGTAGGTCTGTCGGGTGAGATTCGTCCCGTAAACCGTATAGAGCAGCGCATAGCCGAGGCTGCAAAGCTCGGCTTTAAGCAGATAATAGTTCCAAAATCAAATATAAAGGGGCTCGACATTTCGCGTTTTGCCATCGAGGTGTTGCCTGTGAGCAAGGTTGAGGAGGCTTTCCGTCAACTGTTCGGTTAATATGTAACGAGTTATAGCATTATGATACACGAATTTCAGGTGCGTGCCCTGCCACATCAGGCGGTAAATGAGCAGGCGTTGAAACGCTTTGTTTCCGAAGAAAAAGGTTGGGATATACGCACGATAACTGCTGTGCGTGTGTTGCGTCGCAGCATAGATGCGCGCCAGCGCACAATATTTGTAAATTTGTCGTTGCGCGTATTTGTGAACGAGCAGCCCACCGCCGATGAGTATGTGAGCCGTGAGTATGGCAATGTGGAGGGTTGCAAGCCTGTTATTGTGGTGGGCGCAGGCCCTGCCGGCCTTTTTGCAGCGCTCAAGCTCATAGAGAACGGATTGCGCCCCATTGTGATAGAGCGTGGCCGCGATGTGCGCACCCGCAAGGTTGATTTGGCAAATATCTCTCGTACACACTCTGTGAACCCCGAATCGAACTACTGTTTCGGCGAGGGTGGTGCGGGTGCATACTCCGATGGCAAGCTATACACCCGCAGCAAAAAGCGCGGCAGCATAGAGGGTGTGCTCAATATCTTCTGCCAGCATGGTGCAAGCCCCACAATCCTTGCCGATGCCCATCCCCATATAGGTACCGATAAGCTGCCCCGTGTGATAGAGAATATGCGCTTCACAATATTGCGATGCGGTGGCGAGGTGTATTTTGAAACACGTATGGAGGATATTCTGTTGCGCGGAAAAACCGTCTGCGGTGTGCGCACCAATAAAGGCGATTTTCTTGCACAGGCTGTTATTCTTGCCACCGGCCACTCTGCCAAGGATGTCTATCGTCGCCTGCACAGCAACGGTGTGGCGTTGGAGAGCAAGGGTTTTGCCGTGGGAGTGCGCTTGGAGCATCCCTCTGCGCTCATAGATAGTATTCAGTACCATAATCCCAAGGGGCGCGGGAAGTATCTTCCTGCTGCCGAATATAGTTTTACCACACAGGTCGATGGTCGTGGAGTGTATAGTTTCTGTATGTGTCCGGGTGGTGTGATAATACCATCGGCCTCTGCCGAAAAGGAGCTGCTTGTAAACGGAATGTCGCCATCGCATCGCGGTGGCGCATGGAGCAATTCGGGTATGGTGGTGCAGGTGAATCCCGAGGACGTTCTTCTTCCCGAAATGCAGATTGATGTGGAAGATATAGCATCTGTGCCCGATGATTCCCCCTTGCGTGTGATGAATTTCCAAGAGCGTCTCGAAAGGCTATGTTGGACAATGGGTAACTATAAACAGACAGCCCCTGCGCAGCGTATGGCCGATTTTGTGCGAAATAAACTAAGTTACGATTTGCCCCGCAGTTCCTATGCTCCGGGGCTGATATCTTCGCCTATGCATTTTTGGTTGCCCAGGTTTATATCCATGCGCTTGCAACGTGGTTTTGAGCAGTTTGGCCGCATGTCGCGCGGTTTTCTCACAAACGAGGCAGTGATGATAGGTGTGGAAACACGCACATCGTCGCCCGTGCGCATAGTGCGTGATTCCGATTCGTTGCAGCATGTTGAAATAGAGGGGCTTTTCCCCTGTGGCGAGGGCGCAGGCTATGCGGGTGGCATTGTATCGGCTGCCGTAGATGGCGAGCGTTGTGCTCTGTCGGCCGGGGAGTATGTGAAGCGTATCAATTAGCGCACAGCCTTACTACAATCTTGTTAGTGGGCATAACGTGCCCCTGTTTGCCATGGTAGTGCATGTAACGCTCTTCAAGGCAGTATATATGTATGTATCTTCACTGCCCATGAATTACTGCTATCGTTTGTCGCCATTGCCTCGCCATCCTTCAATTTCATCGGTCGCTGCATAGTTGCCGACCAATAAAATAAGAATTTAGGCTGTTAAAACAGTTTTTACTGTCCGGCAACGTAAAAGTCCAGCCAATTGTTGAACAGTTTGTGCGCTGTACCCTGCCAAAAATTCAGTGGTGGTTGCGAGGGGTCGTCGTTAAGATAGTAGTTGGTGGGTATGTTTATTGGCAATCCGCGATGAACATCGCGCTTGTGCTCGCTATCAAGGGTGTAGAGGGCATATTCGGAGTGGCCTGTGATGAAAAAGTTTCTTGTGCCCTTTTCCTGCATAATATACACGCCCGATTCGCTCGACTCGGACAGCAGTTCGAGCCTCTCCTCGGCAATCACATCCTCGCGTTTTATATTTGTGTGGCGGCTGTGCGGCACATAAATTATATGGTCGAAATCCTTCAACAATGGGTGGTCGTGGTTGTTGAGCGTGTGCGCAAACACACCGAACATTTTGCTCGGCAGCAAGTATTTCTCTATTCCGAATTTTTGATACAAACCGGCTTGTGCAGCCCAGCAGATGAAGAGCGTAGATGTTACATTGTTTTTTGCCCATTCAAAAATTTCGCACAACTCGGGCCAGTATGTAACCTCTTCAAACGCAATCTTTTCAATAGGCGCACCTGTTATGATGAGCCCATCGAAATGTTCGCCTCGCAGTTCGCCAAACCCTTTGTAGTACATATTCATATATTCGGGCGTGGCGTGCTTGGGTGTGTGGGTGTCGAGCTTCATAAGCACAATCTCCACCTCTTGTTTGCTGCTCGAAAGTACACGTATGAAATCGGCCTCTGTCGTCTCCTTCATAGGCATGAGGTTGAGCAGGGCTATTCTTAATGTTTTGTCGGTGGAGGCTGTGAGCACCTCTACATTGCACCCCTCGTTTATAACAGCTTGCAGTGAGGGTAGTCCTGTAGGTACTTTAATGGACATGGCTTTATGGTTGTGTATATGGTTGTTATATTCTTTTTCTTTTGGTATTTACCAGATGTCGAGTCGCTCCTCCTTGGGAACAAACAGGGCATCCTCCTCGGTAATGCCGAACGCAGTGTACCAATCATCGATATGTGGCAGTGTGCCGTTCACGCGCCAGCGTGTGAGCGAGTGGGGGTCGGTCTTTGTGAGGTTGCGTATCTCCTCGTCGCGCACGTTGCCTGCCCACACATTAGAGTATGAGAGGTAGAATCGCTGTTCGGGGGTGAATCCGTCTTTCACAGGCAGAGGGTTCTCTTTGGTGGCATTCTTGAAGGCTTGCATTGCTATCTTCAAACCGCCATGGTCGGCTATATTCTCTCCCACGGTGAGTTCGCCATTAGCATTAAGTCCCGGGAGTACCTCAATCTTGTTGAAGAAGTCTATTATAACCTTTGTGCGCTCGGTAAAACTCTTGGCATCCTCTTCGCTCCACCAATTGGAATAGTTACCCTCTTTGTTGAACTGTCGGCCCTGGTCGTCGAATCCATGCGTCATTTCGTGCCCTATAACCACACCTATGGCTCCATAGTTGAAGGCGTCGTCGCCCTTCATATCAAAGAAGGGGTATTGCAGTATGGCGGCGGGGAAACAAATCTCGTTTGTTACAGGGCTGTAATATGCATTCACGGTTTGTGGCGAAATCTGCCATTCGCTCTTATCCACCGGTTTTTTGAAGTTTCTTTCGATGTGGTCGTCCCAATTGAATCTGGCTATGTCGCGGCACACCTCGCTATAACTTTTTGCAGGGTCTATTGTGAGCTTGCTGTAATCGAGCCATTTGTCGGGGTAACCAATCTTCACGGTAAAGGCATCCAGCTTTTCGTGTGCAGC
The DNA here is from genome assembly GCA_937914945.1 of uncultured Bacteroidales bacterium. Lineage (GTDB taxonomy): Bacteria > Bacteroidota > Bacteroidia > Bacteroidales > Bacteroidaceae > HGM04593. The sequence goes on along the minus strand of CALGJF010000014.1, from coordinate 2,383 downwards.
TGCCTTGGTGCTGTCGCTCATCCAGCTTTGTGCGTCGATGCGTTCACCCAATGCCGTTTGCAGATTTTTTACAAGTGTAACCATGCGCTCCTTTGCTTCGGGTGGGAAATATTTGGCAACATACAGCTGTCCTATGATTTCGCTCAATGAACCGTCGGTTGCGGCAAGGGCGCGTTTCCAGCGCGGCTGTTGTGCCTGCCTGCCACTCATTGTGCGTCCGAAAAAGTCAAAGGCAAGTTCCCCAATCTCATCGCTTAACTCATTGGAAGTGGAGCTGATTATGCGCCACTGGATGTAGGCAATAATATCGCTCATGGGTGCGTTGTTTATGATATCGCTCACCTCGGCTATGGCGGCGGGCTGCCCCACATTGATTTCTTCAATATCTTTCAGCCCAAGTTGCTCGTAAAATTTATCCCAATCTATTCCGGGGAACTGCTCCTTCAATTGTGTGTAGCTCATCGGGTGGTAGCTGTTCATGGGGTTGCGTCTCTCTACGCGGCTGAGAGATTTGTCGGCTATGCGGGTTTCAATGTTCATTACAGCATTCATGTTGGCTGTTGCCTGTTCTTGGCTGAATCCTTGCAGGCGGAACATTTTCTCAACATACTCTTTGAATTTGTTGCGTATGTTGGTGGTAGCCTCGTCGGTATCGCTGTAATAGCTCTTTTCGGGCAGTGAAAGACCGGCTTGCGCTATTGTGAGCAGGTTTTTGTTGCTGTCCATGATGTCGCTGCCGATACCTGTGGCAAAGAACCCGCTTATTCCATTGCGGTAGTTTTTGGCTACAAGTGGCAGGATGTCGGCTCGGTCGGTAATGGCTGCAGCCTCTTGCAACAGAGGTAATATGGGGCTGTTGCCAAGCTCGTTGCGGCGTGTGCTGTCCATTGCAAGGTTGTAGAGGTCGCCCACCTTTTGGCCGTTTGAGCCGGGGGCGTTATCCTGTGCCGCAATTTCAAGAACAAGTTCTTTCAACTGCTCTCTGCTCTTTTCGCGCAGTGCATCGAATTGTGTATATCGTGCGTATTCGTCGGTGAGTGGGTTCTTGCGGCTCCACCCGCCTGTTGCATACTCATAAAAATCGGTACCGGGGCACTTGGTTGTGTCCATATTGGTAAAATCAATCATCGACTCCATCTTCTTTTCTGTTGTGCAGGCTGCGGCGCCCATTAGGATTGCAGCCCAAATAAATATTCTTTTCATTATATTATTGAATTTTCTTTCTGTCAGCCTAAATTCTCAAGTTCCTCCATCCTCTTTTCCCAATCGTTCATGGCGTCGGCAAGCTGCTTTTTGAGCGATGCATATTTTGTAAAATTCTGCTCGGTGCTGCCCTCGATTGTGCTCATGAGCTCTTCCAACGCGGCAATATCCGTTTCAATTTCGTTTACTCGCTTTTCGCTCTCCTCCACCATTTTTTCGAGCTTGCGGCGCTGTTTTTGCAACTGCTTCTCAGCCTCGTAGCTCATGCGGCTCTCGCTTGCAGCCTTGGGTATTTCCCCCGCAGGGTTGTTCTTTGGCACGCTTTGCAAGGCTTCGTTTATGTTTGTGGCATTCTTTGTCGCAAGATAGTCATATATGCCACCAAGGTGCTCATGCACCTTGCCATCGCCAAATTCATACACCTTGGTTACAAGCCCATCGAGGAATTCGCGGTCGTGGCTCACTATAATCACGGTACCGTCAAAATCGCGAATGGCCTCTTTGAGTACATCCTTCGATTGCATGTCGAGGTGGTTGGTGGGCTCGTCGAGTATTAGCAGATTCATCTGTTGCAACAATAAGCGTATCATGGCAAGGCGGCTCCTCTCGCCACCCGAGAGTACCTTTACCGGCTTGTCCGAGGCCTCGCCGCCAAACATGAAGGCACCCAATATATCGCGTATGCGCAACCTTATATCCCCTGTTGCTACATTATCAATAGTTTGGAACACGGTGAGTCTCTCGTCGAGCAGTTGTGCCTGATGCTGTGCAAAGTATCCTACTTGCACATTGTGCCCTATAACAATCTCGCCATTGTGGTCAAGCTCCTTTAATATACAGCGCACAAGGGTGGTCTTTCCCTCGCCGTTACGCCCCACGAAGGCAACCTTCTCTCCACGGTTTATGGTAAAATTGACATTGCTGAACACCGTGTGGTTGCCAAAACTCTTCTCTACATCGTTGCACACAACGGGGTAGTTGCCGCTGCGTGTGGCAGGAGCAAAGCGCAGGCGCAGGCGGCTTGTATCCTCTTCGTCAATCTCAATGGGCACCATCTTCTCCAGCTGCTTTATGCGGCTCTGTACCTGTACGGCCTTTGTGGGTTTGTAGCGGAAACGCTCGATAAACTCCTTAATATCGGCTATCTCCTTCTGTTGGTTCTCATAGGCACGCAGTTGCT
>CALGJF010000013.1 GCA_937914945.1 uncultured Bacteroidales bacterium | reverse complement strand
AAGGAGGTCGCCCGATACTGCGTGGGGGTTACGCTTGTTGGGGGTGCGGCTGCCGGGGAGGATGTAGTAGCCGTATTCGTCGCTCACCACTTCGAGGCCCTCGGGCAAGAAGAGGTCAAACTCTACCGCGGTTATCTCGGTACCGGGGTTACTGAGGTTTACAAGTATCTCTTTCTCTTCGCCGGCATTTATCTCAAAGGGATCAATGTAGAGGCGGAGCTGTGCGTAACTCATGGATGTAAAAAACATCAAAATGGTTGTAAAAATAATTTTTGTGTAAAGATTATTCATGCGCATATATTTAATAGTTAATAATTAATTTCGGTTATCAGCCATAAAATGCAATACAATACACCCGAATAGGTAATTTTTTTTACAAAGATATATCATTTTACTCATTTAATATTAGTTCATTCCAGTTCTTTTTGCAAATAACAGACAAATTGGCCATTATAGAAAAAACAGGCACTCGCTGATAGACTTGATGCGATAAGATACTCATTATTACAAAACAAGTAACCATGCGAAACTTTTTATTTTCATTTATCATTGCTATTACAAGTACATTGTCAGTTAATGCCGATGAGATTCAACGCTACACCGTCAAAGTGGGCGAAGTTATTAAACTGCAAATTCCCTCAACAGGACGCACTTTACTGAACCGCGCCACAAGCAAGCGCGGCGATTGGTCGGTAAATGCTCTCTACCTTGAGGTTGTGAGTTACTCGTGGGACCACTGCTACGTAAAAGCCAAAAAGGTTACAAATGCCATCTCCGTGCAACAAACCGTAACATTCAACATGAATGGACACTATGGCGACAAATACTATGCCGCCCACAGCATAAAGATTGTACCTAACGGCCCCACAAGCATATCATTGAGACAAAACGAAGTGGAGCTGGAAACCGGCGAGCGACACACCTTGCAGGCAACAATCACCGGAAGCAGTGGTACATACAGATGGACATCGTCCGACAACGATATTGTCAGTGTAATGGGCGATGGATTGCAAGGGCACATAACAGCACATTCAGCCGGGACTGCCTACATAACAGTGAGCACAGGCACCTACTCGGCCACAGCCAAAATAACCATTACCGAATGGGATACGACAAGCATTGAGGAGATTGCAGACGAGGAGGAAGAGCCTACAATAAGTATCGGTGGGGATTGCATCACTTTGGGGCGCAAAACAGATATAACAATCCTCGACATGAGCGGTAAAATAATTTTTCATGGGATTACCGACCACATCGAGGGATTGGAGAAGGGCATTTATATACTCTTATTGGAAGGAAAAAGCCACAAAATATCTGTCTGAACTATGCGCGGCATATCAGGTATGCCGTATATGCCACATAGGCAATAACAAGCAAAGCACCCTCCCAACGGGTAATGACACTCTTGCCGCCATAGCGTGTTACAGCATATATGAGCAGCGACGAACCTATGAGCACATAGTAATCGACGAAGCTGAAGCCTTGAAGCGAGATAGGTGTGATAGCCGCGCTGCAACCAAGTATAAAGAAGACATTGAGTATATTGCTGCCAAGCACATTGCCAAGCGCAATACCCACATTTCCTTTGCGCGCCGCATTAACCGACACTGCAAGTTCGGGCAACGAACTACCGGCCGACACAATGGTAATACCTATGACAGCCTCGGAAAGACCAAGCACACGGGCAAGCGCAGTGGCTCCATCTACAAATATGTTACCACCGAAAATAAGGGCCACAAGACCACCGGCTATAAACAGCAGGATTTTACCCACCGATACAGGAACATGCTCTTCCCCTGCGGCATCGTCGTTGGTTATGGTGAATGTGTAGCGAATGAACACAGCAAGGAAACAGAGCAACAGCAAACCGCCATAGCGTGTAATATACTCGCCATCGGCACCACCCGCAAGCATGCTGCCCGACACAAGGGTGAGTGCCACCGCGGCCAGCAGATTAAACGGTATCTCGCGCGACGGCATTTTGGGGCTGAATGTTATGGGAGCTATAAGCGCTGCCACACCCAATATCAAAAGACTGTTAAAGATATTACTGCCTATGACATTGCCAAGCGCAATACCCGAACTGCCCCTGATTGCAGAGCCAAGGCTTATTACAAGCTCGGGCAACGATGTACCAATGGCAACAATGGTAAAACCAATCAAAAGCTCGCTCATGTTAAAGCGACGAGCCAGATCCGATGCCCCTTTTGTGAGCCAGTCGGCACCAAGTATCACAAGCACTATGCCCGCAACAAATTCAATTATTGATAATATCATGATAAAAAAAAATTTATTTGATTAAGTATGCTTTTAATTTTATAAATTCCTGTTCAAAATTGGGTGTAAGTACCCCCTGCCCCACAGCCGCCTCAATCTCGGTCAATGACCAGAAACGACCGCCGTCCAATTCGTCGCTTGGGCGCACCTCACCGGCGTATGTGGTGCTGAACACATATACAAGCTCCCTTTCGCGCTCACTCTCAAAAACATACTTCAACAAGAAACGCGGTTCAAAGCCCACGATACCAAGTTCCTCGCGTGCCTCGCGACACAATGCCGACGCTACATCCTCGCCATAATCGATGTGCCCACCCACAGCAGTATCCCACTTTCCCGGCTGTATATCCTTCCACAATGGGCGTTGTTGCAAAAAGAGCCTGCCTTGCTCGTCGAACAGATGCAGATGTACCACCGGATGCAGCTGTTTGCTACCGTTATGGCACTCGCCTCGCGTAGCACGACCAACAATATTACCCTCTTCGTCCACTATGGGAAAGAGCTCTGCGCTGTTATCTTTTCTCATCAGGTTGGCATTAAAATATGATGTAATGATTATTTTTCCTCGTGATACTCATCGTCGCTGTTTACCTCCCACACAGCCTGCGCCGGTGCGCCATGAATAATTGAATCCACAGCCGCAAAGGCGGTGAGCATGGAGTGATCCATATTATTATAACGATGCTGACCATTGCGCCCTATGCAATATAGATTATCAATACCGCCGAGGAAATCGCGCACCACGTCAAGATTGTAATAGCTGCCGTGATAGGCGGGATAGGCCTTTTTCATCTTCACCAAGTGGGCCTTTTTAACGGCAGAGGCATCAATGATGTCAATCTTTTCGAGTTCGTCAATAGCCATAGATATAAAATCCTGTTCGCCCATTTGCCATAGTTCATCACCCTCGTTACAGAAATATTCAAGGCCGAGGAATATTGTGTTTTTGTAGTCGGCAACCATATATGGCGACCAATTATTGAACACCTGCAAACGCCCCACTTTTACATCGCGTTCCTGTATATATATCCAAGTGTCGGGCACACGAGAGGCATAGGTGCGTAGCTTGGTGTGGTTCTTTATCTTCATACTATCGACAAGCAGCCCCACGGTTATGAAATCCCTGTAGGGGAGCGTTTCGGCAACCTGCGCCACCTGCTGCGGCACTCGGACGCCCTGCAATGCGGGAACAAGCTCTTTTAGTGGCATGGAAGAGAAGAGATAATCGCACTCTTGCGTGTGCAAGGAACCATCGGCAGCACGATACACAACCGACACCACCCTGCCATTCTCCACATTCACCTTTTCAACGCAACACTCCTTTTGCAGAATACCACCCTTCTCCACAATATCGGCAGCCACACACTCCCACAACTGCCCGGGGCCGTATTTGGGATAGAGAAACTCCTCGATGAGCGATGTTTCCACACTCTTCTGCTCCATTCCGCCGGAGCGGAAAGGTTTTAGAATGGCATTTTTAAGAACAGTCGATACCGACAATCCTTTGACTCGCTGGCTGCCCCAGTCGGCACCAAGACGCGATGGATGCAAGCCCCACACCTTGCGGGTATAATCCTCAAAAAACAATTTGTATAACGGCTTGCCAAAACGATTTATATAGAAATTCTCCAACGATGTTTCGGGCAGGCGATGCATCTTGGCCGCAATGTAGCCACAACCCGCCTTTATAGTACGCCAAAGCCCCAACTTGGCAAGCGTTGCAACTGTTAAAGATATCGGATAGGGGAAGAACTTGCGAAGGAAGAATATGCGCGAAACCCTGCGGCGGCGCAACATAACGCGGTCGGTCTCTTGTGGCGATGGCTGCGCATCGCTATCTTGCGCACCCAAAAGCAGTTCGTCGAGTGCGGGGGCAGCTTGCAATGGCATTACCTCGCGCCACCAACTCATCACTTTATCGTTTTTTGAAAAGAAACGATGCCCGCCTATATCCATGCGGTTACCGTCGAAATTTACGGTTTGGGATATTCCACCAATGACAGAGGTCGCTTCCAGCACCACAGGGGTAACATTATCTGTTTTCAGCAGTTCATATGCAGCGGTGAGGCCGGCAGGGCCTGCACCCACAATCACCGCTGTTTTTTTCGTATTCTCATTCATTGTCATATTCAAGCAACCATCTGTCAATAATTTCCAAAAGTAATATATTTATTTAATTCTCACCACTAATTTATGGAAATTTATAAGCAAAACACAATAAGGTTCACAACGAGACATCGCATTTACGTTCAACATTACATTAAAGACACATTGATTAGTAGCAACCGTCTATATTGTTGCCTCGCTTATCACTCTTGTATATATAAAACAGCCGTAGCTCGCTTGCAAGCGAGCTACGGCATTTATGCAGGATGAATATTTTTACATCATACCGCCCATGCCACCCATTCCGGGAGCACCCATGGGGAGTTCGGGCTTATCCTCTTTCTTTTCAACGATTACGCACTCGGTTGTGAGGAACATACCTGCGATAGAGGCTGCATTCTCCAATGCCACGCGTGTAACCTTGGCGGGGTCAACCACACCTGCCGCAAAGAGGTTCTCATACACATCGGCACGAGCATTGTAACCATAATCGGCACTGCCCTCGCGCACTTTCTGTACCACAACGGCACCCTCTTTACCGGCATTTGCCACAATCTGGCGCAAAGGCTCCTCAATGGCACGTTTGATAATATTGATACCGGTCTTTTCGTCGGCATTTACAGCATCCATGTCCTCCAAGCAGTCAATTGAGCGGATGTATGCCACGCCACCACCGGGAACAATACCCTCTTCGATAGCTGCACGTGTAGCACACAAAGCATCGTCCACGCGGTCTTTCTTCTCTTTCATTTCAACCTCTGAAGCTGCACCCACATAGAGAACGGCTACACCGCCTGCGAGTTTTGCGAGACGCTCTTGGAGTTTCTCCTTGTCATAATCGCTCTTTGTTGTCGCAATCTGCGACTTAATCTGGCCTACGCGTGCTGCAATAAGTTCCTTGTCGCCGTTACCATCGACGATGGTGGTATTCTCCTTGCTCACTGTTATGCGGCCGCAAGTACCAAGCATCTCCAATGTAGCCTGCTCGAGCTTGATGCCCTTCTCCTCGCTTATCACAATGGCACCTGTGAGGGTTGCAATATCCTCGAGCAAATCTTTGCGACGGTCGCCGAAGCCGGGAGCCTTTACTGCACATATCTTCAACTGCGAGCGCAGGCGGTTCACAACAAGCGTGGTGAGAGCCTCACTCTCCACATCCTCGGCTATAATGAGCAAGGGACGGCCTGTCTGCACGGCAGCCTCCAAAATAGGAAGCATATCCTTGAGGTTGGTAATCTTCTTGTCGTATATGAGGATATAGGGGTTGTCCATGTTGCACTCCATCTTCTCGGTGTCGGTCATAAAGTAGGGAGAGAGGTAACCGCGATCGAACTGCATACCCTCTACCACACCTATGGTGGTGTCGCGGCTCTTTGCCTCCTCAATAGTGATTACACCATCCTTTGTAACCTTGCGCATGGCATCGGCGATGAGTTTACCGATTTCGCTGTCGTTGTTGGCAGAGATTGTGGCCACCTGCTCAATTTTGTCGTAGTTATCGCCCACAGTCTGGCTCTGAGCCTTGATAGACTCAACAACCTTTGTTACAGCCTTGTCGATACCGCGTTTCAAATCCATGGGGTTTGCACCTGCTGTTACATTGCGCAAGCCCTCGGTGATGATAGCCTGTGCAAGAAGCGTTGCGGTTGTTGTGCCATCGCCCGCATCGTCGTTGGTCTTTGATGCCACAGACTTAACCAACTGTGCGCCGGTGTTCATATAAGCATCGGCAAGTTCAATCTCCTTTGCTACCGAAACACCATCCTTTGTAATGTGAGGAGCACCGAATTTTTTCTCTATAATGACATTGCGACCTTTGGGGCCCAATGTAACTTTCACTGCATTTGCGAGCTCATCGACACCTTTTTTAAGCTGGTCGCGAGCCTCCATATTAAAAAGAATCTCTTTTGCCATGATTGAAAAAAGTTTTTAATTATCCTAAAATTGCCAATACGTCGCTCTGACGCATAATCAAATATTTCTCACCCTCGTACTCGAGCTCCGTACCCGAATATTTGCCATAGAGCACCTGGTCGCCAACGGCTATTACCATATCCTCCTCTTTTGTACCGTTACCAACGGCCACCACCTTGCCCTGCAAGGGCTTCTCCTTTGCCGTATCGGGTATAATTATACCGCCGATTGTCTTTTCCTCTGCTGCCATGGGCAGTATGAGCACTCTGTCTGCTAATGGTTTAATGTTCATAGTTAGTTTTATTTTATTTGTTAATTATTCTTTCTTGCCATGCCACGGAGGCACATTGATTATATAACAAAAAGCGAGCCAAAAAGGTTGCGCCGCAAAAAGTGCGACAAAAATAATATTTTTTTGGCAACACGCATAGAAAATACGCCATTTTGGCAGAAACCAGGGCCGATAATAAAATTGATTAAGGCAAATTTTAATTAAATACATTTTTAATTATTACTTTTGCGACAAACAGATAAAACCACAGCAGAAATACCTTATGATAAAATATTTCAAGAAAATTGCCGCCAAGTTTGTGGCACTCGACAACGACAAGGATATCGACAGCAACCGCAATCTTTGGGCATTTGTAAAGCTTTGCACAAGTTTCGGCAGCCTGCAACAAGCATCGGCGGCACTCACATACCACACACTGTTCGCAATAGTACCTGTAATGGCGCTCATGGTGGCTGTGGCCAACATCCTGGGCTATGGCGAGATGTTCAAGGAACAGGTTCAGATATTTTTCCATGGGCAAGATATGATATCGGAAAAGTTGTTGAGTTTTGCCGACAGCTATTTGAACAATACACAAGTGAGTTTTTGGTTAGGTGCCGGTATCGGTTTGGTACTGTTGCTATACTCTGTATTTTCTATTTTCAAAACAATCGACGCCACATTCAACACCCTGTGGAATCTGCCCGGGCGCGACTTTGCCAAACTATTGCAAATCTTTGCAATAATCCTGTTTATTCCATTCGTAGGCATGATTCTATTGGCTATATGGTGGACTATGTCGTCGTATTTGAAAGGTAGCATAATACACGAAGTGAATGCTTTTATATTCTCGGTATCGGCATATATAATATGCCTGTTTGGTGCATACAAATTGATACCGCAGGCAAAAGTAGAGGCCAAGTATGCAGCAATAGCAGCTGCCGTATGTGGCTCTATATTTGCATTGATGCAATATTTCAGCTACACAATCATCTCCATGTTCAACAACTATCGCAACATCTACGGCGACCTTGCAAGCCTCATCATATTCCTGTTACTCATATATCTGTCGTGGACAATATGCATGGCAGGCAGTCGCTGGAACTATTTGTTGCAAAGGGCCGACAAGCTTGTGCGCGAAAAAAAGTTCCTGTGCATAAGCAACAATTATCAGAAATTTCTAATGGTAATGATACTATACAAAGCCATGTATAAGGCCGAAGAGTATAATAACAACACCTTCAACATAAAAGAGCTGTTAAAGGTAGTAAACATAGCCTACGACCTGCCGCCGCATATCTCGGAAAATTTGGTAAACACCATGATTCACCGCGAAATATTTATTCCCATCGACAATAAGGGCAACTGCACAATAGCAAAAGAGTATTACAGCAAAACCGTTCCCGAACTGCTGAAATCACTTGACAAAGCCGGCACAAACAAAGAGGCCATAGAGGTGGCACAAAATGTGCATCAATACAAGAACGCCCCATTGCTGTGGGAATACATCAATAACAATTCCATAGATGCCGACAAATTGAATATACCACTGAAAAATTTCTTCAACGCAGAAATTGACACCACAACACCGGCAGAAACACCCTACGAGGAGAATCTGCTCGACAAAATAACAAACCTGTTCAAATAGATGGCAATGGCGCAGAGTACAAAATCTGCGCCATTCGCTTGTAATATAGAATTGTTTGAATTACTTTTGCAACAGATTTCAATAACGGGGTGCCTTAATATTACGGGCTGAGATCATACCCAATAACCTGATCCGGGTAATGCCGGCGTAGGGAGAGCCGAATGGCGTGCACACATTCGGCAGATGCAGGAAAATCCCCATTTTCTGTTTAACAACGGAGCTTGGAGGATTTTTTATTTTGCCCAAGCTCCACTAAAATTTGGAATTGCAATGAAAAAGAGAACATTGCTCTGCTGCATTATATTTGCGGCAAGCGCGCTCCATGCACACAAGGGGGCAGCGCAAAAGGACAGCTTGCAGAACAGAGGACTGCAAGAAGTGGAAATACTTGCGGTACGCGCCACCGAAACTACCCCCGTGGCGTTTACCAACATAGGCAAGGAGGAGATAAAAAAGAGGAACACAGGAATAGATTTCCCCTATCTCATGAGTAGCACGCCAAGTGCCATAACAACAAGCGATGCAGGGGGTGGTATAGGCTACACCACCCTGCGAGTACGCGGTACCGACGGCACACGCATAAACGTAACAGCCAATGGCATACCTATGAACGATGCCGAGAGCCACAACGTATTTTGGGTGAACATGCCCGACCTCGCATCGTCGGTTAAGGATGTGCAGATACAGCGCGGCGTGGGAACATCTACCAACGGAGCCGGTGCATTCGGTGCAAGCATAAATATGCAGATAAGCGAAGCCGGCAGCATCCCATACGCCGAGTTCAGCGGCTCGGCCGGCTCGTTCGGCACACACAAGGCTACACTCAAAGTGGGTAGCGGGCTCATAGCCGACCATTGGGCCATCGACCTGCGCCTGTCGGACATTGGCAGCGATGGCTACATAGACCGCGCCGAAACCAATCTGCAATCCTACTATCTGCAAGGCTCGTACTTTACCCGCAACACAGCCATAAAACTAATAACCTTTGCAGGTGAGGAGCAGACATACCACGCATGGAACTATGCCTCGAAGGAGGAGATGGCACTCTACGGCCGCCGATACAACAGTTGCGGCTATATGTTTACCGACGATAACGGAGTGAACCACTATTACGATGACCAAACAGACAACTACGTACAAAAGAATTATCAATTGCTCATAGACCATCGCTTGTCGGACGAATGGAACGCCAACATAGGCTTGCACTACACAAAAGGCGACGGATACTATCAGGAGTACAAGGGCAACCGCACCCTTAAAGAGTATGCCTTGCAGCCATACGAGCTCAATGGCGAAACAATCAAAAAGAGCGACCTCGTGCGCAAAAAAGCCATGGACAACCATTTTGGCGGAGCTGTTTTTGCCGTTACATATAGCGGGGAGCGTGTAAACGCATCGCTTGGCGGGGCGCTCAACCGCTATGTGGGCGACCACTACGGACAGGTGCTGTGGGTAAAAAACTACATAGGCAACGTAGTACCCAACCACGAATATTACCGCAACCAAGGACGCAAGAGCGATGGCAATATTTACATCAAGGGCGATTTCTGTATCACAGACAATCTCAATGCCTATGCCGACATACAATATCGCCACATAGCATACGACATACAAGGGTGCAACGACAAATGGAACGATGCCACAGGCGCACCGCAACAGCTTGCAATAGACGAGGTTTTCAATTTCTTTAACCCTAAAGCAGGCTTGTCGTGGCAGATAAACAGCAGCAATCGCCTGTTTGCCTCTGTGGGAGTGGCACACAAAGAGCCCACCCGCAACAACTACACCGATGGCAAGCTGCACGAACACCCGAAGGCTGAAAAACTCACCGACTACGAATTGGGATACAGCTACAACAGCAAAAACTTCCATGCAGGTGTAAACCTCTATTACATGGACTACAAAGACCAACTTGTACTCACGGGAGAACTCAACGAGATAGGCGAGCCGCTTGCAGCCAATGTGCCACGCAGCTATCGTGCCGGCATCGAACTAATGGCAGGCGCCAAACTCCCCTGCGGTTTTTCATGGGAGGCAAATGCCACATTGAGCCGCAATAGAGTAAAGGATTTTACCGAAACACTATATGAGGACGAATGGGTAGGCGGTGAACAATGGAACATAAAACACGGCGACACACCCATAGCCTTCTCGCCCGACATTATCGTAAACAACACCATAGGCTACGAATACAAGGGATTCGAAGCGCAATTGCAATCACAATATGTGAGCAAGCAATACATGAGCAATTCCAAGCAAAGCGACCACATTCTCGACGCATACTTCGTGAACAATCTGCGCCTTGCATATAGCTTTGACATGCCCCATACAAAGGGCGTAACCGTGGGAGTAACCATATATAACATATTGGACCACGAATACGAAAACAACGGCTATGCCGGCAGCGGTTTCTACATCGACAATGGCGAGAAGATTCGCTACAACTATGCCGGCTACGCGGCACAAGCCGGCATAAACGCACTTGGAACAATTTCAATAAGATTATAAACTTTTATGGAACAGGCAATAGAGATTACCGGCACGCTTGTAGGTATAATATATCTGTGGTTAGAGTACCGCGCAAGCATATATCTGTGGGTGGCAAGCGTTGTAATGCCCGCAATATACCTATACGTCTATTACACTGCGGGGCTTTACGCCGATTTCGGAATAAATATATACTATCTGCTCATAGCCCTCTATGGCTGGGCAGCATGGCGTTATGGTTTTCATCTGTTCGGTTCCAAAGAGAAAGAAGAGAAAGAGCTTGCAATAACCCACACCCCAAAAAGGGTGTGGGGCAGGCTTGCCCTCACATACATTGCAGCACAGCTCATAATAACATACATACTTATAAAGTACACCGACAGCACCGTACCTTGGTGGGACTCCTTCACCACGGCACTGAGTATTGTGGGCATGTGGATGCTGGCCCGTAAATACATCGAGCAGTGGTGGGTGTGGCTGGTAGTGGATGCAGTGAGCGCATGGCTATATATATATAAAGGGCTCTATTTTACCGCCGTACTCTATGCCGTTTACGCAATAATATCTATCTTTGGCTACTGTAAATGGAAAAAAATGATGCAAAAATAATGGAATTCGATGCTGTTATAATAGCCAATGGCGAGTACCCGACCACTGATGTGCCATTACAAATAATAAGCAACGCCCCCTTTGTAGCCTGCTGCGACGGTGGAGCCAACGAATATATAGCCCGTGGCAACACGCCCGACATTATCATAGGCGATGGCGACTCGTTGAGCGACGAAAACCGCAAAAAGTACTCACACATACTGCACTGCATTGATGAACAGGAGACCAACGACCAAACGAAGGCTGTTGGTTGGCTGTTGCGACACGACCGTAAAAGAGTAGCCATTGTGGCAGCAACAGGAAAGCGCGAGGACCACACAATTGGCAACATAAGCCTGCTTATGGAGTATATGCGTGCAGGCGCTTGCGTGCGTTCATTCACCAACTATGGCGTATTTATTCCTTGCAAAGACACTTGTACCCTGCGCACAAGAAGAGGGCAACAGATTTCAATTATAAATTTCACTGCAAGCGGGCTTAATGCAAGCGGGCTGCGCTACCCCTTATATGATTTCACAAATTGGTGGCAGGGCACACTGAACGAGGCTGTGAGCGACAGCGTAACAATTAACGGACAAGGAGAATTCCTGTTGTTTGTGAATTACTGAAAGGGAGCAGAGGAGGAGAGCTCCACACGGTCGCCACTCACAGGGTGAGAAAAGGCAATATAGCAAGCATGCAGCATAAGACGCTCGGCAGCCGTGCCGTATAGCGAATCGCCCACAATGGGCACATCGAGCCCTGCATGATGCGCACAATGTACGCGCAACTGATGCGTGCGCCCCGTAACGGGTATGAGCGAGAGCAATGCACACTCCTTGCCGCCATACTCCACCTTGCGCAACTGCTTGAATCTTGTTTTTGCAGGCTTTCCACTCTTGTAACAGACTTTTTGACAGGGACGATGGTCGTAATCGGCTGTTAGCGGCAGATTTATCTCACCCTCACTTTCCCAAGGCACACCATCGAGCAGAGCAATATATCTTTTCTCAACCTCGCGCCCTGCAAAAAGCCCTTGCATAACCTTGAAAACCTCCATTGAGCGTGCCGCCACAAGAAGGCCCGATGTGGCCATATCAAGCCTGTGCACTACGAAAATATCGTTACTGCTATATGTAGCGCGCAACCAATCCTGTACGCTGCAACCACCCACTATACCGGGTACCGATAGTACTCCATGCGGTTTATCCACCACTATAAGCGAGCAATCCTCATACACCACCTTAATTTCCGAAAGATTATCGCCGCCACGTTCCAATGCCGACTCCTCTACATCAATGCCTTGCAGCATGAAGGACAATATGGGGTAACATTTACTTTTGCACGAAGGATAGAAACAACCATCGCGACGCACCTCGCCCACAGGCGACGCACCCACCCAAAATTCTGCCATGGCTATCGGCTGCATATTATTCTCATACGCATATTGCAACATTTTGGGGGCGGCACACTCCCCTGCTCCCGCCGGAGGCAAGGTACCATTGTAGGCGGCAAAAATTTCCAGCAAAGTTTTCTCCTCGCCACGCCCGTTCAACATTTTGAATTGCCGGAACAACCACTCCTGCAAAGCCGCAGAGCGTTGCTTACGTTCGGTGGCAAGCTGTGCTATCTGCCGTGTGAACAGCTGTAAAACGGCACGAGCCTCATCTATCCGTTCGTTGTATTTGCGGGTGATTCTTTTCAGTTCGGCCTTCTCAAATTGGCTCTGACGCACAAGCGCCGCAAGCTCGGTCTCCGTAGCTGCAGCGGATGTACGTTTCTCGTCGCGCGCTATTTTATTGGCTGCACATTGTCGTTTGTACGCAGCCACAGCCTCCTGCGCACTGTGCTTCGCATGCTCCACGGCAGCAGCGGCTGCAGCATAATCGGTGCTGCGCTCTATTGCCGCAATACGGTGATTTATATCGGTTATCCGCGCCTCCTCAAGCTTGAAACAGCCATCGGGAGCAAGGAAATCAAATACCGGCGGCACAAAACCCGGCTGCCTGTTGCTACCGCACAGCAACCCCGAGAAGCCCGCAAGATACCCAATCTCGCCTGTACTGTTGCGCACTACAAGAACCCCCAGCATCTTACCTTTCGCAGCATCGGCGGCCCATAGCTCATTACCTTGCAGCATGGCACGCAATTCATCGGCAGCCCACACACAGAGCGTGTGTGGGCTGTAATGAAACGGGTTATTGAAATTCGTGGGTATTGGGACCGACGATATATCCTTGTTGAAACAATGGAACATTCTGAATCAAAAACGGTGTTTTATATCCTTTTCTTCATCGAAGCCTGCCGAGAATTCGTTATCTTCTATGGTAACATTCACCACTCTGTCGAGCAGGAAACGGTGGCGATTCCAATGGAAGGGCTCGTAATCATTGTTCTGAATTATCTTATTGCCACGGAACAGCAAGCCGTCGAGCGATTTTGCATAGACAATAGGAGCATCGAATGTTTCAAATACGTTATCCTCTATTACGACACCTGTACCATTGCCACCATGGAAATACTTCTTCTGCGCCTGCAAATTAGGAATTTCGGGATATATCGAGATTATTCCATCTGTAAATTGGAACATATTGGTGAGAGCGTTGATAAAACGGTTGTTGCGTATCACCACGTTGCGACAAGCGCCTGTTTCAAACCAGCCATTGCAATCGCCGCATAGCAATATTGCAGTGCCCGATGTGTGATCGAAGAGATTATTCTCAACCAACACATCCTTCGGAGTGCTGAACAGCGCGCCACGCGCGCGGTTGTTGCGAATGGTGTTGTCGCAGAATGTAACAGAGGGTGTCCACTCGAGATTTTCAATGCCATAATCACCAGAAGCGATGTCGTCTGCCACTTTGTCACGCAATGTAATCTTGAACTCCTTTGCCCCATCAATCACGTTCCTGTCATAGGGTTCTATGCTCTCAACCACATTGGGCTCGCACACCTCCATTGTTGACGAACGCACGAACTGCACCGCATCACCCGCACCGCCCCAATAGAAGCCATAGGCCTGCGGATGCATGTAGCGACCCACTATCACATTATCGGCAAGGCGTTGTGTAACACGCAAATAGGTTCCATGCACATTTATAGCATCGTCCATCATACCGCTGTAAACACCTTTACGAGAATCAATTAATCCCTTGCAGCCCGAAAAGTGGGTAGCATCGGCTTGGGTGCTGAAATAGCGGTCGCCCCCCTCGCGTGGAGCCACATTGAAACAATTCAGCTTGATATCCTCGCTGTTCTGTACCAAAAGGCCCATACCCTCGGCATAATGCACCCATATACTTTCAAGACAGGTATCCTTGCATTTTGAAATAAAAATACCGGGCGTGGGGCGGTAATAAGAACGCATTGCCACACGTGTACCGGGGAGCAGGCGTGTGTCGTTCCAAGGTGCGCGTATAACACCCGGCTCAACCTCCTCTACGTTATACACGCCCACGCCTATGTCGCTTGTACGATATACCAGGCGGCCGGTTTCACCCTCGAACGCTATACCTGCGGTGGGAGTGAATTCCCAATTACTGCCACACACGACAAAGCGCCCGTCCACTATTTTATAGCTTGCCCATGGAGCCACACGATAGGTT
The DNA here is from genome assembly GCA_937914945.1 of uncultured Bacteroidales bacterium. GTDB lineage: Bacteria > Bacteroidota > Bacteroidia > Bacteroidales > Bacteroidaceae > HGM04593. Next base: position 13,957 of record CALGJF010000013.1, on the reverse strand, counting down.
ATATATCCATCTTTGTTTTCAATAATCTCCACCTGTGTAATCTGCGGCACACGGGTATCCACCACTATTGACGACAGCTTGCAATTTTGGCAATCCACCATGGCTATGGGCAACATACGGCCATTCATAAGAAACTCGGTGGAGGCACCGCCCTGCAAAGTAAGATTCTTCACCCCTTCGAGAGCCACAGCCACCAGCTTGGGGTTGTCCTGGTCGTGGTTCGATACATAATATTCGCGTACATTGGCGCTATCGGGATAAAAATCATATTCACCCGCCTCAAACACCAATCGTGCAGGCTTGCCGCAACGCTCTGCCTTTATTGCAGCTATAGCTGCTGCCACCTGTTTAGTCATATCGGCACCTGTGTTTGGCACAGCACCGAAATCCTTTGCATAATATACCTTTTCGGGAACGGCACATGAAGCCAAAAGCAGAAGTGCCACTGCACACATAAGATAGTTTTTCATATTTTATTCATTATAATTTACGCGAAGATAAGCAAAAAGCCGTTTCGCCGCAAAATTATGCGACATATTTGTAAAAACCGAAGTTTGGCACGCTTTTTGTAGTATATTGTTCGGGAAGTGGTTTTTACCGAAACATTTCACCCGCAATATTATTAAATTATAATTATATTATTATCTTTGCAGATACTTTTGAGACAAGGGTTCCTGCCCGCCAACTAAAAAAACAGAAAAATTATATATGGGATTTAACGAATTTATAAGTAAACTATTCGGCAATAAAGCAAGCCGAGACAGACGAGAAATAGCCCCCTGGGTGGAGAAGATAAACGCGGCCTACCCCGCCATAAACGCATTGAGCAACGATGAACTGCGCGCTGCAACCACAGCATTGAAAGAGAAAATTCAAGGCACGGTAACAGCGGAACGCAAAAAGATTGCCGAACTGAAAGCAAGTATTGAGGATACCGAACTCGAAAAGCGCGAGAGCATCTTCAATCAGATAGACAAATTGGAGAAAGAGGTTCTGGAAAAGCTCGACAAGGCACTCGACGAGGCTCTGCCCGAGGCATTTGCCATTGTAAAGGACACCGCACGCCGTTTCACAGAGAACGAGACCATTGAGGTTACAGCAACCGATTTCGACCGCAACCTCGCTGCTAAATACGATTTTGTAACTATTGAAGGCGACAAAGCCATTTACAGGAATCATTGGACAGCAGGCGGCAACGACACCGTGTGGAACATGGTACACTACGATGTGCAGCTGTTTGGCGGTGTGGTACTGCACAAGGGACGTATAGCCGAGATGGCAACAGGTGAGGGTAAAACACTTGTAGCTACCCTGCCTGTATTCCTTAATGCCCTCACAGGCAACGGCGTACATGTGGTAACTGTGAACGACTACCTCGCAAAGCGCGACTCAGAGTGGATGGGACCGCTATACATGTTCCATGGTTTGAGCGTGGATTGCATCGACAAGCACCAGCCCAACTCCGATGCGCGCCGCAATGCCTACCTTGCCGATATCACATTCGGTACCAACAACGAATTCGGTTTCGACTATCTGCGCGACAACATGGCCACACAACCGGCCGACCTTGTTCAGCGCGTACATAATTATGCCATTGTGGATGAGGTCGATTCCGTGCTTATCGACGATGCCCGTACACCGCTCATCATTTCGGGTCCCGTGCCCCGCGGCGAGGATCAACTATTTGAGGAGTACCGCCCGCTGGTGGAACGCCTGGTTGATGCGCAGAAAAAACTTGCCACACAATACCTTGCCGATGCCCGCAAGCTCATATACTCGGAAAACAAAGACGAGGTTACCGCCGGATACCTGTCGCTCTTCCGCAGCCACAAGGCTTTGCCCAAGAACAAGCCCCTCATAAAACTCCTCAGCGAACCCGGTGTGAAAACCGGCTTGCTGAAAACCGAGGAATACTACATTGAGCAGAACAACAAGCGTATGCCCGAAGCCACCGAGCCCCTCTATTTTGTGATAGACGAGAAGAACAACAGCGTGGAGCTCACCGACAAGGGTATAGAACTTATCACAGGTAACGCAAAGGACCAAACACTCTTTATATTGCCCGACATCGCCTCGGAAATGGCCGAACTTGAAAACGACACCACACTGAGCAACGAAGAGAAGGCCGCAAAGAAGGACGAGATGCTCACGAATTACGCAGTAAAGTCGGAGCGCATACATACAATAAACCAGCTGTTGAAGGCATACACCATGTTCGACCGCGATGTTGAATATGTGGTTACCGAGGATGGCCAGGTAAAGATTGTAGATGAACAGACAGGCCGTATAATGGAGGGCCGCCGCTACTCCGACGGTTTGCACCAGGCCATTGAGGCAAAAGAGCGTGTAAAAGTGGAGGCAGCATCGCAGACATTTGCCACAATTACATTGCAAAACTACTTCCGCATGTATCACAAACTTGCAGGTATGACAGGTACTGCCGAAACGGAGGCCGGCGAGTTTTGGGATATCTACAAGCTCGATGTGGTTGTTATCCCCACCAACCGCCCCATTGCCCGCAAGGACATGAACGACCGCGTTTACAAGACAAAACGCGAAAAATACAAAGCGGTGATAGAGGAGATAGAGAGCCTTGTGCAGCAGGGCCGTCCCGTGCTTGTAGGTACCACATCGGTTGAAATTTCGGAAATGCTGAGTCGCATGCTCAAAATGCGTGGTATTGCACACAATGTGCTCAATGCCAAATTACACCAGAAAGAGGCCGATATTGTTGCAAAAGCCGGTCTTTCGGGCACGGTAACCATTGCCACCAACATGGCAGGCCGTGGTACCGACATCAAGCTGAGCAAGGAGGTGCGCGATGCCGGCGGTCTTGCCATCATCGGTACCGAGCGCCACGAGTCGCGCCGTGTTGACCGCCAGTTGCGCGGACGTGCGGGCCGTCAAGGCGACCCCGGTTCTTCGGTATTCTTTGTATCGTTGGAGGACAACCTCATGCGTCTTTTCGGTTCGGAACGCATATCAAAGATTCTCGACAGCAAATTCATCGGTTTCAAAGATGGCGACATGATTGAGCACCCCATGATTTCAAAATCAATAGAGCGTGCGCAAAAGAAGGTGGAAGAGAATAACTTCGGCATCCGCAAACGCCTGTTGGAGTATGACGACGTAATGAACAAACAACGTACCGTTATATATACAAAACGCCGCCATGCCCTCATAGGAGAACGTATAGGTATGGATATTGTAAATATCGTATGGGACCGCTGCTATAACATTGTTGAAAATTGCGACTACGAGGATGCCAAAATGGAGTTCCTGCGCGTGCTTGCAACCGAAATACCCTTCGCCGGCGAAGAGGAGTACCGCAAAACAGATACCGAGGAGGCCGCAGAGAAGTGTTTCGAGGCTGTCATGAACAACTTCAAACAAAAGACCGAACGCATGGCACAGGTTGCATACCCCTACATTGAGTACATTTATAAAAACAACGAGCAGATGCGCGACAAGCACATCTATGTACCCATTACCGACGGTCGCCACGTATATCAGATACCCGTGCCCCTTGCTGCCGCATACGAGACAAAGGGCAAAGAGGTTATCAAATGCTTTGAGAAGGCAATTCTGCTGCACACCATTGACAATGCATGGAAAGAGAACTTGCGCGACCTCGACGAGCTAAAACACTCGGTGCAGAATGCCAGCTACGAGCAGAAAGACCCGCTGCTAATCTTCAAATTGGAGTCGGTTACACTGTTCGACAAAATGGTAAACAAGATAAACGATCAAACCGCATCCATTCTGTTGCGCGGACAGATACCTGTTCAGGAGCGTCAGGATGTAAAGGTAGCCCCCGACCCTCAGCGTAGCAAACAGAAGCCCAAATACAACGAAACGAAGGTAGATTTGAACGACGCCAACCAGCAGGCTGCCGCACAGCACGACACCCGTGCCGAGCAGCGCACCCCTATAAGAGCCGAAAAGACTGTGGGACGCAACGACCCATGCCCCTGCGGTAGCGGAAAGAAATTCAAACACTGCCACGGAAAGAACCTATAAAAAGTTATAGCCATGCCACTAAGCACACAAACACAAGAGAGCCTCAAGAATGCCATCAAGGAGATGGCAAAGAACTTTATAACAGCAGAGGAGACAACGGTAACCGATTTTCACATCTTTGTGAACGGAGAGAACGGCGACCTCACCATCTACAACGATGATGACAAACCACTCGCGCGCGTACATATTAAAGAATGGGAAAACTCCAACGACGAGAAACTGTTTGAAAAGGTGCTGCGTGGCGAACTTTCCAAAATGCAGGAAGAGGGAGTGTTTGACAGCATAAACATTGTCAAACCATACTCCTTTGTACTTGTCGATGAAGAGAAGGAGGCCATTGTGGACCTCCTGTATATAGACGACGATACGCTCATTTTGAGTGAGGACCTTCTAAAAGGATTCGACGAGGAGATGAACGACTTCTTGAAACATCTGTTGGAAGACTGACAATATCCACTGACACAGCAAAAAGGCACGCATCAAACAGTATGCGTGCCTTTTCATTAGCACAAAAACTAAAAAACCTTAATAAAGGAATATTTTGCCAAGATTTCAATAGAAAACTTTTTTGCCATAAAAAGTTTTCTGCGTATCTTTGCAAAGTGAAAAACAGCAAGGAAGAAAATAGTAAAAAAGAGACAAAGCATAAGATAATTATTGCTGCGCTCAATCTGTTTCGCAAACAGGGAATAAGAGAGGTAAAAATGGACGACATTGCCTCTCTGATTTCTGTATCAAAACGTACTATTTACGAGATTTTCACCGATAAAGAAAATCTCATAATAGAGACATTAAAATATAGCCAGAAACAGACCGTGGCCGAGGCAAGAAAAATCATTCGCAGTTCAAACGACATTCTCGACATTATCTTAAAGCTTTACGAACACTATTTCAATCTGCTACGCAGCACCAACCGACTGTTTTTTACCGACCTTGAACGATACCCCGAAGTCTTGAACCGCCGCAAAGCACGCGAAAAAAGAAACAACAAACGCTTTTTGGCATGGATGGAAGAGGGGCGCAAACAAGGACTCTTTCGCAGTGATGCCGACTTTGAGATATTAGCATTCATCCTGCGACGAGATTTAGAGCTTATCATGACGGTGAACAAGCAGCCCGAAAACAGCACATTGAGCCGCTACAAGCCCGAGGATTTGGGACGCCTGCTCATTCTGTTCTACCTGCGAGGTATTGCCACCGCCAAAGGACGAGAGAAAATTGAAGACTTTATACAGAAAAACAAATAATAAAATAACTATTATGAATTTTAGAATGCGATTGACAACAGTGGTTGCCCTGCTGGTAACATTTGTTACGGCACAGGCACAAGAGACCACACCCACAATGCACCTTACGCTTGACAAAGCCATTGAGCTTGCCATGAGCGAGAACCCAACGATAAAGGTTGCAGAGAAGGAGATAGAGTTGAAGAAGGTTTCACAGAACGAAGCATGGCAAAGCCTGCTGCCCACAGCAACACTTAACGGCAGCATCAACTATGCCATTAAGGCTGCCGAGATGAACTTGGGCGGACAGACTTTCAAAATGGGTAAAGACGATGCAAGCACATGGAATGGCGCGTTGCAGGTATCGCTGCCCGTATTTGCTCCTGCAATATATAAGACCATGAGCCTCACAAAAGCCGATGTAGAGCTTGCAGCCGAAAAGAGCCGTGGCTCTAAGATAGACCTTGTAAACCAAGTTACAAAGGCATACTACCAGCTGATGCTTGCACAGGACTCATACAATGTGCTCATGGAAAACTACAAACTCGCCGAGGAGAATTTTAACATCGTAAATGCAAAATTCATTCAGGGCAGCGTGAGCGAGTATGACAAAATCAGCGCCGAGGTACAGAAGAGCAACGCATGGCCCTCGGTAATAAGCGGAAGAAACGCCGTGGAGATTGCAAAATTGCAGTTGAAGGTGCTCATGGGAATTACAGCCGATGTAAACCTTGTTATAGACGACAACCTTAAAAACCATGAGGCAGAAATGAGCAAGGACGCAGCCAACCAGGCAATAAACCTTAACAACAACTCATCGTTGAAGGCCATTGATTTGCAAGCACAACTACTGCGCAAGCAGCGCAATCTGTTAAAGACCAGCTTCATGCCCACCCTTGCCCTTTCGGGAACACTGCAATACCAGTCGCTCTATAACGAGGATTGGAAAGTAATGGACTACACATGGGGCAATAGTTCATCCGTTGCTCTGTCGTTGAGCATTCCCTTGTTCCAGGCAAGCAATTTCACAAAGCTCAAAAGCAACAAAATACAACAAAGGCAGCTTGCCGAGACACGCATAAACACAGAACGCATGCTCAATATGCAGGCACAAAGCTACATAGACAATATGACAAAGAGTGCCGAGCAACTTGAGAGCAACAAAACAGCAGTGGAACTCGCCCAGAAAGGGTTGCAGATAAGCCAGAAACGCTACGACGTGGGAAAAGGCACCATTCTTGAACTCACAAACTCGCAAGTATCGCTCACAAACGTACAGTTGAGCTACAACAACACCATTTACGACTACTTGGTGGCAAAATCGGAATTGAACACTGTATTAGGAAAAGAATAAAAACAAAACATATAGACGATTATGAAAAAGAATCTGACATTTATTGCATTGGTCGCAACAGCAGTATTTTGCTCTTGCGGCAGTTCAGAGACAACAGAAACCACACAGGCACAGCAAGAGAAACCCAAAGTAAAGATTGCACAGGTAACTGCCGAAGATGTTTCACAGCTCGAGACATATACCACAATCGTGGAGGCCGAGGTTAAGAACAACATAATTCCGAGTTCGGCACTGCGTATCGACAAGATTCTTGTCGAGGTGGGCGACAATGTTCATAAAGGCCAAAAACTTGTATTGCTCGATGCAAGCAGCCTCGACCAGCTTAAATTGCAGGTTGAGAACCAGGAGATAGACTTTAAGCGCATTGAAGAACTCTACAAAGTGGGCGGAGCATCAAAAGCCGAATATGACAATGCAAAGACACAGTTGGAGGTAAACAAACGCGCACTTGCAAACAAGTTGGAGAACACCGTACTTGTAAGCCCCATCAACGGTGTGGTATCGGCACGCAACTACGACAATGGCGATATGTATGGTGGCCAGCCCATCTTGGTTGTAGAGCAGATTACTCCCGTAAAAATGAAGATTAATGTGAGCGAAAGCCGCTATGCACAGACCAACAAGAAACTACCCGTAACACTCACATTCGACACCTATGGCAACGAGGAGTTCGCAGGTAGCATCGACATCATCTACCCCACAATAAATTCGGCCACACACACATTCCCCGTAGAGATAAAGATCGCCAACAGCGACCGCAAAGTACGTCCCGGAATGTATGGACACGCAACCGTGAACTTCGGTACAAAGAGCCACGTTGTTGTCCCCGACCAAGCAGTTGTTAAGCAGGCCGGTGCCGGCGACTACTATGTATATACATACAAAGATGGAACAGTAACATACAACAAGGTTGAAATAGGCCGTCGCATGGGCGATAAATATGAGCTCATCTCGGGTATCGAGCCCGGCAGCTACGTTGTAATTGCCGGACACAACGGCTTGAACAACGGCAAAGAGGTAGAAGTAATCGAATAAAAAACACGATAAAATATAAACAATATGAGTATATATGAAAGCGCGGTGAAAAAACCGATTATGACATCGCTCTGCTTTATTGCGATAGCCCTGTTCGGTCTTTTCTCACTGTCCAAACTGCCAATCGACCTATACCCCGATATTGAAACAAACACCTTGATGGTATTCACATACTACAATGGTGCAAGTGCATCGGATATAGAGAACAACGTAACACGCCCGCTCGAGAACACACTGAACTCAGTGGAGCACCTAAAGCACATCACATCAGACTCACGCGAGAATGTTTCCGTAATAACACTTGAGTTTGAGTTCGGTTATGATATCGATGACCTCACCAACGATGTGCGCGACAAGCTGGATATGGTATCTTCGTCGCTCCCCGACGATGCGAACACCCCTATTATCTTCAAATTCTCTACCGACATGATTCCTATCATTGTTATGTCGGTAAAGGCCGAAGAGAGCCAAAGCGCACTCTACAAGATACTTGACGACAACGTGGCCAACCCCCTTGCCCGTGTCGATGGCGTGGGTTCGGTATCCATTGCCGGTGCCCCCGAGCGCGAGATAAACATCTACATGGACCCCGTGAAGATGGAGGCTTATAACATTCCGGTGGAGACCGTGAGTGCCATTATCGCCGCAGAGAACAGGAACATACCCGGCGGTAACTTTGATGTTGGTAACAACACCTATTCGTTGCGCGTGGAGGGCGAGTTCAAGGAGCCCGCACAGATGCTCGACCTTGTAGTGGGCAGCCACAATGGTGCAAATGTATATCTAAAAGATATTGCACGCATTGTAGATAATGTGCAGGAACGCTCGCAGCACACATTCATCGAGGGCCAGCAAGGTGCAATGATTATTGTGCAGAAACAGAGCGGTGGTAACTCAGTAGCCATTTCAAAGGCTGTAAAAGAGGAGTTGCCCAACTTGCAGAAACGCTTGCCCTCCGATGTTCAGCTCGAAATCATGATCGATACGTCGGACAACATCTTGAACACAGTAAACACATTGTCAAACACCATACGCGATGCCATGATATTTGTGGTGCTGGTGGTATTCATCTTCCTCGGCCGTTGGAGGGCAACCGTGATTATCGCAATCACCATCCCCTTCTCGCTTGTAGCATCGTTCATATACCTGTTTGCAACCGGCGGCTCCATCAATATCATTTCGCTATCCTGTTTAAGTATAGCCATCGGTTCGGTGGTTGATGACGCCATTGTGGTATTGGAAAATGTAACATCACATATTGAACGCGGTTCAGACCCCAACAACGCCGCGGTCCATGGAACAAACGAGGTTGCGGTGTCGGTTGTCGCATCTACACTTACCATGTGGGCAGTATTCTTCCCATTGACCATGGTAACAGGTATGAGTGGTATTCTCTTTAAGCAGCTTGGTTGGATGATGTGTATCATCATGCTTATCTCCACAGCGGCAGCCCTCTCACTCACACCTATGATGTGTGCCAAGATGCTCAAACTTCAAAAGAAACAGAGCAAATTCTTTATTACATTCTACAAGCCCATACAAAAGGTACTCGACGTTATAGACGTAAAATATGCAACGGCAGTTAATTGGGCCATGCGTCATCGCTGGACAACACTTGCAGCATGCTTTGGCTTGTTCCTCTTAAGCTTGCTCTGTGCAAAAAGCATCAAGAGCGAATTCTTCCCAGCCAACGACAACGGCCGTGTGGGTGTTACACTCGAAATGCCCATCGGTACACGCATAGAGCGTTCTCAAGAGGTAGGTTTACGCCTCACAAAGCTGTGGATGGACCGCTATGGCGATGATCTCCAGGCATGCGGTTTCACCACCGGACAGGCCGACGAGAACAACACCTTTGCATCGCTCAGCGACAACGGCACACACATCATCACATTCAACGTGATGTTTGTACCCTCTAACGAGCGCGAAAAGAGCCTTGAAATTCTCTGCGACGAGATGCGTGCCGACCTCAAGATGTTCCCCGAACTTGCAAAAAGCAACGTAATGCTTGGTGGCAGCCAGGGTGGCGGTATGGGTGGACAATCCATGGCATCGTTTGAGATTTACGGCTACGACATGGAGACTACCGACCGCCTCTCAAAAGAACTTGCGGCATCGTTGCGCGAATGGGATAAAGTTACCCAGGTAAACATCAGCCGTAGCGACTATCAACCGCAGTATGTTGTTGAGTTTGACCGCGAAAAGCTGGCAATGCACGGGCTAAACCTATCCACTGCAGCAACCTATATGCGTAACCGATACAATGGTGCGCTTGCAACATACTACCGCGAGGATGGCGATGAGTATGACGTAAAAGTGCGCTACGAGCCCACTGCACGCCAGAGCATCAGCGACATCGAGAACATAGTAATATACAGTGGCAACGGACAACCCGTGCGCATAAAAGAACTTGGAAAAGTGGTGCTTAACGAAATGCCCCCCACCATTGAGCGCAAAGACCGCGAGCGCATTGTTACCGTGGATGCCGTACTTTCAGCCGGAACCGCATTGAGCGATGGTGTAGCATACGGACAGGCAATTATTGACGAGATGGAGATACCCTCGGGCATATCTATCCAGGTGGCCGGTTCATACGAGGACCAGCAGGACTCAAACCGCGACCTTGGCCAGCTTGCCATCATCATCCTTATATTGGTGTTCATTGTAATGGCATCGCAGTTCGAGTCGCTCACCTACCCCTTCATCCTCATGATTTCGGTATTGTTTGCCATTAGCGGTGTGCTGCTTGCACTCTTCATTACCGGCACCAAGCTCAATGTGATGTCAATGCTCGGTAGCATTATGCTTATCGGTATTGTAGTGAAGAACGGTATCGTGCTCATAGACTACACCATGCTGTTGCGCGAGAGAGGCTTGGGAGTTATTCAAGCGTGCGTAGGCGCAGCAAAGAGCCGTATGCGTCCCGTGCTCATGACCACCCTCACCACAATCCTTGGTATGGTACCTCTAGCAGTGAGCCAAGGTGTAGGTGCCGAGATGTGGCGCCCCTTGGGTGTTGCCGTTATCGGCGGTCTCACAATCTCTACCATCATGACACTTATCTACGTTCCCGCAATGTATGGTATTTTTGCCGGAGTAGGTATAAACAACCGCCGCCGTGCAATCAAGAAACAGCGCGAGTTGCAGGCATACTGGAACGAGAACAAGGAATTAGAACAGTTAAAAGGCAAAGACAAAAGGCATTAAAAGCCCTTAACAATGTAAAGCAAGAATAATTATGAAAAGTATATTCATTACATTCGATATATCGCACAAAGATAAGATTGTAAACATGCTCACACACCACAGCTGTCGCGGATACTCTTTCTTTGACCAAATGCAGGGGCGTGGCTCTAAAGACGGCGACCCCCACTATGGCTCACATGCATGGCCCTCAATGTGTGGTTCAATAATCACAATCGTAGAGGACAGCAAAGTGCCCAACATTCTAAAAGATATTGAGGCTATCGACAAAGAGACACCGCAACTGGGCTTGCGTGCCTTTGTGTGGAACATAGAGCAACAGTATTGATAATCCTAATATAATAAGGTAATAAAGCAACCCCGCCCCATGGACATGTATCCATGGGGCGGGGTTTTTTATGCAAAACCCTTAAACCTCTAAGCACGAGGCACAAAAAAGGATAAATTTTATAAATAATTCCAAGTTTAACATTATTTAACATCGGGGGGTAATTTCACACCTATTATTAGTACATTTGCGCGCAATATTTATACTCATGGGTAAAGTGCATACATAAAACACTCATACACAATAAATAAAGCAAATCGGTTATATACAATATTACACTAAATGCAAGATTGTCATCTCTAACGTATGTGAGAGATCTAAATAATTATTTATTGAGATTTTTCGGGACAAGCCCTCAACAACACGTCTCCTCCCATATGGTCGTCGAAATGACAACATTGTGTAAACTGCGATATAAATACCTAAAGCAAATGTAAAGTGCTAGATAAAAACATTTTACGAGGCAAAATTATTGAAACCGGCAAGAACAGATTAATTGCCAGACAGAAAAGAACGTGAGTTTAATTTTTATATTTTAATTTCAAAAATTTATGAGAAAATTTACATCAATGATGTTGATGCTGCTATTTGCAGTAACAACATGGGGACAAGTTGTCGAAGGACAAATGTACCGCATTAAGAACGTCGATCAGAATCTTTATCTCACGATTGACAAGACACAGTACAATAGAGAAGATAAAGGTGGAGTCTCTGGTTCTGTACCCCTCATCACAAAAGAAGTAGCCAATGAAGACCAAGTATGGTACTTTGAACCTTCAGGAACAGATAACCAATACTATGTAGTATCAAAATCAGGCTATTACCTTTTCCATCACCAGTGGAACGTTCTTGCGTATAATACAGATCAGACAAAGGCGATTGTTGAGTTTGTTGCCAATGGCGATAATTACAAGATTAAAAATTGCAATGCAAATAAATGGTATAAAGTACAACAAGTTAGTGGTGTATGGCATCCTTTCTGCGACAATGACGGAAGCGCTGCTGCGTCATGGGCCTTGGAAACTGTTGAGGATTCCGAATTTGAGTTGTCAGATGACTACAAAGCACTCCTTAACGGCATTACAACCGCAGAAGCATTGCAGACCAGCGTAAATGCCAACATCGGTACTATCATCGGAAAATATTCACAAGCATCTGCCGATGCACTTGCCGCTGCTATTGCCACCGCCAAAACTCTCACAAATGCCACAACCACTGCAACCGATGTTGAAACATTGCAGGCAGCAATCGATGGTACCAAAATGATTCTTCCTACAGCCGGTAAATATTACCAGTTCCATAGCGCATGGCAAAGTTTCGAGCAGACTGTAGCATTGTATAGCAATGGTACAAACGCACGTTGGCAAACACTTGACAACGACGACAAGCGTTACTACTGGTTGGCAGAGGAGACAGAAAATGGCGATATTGTATTAAAGAATGCAAACGACGAGAAATACCTCCTTGGAAATGCCGGTACATCACAGAACTGGACTATTTCAGATTCCAAGACCGGTGCTGAAATCTCTGTAAAAATCATAGATGAGGCAGACAGCGAGAACATTGAATACGCTATCGTTGGTGCCGGTCGCCACATGCACGCTGCAAACAGCACAAGCTGGGGCAACGTTGTATATGAAGGTAATATCGTTTCTTGGGAGACAAATGCAGCCAACACATGTTCCGGCTGGTTTATCAAGGAAGTTGAGTTACCCTCTTTCTACAATATCACATATGAATTCACCTACAATGGCGAAGTAAAATACACACAGGAGACAAAATTAGCCGCTGGTGCAAACTTGCCTGCTGTAAACGTAAAATTCCCCTATGGTGTATCTGCAACAGCCCCCGAAGGCATTGTAGGAAACGAAGATGAAACAATCGAGATTGCTCTTAATATCGAGAAAGCACTTCCTTTTGAGAGTGCAACATCTGTTGAGGGCATCACAAAATGGTACTACGTTCAAATGCACATGAACAGTGCCGTTACAAGCTATATACAGGACAACAACGACGGTATTGTTGAGTGGGCTGACAAAGATTTTACCGCAAGTGAGATAGACTCACACCTCTGGGGCTTTGTAGGAGATATTTGGAATGGAATCAAGGTTGTTAACAAGGGTACAGGCAATGCCATCACCTCTACAAATGGTGCTGCTGCCACTGGCGATGCTGCAAATGCAACAGCATTCTTTATCGACAACAGCCAGGCTACAAACCCCGCATGTTTCTGCTTGAAGTATCCCAATAACAGCAACTACCTGAACGCGCAAGGTTCTGCCGTTGCTTCTTGGGGCGACAACGACAATGGTTCTTCATTCCTGCTTACAGAATACAAAGAATTTGAAGCAACTGTTTCTGCAGTTGAATATGCAACACTCTTCTTGAACTACAACGCATTCATACCCGAAGGTGTTGAGGTATATGCAGTAAACGGCACCGTATCTAACTATGTTACACTTGCAGAGGTTACAGGCAACATCCCCGCAAACGAGGGTGTAATTTTGAAGAATCAAGGCACATACACATTCAAAACTGCTCCTACAGCTGCAGCAATAGATAACATGCTTGAAGGTACAACAACCGATGCATATATCACTCCCGAGAACGGTACTGCATATGTTCTTGCCAATGGCGAGAATGGTGTAGGTCTTTTCAAGGCAAAACTGAACCAAGAGAATAACACAGCATTCCTTAACAATGCAAACAAGGCATATCTTGTTATTCCTAACGGAGAGGCTAATCCTATCGCAAGCTACTCATTCAACTTCGATTGGGAAGGCACAACAG
>CALGJF010000012.1 GCA_937914945.1 uncultured Bacteroidales bacterium | reverse complement strand
ATTCGCGTAGCTCATCAAAACATCTTTTGATTTTTTCATTAAGGTATAGCCGGCATGACAATAAGAATACGTAGCAATGTCATCCCGATACGAAGTGAGGGATCTCAACCGCAAAAATCGAAGGCTTGCTCTAAAATCTTCGGTGTTATTTATTGGCGGTTCTCTCAATCTTATTAATGTTTTTTCGTAAAACAAAGAGCTCTGCGCTATAATCCAAAACTTATGGCACTTATTCCGCTATAAATAAAACTGCATATTCCCAATAGAACGATTCCTATAAGGCAGATTGCAAGGCTCGCGCGGGTGATGATGCTGCACTTGAAACGGGGCACGGCATTTTCGCTATCATCTATATACATCGCTTTTACCACAAGAAGGTAGTAATAGAGCGATATAACCGTGTTTATGAGTGCTATGAATACCAGCACCATGAATCCTGCGCTGAACGCACTCATAAATACAAAAAACTTGCTGAAGAAACCTGCAAACGGCGGAATACCGGCGAGCGAGAAAAGGGCAAGCGTCATTATGAGTGTGAGGCGGGGGTTGGTGGAGTAGAATCCGTTCAACGTGTCGCGGCGCACTTCGTTCTTTATGTGGTGCTCCACTGCGCCGATTACACCAAACACTGCAAGGTTGGCAAGTATATATACAAGTACATAATAGACCATTGCGCTCATGCCTTGCGCCGTGCCGCCTATAACGGCAAGCATAATGTAACCGGCTTGGGATATGCTGCTGTATGCCATGAATCGTTTAAGGTTCTTCTGTTTTATGGCAAACAGGTTGGCTATGGTGATGCTTGCCACCGTGGTTATGTATATGATTGTTTGCCATTGCTTAATCATGGGGGCAAATACCGTGGTGAGTACTATGAACAGGGTGAACACGGCTGCTCCCTTAGATATTACCGATAGGTAGGCGGTAACGGCGGTGGGGGCTCCCTCGTAGCTGTCGGGGGTCCACATGTGGAATGGTACAAGCGAAATCTTGAATCCCATGCCGGCAAAGAACATTACAAGACCAAATATCTGCATGGGCGATGCAGTGAGCCCGCTACATACCTCGGTGTAGTAGAGTGAGCCGCAGGTGCCATAGAGGAAGGATATTCCGTAGAGCATAATGGCCGATGCAAACATCGATGTGAGTATATATTTTATTCCGGCCTCGGCAGAGTGGTGGCGGTACTTGTCGAATGCCACAAGGCATGCCATGGGGAGCGATGCCAATTCAATGCCCACAAAGAGCAGTAGGAAATGGCGTGCGCTTATCATGAAATACATTCCAACCAGTGTACTCAACAGCAGGGTGTAGAATTCTCCTTGCTTATAGTAGGTGCTGTTGGTGCGCAGCCAGCGGTGTGCCTGCATGATGGCTATGGCGCTGCCGGCGGCAAGCATGGCTTTTACGAACACTATCATTGCGTTGCTGTGGTACATTCCCTCGAACAGGGTGAAATCGCTTGTGTCGCGGAAACATACTATTGTGTGTATGAACATGGCGATGCACACCAATGGATGAAAATATCGGCGTGAACGGCCTGTGGAGATAAGGTCGTAGAGGAATATTATGAGGAAGAAACCTAAAAGGCTCGCCTCGGGGCGCATGAGAAAGAATTGTATGTAATTCATATTGTTGTGATGCTTCGGTTGCTTTTATGGTTGTATGTTGGATATGATGGTGGCTACACCGCCATCAATGAGGTTGCTCACCCACATGGGGGCTATTCCAAGTGCTGCCACGCATATTACAAGACAGATGATGGTGAAACGCTCGTCCCACGTGGCATCGCTCAATCGTTTGTGCTCTTCGTTGGTGGGCTCGCCGTAGAGGATGCGCCCCACAACACGCAGAATATATACAGCTGTAATTACTATGCTTGTGCAGGCAATGATGGTTACCGTGCGGTGAAAGAGGTCGTTGGCCTCAAAGGCGCCTACGAAGATGGTCATCTCGGCCACAAAACCGCTGAATCCTGGGAGGCCCAGATTGGCAAGGCCGGCTATAACATAGCCCACGGCAAGGAAGGGCATTATCTTCATGAGCCCGCGCATCTGCCGTATGTCGCGTGTGTGGGTGCGGCCGTATATCATGCCTATTATGGCAAAGAAAAGCGCTGTCATAAGGCCGTGCGACAGCATCTGCAAAATGGCTCCGGTGCAGGCGGTACGGGTGGTCATGAGCAGGGCAAACAGTACCAATCCACAGTGCGACACCGATGAGTAGGCGTTAATGTATTTAAGGTCGGTTTGGCTTATTGCGCTCAATGCGCCATATACAACGCTCACCGTGGTGAGTATGATGAATATCCATGCAAGATCGTGAGCCGCCTGTGGTAGCAAATACATGGCTATGCGGAAACAGCCATAGCCTCCGAGCTTCATGAGCACGCCGGCATGCAGCATGGATACCGCAGTGGGGGCACAGGCGTGTCCGTCGGGGCTCCAAGTGTGGAAGGGAAAGAGTGCGCCCAGAATACCGAATCCTATGAATGTGAGGGGGAAGAATATGTACTGCACCTCGCGGGCAATATTGCCCATGGCTGCTATCTCATTAATATCCATGGTGGTTGCTCCGCTGCCGAAGTATATGCCCAAGATTCCCATAAGCAGGAATGCCGAGCCGCCCATGAGCATTAGGGTGAGCTTCATTGCCGAATACTCCTTGTGCCCGCTGCCCCATACTCCAATGAGCAGATACATGGGAATGAGGGCTGTTTCGTAGAACATGAACATGGCGAAGAGGTCGGTGGATATGAAGAATCCATACACGCCTGTTGCAAGCAGGGTGTACCATAGGAAGAATTCCTTGGTAAGGGGCTTCAGCCGCCACGATGCAAATGTGCCGGTGAACACTATTATAGACGACAGCAACAGCATAGCCACCGAAATGCCATCGACACCTATGGAGTAACTGATGTTCAGCGGCGCATACCAGCTCCATGAGTCGCAGTAGAGCATGGCGGCTGTGTTGCCGGCACTGCGCTGTGCCAAAAAATCTATTGTGAGGTATGCCGAAAGGGCAAGCAACAGGGAAGAACCTGTTACCATCACAGCGCGTGTCTGTCGCAGATTACGGCTTGCCCACAAGGCAAGCAGCATGGCCAACGGGATAATTACAAACAGGTTAAGTATATTCATAGTGCTTTTTTATGCAAAGTATATTAGTACCAATATAAGTATGATTGCTCCACCAAGGAACCACACGCTGTATGACTGCACGTTGCCGCTCTGCACGGGGCGTATGAGGGTGGCGAGTTTTTGTGTGCCGCTTGCCAGCTTGTCGAGCGAGCCGTCTATTATCTTTTTGTCGAACCAGGCTATGGGCCTGCTTATGCAGTTGAAGATAATTTTCTTTGTTACAAAAAGCCACACATCGTCTATGTAGAATCTGTTATATGCAGCCGACATGAGCCCGCGCATGTTTCTGTTTATACCGCGTGTGAGGCGGCTGTAACCATTCTTATACATTATGGTGGCAATGAATATCGATATAAGCGCAAAAACTATGCTTGTGGTTGCCACAGCCTTGTTTATGTGTATGCTGTATTCGGTGCCGTTGCTGCTTATAAAGTGCCCGAAGGGGATGAAACCCGCTACGCAACTGATTACAGCGAGTATTATAAGCGGTATGGTCATGGTTGCAGGTGCTTCGTGGGGCTTGTGCGGGGCTTTGCTGCACTTGCCTGCGTCATATAGTGCCTGCTGCTCCTCGTAATAGCTCTTGCCCCAGAATATTAGATAGTATAGACGGAACATGTAGAACGCCGTGAGTGCAGCCACAATGCTCATGAACAACCCCATGGGCTTTGAAAAGTGGTAGCAGGCGACAAGAATCTCGTCTTTGCTGAAAAATCCGCTGAACGGTGGGATGCCGGCTATTGCAAGGCAGGCAATGAGGAATGTTATGTGCGTGACGGGCATATAACGGCGCAAGCCGCCCATGTGTATCTTTTCGTTGCTGTGTACTGCGTGTATGATGGCTCCTGCACCAAGGAACAACAATCCCTTGAACATGGCGTGTGTGAACAGATGGAACATCGATGCCATGTAGCCAAGGCCGCCTGTGTGCGGGTCGGCCGATGTGCATACACCCAATGCTACCATCATAAATGCTATTTGCGATATAGTGGAGAAGGCAAGCACGCGTTTTATATCGGTCTGTACGCAAGCCACCACGGCTGCATAGAGTGCGGTGAAGGCGCCCACGTAGGCCACAATGTGCAGCACATCGGGGGCGTAGGTGATGAATAGAGGGAACATACGTGCCACAAGATATACACCGGCAACAACCATCGTGGCTGCATGTATGAGTGCCGAAACGGGTGTGGGGCCCTCCATGGCGTCGGGCAACCATATATGCAGGGGGAACATCGCGCTCTTTCCGGCACCGCCCACAAACATCAGCCCTAATGCAAGGGGGAGCAGGGTGGCAGCTCCCGCGAGGGCTGCCTCGGTGGGAGTGAATGTGAATGTTCCTGTATAATAGCCGTAAATGAGTATTCCAATGAGGAAAAAGAGGTCGGCAAAGCGGGTTACAATAAATGCCTTTTTAGATGCTGCAATGGCCGCGGGCTTGGTATAGTAGAATCCTATGAGCAGATACGACGATACACCCACAAGTTCCCAGAATATATACATCTGGAAAATATTGGTTGCAACAACCAATCCCAGCATGGAGAATGTGAAGAGGGATAGGAATGCATAGTAGCGCTGGAATCCCTTTTCGCCCTTCATGTAGCCCATTGAGTATATATGCACCATGAGGCTCACCGTGCTTATAACTATGAGCATCATTACCGAAATGGGGTCGAGCAGTATGCCCATGTCTATGCTCAACGAGCCGAGTGGAAGCCAGCTTATGTTGTATGGTACAAGGGTGGCAAATGTGCCGTCGGCATCGCGCCCGGCGCCAAAGTAGAGTGCTGCTGTGGTGTATGAGAGAAGGGCTACTGCCGCAAGCGAGGCTGTGCCTGTCGCGCCTGCCACCTTGTGCGGCATCTGTTTCCCTGCAAGTGCAAGCAGCAGAAAACTAAACAGGGGTAGTGCGAGTATGAGTATTGTAAATTCCATAATCATCAGTGTTTAAGGTCTCTCAGTCTCTTAATGTGAATGGAGTGTATGTTGCGGTATACATTAATTATAATGGCTATGGCAACAGCGGTCTCAGCCGCAGCAATACCAATGCCGAATATGGCAAAAATATATCCTTCCAACAACTGCGGGTGGCAGTAGGCATTGAATACTGCAAAATTAATATCCACCGCATTGAGCATAAGTTCGGTGCTTATGAGCAACGACACGAGGTTACGGCGTGTGAAGAATCCGAATACTCCTATAAAAAAGAGTACTGCCGAGAGGATGAGAAAGTATTGTGCTGGTATTATCATAGGGCATCTATTTTTTACGGGCAATGAGTATTGCTCCCACGGTGCAGGCAAGCAACAGTATGCTCATCACCTCAAAGGGGAGGATGTAGTTGTATCTGTTTGTTCCCATTATTGCAAGACCGAGCGACTTCATGGGCACATCGGCACTCATAAAGTGGTTGGCCTCAAATGGTGTTATGTGTATGAGATAGATTGTAGTAACCATTCCCACCATGGCTGTCAGCAGGCCGGCAAGGTAACGCAGTTTGGAGGTGTGGGTGATGTCTATGCTTCCCTTGCCTATGAGCAGAATGGCAAAGATAAACAGCACCACAATACCACCTGCATACACGGTAATCTGCACAGCTCCCAAGAACGTGTAGTGCAGCATGAAGTAGAGCCCCGCCGTGCCAAACAGCACGAACAGCAATAGTGTGGCCGCACGCATGATTTTGCTCGATATAACAGCAAATAGTGCCGCTATAATCATGAAGAGTGCAAGCCCCGAAAAGATAAATAGATTGGTATGAAACTCCATATTATATTATCTGCTTTTTATTATTTTATTTATTCAGTTTAAGTATCAGTTTACTGCGGTCAAACACTGCATTCTCGAACTTGTTGTTGAACTTTATAGCCTCCTTGGGGCAGGCATTGACGCATAGCTGGCAGAATGTGCAGCTGCCAAGGTCGTAGTGGTACTCGGCAAGCACCTTGCGGCTTTTTCCCGTCTCGCTGTCGGTTACAGTCGTGGTGGTTATGCTTATGGTGCCGTTGGGGCATGCCGATTGGCACAGGCCACAGGCTATGCAACGGTTATTGCCCTCCTCGTCGGTGGGCATATAGAGCTGCGCACGGTGTCTTTCCGATATTTGCAGCGTGCTGCGGTTCTCGGGGTACTGCTCGGTTACCTTGGGAGTGAAAAACTCCTTCATGGTAACTTTGAGGCCGGTGAGCAGTGAGTGTATAGCCTGGAACACCGTGCCTACATATGTTTTTTTTCTGTTTCTCTTCATATCGTTCGGTAACAATTTACGCATTTCAGAATGTCCAGCCCATTACCACACATATAGTCATGATGAGCAGGTTTACAAGCCCTATGGGTACAAGGTATTGCCATTCGAGCACAAGTACCTGGTCTATACGCAAGCGCGGGAAGGTCCATCGTATCCACATGAGCAGCCATATAACAAAGAATGTCTTGCCAAGCATCCACACAATGCCGGGTATATAACCCATGGCTGTGTTGAAGGCATCGAATCCCGGAATGTAAAGGGGTGCCCAGCCGCCAAGGAACAGGGTAGAGGCTATGCCGGCAACAATAAACACGTTCATGAATTCTGCCACGTAGAAGAAACCGAAGTGCATGCCCGAATACTCGGTGTGATAGCCTGCGGTGAGCTCCGACTCGGCTTCGGGGAGGTCAAATGGGGCACGATTGGTCTCGGCATTACCGGCTATGAGGTATATGACGAAAGCTATACAGGCGGGTATATGTCCCTTGAATATGAACCATCCGTCTAATTGGCTCTCCACTATGGCGCTTATCTGCATGGTGCCACTGAGCACCACCATGGTGAGCATGCATAGGCCCACCGACAGTTCGTAGCTTATCATCTGTCCGCCGCTGCGCATGGCTCCAATCATTGAGAATTTGTTGTTGCTGCTCCAGCCTGCAAGCAGTATGCCAAGCACACCGAACGACGAGGCTGCCATAAGGAAAAATACTCCTATGTTAAAGTCGAGCGCATGCAGGCCTCGTGCAAAGGGGAGGCAACTGAATGTGAGTACGGAACTCATTATTACTATGTAGGGTGCAAGCGAGTATAGAACGTGGTCGCTGCGCTTAATGCTTATAATCTCCTTAATGAGCATCTTGAACACATCGGCAAACACTTGCAGCAATCCCCAATAGCCCACGCGCATGGGGCCCAAGCGGCATTGGAAGGCTGCACACACCTTGCGTTCCATGAATATCATAACTATTGCAAAAAGAACATAGGCGAGTATGAGGCATATTGCCGCAAGAATACTCTCGGCAAGGATAACACCCTGCTCGGGCAGATAGCGGCACAGCAGGCTGTTTATGGCGGTTGTTATTGTTGTGAAATCCATATTTTCTCTCTTTCTCTGCTTTATCGGTCAATATCGGGTATCACATAGTCGAGTGTGGCACCAATGGTTATGAGGTCGGCTATTTTGCAACCTTTCAGAATCTTGTGCATACAGGCCACAAGGGGCAGGCCCATGGGGCGGAATTTTACGCGATAGGGGCTCTTGTCGCCATGGCTCTCTATGAACACGCCAAACTCGCCGCGCGAGCCCTCGACAGCTGCACTGAAACGGCCCTCGGGCAGTTTTATTATGGGCTTTGTCTTTTGCTTGTAATCGCCCGCGGGTATATTGTCTATCAACTGCCTTATTATGTGTACCGATTGTTTTATCTCGTCCAAGCGCATGAGCACACGGTCGTAGCTGTCGCCGTTTGTGTATAGCACCTCTTTGAAATCCACCTGGCCATATAGAGCGTAAGGGTGGCGTTTGCGTACATCGCACGCCCAGCCTGCTGCACGGCCTGTGCAGCCTGTTGCACCGTATGATATAGCCTCCTCGCGCGTGAGTACTCCCACGCCTTTCATGCGGTTCTTGGTTATTATGCTGTTTACAAAAAGGTCCTCAAATTCCTTTATCTTGTGGAGCTGGTAGGTGCAGTAATCCTTTACCTTGGCCTCCCAGCCTGTTGTTATGTCGGCCTGTACGCCACCTATTATATTATAGTTCTGTATAAGACGACCGCCGGTTACCTCTTCAAAAATATCGAGAACTTTTTCGCGGTCGCGGAACCCATATATAAATGCAGTGAGCGCTCCCAGGTCCATGGCAGCGCACGATAGCATGAGCAGGTGCGAGTCTATGCGTTGCAGCTCGTCCATTATGGTGCGTATGTATTGTACGCGCGGAGCTATTTCCAGCCCCAAGGCATTCTCTATGCACATGCAGAGTGCGTGGCGGTTTTGGTGGGCGCTCAGGTAGTCAAGGCGGTCGGTAAAGGCAAGTAGCTGCGGGTATGTTTTGCTCTCGCATAGTTTTTCTATGCCGCGATGTATGTAACCGCAGTGGATGTCAATCTTGCGTATCTCCTCGCCCGCAAGCGCAAGCCTGAAACGGAGTACACCATGTGTTGCGGGGTGCTGCGGGCCTATGTTTATCACATACTCATCGACATGCATGAAGTTTTCGCGCTTTGCTATGGCTGCGAACTCCTTATCCTCTTCTATTTCGTAGGAACGCTGCACATCCTCGGGTGGCTCGTTGGTAAGGCGTATAGGGTTTATGGCTTCGCTTGCATCGTAGTCCTTGCGTAGCGGGTAACCCTCCCAATCGTTGCGCAGAAAAAGACGGCGCATATCGGGGTGTCCTATAAAACGTATTCCGTAGAAATCATATACCTCGCGTTCATACAGTTCGGCTATACTCCACATATCGCACACGGTGTATATTGCAGGTTTGTTGCGGTCGGTGGTGCGCACGGCAAGGTGCATGGTGGCGTGGGTGGTGCTGTTTTCGAGTATGTATATAGCGCCCAGCCCCTCGTCGCCCCAATCCATGCCTATGAGGTCGCGTAGAAAATCCATACCGCTGTCGCGATGTGTGCGCAGAACTTTGCGTGCCTCTTCCTTCTCTATAAATATAAGCTCCATTATTTGTCGGTTTTTTCACACCCTTCAACAGGGGCGTTGGTTACTATTATGGGCTCGCGGCGTACCTCGCGCGGGTTTTGATGCCTGTTCTTGTCGCCGAAGAATTTCTCTATTTTCACTTTGCGTTGCAACTGCATCATGCCATACATGATAGCCTCGGGGCGAGGTGGGCAGCCGGGGATATATACATCCACGGGAAGAATCTTGTCCACACCGTTTACCACGTGGTAAGAACCCTTGAATGGGCCGCCGCTTATGGCACAGCCTCCCACAGCCACCACATATTTGGGCTCGGCCATCTGGTCGTATAGGCGTTTGAGCACGGGCGCCATCTTGTGGGTGATTGTGCCGGCTACCATTATAAGGTCGGCCTGGCGGGGAGAGTTTCGTGTAACCTCGAATCCGAAACGGGCAAAATCGTAACGTGCAGCACCCACCGACATGAACTCTATGCCACAGCAGCTGGTGGCAAATGTGAGCGACCACAGCGAATTGCTGCGTCCCCAATTAATAAGGTCGTCGAGCGCACCCACAACTACGTTGGTGCGCTCTTTGTTGAGTTCCTTGATAAGTGCTTCGAGTGTTTCGTTATCTTTGAACTCCTCGTAGGGGATTGATTTTATTATCGGCTTTTTCATTTCCATTCAAGAGCTTTTTTGCGCCAAGCATATGCCAAGCCCAGGATTAATATGAACATAAAAAAGAGCACACCCACAAGGGCTTTTATACCTAACTCCTGCACCACGGTGGCCCATGGGAAAAGGAATATTGCCTCAATGTCGAACATGAGGAAGAGAATGGCAAAAAGGTAGTAACCTGCCTTGAAGTGCACCCATGTTTCTCCCTGTGTGGGTATTCCGCACTCATACGATTCGCTCTTTTGCTTGTTGTAGCTGCGTGGAGATATCCATCTTGCTATGAGCATGCCTGCGGCAACAAGCAAAACCGATGCGATAATCATTGTAAAAAGAAGAACAAAATTCATATATTCTTTTTGTTATAAAATTTCTTATTTTTGCTATCGTGTTGATTGATAAATAATTCCTCTTGAATGGCCTTTGTGGCAGGGCAAATGTAATAAAAATATCCTTTGGGGTGGTTGCTTTTTTCCATGTAAAATTTTAGATTTTTGCCATGATTATCCTATGGTGGCGTTGAACACCATCATAAGGGCAAATCCTCCCGCAAATCCAATGGTGCCGATATTGCTGTGTTCTCCGCTCTGCGACGATGGTATAAGCTCCTCAATCACCACATATAGCATGGCTCCTGCGGCAAAGGCAAGCAGCAGCGGCATGGTTCCGGCAGTTTCGTCTAAAAATATGATGGTGGCAATGGCTGCAAGCGGCTCCACAAGCCCCGACAGGGTGCCCAACAGGAACGCCTTTGTGCGGCTTTTCCCCTCGTTGCGCATGGGTATAGAAATTATGGCTCCCTCGGGTATGTTCTGTACCGCCATACCTATTGCAAGGGCTATGGCACCCGCAGTTGTGAGCATGCTGTCGTTGCCTATGCCGGCAAGTACCACGCCCACAGCCATGCCTTCGGGGATATTGTGCAGTGCCACGGCGAGCATCATTTTGGTGGAGCGGGGTAGGGCGGAGCGCACTCCTTCGGGCTGGCTGTTATCGACATGCTGGTGGGGGATAAATGTGTCGAGTGCCAGCAGAAAGCCCATTCCCACAAGGAAACCGATAATTACAGGCCATGCCTGCGCAATGCTGTCGCTGCCGCTCTGTTCCAATGCAGGTTGCAACAGCGACCAGAAGGCTGCCGCAACCATTATCCCCGATGCAAAGCCCAGCATGGCTTTGTTGGCAAAATCTGAAATGCGGTCGCGTACAAGGAACACCATTGCTGCGCCAATGGTGGTGCCTAAAAGAGGTAGTATGAGTCCTATTAAAAATTCCATAACACTTATCCGATTTTTATATTATTGCAAAAATACTCTTTTTTTACAATGGATACATTTGTGTGGTCTTTTTTTTATTGTTAATGTTGTTTAAGAAACCATCGGCAGGCAAGGTTTGTTTGCTTGCTGTAAAATCTTCGGTGCTATTTGTTGGCTGCTCATGTGCCCCATTGGGCTGCCCGATATTTGAAATTATCGTTGCCGGTCGCAAGCACAAATATGGACAAAAGCAATTCCAAAAATTCCTAATAAATACGATAATTCTGTTTTCTGCTAAAATAGGCTGTAAAAGATTTCTGTAAATTGGTTTTTTTGTGGTATCTTCGCACAAGTTTACAAATGCAAAATATTATAAACAGTATATAATCTCTTATGATTTACTTTTTCAGTACCCCCGGCCACACGGTTGTTGCAACCGAGGCCAATGTAGCCTTGCAGGCGCACGACATTGAAAAACTTTGTTGGTTATACGGCGAGGCTTCGCTCATTGAGGGCGACGCCGTAGAGGGCTGTTTTGTGGGCCCCCGTCGCGAAATGATTACTCCGTGGAGTACAAATGCTGTTGAGATTACCCAAAACATGGGACTCACCGGCATTCTTCGTATAGAGGAGTATTTTGCCGTGAAGGACGAGAATGCCGATTACGACCCCATGCTCCAGCGCATGTATAAAGGGTTGGATCAAAACATCTTCAAGGTGGATATTGAGCCCCGTCCCATAGAGTTTATAGAAGATCTCGACAGCTACAACGAGCAGGAGGGTCTTGCACTCTCAAAGGAGGAGATAGATTATCTGCACCGCGTGGAGGGCGAGCTTGGCCGCAAGCTCACCGATAGCGAGGTGTTTGGCTTTGCACAGATAAACTCGGAGCACTGCCGCCACAAAATTTTCGGTGGTACATTCATCATAGATGGCGAGGAGATGCCCTCGTCGCTCTTTGCAATGATTAAGCGCACCACCAACGAGAACCCCAACAGCATAATCTCGGCATACAAGGATAATGTGGCATTTGCCGCAGGCCCCGTGGTGGAGCAGTTTGCACCCGCCGACCACTCAATACCCGACTATTTTGTGATAAAGGATATAGAGACGGTTATCTCCTTGAAGGCCGAAACACATAACTTCCCCACAACAGTGGAGCCTTTCAACGGAGCCTCCACAGGAACAGGCGGCGAGATTCGCGACCGTATGGGTGGCGGTAAAGGCTCATGGCCCATTGCCGGAACGGCTGTCTATATGACATCTTATCCCCGCACATACGATGACCGCAAGTGGGAGGATATTCTCCCCGTGCGCAAGTGGCTCTATCAGACACCCGAGCAGATTCTTATAAAGGCTTCAAACGGTGCGTCAGACTTCGGAAACAAATTCGGCCAGCCGCTTATCTGCGGTTCGGTGCTCACTTTCGAGCACAAAGAGAACAACGAGGTCTATGGCTACGACAAGGTTATCATGCTTGCCGGCGGTGTGGGCTACGGTACCCGTCGCGACTGCCTCAAGGGCGCTCCCGAAAAGGGCAACAAGGTTATTGTGATGGGTGGCGACAACTACCGCATCGGCCTTGGTGGCGGTTCTGTGTCGTCGGTTGATACAGGCCGTTACTCATCGGGCATTGAACTCAATGCCGTGCAGCGTGCCAATGCCGAAATGCAGAAACGCGCCTACAATGTGGTGCGTGCGCTGTGCGAGGACGAGACCAACCCTGTGGTGTCTATTCACGACCACGGCTCGGCAGGCCATGTAAACTGCTTGTCGGAACTTGTTGAGGAGTGTGGCGGTCTCATCGATATGTCGGCTCTGCCCGTGGGCGATAAGACACTGTCGGCAAAAGAGATTATTGCCAACGAGTCGCAGGAGCGCATGGGATTGCTCATTAAAGAGGATGCCATTGAGTATGTGAAACGTGTGGCCGACCGCGAGCGTGCCCCCATGTATGTGGTGGGCGAAACAACAGGCGATGCCCGCTTTGCTTTTGAGCAGGCCGACGGCAAACGTCCCTTCGACCTCTCGGTGAGCCAAATGTTCGGCTCGTCGCCCAAAACTTATATGGTGGATAAAACCGTGGAACGCCACTACAAGGATGTTACATACGACGCAAATAACATAGAGGATTACCTCACCGATGTACTCCGCTTGGAGGCTGTTGCCTGCAAAGATTGGCTCACAAACAAGGTCGATCGTTCGGTAACTGGCAAAATTGCCCGCCAGCAGTGTCAGGGCGAGATTCAGTTGCCGTTGAGCGACTGTGGTGTGGTTACTCTCGACTATCGTGGTCGCAAGGGTATAGCAACCTCAATAGGCCACGCGCCACAGGCTGCTCTTGCCGATTCGGCAAAGGGCTCTGTGCTTGCTGTCTCCGAGGCCCTCACAAACATTGTGCTTGCGCCCCTTACAAACGGCATAAAGAGTATCTCTTTGAGTGCCAACTGGATGTGGCCTTGTCGCTCACAAGAGGGCGAGGATGCACGCCTCTATCGTGGCGTTGAGGCTCTGTCGGGCTTCTGCTGCGACCTCAAAGTGAACGTGCCCACAGGAAAGGACTCTCTCTCCATGACACAAAAGTACCCCGATGGCACAAAGGTAATAAGCCCGGGTACCGTTATTGTGAGTGCCGGTGGCGAGGTGTCCGATGTGCGCAAGGTGGTGTCGCCCGTGATGGTGAACGAGCCCAAGAGCGCATTCTATCACATAGATTTCAGCTTCGACCAATTGCGCTTGGGCGGCTCGGCCTTTGCACAGACAAGGGGCTGTGTGGGCGACGATGTTCCCACGGTGCAGAACCCCGAATATTTTGCCGAGGCATTCGATGCCGTGCAGAAATTGGTAAACGAGGGGCTCATTCTCGCAGGCCACGATGTGTCGGCCGGCGGTCTCATCACCACACTGCTCGAAATGTGTTTTGCCAACACCACAGGCGGTATGGAAATAGACCTCAACTCCATTGCCGAGAAAGATATCGTTAAGCTGCTCTTTGCCGAGAACCCCGCTTTGGTTATTCAGGTGGCCGACAAGGATAAATGTCGCGTACAGCAGTTGCTCGATGAGGCCGGTATCTGCTTTGTGAAGATAGGTGTGCCCACCGCCAAACGCCATATTGCAGTGGCAAAGGATAAGCGCACACGCTTGTTCGATATCGACCACTACCGAGACGTGTGGTACGACAGCTCATACCTCATGGACCGCAAGCAGAGCTTCAACGGCTGTGCCGATGAGCGTTTGAAAAACTACAAGAACCAGCCCTTGCGCTACCGCCTGCCCGCGCACTTTGATGGAAAGCTCGCAGGCTACGGAATGTCGGCCGACCGCCGCGAGAAGTCGGGCGTGCGTGCAGCAATCATACGCGAGAAGGGTACAAACGGCGAGCGCGAGATGGCCTATGCAATGTATCTTGCCGGGTTCGATGTTAAGGATGTTACAATGACCGACCTTATCAGCGGCCGCGAGACTCTCGACGAGGTTAATTTCATTGTCTTCTGTGGCGGATTCTCCAACTCCGACGTGCTTGGCTCGGCAAAAGGCTGGGCGGGTGGCTTCCTCTATAACCCCGCAGCCAAGGCTGCTCTCGACCGCTTCTATGCCCGCGAGGATACCCTCTCACTTGGTATCTGCAACGGTTGCCAGCTGATGATGGAGCTTAACCTCATAAATCCCCAGCACGAGCAACGCGGATACATGCGCCACAATAATTCGCACAAGTTCGAGTCGTCGTTTGTGGGTGTAAACGTGCCCGAGAACAACAGCGTGCTCTTTGGCTCGCTTGGCGGCAGCCGTCTTGGTGTGTGGGTGGCTCACGGCGAGGGTAAATTCGACCTTCCTTATGCCGAGGATAAATACAACATTGTGGCACGCTATGCTTATGGCGAGTACCCGGGTAACCCCAACGGCTCGTCGTATAATGTGGCAGCTCTTGCAAGTGCCGATGGCCGTCATGTGGCAATGATGCCTCACCCAGAGCGTGCCATCTTCCCATGGCAGTGTGCAACATATCCTGCTGCCCATGTTGCCGACGATGTTACTCCGTGGATTGAGATTTTCCGCAACGCATATAATTGGGTTGCCGAAAAAACAAAATAATTATAAAATAAACGATTCTCTTTTTCAGAGGCTGTTGGGCTTTTGCCGGCAGCCTCTGTAATTTGTAACTTATGGGTATAAGGCTGTTAAAATTGTTTACCACATTCTTCAAGCTGGGGCTTTTTACCATTGGTGGCGGGTATGTGATGATTCCGCTTATAGAGCGCGAGGTGGTGGATAAATATCGCTGGATAGAGAAACGCGATTTTGTGGATTTACTTGCCATTGCGCAATCCTCCCCGGGGGTG
Organism: uncultured Bacteroidales bacterium; assembly: GCA_937914945.1. Lineage (GTDB taxonomy): Bacteria > Bacteroidota > Bacteroidia > Bacteroidales > Bacteroidaceae > HGM04593. The sequence goes on along the minus strand of CALGJF010000012.1, from coordinate 5,288 downwards.
CTCGCGGTGAATATGTCCATATTCATAGGCTATAAGTTGCGCGGTGTGCGCGGCTCGGTGGCGGCAGCCGTGGGCAATGTGTTGCCCTCGGTGGTTATTATTCTGTTGATAGCCTTGTTCTTTAATCGCTTTCGCGAATACGAGGTGGTGAATAACGTGTTTATGGGAATACGCCCTGCGGTGGTTGCGCTTATAGCATCGCCCGTGTTCTCTGTGGCAAAGAGTGCCAAGATTGGTTGGACAAACGTGTGGATTCCGCTACTGTCGGCCTTGCTCATTGTGGCATTTGGTGTTTCTCCTATTTATATAATTCTTATTGCCGGTGTGGGTGGCTACCTGTGGGGGCGTGTGAAAGGAGGTGAGGCATGAGTATTCTGTTTGAACTATTCTATACATTCCTCAAAGTGGGGCTCTTCTCCTTTGGTGGCGGCTATGGTATGCTATCGGTTATTCAGGGCGAGGTGGTAACCCGCCATGCGTGGCTCACAAGTGCCGAATTTACCGATATTGTGGCTATAAGCCAGATGACACCCGGCCCCATAGGGATAAATTCGGCTACATACGTGGGCTACACTGCTGCCATGAATGCCACGGGCTCGCCTGCTGTGGCTGTGGCCGGTTCCCTGCTTGCATCGTTAGCTGTTATGCTGCCCTCGTTTGTCATCATGCTCACAATAAGCCGTTACTTTATGAAATACAGCAAAAGCAATTCTGTCGAGGCTGTGTTCAGGGCATTGCGCCCCGCAGTGGTGGGTCTCATAGCATCGGCAGCCCTGCTGCTTATGACTGTGGAGAACTTTGGCTCGCCCACAGAATCCACCTTGCAGTTTGTGGTGAGCGTGTTGCTTTTCGTAGGTGCTTTTGTGGCGACTTATCGTTTTAAAGTAAGCCCAATAGTTATTGTAATTGTTTGTGGTGCCATAGGCGGGCTGTTCTATGGCTTGGCCGGTGGTTGCTAAGGGTAATTAAGGGGGTTAAGGGTTATTAAGGGCTATTAAAGGCTATTAAGGGAGTTAAGGGTTATTAAGGCATTAGTTTTCCTTAGTAGCCCTTAGTTTTCCTTAATTCTCTTTTATCCTTAGTAACTTTTAGTTTTTCTTTTCTTCTTCTTTCAATCTTTCTCTTTGCTTCCTTTTAAGCGTTGTTGCAGCCTTGTGCGGGATAGTTTTTCTCGGAAACCGCCTTCGTTTATAAATCGTTCTCCTGCCGATTGCAGATATTTGTAAAGTAAATAATCTTCTTGGTATATAAGTATAATGGCTATGTTTGCTATTGTGCAGGCATCGCGCGTTGTTACAATGTTCATCCAATAATCGGAGTCGTTATGTGCGCGGCCCAATTGTTGCGCACATTTTGCCTGTTCCGAATCTTCTTTCCAGCGTGTGTGCCCACGCGTGCGCAAATAATCCTCATAGTCCACAAGTAGTTCTTGCAAACTGCTTTTAGCCACATTAAAAAGTTTTAATTCAGTTTCTGCCGATGTTGCACCGGCGGCATAGCCCTCAACAATGTTTTGTTTGCCACTGCGGGCGGCTTGTACCATCTGGTCGATAGTACGGTCCCCTTTCCCAAGAAATTGCTTGGTAAAAAAGTATGTTATATCGTATATTGCTTCGGCTTTGCGGTAGCATAGCAAATTTTTGTAGTTTCCTCTGTTGGGTATAAGGTTGGGCATGGCGGGTAATGGTTAGTTGGTGGTTTGCTGGTGGTTTGCTGGTGGTAACTAAGGGCTATTAAGGGTTATTAAGGGGGTTAAGGGTTATTAAAGGTTATTAAGGGGGTTAAGGGTTATTAAGGGCTATTAAGGGAGTTAAGGGCTATTAAAGGCTATTAAGGCATTAGTTCTCCTTAGTAGCCCTTAGTTTTCTTTAATTCTCTTTTCTCCTTAGTAGCCCTTAGTTTTCTTTAATTCTCCTTTCTCCTTTCTCCTTTCTCTTTTCTCCTTTCTCCTTTCTCCTTTTTCTTTTCTTTTCTTTTTTCTTTCTCTTTTTTTATTTTTCTTTCAGTTTCTCTTTCAAAAACTGCCCTGTATAGGAATTTTCGCAGGCGGCAACCTCCTCGGGGGTGCCGGTGGCAATAAGTGTTCCGCCGTTTTCGCCTCCCTCGGGGCCCAGGTCTATTATGTGGTCGGCACATTTTATGATGTCCATGTTGTGCTCTATTATCACAAGTGAATGGCCGCGGGCTATGAGGCGTTCAAAGGAGTTAAGAAGTTTTTTTATGTCGTGGAAATGGAGGCCTGTGGTGGGCTCGTCAAAAATGAATAGGGTGGGCTTGTCGGTCTGGCGGCTCAGGTAGTAGGCGAGCTTCACGCGCTGGTTCTCTCCGCCCGAAAGGGTTGATGATGATTGCCCTAATTTTATGTATGCGAGGCCCACATCTTGCAGTGGTTGCAGATTTTCGGCTATGCGCTTTTCTCCATGTTCTTGGAAAAAGTTAATGGCATCGCCCACGGTCATTTCGAGTATGTCGTATATGTTCTTGTCGTGGAATTTTACCTCCAATACTTCTTTTTTGAATCGTTTGCCGTGGCATGCCTCGCACTGTAATTGCAGGTCGGCCATGAATTGCATGGATACGGTTATCACTCCTTCGCCTTTGCACTCCTCGCATCGCCCGCCTTCGGCGTTGAAGGAGAAGTATCCCGCACCGAATCCTAATTGCTTGGCAAGTGGCTGCTGGGCAAAGAGATGGCGTATGTCGTCATATACTTTAAGGTATGTAGCTGCATTGGAGCGCGAGGATTTTCCTATGGGGTTTTGGTCCACAAATTCCACACCGGCAATTTGCGATAGTGAGCCTTCTACGGCTTCGCATTGGCCGGGTGCATCGGTTACCTCGCCAAAGTGTCGCTTGAGCGAGCGATAGAGTATGTCGCGCACCAGCGTCGATTTGCCCGAGCCGCTAACACCGCTCACCACGGTGAGCACGTTAAGCGGTATCTTTACATCAATGCCTTTTAGGTTGTTTTCTCTGGCTCCTTTTATAAGTATGCTGTTGTTCCACTTGCGGCGGTGGGCAGGGGTGTCTATGGTCTCCTCGCCCAGCAGATATTTTACTGTGTAGCTGTTGCTGCCGGGGGCAAGGTCGGTCATATTACCCTTGTAAACAATGTTGCCACCGTATGAGCCCGCTTTTGGGCCCACATCTATTATGTAGTCGGCTGCGCGTATTATTTCCTCGTCGTGCTCCACCACCACGACGGTGTTGCCGAGGTCGCGCAGGCGATAGAGCACTTTTATAAGGCGTTCCGTGTCGCGGCTGTGCAGGCCTATGCTTGGTTCGTCGAGTATGTATAGAGAGCCCACGAGGGCACTGCCGAGCGAGGTTACAAGGTTTATGCGCTGGCTCTCTCCGCCCGACAGGGTGTTGCTCAAGCGGTTTAGTGTGAGGTAGCTGAGCCCCACATCGCACAGACACTCTACGCGGCTCTTTATCTCGGTGAGTATGCGGCTTGCAATGGCACTCTCCTGCTCGGTGAGTTGCAGATTGTCGAAGAATGTTTTCAAGCGGTCTATGGGCATTTCAATAAGTTCGGTGATGCTTGCACCGCCCACTTTTACATAGGTAGCCTCTTTTTTCAGGCGTGTGCCGTGGCAGGTGGGGCAGATGGGTTTGCCGCGGTAGCGTGCCAGCATCACGCGGTACTGTATCTTGTATTGGTTGGCCTGCACCATCTTGAAGAAATTATCGATGCAGATACTCTCTTGATACTCTTCAATCCACGGGCCACTGTGCCACAAGTAGTCTTTTTGTTCCTGTGTGAGGTTGTAGTATGGCTCAAAAATGGGGAAGTCGTCTTTTGTGGCGTGCTTGCAGAACTCCTTTTTCCACTCGCCCATCTTCTCGCCACGCCAGCAGAACACCGCACCGTCGTATATGCTCAGTGTTTTGTTTGGGATTACAAGGTCTTCGTCTATGCCCACTATGCGCCCGAATCCCTCGCAGTCGGGGCAGGCTCCTATGGGCGAATTGAAGGAGAACAGCTGCTCGCTTGGCTCCTCGAATTCAATGCCGTCGGCCTCAAAGCGGGTGCTGAATGCGTGTTGCTCCTCCTCACCCACGAATTGCATGATACATGTGCCGTTGCCCTCGTAAAAGGCAGTCTCGGCCGAGTCGAGCAGGCGGGATATCGTCTCCTGTGAACTCGACACCGATAGGCGGTCTATGAGCAGTGCGGGTTTCTCCCCTTTCTTTGGGGTGTAATCCTCTATGCGCACAACCTCGCCGTTAAGATATATGCGTGTGAAGCCCTGTTGCAGATATATCGACAACTGCTCCTGCATGTCGCGCCCCTTGCGCTTGGCTATGGGTGCAAGCAGCATGAAACGGGTACCCTCGGGGTGGCTGTTCATGCAGGCGACAAGGTCCTCGGGGTTGTCCTTCTTCACCTGCTTGCCACTGATGGGGGAAAATGTTTTGCCTATGCGGGCATATAGCAGTTTCAGATATTCGTAAATCTCGGTGCTTGTGCCCACGGTGGAGCGCGGGTTGCGGTTGTTTACCTTCTGCTCAATGGCTATTGCAGGGGGGATTCCTTTTATAAAATCGCACTCGGGCTTGTTCATCTGCCCCAGAAACTGTCGGGCGTATGAGCTGAGCGACTCCACATAGCGTCGCTGTCCCTCGGCATAGAGGGTGTCGAAGGCAAGCGAGGATTTTCCCGAGCCCGAAAGACCGGTGATTACAACCAATCGCCCGCGCGGTATATCTACATCTACATTTTTAAGGTTGTTCACGCGTGCTCCGCGTATTGTAATCTGTTTCTGCTCCATTGCACTCTCTTTGATAATATCTTGCGAAAATACATAAAAAACGGAAAGGTTGTATCCCTTTAACAAAAAATAGTGGAAGCGTTGTCAAAGATAACAGATGCAAAGATGAAAGATGAAAGTGGAAAGATGAAAGTTGAGAGCGAAAGCGAACAACTTAGACAATACGAGCAGTGAAAGGTCGCACGTAGCACGGTGTAGTCGTGCCGTGCGGGTCACGATTAGCGAGCATTGTCAAAGTGGAAAGATGAAAGATGAAAGTTGAGAGTGAAAGCGAACAACTTCGACAACACGAGCAGTGGAAGGTCGCGCGTAGTACAGCTGCAAACTATGTTTAGATGCCTCCACTTTGGTTATTCGCATAGCTCATCAAAACATCTTTTGATTTTTTCATTAAGGTATAGTCGGCATGACAATGACGACAGTTTTAGGCTCACCAGCAAAAGTAACTCTAAAAAACCACCGGCACCGTTAATGGCTCACAGAGAGATGCCGAGCAATGCGCAGGAAAAGGCG
>CALGJF010000011.1 GCA_937914945.1 uncultured Bacteroidales bacterium | reverse complement strand
GATTAAGAGTCAATTGCTCTACCAACTGAGCTAACAGCGCAACTCTTTTGCCTTAAAGCGTTGCAAAGGTACTATTTTATTTTGACTTAGCAAATCTTTTTTGAAGAAAAAATAACACTTTTTTCTCATCCTTTGGCAACCCTTTGATTATTAAGAGGCTGTAAAAAGAGATTTCTTAATAATAACACTCCTCGGAGTTGTAGTTTTGGTTTTGTTGCAGGAATTTCTTCAATTCCTCGTAATCGCTGCTCATCTCCACAGTCTGCTTTTTCCCTTTCATGAACTCCTGCAAGGGTAGCGGAATTTCAATATCCTCGCCCAAAATTCTATCTATTGTGTCTTTGAATTTTGCGGGGTGGGCCGTTTCAAGGAATACACCTGTTTCACCGGCCTGCAGTTGTTCTTGCAATGCAAGATATCCGCATGCTCCGTGGGGGTCCAGCAGATATTTGTTCTCTCTCCAACAATCCTTTACGCCGTTTGCAATCTGCTCGTCGTTATATGTGGCACCGCCAACATGGCTGCACACGGTGGCGTGGTTGTAGTTGTAAAGATCGAGAATGCGTGCAAAATTGCTTGGGTTACCCACATCCATGGCGTTTGCAATGGTGCATACCGATGCTTTGGGCTCAAAATTGCCGGTGCGCAGGTAGTTATAGAAAATGTCGTTTCTGTTGTTTGCAGCAATGAATCGTTTGATGGGCAGCCCCATTACTTGTGCAAATAGGCCGGCTGTTATGTTTCCGAAATTCCCACTTGGTACAGATACTACAAGGTTGTCGGCCTTGCCCATCTTTTTAAGTTGTGCGTATGCGTAGAAATAGTAGAACGATTGTGGCAAGAAACGTGCAAGGTTTATTGAGTTTGCGCTTGTGAGGAACATGCCGGCATTTAATTCCTCGTCGGCAAAGGCCCGTTTAACAAGTGCTTGGCAGTCGTCGAAACAGCCCTCAATCTCCAATGCTGTGATGTTTTTGCCAAGTGTGGTAAACTGTTTCTCTTGTATCTCGCTCACTTTTCCCTTGGGGTAGAGTACATATACATGCACGCCCTTTACGCCAAGGAAACCGTTTGCCACCGCGCTGCCTGTGTCGCCCGATGTGGCAACAAGTACATTAACCCTCTTTTCTTGGCTGTTATTTACAAAGTAGCCGAGCAGGCGTGCCATGAAACGGCCGCCTACATCTTTGAATGCGAGTGTGGGGCCGTGGAAAAGTTCAAGCGAGTATATGTTGTCCTTAACTTTTACCACCGGAGCGTCAAAAGCAAGTGTTTCGTAGACAATTCGTTTAAGTTCGTCGGCAGGAAGGTCCTCACCAAAAAAGGCATCGGCAACCCTGTACGACATCTCCTGGAAACTCATGTTTTCGATGTTGTCAAAGAACTCCTGTGGCAAACGTTTTATGCTGTTGGGCATGAATAGTCCCTTGTCGGCTGCCAAGCTTTTTATAACGGCATCCTTCAATGCCACATCGCTTACTATCTTGTTTGTGCTGTAATATTTCATAGTCTTTTCCTGTTTATTGCATAAATGCATTTATAAATTCATTCTCTTTCATAAGCCCATAGCTGCCATTGCATGCGGCAACCTCGTCAAAGGTTTCCACAGCATCGGGTGTTATCCCGGAATGCCATATTAGGAACGGTACCGGCTCGGCGGTATGTGTGCGGTACACACATGGGGTGGGGTGGTCGGGCAACACTGCTATTGCAACAGGCTCGTTCCACTCTTTTACAGCCTCGTAAATAGGGCCTATGGCGCGTTTGTCGAGGTTTTCTATTGTGCGTATTTTAAGCTCCACGTTTCCCTCGTGGCCGGCCTCGTCGCTTGCCTCAACGTGCAGATATACGAAATCATCCTTTTTCAGTGCTTCGATTGCTGCCGCTGCCTTGTTCTCGTAATTGGTATCGTAGAGGCCTGTTGCCCCCTCAACCTCCAATACTTGCAGGCCGGCGTAGTGTCCTATTCCGCGTATAAGGTCTACGGCAGATATAACAGCACCGCTTTTTATTTGCGGAAATGTCTCGCCTAATGGTTTCATCTTGGGTCTGTAACCACCGCCCCAAGGCCAAATGCTGTTTGCGGGGTCCTTACCCTCGCTCATGCGTTTGATGTTGAGTGGGTGATCGGCCAGAAGTTTTTGTGATTTTGCAATAAGCTCGTTTATGAGCGCGGCAGTCTCTTCCGCTTCGGGTACATCGGCTTTTACAAGGTAGGGTGCATACTCCTGCCCGGGAATATCGTGGGGCGGGGTACAACTTATGCGTTTGTCTCCTCCTTTGATAACCAGCAAATGGCGGTATTGAATACCTGTGTGGAAACGTACACGTTCATCGCCCAGGTTCTCTTGCAGATATTTAATTAGTACATCGGCCTCCTCAGTTGTAATATGCCCCGATGAGTGGTTTTTGAGCACTTTGCCTTCTATGCACACAATATTGCAACGCAATGCAAACTCGCCCTCCTTAAGCTCCACGCCTATGCTTGCCGCTTCCAATGGACCGCGTCCCTCGTAAACGGTGGGTAAGTGGTATCCCATGATAGACATATTGGCAACCTCGCTGCCAGGGTGAAAGCCCGGTGCCACGGTAATAAGTCGCCCGCAACGTCCCATCTTGGCAAGTTTATCCATGTATGGTGTGTCTGCTGCTTGCAACAGAGTTTTTCCTCCCAGCGATTCCACAGGCAAATCGGCCATGCCATCACCCAATATTATAATGTGTTTCATAAAAGTTCAAATCTTATAGTATAAATATTTATTAATTGTTCATCTTGTTCTTACAAAATGAAACCTCTATGCGCAACTATATATGCGCAACCATTATTATGAAAAATAATGGAAAGACCGAACAGTGTCTTTGCGACCACCTGTCAATCAGTTGAAAAAAATAAAATGCTGAAAATATGTTTCACGCAGAAACAAAAATACTATCCCTACCCCCAAAGGGTGGTACCGGTCGATGTGTAACGGCAAGTGTAACCACCGGTAGTGCCGGTAGTGGAACCTCGGGAAGCCGTTGTATGTAGATAGTACTCGTTCATCTTCTTTTGATAAAATGCAATATTTCAATTGCTCATTGGCAAATGTATAAAGAAAAAAACAGAAAACAAGGCTTTGTGTCAGTTTTTTTTGAAAAAATATGATATATACCCACTTTGCTGTGAAAATTGCTCACATTTTTGTTAAATAACCGATAAAATAGTATATAAAAACCTTCGTGTCGCTCCTTGTATGACACCTGTTCAAATGGTTTTTCTTGCAACCACACTGCACATAAAAACAGCAAATGGCTACGGCCATTTGCTGTTTAGATTGGTAAATATTTTAATAGCAATTCTTAATTACCAAAACCATCCTCTTTTTTTCTTTTTGGGCATTTCCTTCTCCACGCTGCTGCCAAGGTAAAGCTCCTCCCACGATTTGTTCTCGGAAATCATCTGGTAGATTTTTCCCCAATCGGGTATGCCGCCAAGGTTGCAGTCGTCAATGAACAGCTCGGCATTTATCTTGCTGTACCCACCGCCTGTTTCCACCTGCTCCTCGGGGTAATTCTTGTTCACTGCATAAAACTCCACACCGCGCTCCTTGCACCAATCGACAGCCTCTTGCAACAGGTCGCCCTTGCGCACGGTCCATAATATAAGACGATGGCGTTGCTCTATAAGCATCTTCAACGTGGTAATGGCAAATGGTCTTTCCCTGCCAATCTCGGGATATTTATGTTCAACTATGGTACCGTCGAAATCTACTGCAATAATCATGGCTTTGTTAGTTTTCGGCTAAAGTATGCAAAATCTTTAAGTTACGCAACCTTTTATCAATAAATCGGGCAAATTATTAAATAAGTCCTTCGAAGAATATCGCAGCTGCCACGGTGAGGGCGCCCGCCACTGCCACCGACAAGCTGCTCATGGCACCCTCAACCTCGCCCATCTCCATAGCCTTTGCCGTGCCCATGACATGCGTGGCCGTGCCAATGGATAGCCCTTTTGCAATAGGGTGCTTAATACCGAAAATTCGGCATAGAACCTCGCCCGCAATATTCCCAAACAACCCGGTAATGATTATTGCCGATACGGTGATGGCCACATAGCCGCCAAGCTCCTGCGAAAGCCCAATGCCTATTGCTGTGGTTATTGATTTAGGCAACAGGGTAACATACTCGGTGTGGTTAAGCGCAAAGAGCAGCGCCATGGCAAAAATGGAACAGAAACTTGCCAGCACCCCCGATGCAATGCCCACCATAATGGCGGTAAAATTCTTTCGCAACAGGCTCACCTGTTCCGACAAACATAGATTACAGATATTTATCCGGTGCCAATGTTGAATTGTTCGGAACATCCGAGAATTCTATTGCCATAATGGATGACCAGCTTACACTCAGCCTTACCGTAGACCGACACGGACACCAGATTAAAAAGGTTGTATTCACGGTAGATAAGCAGAGAGGTTCGGATTTGAATTATACTGTTGAGGGCAAAATTAATCAGGAAATATTTACCTGCAATTTTGACGGAAAGAGTATGAAGGACCTTTT
>CALGJF010000010.1 GCA_937914945.1 uncultured Bacteroidales bacterium | reverse complement strand
GATGCAGATCTTTTTAAGGCATTAGTATATGAGATAATGTCAAAAATGAGATAACGGAATAGCCTGCGAGGTCGCAGGCTATTCCGTTATAAAGGTTCTGAAATTATTATTCCATCTCCAAGAATCCCACTAGGAAAGCATCGGGAAAGAGTTCTTTTGTGATAGCTGTTTACCTAGCCATGATTGTATGATAGACCTTCTCAATAAACTTCTCATAGTCATTAAGTATCACAGCGCCATCAGGAGCAATACTTGGGTATTTGTGTCTGGAAAGTACCATTGTGGGAATATTATTGCGATAATGCTCTAAATATTCTGTTTTGCTGGTTACTCTATATTCATTAACCTCCGGCATTGTGTGAACAACATATATCAATGTTTTATTGGGAGTATGATAAAAACAATCCACATCATCAAAAGAAAGGCGGCAATATTTCGTAATATTATGGTCGGTAAATTCTTCCCACTTGGATAGTTCTCCACTATTTTTATAATACGGCAGTTTGTCAAGAATGATAAATATTTGGAAATATGGGCAATTTGCTGTTCGTATATTCGCCGTTTCTCCTAACATGTTTTCAAAGTAGTTGTTTGAATTTTGAGAATAGTTCTGCATAACAAACTTTACAGCAATGCCGGCAACATCCTTTTGTGTATGTCTGTTTTTTATGGTAATATCAACCATTTTATCTACATAACGTCCTTTTATACTAGCCTCTTTATCGTCTCCATAGCCTTGAGACTTAACGATATAGTTTATTCCAAGCCTGTTAGCAATATCATGTGCTATTGCCCCATGAAGAGGTTTAAGTTTCGCAGTACTTCTGGAAGTGCCTATTGATATAAAAGACTTAAAAGAGTCTAGTATCTTCTCCAAAAAAACTTGATTGGTCAACATATTGCTTTTCTGATTTATATGTAATGTAATGATTTATATATTGTTGCACATCTTTCGAGTTGAAGGTGTAATATCCTCCACTCTTATATTTTTTAAGAAGGCTTACATACTTTGCAAATTCTTCACTTTTAAGAATGTTTTTGATATCCTCAAAAGGAATATTTAGTTCACTTATAATGTATAATCCGCTATATAATCCACAGCCTGCTTTTACAATTTCAATTTTTAAGTCCTTTTCAGTACGAAGTAAGGTGTTGATTGCTATTTTGTCTTTCCATACATCAGCCAATGCCTGTGTCCTACCAAATTCGTAGAAAGTTGGATATTCGGCCCTACCTTTTAATATGTCATTTTTATGCTTATTGAAATATTCGTAAACATCTGTATTTGAAAGTGCTATTTCTGGTGGTAATAATTTCCCTTTTTTATTGTAAGGAAATAGACACTTATACCATTTGCCTGTCGATGCTTTTAGTGTTTTTATTGTAATGTTAGACTCGGGTATTCCGTCTCCGATAAAAACATTATCCGCCAATGTCGCAAAACCATTCTTGACAGAAACATAAGTAGGACATTTTTGTGTCTTGATGTCTCGTAATACATTGAGGCTTTCTTTGTCGGATAGATAGAAATATGAGTCGATAAAACAATCGTCCAATTGTATGCGATCGCAGAATTTACGACAACGCTTTATGTTATCGAAAGTATAGTAGTCAAAATGTTTATCTTTTTTATCCTTTGCAAATAAAGAGATAATAGTATATGCGGTCGCATTCTCAAATGCTTGAAAGTGTCCTAGATCTACCAAAGAAACTAGGTTTTGCTCTTTTAGAACATGTAATCTCATATTTAGAGCTGCAATACTATTAAGCCAGGAACTTGGTGTGATATAGCATAATCGACCGGTTGAATTGAGCATGCGGAATCCCAATTCAAAAAATGCCAGATATAGATCAGTCATTCCTCCATTGGCAAATTTATATCGTTTAACTTCATTATAAGAAGAGTCGAGGTTATGAACTCGTACATAAGGAGGATTACCAACAACAAAATCCATCTTTCCATTAAATTTTGACATTGAAAGAGAATTTTGATTGTATAAGTCCCATTTAACATCTTCTATTCCAAATTTCAGCGCAACTAGATTAAGATTTACAACACATTGTTTATAAGCAATTTCATCTGTATCTATTCCATGTATGAAACTTTCCAGATCTCGCTTTATGGAATCACTATTCCTACCGGACTTTATTGATTCATCACAATACCTGGCTACCACAGATTTCAAAAAAGCGCCATCACCACAACTATTGTCAATGATGTGTTTACCAATTATAGAAGGGCCGACATATTCTGCATAATCAAGCATTTCGTCAACAATATATTGCGGCGTGAATACTTGCCCTATTTTTTTTGCTTTTCTGGTTTCTTTCATTCCCTCTTCCTTTCTTCTCTATGTAAGAGATACTATGAAAGACGGAACTTGCTGATTATTAGGCGATATCTCGTTTTGTTTATCTGCTTTTGCTAAACAATCGCACGCAATTATATGGCTGTCAGACTTTTTATTGGCTCTAAAATGGTGTTAGTTGCTTTATTTTGCGTAATTTTGCAATAAATTAATCGTCTCTTACATAGAGAATAATCATTTTGCTAAACATCATCGTTTCTTATAAATCCTTTAATATCTAAGTATTTGTTCTATCGACTACGGCATTATCCAGTGATGCCAGATAGATTTGCGTTGTTATCTCTCTCTAACATCATAAATTTGTCAAAATTGATAAGATTTTCAAAAAATATCTGTAACTTGCACCTCAATTTTGAAGAGGGTGCTGGCGTGCCTTGTAGGTGGGCGTGGCACTCATAAAATGAGGAAGATATGTATAACGCAAAATCATCAAAAGCCGAAGAATTTATAAGCGACAGCGAGATTCGCTCCACAATGGCGTATGCGGCAGAGCATGCCGCCGATAGGGATTTGGTAAAGAGTATATTGGAAAAGGCGCGCGCCTGCAAGGGAATCACCCATCGCGAGGCTGCTGTTCTGCTCGAGTGTACCGATGCCGATTTAATAGAGCAGATGTATGCTCTTGCCCGCGAGATAAAGCATAAATTCTACGGCAACCGCATAGTGATGTTTGCCCCTCTCTATCTGTCGAACTACTGTGTGAACGGTTGTGTCTATTGCCCTTATCACGCAAAGAACAAAACCATACATCGCAAAAAACTCTCGCAAGAGGAGATTCGCGCCGAGGTGATAGCCTTGCAGGATATGGGGCACAAACGCCTTGCTTTGGAGGCTGGCGAGCACCCCTTGATGAACCCCATTGAGTATATATTGGAGAGCATCAAAACCATTTACAGCATAAAACATAAGAACGGCGCAATACGCCGTGTGAATGTGAATATAGCGGCAACTACCGTGGAAAACTATCGCCGCCTTAAAGAGGCCGGCATCGGCACATATATTCTGTTCCAAGAGACATATAATAAGGTAAATTATGAGACGTTGCACCCCACGGGGCCCAAAAAAGATTATGCCTATCACACCGAGGCTATGGACCGTGCCATGCAGGGTGGAATAGACGATGTGGGTATAGGTGTGCTCTTCGGTCTGGAAACCTACCGCTACGATTTTATTGGCCTGCTAATGCATGCCGAGCATTTAGAGGCTGCATACGGTGTGGGCCCTCACACGATAAGCGTGCCCCGTCTTTGCGCTGCCGATGACATAGATATCGCCGATTTCAAAAACGCAGTGCCCGACGAAATCTTCCATAAGATTGTTGCCATTATTCGTATTGCAGTGCCATATACAGGCATGATAATATCCACACGCGAGAGTGTAAAGAGCCGCGAAAAGGTGCTGGAACTTGGTATATCGCAGATAAGCGGTGGTTCGCGCACCAGCGTGGGCGGCTACGTTACCGAGGAGAGTGCAGAGGAAAATTCTGCGCAATTCGATATTGCCGACCATCGTTCGCTCGACGAGGTGGTAGGCTGGTTGCTCGACCTCGACCACATTCCCTCGTTCTGCACTGCTTGTTACCGCGAAGGGCGCACAGGCGACCGCTTTATGACACTGCTTAAAAACGGGCAGATATCGAACTGCTGCCTGCCCAACGCGCTGCTCACCCTCAAAGAGTATTTGAAGGACTACGCATCGCCCGCCACACGCGCCAAAGGCGAGGCTATGATAAAACGCCTGCTAAATGATGTGCCCAACGAAAAAGCACGCGCCACGGCAGCAAAATATCTCGATGCCATAGAGAACGGTGAACGCGATTTCCGTTTCTAAAATCATAAGACGATGACAAACACAGCTCGTTCTGCACGCTATCACATAGGAATTTTCGGCCGTCGCAATGCCGGAAAATCCTCGCTTATAAATGCTCTTGCAGGGCAGAATGTTTCCATTGTGAGCGATGTTGCAGGTACAACAACCGATGTGGTGTGGAAAAACATAGAACTCCCCGGTATCGGTGCTGCCGTTATAGGCGATACTGCCGGCTACGACGATAGTGGTGCGCTTGGTACTTTGCGCGTTGAAAGCACACGCCGAGCCATAGCCCGCATAGATCTTGCCGTGGTACTGCTCACCGGCAATCCTGGCAATGCTGTTCTTGAAAAGGAGTGGCAGCAGATTTTTGCTGCGGCCGATATTCCTGTTATATATATGCTTTCCCGTAGCGACGAGAGTACAGCGGCGTTGCAGGAGTGGAGCAGGGTACTTGGTGTTGAAATAATCCCATTCTCTTCGGTTACGCATGAGGGAGTGCCGCAGTTGCTTGCCCGCATGGCTGCGTGCCACAGCAACGATGGCAATATAGACGACATTACTCACTCGCTTGTCAAGGCCGGTGATGTTGTTCTTTTGGTGATGCCGCAAGATGCGCAAGCCCCCACCGGTCGTTTGATAATGCCGCAGGTGCAGACACTGCGTAATCTGCTCGACAAGCATTGTATGCCTGTATGTTGTGCCCCCGAGGAGTTGCCCCGCATGCTGGCTGCGCTCAAAGAGCCGCCTGCATTGGTGATAACAGATTCGCAGGTGTTCCCGCAAGTAAAGCGGCAGATACCGCAAGGTACTCGTCTCACATCCTTCTCGGTGCTTATGGCGCGCCACAAGGGTGATATTGATACCTTCCGTACCGGAGCGGAGCATTTGCTCTCCCTCAAACCCGATGCGCATATTCTCATAGCAGAGGCTTGCACCCACATACCCGCCAACGAGGATATAGGGCGAGTGAAACTGCCCCGCCTTTTGCGCAAACACTTTGGTGATGGAATAACCATCGATGTGGTGTCGGGTAACGATTTTCCAAGCGATTTGTCCACCTACGATATGGTTATACACTGCGGAGCCTGTATGTTTACACGCCGCCACGTGCTGTCGCGTGTGCGCCAAGCGCGTGCGCAGGGAGTTCCCATAACCAATTACGGTGTGGCTATAGCCGCGCTCACAGGTATATTATATGATATTGTTTATTAACGACATAACAATCTGCTTGCTTTAAGCATGGTGCATCGTTGCTTTAACGGCATTACGATTGGCATTAGCAGCACTTGCGTATGCCTGCAGAATAATAGATAAATAGCACAAACTCAATAAAATACGTAAAATGAAAAACAGAATAAAACTGCTGTCTGCAATTTTGGCAACGATATTGATGGCTGGTTGCAGTTGCAGTAACAAAGAGGAATACCAGCCGCGGGTTGAACGCCCCGAAAAGGCCACCCGTTTGAATTTTGTAAAATATGGCCGTGTGTTCAATGATATGAACGATACTCATCTTGCCGCGGCGCAGTCCATAGGTATAGAGCCGCTTGCCACGCGCGAGGAATTGAAAAATGCATCGCGCGAGCTTGTTTATATAGAAACATGCCCGGCTTATGAGGTGGAGCCTCTTACACACTCATCGCCGCTTCTTGTTCCCGAGGCTGCGGCTCTCCTCAAAGAGATAGGCGAGAGCTTTCAGGATTCTCTCGTGCGCCATCACTATTCGCCATACAAGGTGATTGTAACATCGGTGTTGCGCACCGACGAGGATGTAAAGGGCCTTTCGCGCCGCAATATAAATGCATCGAAGCGCTCGGTACACTGCTATGGTACCACTGTGGATATAACCTACAAGCGTTTCCATCGTTTGGATGATGATGCCGAAGAGACATCGCAAGCAAAATTGAAGGCTGTGCTTGGCGAGGTGTTGCGCGACCTTAAAAAGCAGGGCCGTTGCTATGTTAAGCACGAAATAAAACAGGCTTGTTTCCACATAACGGCACGCAAATGAACGCAGAGAAAACAAGTATATTCCAACGTCCGCTGTGGGTGGTGGTTTTTGCCCTCTCGGCAGCAATAGCATGGGGCTGGGCCTATCCGCTTATAAAACTTGGCTTCGATGAATTTGGCATCACGGCCGGCATGACGGGCAGCAAGATGCTCTTTGCCGGTATAAGATTCACAATATCAGGCCTGATAATTCTTGCCGTAGCTGCAGCCACAAAGCGTAGTTTCGCAATGGCAACAGGCCACTCATGGTGCTACGTGGTAGCTTATGCACTGCTCAACACCACGCTGCATTATACATTCTTCTATATCGGCTTGTCATACAGCCAAGGGGCAAGGGCGGCCATACTGAATTCGCTCGGCGTGTTCATGCTTGTGTTGCTCGCCTGTATCTTCTTCAAAAGCGACAAACTTACCAATAGCAAGCTGCTTGGTTGTGTTGTGGGCTTTGCGGGTATAATGTCGCTTAATGTGGGCGGGGAGAGCAGTGGCGGATTTACATTCATGGGCGATGGTATGATAATACTGAACGCTCTCTGTTCGGCCTTTGCAGGGCTCATGACACGTGGCCTTGGGAAGCATGCCGATGTATTCGTGGCAACCGGTTACAGCCTTGCATGCGGTGGTGTACTACTGATAATTCCCGGCTTGATAATAGGTGGAACATTGCCCGTTATCACATGGTGGGGCATTGCAATCTTGGCTATGCTTGTAGGCATTTCAACCTTGGGCTTCACCCTCTATAATAAACTTATCAGTTGCAACCCCGTGGGCAAGGTGGCGATATTCAATTCTTTGATACCTGTTGTGGGAGCCATAACATCGTGCCTCTGTCTCTCCGAGCCATTCTATTGGAAATATCTGCTTGCAGCCCTGCTTGCCACTTGTGGAATTTATATTATAAACAGGGGAAAGAAATGATAAACGGTTTGTAAAATAAATTTACTATTTTGGATGCCTGCTAATTGTGGCTTGTTTTAGCAACAAGCAGGGTGGGGGAGAACAAATAAATCGCAGACTAATGCCTGCGATTTATTTGTTTGTAATATGTGTAGTATGTATTGCTTTTAAGCGAACAGTTCGTCGCGCTGAATGTATGCGATAATCTCGCCACGGTTTACGTGGCTGCCTTGTTGTGCGCACACCTCAACCACGCGGCCGCCAAGGCCTGTTGCCACAGGCATAAGCTCGCCCCATGGGGTGATGATGGTGCAGAACATATCGTCGGCGCTGTATTGCTTGCCTATTGCAGGTGGCATGGATTCGCCCTCCACGGCAACCTCCCACATGAGTTGTCCTTTGGCGGGTGCCACAATCGGGTCGGCCTTTGCGTGCTTGATGGCCTTTATCTCCTCCACACTCACACCGCTTTTAGCCATTTCGCTCTCTTTAGCCTTCTCTATGTCGGCAAGGAAACGCTCTTTTGCCACTCCGCTCTTGTAGTCGCGATATTGGCGCTCGTGCATAGCGAATTCCCATAACTCCTCGTCGTCTTGGCCCTTGTCCCAGCCAAGCTCCTCCATCTCCTTGCGATATTTGTCGAGCGCATCGGGGTAGAAACTCTGCGGGTCGGCAGTGGTGAATTCGTAACCTTTCTCCTTTGCAAGCTCGATAAAGATATCCTGACCATTATCCTTCAACTCTACTGAGCCATCTGTAGAGCGGAATACAAACGCCAAGTGTGTGATACTCTCCGATGCAGGGACACCGTAGAATGCGCGAGGACCGCCCTTAATAACGAGCTTATAGATGTTCTGCTTAACCTTTGACAGCTTACAATCTGCAATATTCTCAGTCCACTCAGCCTTAACGTGCTTCCAGTCACCTGTAGAGGTACTTGCAGTGGTGAGTACGCCTGTGTGGGCATAGATATCGCCGCTGAAGTTGTCCATAGATGTACCGGCTGTATTGATATAGACGAGTACATCCTCGGTCATCTCGCTGGTTACAAACTTAGGATCAGTGCAGATGAATGGGAAGTTGTAGTTGTCCGGATCGATAGCACCGCCCTCATCACCACCCG
>CALGJF010000009.1 GCA_937914945.1 uncultured Bacteroidales bacterium | reverse complement strand
CTCGAACGTCCCGGGTGCCGGGCCTTTTTGCTCCTTTTTGTGCGACAAAAAGGAGGTAAAAAGAAATAAGATTAAACAAAGAAAGGCTCATGGGCCACCGAGGATATTAAAGAAACTTTAATCGCTTTTACGCTCGTCTATCAATGCAATTTATTCAGGTGTTCTCCAACTTTTGCAGCTTACTTGAAAAACGGAGCACTCTTAACGCACGGCTGTGCACCTTACATCAGTTTCTCAATATCGGTGTTAATGTCGCAGTTACGTTCAAAATCCCATAGCGCAATGCTGCGTATCCTGTAGTAATAATACCAATAATTCTGTAATTCGTACAGGTGGTTGCGCCGTGTCTGGTCTTTGCTTATCTGCGCATCGTTAAGGTCGAGCGTGCTTATTTTCCCAATCATAAAGGTCTCCATGTTGGTATAGTATCGTCTGCCGGCAATCTCATCGGCCTCACGTGCTATTTCTAATTTTCTTTGTTGCTTGTTGAACTGCTCCACAAGAATGAAAAGGTTGCTGTGGAAGTTGCGCATCTCCTGTTTTATGCGGTTGAGCGTTACCTCGCGATTACTCTCGGCCACCTTTATCTGGCCACGTCGTTTTCCCCAATCGAGTATGGGTATGCTTATTCCCACATTCACAATCTGGTTGTCGAGCAGGTTGTCATATGCCGCACTCATCTTGCTGTCGGTACCGCTATAACCAATTTGCGCAGTGAGGCTTATATCGCGAAGGGCACTTTTAGCATTAGCCACGTTATAGTCGGCCTGTAAGCGACGCCGTTCAAAATTTTTTATCAAAGCATTGTTGGCAAGCGCCTTTTCAAGTACCTCGTCGTATTGCAGTTTGTTGCTTGTGAGCCTTTCGGGCAGTTGCAACGATATCTTTATGTTGTCGTCAATGTTCAGGAAGGTGTGCAGGTTGAAATCGGCTGTTTTGAGGTTGCTTTCGTAGCTTGCGAGGTCGGCCTCGGCATTGAGCACATTCAGGCGCATCTGTAGCAAATCGTTTTCGCTTATCTTGCCCATCTTGCGTTTGGTTATTGCAACCTCATATAGTTTTTGCGCATTAGCAAGGTTCTGCTTGGCAATGTTCACATTTTCCGTGGCTATTAGCAACCCGAAAAAGTAGCTTATGCAGCTCATTGTAATCTCCTCGGTTTCGGTGAGGAAATTAGCCTTTGCCTCGGCATAGCGCACCGGTTCTATTCGGCGGTTCCATTTCAGATGGTTCACGCCGAACAGTGGTTGGTTTAGCGTGAGCGACACGGGGGTTATCATAAAACGTTTGTTGCCGCTGCCGCTCAATGTGTTCAGGTAGTTGAGCGAGCTGTTGAGCGATATGCTGCCGCCGGTGAACCACAAATTCTGTTGCACGCTTATGCGCCCGTTGCCCTCGAGATAGTTATTGCGCACAAACGTGTAGGTGCCGTCGCTGTTTTGGTAACTGCTATAGCTGCGGCTCAGGTAGGGTGTCGTACCGCTAATCCTTACCTCGGGCAGCAAATTGGCTTTGTAACTGCGATACTGCCAATAGGCTGCACGCAGTTCGTCGAGCGCAACTGCTGCATCGAGGCTGCGGGTGCGGGCCATCACTATCGCATCGTCGAGCGTGAGGCGCAGTGTGTCGCTTGCCGCGCTTGCCTGCGCTATAGCAGCGAGCAGCAATATTATCAGTGCTGTTCTTCTCATTTTGTTGTTGTTTTGGGAGAATCCTTAGTTTCCTCTTTTACAAGGAGATGAATAAAAAGATGTAGTTCAAGGCTTTTGCAAACGAGCAAAACATAAAGTTTACTTTAATGTTTTACTGCGAGTGCAGCAAAGGCTCGCCAAAGGCAGTGTGCTTTTGCAAACGAGCGAAACATAAAGTTTACTTTAATGTTTTACTGCGAGTGCAGCAAAGGCTCGCCAAAGGCAGTGTGCTTGTGCAGCCTGAAAAACCGCAGTTTACAAAGCGTAAATGAGGATTTTGAAGGCAAGCGTAACGCGGAAAATTTGTGCAAACGAGTTAAATGCAAAGTTTACTTTGTGATTTTACAACGAGTGCAGCCAAATTTGGGGAACCAAATACATCTTTTTATTCTTCTCCTATTCAACCTGTCGGCCGTCAAAGAAACGTATTGTGCGCGAGGTCTGCTTCGCCTGCTCCTCATTGTGAGTAACCATCACTATGGTGCGCCCATCCTCCTTGTTCAGTGCGTGCAGAATATCCATGATTTCTGCACCCATCTTTGAGTCGAGGTTGCCGGTGGGCTCATCGGCAAGGATAATCTCGGGGTTGCCTATGATGGCACGGGCAATGGCCACACGCTGGCACTGACCGCCCGATAGTTGCGACGGCATATGATACATACGGTGGCTCAGCCCCACGCGCTCAAGCATCTCCTTTGCAAGCCTGCGGCGTTCGCTGCGCTTCACACCGCGGTAAAGCAGTGGCAGTTCCACATTGTCTATCACATTGAGCGAGTTTATAAGGTGGAAACTCTGGAATACGAACCCAAGTGTGCGGTTACGGAAATCGGCCATCTCCTTGTCCTTCATTCCCGTGGTGTCGCATCCGGCAATCTCCACCGTGCCGCCTGTGGGTTCGTCAAGCAGGCCTATTATGTTCAGCAGTGTAGATTTTCCACAACCCGAAGGGCCCATAATGCTTACGAACTCTCCCTTTTTTACCTCAATGTTTACATTCTCCAGAGCTTGTGTCTCAATGGTGTCTGTACGATAAATCTTGTTGATTCCTGTCAGTTTAATCATAATACTATTATTTTAATTGTTACTTTAATACTTTATCTTTTTATGGGGTTATATACAAACCACACTGCTTTGTCATTTTGACGACTGAAGGGAGGAAAAATCTCAATCCGAGATTCTATCCCATTGCATTTAATTTCCTAATCTTTCAGTGCCTCGGCAGGGTGCTGCTCAATAACCTTGTTCACCGCAATGTATGTTCCAATGAGTGCGGTGGAGAGTATTATTGCGTAGTTGCACCCTGTGTGCATAATGAAATGGGGAATTTTCTCCAAGTAAAAACTTATGATATATCCCATCTCATACGCCTTGTTGTAGTACAACGACCCTTTGGCAGTCTCTACAAGGAACGGTGCCACCACAATGTAAGCTAGTGTTACAAGCATGGCAGCCTCGGCAAGGAACTGCGTAATAACCCTTTTGCGGCTTGCTCCCACGCAGCGCATAAGAGCCACCTCGCCGCGACGGGCATTAGCCCTTATCCAAAAGCAACCTACCATACCAAGGAACACACAGCCAAGTGCAAAGAGCGAGAGCGCAATGTTCATCTTCATATCCCCCTCGCCACCGGTCATTTTCATAAGCTCCTTTTGTATATCGCTCACCTTTTTTATTCCGTGGCAACGGAAATAACCGTAGCGCAGGGTGGGGGCAATCTCCTCGTTGAAGCGTTTCTCAAATGCTGCGCGATTAACCCCCTCCTTCAATCTTATAACCAAATGATACCTATCTTCAATATCCTGATAGGCATCGCCCGCACTCCTCATTTGGGGTGTAAACGTAACGATGGAGTGCTCCAGCGGGGTGTAATATTTGTTACTTGTCTTGTAGTCCTTATATACCCCTGCTATTATATGCTTTGAACCGAATTCCACCTCTTTCCCTTTTACCTCCGCAGTGCCATAGAGTGCTTTTGCATACTCCTCCGATAGGTATATTTCATTATTTCCTCTTGCCGAGGGCAAAACAATGGTTTCACCTGTTGCTGCATCTTCTATTCCAAAGGTGGCAAAGGGTTGCTCATCGCCCAACTCGGGCAGTGAAACAAAGGTTATCCAATCGGCAAGCTCGCTCTTGAGCTCCAATGCTCCCTTGTCGGTGCTGAAACTGCTGCCGGGTATCGAGTTCTTTGCAGCTATGCAGTAGTATGCAACCTCGGGCAGGCTGCGCACGGCCTTCACAATATCTATGTAGTTGGCACGACGCATTTCAGGAGTCTGCCTGATGTAGGTATCACCCTCGCCTAATATTATACCATAATCCACCTCCACCACATAACACTCGTGAGCGGTGTGCCCATCGTGGGTAAGGTAGTTGCCGGTGTAGAAGTAGAGGCTGTCAGTAACACTCCACAGGAAATATGCCGCCAACACAAGTTCTATGAATATCCACGCATTTGCGCGGCGTTTGTTCCACAGCTGTTTTATAATTGTTGTAATCATTTTTTATCTCTTGCTATTTAATGAATATACAATAGGGTTCTTCAATGCCCACAGCGCAGGCGCAAGTGCCGATATAAGGTTGAGCACCACGCACAGCAGGAATATGGTTAATACAAGCGGTATGTTAAAGAGCATTTCGGGGGTTATGTATTGCCCATACCCGCTATCTATGTTAGGAGCTATGCTTATTACCTGAAATATCCAATCGTTGGCGTTGCACACAACTATATATGATATCACAATGCCTGCAAGGCCTCCCACACAGGTGAGGAAAAGGTTCTCGCAAAGAACCTGCTTTACCAATTGCCAACTGCTTGCGCCGTAGGCCTTGCGCACGCCGAATTCAGCAATCCTCTCGTCCATTCGCGACGAAATGAGCGCGCATAGGTTCAACGCCGGTATAATGAGCAGAAAGAGAATGCGTTTCACAATATCCCATACATTGTTTTCAAGGTCGTCCATCTTGAATGAGTAGTTGCCCAATGCATAGTGTGTATAGCTGTGGGGCTGCCCGTACAGTTCATAATCCTTATTTTCCAAATCGGCTTGGTCGTAACGTGCCACAAGGTCGGCTACCTCGCTTTTGAGCGATTCGGGGTTGTCGGTGGTAATGAACATTTGCTCGCCACTGTAGTAACCGGTAAGGCTCTTCCCTTCTTCAAAATTTTGCAAGGGCATATATATATCGGCAGCGGTGGCAGTCATCACACCCGACACATCTTTAACCACACCGCATATTCTGCCTGCTTTGAGTGCGCGAATATATAAATCCCTGCCCACCACATCGGTAGTGCCATAGAGTTTTTTTGCAAAACTCTCCGATATCACGCACATACCGTCATCTGCGGTTAGTTTTTCTCCATTTGTGAGCATTGGTGCACCGGCTATAAACTCAAAATCGAATATCTGCCAAAATTCATCGCTCACATTAAGCCCTAAAACCGCAGTTTCCATACCGAGGCCATCGCCTGTGGCCGAAAACGGCACATTCCTCTCTTCGTCTCTTACCACAAGGCAGGCTTTGTCGCAACTTGGCAGTTCCTTTATGAGGCGCAGTGTGTTGAAACCGGGGTTGCCCCCTGTGTAAACTTCCCAAGTGGTGTTGTCGAGCTTCATAGATATGTAGTCGAGCACCATAGTGCGCGGGCGGTTATATTCGGGGTAGATTGGCGCAATTTTTATGTAATAGAGGATAAACAGCACCATAGTGAATGATATTGCAAGTGCCGTGCCTGCAATGTATATGGCGGTGAACAGCTTGTGTTGCCGCATGAGTGTGATTGCTTGGGTGAGTATCATTGCTGGTGGGGGTTAAAAAGGTTATTAAGGGGGTATTAAGGGTTATTAAGGGGGTATTAAGGGTTATTAAGGGTAATTAAGGGTAATTAAGGGTAATTAAAGGGAATTAAGGGGGATTAATGGCTATTAAGGGGGTATTAATGTTATTCTTCTTTTAGTGCATTGGCTATATCTGTTTTGCAGGCTTTTGCAGCGGGTATTACCGCTGCTATTACTGCTGTTGCTGCTATTATAAAATATGTGGTGGCGGTTATCACTGCAAAGCGGGGCAGGGGAGCAAATATATTGCTATAAGCTGCAAGCTGTTCGTTGGTGGCAGTTAATGGTTGTGCAAAGTCGTTGCTTGCAACAAGGTGTATAATTAGCGGCAGTGCCACGGCAAATGCCATTGTTACCAGCAGCAAAGCCTCGGTTACGAATTGCCTTATTATGCGACGGCGGCTTGCACCCACGCTGCGCATAATGCCTATGTCGCCGCGGCGTGCGCTGCTGCGTATCCAGAATGTGCTTGTTATACCCAAGAAAGCGCAGAAGATTGCAAAGAACGATAGAAACAGTT
Source organism: uncultured Bacteroidales bacterium (assembly GCA_937914945.1). Taxonomy (GTDB): domain Bacteria; phylum Bacteroidota; class Bacteroidia; order Bacteroidales; family Bacteroidaceae; genus HGM04593. The sequence goes on along the minus strand of CALGJF010000009.1, from coordinate 220,483 downwards.
GAAAATAGTGGTTGTTCCGTTCCGTTTCCACATTATAGGCAACGGTGGCCTCGTATAGCGCAACCTCGGAGCAGGTGTGTATATTCCCTAACTTCTTGCCTGCTATATTCTCGTTGAAGTATTTTATAAATTCATCGCGGTCTGTTCCCTCTTTTATACGGAATACGAATTCGGTGGATATATCGCTCTTGGGATAGTATGCTATTATAGATGCAATAGGCAGGCCGTATAAAGACTCTCTTGTGTCGTTATACACCCCTTTTACGGTGTAGTGGAAAGTGGTGTTTTGTGTTGTCCAATCGATGTTGCCAATTCTCTTGTCAATGCAGTCGGTAGTGCCAAATGCCTCCATTGCACCTGTGTATGATATGTAAATGTCCGAAGGGTTTGTGAGCGGGCTCATTACCTCACCGGTGAAATAGTCTGTTATGTGGAAAACCTCGGAATAGTTGCTACCGCCCGCATATCTCCATAGTTGAACCCTTTTTTCTTTGCCGTCGAGGGTATATTGAGCCTCTATATTATACTCTTTCCCCATAGAGGAATGCATTGGAGCAAGTGGCGCATCTACGATTGTTTCAATCTGTGGCAATGCTGCTATCCCATTGTATATTTGCAATATATCGTTACGCAGTGCTTGGTAGCTTGTGTTATCGTAGGCATTACGCAGTGCGCTTTCATTGGGAAATGTTGCAGCGGCAGTTAAAAGCCCTTCATATTTGCAGCCGTTGGGTATTTGTGAGATACAGGTGTATGTGTACAAAGGATCTATGGCCTGCCACAGGAATACAGATACTATTATAAGTTCAACAAAGAGCCAAGCATTGCCTCGCCTTTCGTTCCATAGTTGTTTTATAATTTTGCTTGTCATAATCATCGTTTGTCATAAAGCGATTGAACAATGTTTTTTTTCAGCGCAAATAGTGCCGGCAGCAAGGCCGATGCAATGTTGAGCAGCACACACAGCAACAGTGTTACAATGAATATTTGTGTAGAGAACAACATATGCATTGGTGTGTCGTAGTGTGCAGCGTAGCCCGTGATTATAGAGGTGAGATAGGCGTAAAGCGAGTTTACAATAATGTATGAGAGTATTAGCCCCACTACGCTGCCTATGAGTGTGAGGAGTAGATTCTCGCACAGCAACTGCCACAGAATCTGCGCGTTTGTGGCACCATAGGCCTTGCGCACGCCTATCTCGGCAAGGCGGCTGTTCATGCGCGACGAAATCATTCCACTCAAGTTCAGTGCGGGTATGAACAGAAAGGCCATAATTACATAAAGGAATTTTTTCATGCAACCCCAGATCTCCTTTTCGTGCAAGCCGAAGGCCTCTTGCCAATTCTCATTAATTTCCATCTCGTACTTGTATTTTTCAATGCCGTCGTTTTGCATAAACTCCTGCGAATAGCGGCTGTAGCGGTTGTCAATCTCTTTTTTGATATCTTCCATATCGGCACCAAGCGAGCATTTTATAAGCGCATGGTAATTTCCGCCATAGCCGCTTTCGTCTGAAGGGCGGGCGTATAAGATGTGGTAGTGCAAAGGAAAGAATAAATCGTAGCAGGTAAATGCCATACACCGAGGTGCATCTTTCACGACGCCCGTAATGGTGCACTCCTCTTTGTCGTCTATTATTATGGTTTCGCCCACCACATCGGTGCGGGCAAAAAGCTCCTTTGCCAATGATTCTGATATCACCACCTTGGCGTCGTGCAGCTCTTCTTCTGTAAACGGTGTGCCGTGAATGAACTCAAAATCGAACATCTTCCAATAATTGTGGTCCACATTAGAGAGTCCGCTGTCCATCTTTTTTAGAATGCCGGTCTCCTTTGCTCTTATCGTTATTTGCGAGCTGGGATTGGTGAGAGCAATCTGCTCTATGCCATCGATGTCGCATATCGTTTCTGTTGCAAATTCTTTGCTCATACGTATGCCGCCGCTCAGGTATCTTATCATCATTTCCGTTTCTCGTGGCTCTATGTCTTTAATTACAAAGCCCCAGAGCTTCATAGTCCTGTTGCGATGATATTCGGGGTAGGCGGGTGCCAAATGTATGTAGAGCACCATAAAGAGTGTCATTGCAAGGGCAAGGGATATTGCCGTGCCTGCAATGTATATGGCGGTGAACAGCTTGTGTTGCCGCATGAGTGTGATTGCTTGGGTGAGTATCATTGCTGGTGGGGGTGGTTAAAAGGTTATTAAGGGGGATTAAGGGTTATTAAGGGCTACTAAGGGCTGTTAAGGGCTATTAAGGGGTGTTAATGTTATTCTTCTTTTAGTGCATTGGCTATATCTGTTTTACAGGCTTTTGCAGCGGGTATTACCGCTGCTATTACCGCCGTTGCTGCGATTATAAAATATGTGGCGGCGGTTATCACTGCAAAGCGGGGCAGGGGAGCAAATACATTGCTATATGCTGCAAGCTGCTCGTTTGTAATACTGTCTGTAGGTTGTGCAAAGTCGTTGCTTGCAACAAGGTGTACGATGAGTGGCAGTGCAACGGCAAATGCCAGACTCACCAGCAGCAGCGCCTCGGTCACAAACTGTCCTATTATGCGACGGCGGCTGGCTCCCACGCTGCGCATTATGCCAATCTCGCCCCGACGGTCGTTTGTACGTATCCAGAATGTGCTCACAATGCCCAGGAAAGCGCAGAACAGCGCAAAGAACGAGATGAAAAGCTGGAAGCGGTTCTTGCTCTCATGAATCACGTTGTACATATTCTCTTCTATTACAGATTCAAAATCGACCATGGTTCCTGCATAGCGGTTCCCCACCCTTAATGTGGGCCGCAGCTCCTCGTTGAACCGCTTTATGAAGCTATCCCGGTCAACGCCCTCCTTCAGCCTCAGATATATAAATTCAGGTGGATTATCTACATAATTGGCCACAACAGTCGGTTCCGGTATCATATATGGGTTTGGCTGGAAATCCTCATAGACTCCTGTTATCTTCAGTTTACGTATTCCGTATTCATTTTCAACCTCCCGTCCTATGCAGTCTGTGGTGCCGAAAAGTTCCATGGCTGCCGAGCGTGATAATTGTATCTCCCCTTTTTGGAGCTGTGTAGGGTATTGTCCTGTTTTTATATCTTTTATCTGAAGAACTTTGAAAAACTCTCCTCTCTCCGCTGAATAGTAGTAAAGCTCAATCTCCTTTCTCCCTTCCCCATTGTCTTCTTCTCCGTTCTCGTTGTAGTATATATGAATAGTTCCTAAGGTTACACCATATGGTATACCGAACCCGCCGTAGTAACTCTCGATCTCGGGCAATGATACAATGTTGTTGAAGATTGATGTAATGGACGCGTATCGTGTTTCACTGCTCTCATCAACGCTCGCATCGTACTCCTTGTCCGATTTGTAATATTCGTGTATATATACACGGCAGATATTCTCTGGATTGAATCCTTTGGGGATGTTCTTGACTCTGTTCAGGGTGTATAAAGGGTCCACTGCGTGCCACAGGAATACAGATACTATTACAAGTTCGACAAAAAGCCACACATTGTCGCCTTTCTCGTTCCATAGTTGTTTTATAATCTTGCTTGTCATAATTTTCTTTTTTTTTGTCATTTTATGTTTGTAATGTCATTGACTCGTTTTACTATTGACCACCCGCGTGGCACAAACTATGTCTGTGCTTCACGCGACCTAAGGCCGCAAAACTCACCGATAACAATATAAAAGGTCATTGGCTCGTTCTTAAACGAACTCACCGATAACAAAACTCCGTTTTGTCATTTTGACGACCACAGGGAGGAAAAATCTCTGTCACTCACTTTTGAGATTTTTCACTGCGCTAATGCTCCGTTCAAAATGACGAATGCTTTTATCGTTTGTTGTAAAGCGAGTATACAATATTTTTCCTCAGCGCAATCACGGCCGGCAACAATGCCGATACTATGTTGAGTACAAAGCAGAGTAGCAGCGTTGTCACAAACACACGTGGCGAGTAGAGCAGGGCGGCGCTGTATTCGCACTCATCTATCCATCCTTGGTGCATGGCAATGATTTCCTTAATGAAGAGGTCGGAAAGCAAATATGAGAGCACGAGTCCTATAAACGCGCCCAGGAACGTCAGGAAGAGGTTCTCCCATAACACTTGCCACAGGATTCGGGCACTTGTGGCGCCGTATGCCTTGCGGACGCCAATCTCGCTAAGGCGGCTCTTCATGCGCGATGAAATCATTCCGCTAAGGTTCAGCGCGGGTATGAACAGCAGCGCAAGGAATACATAAAAGTAGTTCTTGAATACATCCCACACCGTGTCACCAGGTTCGCAGTTGAAGACATTCTGCCAATGCGAGTATATATGGGCTGTGTATTTGAAATCCTTGTAGTTGTGGCGGTTAAGGACTTCGTTGCAGTAGCGTGCATACCTCTCATCAAGCTCCTTCTTGACGCGTTCAATTGAACCCATATCTTCTGCCTCTATGATGATCTGGTTCTGCCCGATGAACTCAAATGGCGTATCAATATGGTTATGCTTGTTATTGTTCGTGTATAGCGTGAAGAATACCTCTTTTGTAGTATATGTCATGCATTCATGGGCATCCTCTACCACTCCGGTGATGGTAAACTCTTTCATCTCGGTAGAGTTCCTTTTACCGTCCAGGTTGAAAGTCACTCTCTTCCCTACAACGTCTGTGCGGGCAAAAAGAGTGTTGGCCGTTGATGCGGTGATGATTATTTTTGCGTCGTGGAGCTCATCCTTGCCGAAAGGTGTGCCATGGATGAAATTGAATTCAAATATTTCCCAGAATTTCTCATCGACACATGAGCAGTAGAAGCTCGCATCCTCCAGCCACTGCCCGTCTACATGGGCCTGGTTTATTGACATTCTGCGGGTAACCGAAAGGTGCTTTATCCCTTCAATATCTTCTGCATAAGGAATGAACTCATCGGGCAGTTCTCCTGCTGTCCTCAAATGTTCGTATGGGCCGCCTGTGAAGTCGTCGCATTCGACTGTGGGGAAATATATGAGCCTGTCGCGGCAATATTCGGGGTAGGCAGGCGCCAGCTGCACGTTGAATGCAATGAAGAGTGCCATTGCAAGGGCAAGGGATATTGCCGTGCCGCCTATGTAGATGCCGCTGAACAGTTTGTGCTGCCGCATCATTGTGATTGCTTGGGTAATGTAGTTTCTTATCATATGTTTGTTTATTTCTTAATAACTCCTCCTCTTGTTTAATAGAAGAGGGGGACCGCTTGCGGTGGAGGAGTTTTATAATTGCTTGTTTTTAGTGTGCACACAGTAACTCCCTCCCCCTGCGGGTACTCCCTCTTTTAAGAGTGAGAGCTGTTTACATTGTCATATTGTTTTTTCTTCAAAGTTATGTTCTATCTCCCAATTTGTGAATTATGTGTTGGTTTTTAACTATTTTAATTTAATCTCTTTTCGACTGTTGTAATTTTCCATATCGTTGAGCACTACTTGGCAACCTTCGTCGAGGCCGGCAACTACCTCCACATAGTCGTAGTTGCTGTTGCCAAGCTGAACCTTGCGGCGCACTATCTTCTCGCCCTCTTTCACAAAGAAGGCATATTCGCCTGCACCCTTGTAGTAGTTGCCGTTCTTTATGCGCAATACATCTTCGCGTATGCGGTGCAGGATATATACATCCACGCGCATACCGTAACGCAGTTTGGGGTGCGAGGGCTCGTCGAGCGATATGTCAAAGGCTATGTTGCCGCCCTCGCTCTTTGCTTCCACGTTGCTTATTTTGCCGGTTAGTGTCTCTTTCCCTATCTTCACAATCACATCCTTGCCTGTTGCAAGGTTGTCGGCAAGGTTTTCGCCCAGCTTGGCACTGATCTTGAACGATGAGAGGTCTGCCAACGTGGCTATGTGGCTGCCTGCTGCCACCTGTGCTCCCTTGCTGTTGTTTATGAATGTTATGGTGCCGTTCTGTGGGGCAGGCATCTGTGCATCGACAAGCCGTTTGCGGCTTGCTTCCAGCTGCTCTATGAAAATGTTGTACTGCAACTCGCTCACGCGACGGCTGGAGAGGCGTATCTCTTTTTCGCGCTGCAACTGTTGGCGGCTCTGCTCCAGCTTAAGGCGTGCTGTGGTAACAGCCATCTCGCACTGCCGCACCTTCTCGGTGGTGCCCGAGCCTATGCTGTCGAGGTGCTGCTCGTTGAGCAGTTCCGACTGCAGGCGTTTGAATTCCATCTCGCTTATCTCTATGTTAGTGTGCATATTTGCCAGCGTTGTTTCGTCGTTGAGCCTCTGCTGCAGCAGCTGCTGTTGCTTAATCTCCTTTTCGTCGAGCAGTTTTTGGTACTCGCTTTCAGCATCTTTGAGGTCAAGGAGTAAAAGCCTTGTGCCTGCGGTGATTGAATCGCCGTTCTTGCAATAGACATCTACTATGCGACTGCTGATGGGCGAGTTTATAATAAGTTCCGATGTGGATTGCACATTGCCGCTTGCACTTATGGTTGTTTCTATCGTGCCACGGTCTATTGTGGAAAAGGAGAGCGATGCTTCGCTTATACTTGCCCGTGATATCTCTATTATTATAAGTATTACAAGGCAAAGTGCGGCAAGCACACCGGCTATTTTGCCTATGCTTTTAAGTGTTTGTATGTTTCTTTCTCTCTTTGGTATCGGTTTGTCCATTGTGTTGTTGGCTTTATACATCGATTCTATATCAAAATCCGTGCCAAACTATTAACTATCTTATAATCAATGTGTTGCTCGTTTTGAAGGGTGTCCGTTTTCGGACACCCTGTCCGCTTTTGAAACCGCAGAGTGTTACACTTTTTAATTACTCTTAAAAAATGGGCGATTTTTTTAATATTATGCATTTATGGATTATCTTCGCACATAGTAACTATTGTGCGAAATGATTCTGGTAATAGATGACAACGAAGCTATAAGAAGTTCCCTCTCCTTTATGTTGCGCCGTGCAAAACACGACGTGGAGGTTGCTGCATCGCCCGCCGAGGCCATTGAGGTGGTGCGTGCCCGCGAGCCGCGCCTCATTCTTATGGATATGAACTATTCGCTATCGACCGATGGCGATGAGGGGCTCTTGCTGCTGAAACAGGTGAAGGTATTCCGCCCTGCGGTGCCGGTGATACTTATGACCGCATGGGGTAGCATTGAACTTGCCGTAAAGGGCATGCGTTTGGGGGCTTTTGACTTTATCACCAAGCCGTGGAACAACGCTGCGCTTATGCAACGCATTGAAACCGCATTGGAACTCGCCGGCAAAGAGAGTGCCTGTGAGGTTGTGCCCGACGGCTTCGACCGTTGCGGCATTGTGGGGCGCAGCAAGGCTTTTGCCGATATACTTGCAACGGTGGAGCGTGTGGCAAAGACCAATGCCTCGGTGCTTATAACGGGTGAGAGTGGCACAGGCAAGGAGCTTATTGCCGAGGCGCTGCACCGCAACAGCCGTCGCAGTGGCAAGCCCTTTGTAAAGGTTAATTTGGGCGGTGTGTCGCAGTCGCTTTTCGAGAGTGAGATGTTCGGACACAAGCGCGGTGCCTTTACCGATGCTTCGGCCGACAGGGTGGGGCGTTTTGAACTTGCCGATGGCGGAACGATATTCCTTGATGAGGTGGGCGAGCTCGATATGAGTTGCCAGGTGAAGTTGTTGCGTGTGTTGCAGGATCAGACATTTGAGGTGCTGGGCGACAGCAAACCCCGCAGGGTGGATGTGCGTGTGGTGTGTGCCACCAACCGCGACCTGCAGCAGATGGTGCGCGAGGGTACCTTCCGCGAAGACCTTTACTACCGTATAAACCTCATACCGCTGCACCTGCCACCATTGCGCGAGCGACGCGAGGACATTGCACCCCTTGCCACACATTTTGCAACGCAATATACAGCGCAGAACAGCCTGCAACCGGTGCGCTTTGCGCCCGATGCACTCGATTTTCTTGCACGCCAGCACTTTGCCGGCAATATACGCGAGTTGAAGAATGTGGTTGAACGCACCATTCTCATAAACGGCAACGGGCTGTTGCAGGCTGCCGATTTTGAGGGGCAGTGCAGCGCAGCCGCCACCGCCTCGGCCGATAGCAACACAGCGGGGCTCACCCTCGATGAACTTGAGATTAACTCCATAAAAAATGCGATGGAGCGTTGCGGCGGTAATATGACACAGGTGGCACAGACACTTGGAATAAGCCGCCAAGCACTCTATCGACGCTTGGAAAAATATGGTCTGAAATAGTATTTGGCAATGAAACTGCGTTACCTCTTCATAATACTTGCTCTGCTTGTGATGGCACCGTTCGCGCTGTTGCTCTTGGGAGTATATACCGGAACCGATGTTCGGTTTATGATTGAGGTGGCCGTGGTAGCAGCTATAATCTATCTTGTGTTCTTTTACAGGCGCGTGGTTCGTCCCATGGATACTATTGCCGATGGCATTGATTTGCTGTCGGCACAGGATTTCAGCAGTAACCTCACAAAGGTGGGGCAGGCCGAGGCCGACAGGATTGTGGAACTTTTCAATCGTCTCATGAGCGAAGTGAAAAACGAGCGTTTGCGCCTGCGCGAGCAGAACCATTTTCTCGACCTTCTTGTGAAGGTGTCGCCTATGGGTGTGGTGATTCTCAACTTCAAGGAGCAGGTAACGCTTATGAACCCTGCCGCCTGCAAGTTCCTGAACATAGAGGAGGATTGCACGGGTAAGGTGTTGTGGAGAATTGAGAGCGAGCTGCTTGCCGAGATATCCAAAATTCCCAAAGGGCAGAATGCAACTGTGAGGCTCACCGGTGCAAGGGTGTTTCACTGCTCGCGCCTCTCGTTCCTGGACCGTGGCTTCAAACGCCCCTTTATAATTATAGAACAGCTCACCCACGAAATACACAAGGCCGAAAAGAGTGCATACGAAAAAGTTATTCGTATGATAGCCCACGAGGTAAACAACTCGATGGGTGGCATCACTGCTACACTGAATGCAGTGAGCGATGCTCTTTTGTCGGTTACAAAAGAGACGCTCGAGGGCGATGTGAATGATATATTACAGGTGATAAAGGTGTGCGAGGAGCGTGGTTATAATATGAGCCGTTTCATTACCGGCTTTGCCAATGTGGTGAAGATACCCGCCCCCAACTTGCGCCGTGTGAATATTAACGATTGCGTGAAGCCCTGCATAGGATTTATGCAACATTTGTGCCAAGAAAAAAGTATAGAATTGCGCACATCATTTGCTGCCGACAAAGTATTTGTGGATGCCGATACACTGCTCTTTGAGCAGGTGATGGTGAATATTGTGAAAAACTCTGTGGAGAGCATAGGGCAGGGCGGTCTCATTGCCATTGATACTCTTTCCTCGCCTGCACGAATAGTTGTTACCGATAATGGTGCCGGTATTCCCAAGGAGAACGAAGTATCGCTCTTCACTCCTTTCTTCTCCACCAAGGCCAATGGTCAGGGCTTGGGGCTTATGTTCATACGCGAGATTTTAATTGCGCATGGTTGCTCCTTTTCATTAAGGACCGATGACGACGGCCTCACCCGTTTTGTGATTTCTTTTCCTTGATTTCGTTTATAGGGTGCATACACAGGCGTGTCAGATATCTCACATATGTTCGATATGACAATAACAAGGATATTTGACTCAGGCGCAACAACCTCCCCATGTAAATGCTTTTGTAAAAAATCGTTCTCTTTTCTTCACTTTTTGTAGCATATTTTATATATTCGCAAGATATATAATAACACCGCAAACATGTATATATCGATTGTGGCAATGGTAAATTAAAAGGAATATTATGGGTAATTCTATATTTATTATTGGTGGGTTAGCTTCATTTTTGTTCTTATATGTCGCATATATATTGCTTTTCAGGCGTATAATGTTCGACCGCATGCTCATTCATGGTGGCAGTTTTATGTTGAAAATTGCCTTTATGGTTATATTAACGCCCTTCCTTTTAACATTCTTGATGACTATTCATAATTTATTCGTTCACGATGAATACAAAGTTCGTCCGTCCGAAAATTTTATATATGCCACAGATAATGCAGATGGCTCGCAGCCACAAGCAATAGCCGAGCAACCGCAGGACTCTCAAAACCTGTTTTGGAGCGTTTATTATAGTTTTATAGACCCGGGAAGCCAATATATTATAGCAACCAAGGGTGGAAAGGTGTGGGCAATAATTGTGGCTGTATTTGGCACCTTTCTGTTGAATGGTTTGCTGGTATCAACCATGGTTGGTTATATTGATAGCCGAAAAGATAATTGGTTGAATGGTAAGATGCGATATTCAAAATCACAATTTCTATTCAAAAAGACAGCAGTTGTGATAGGTGCAAACGAAATGGCACCAACAATTATAAGAAATCTTCTGTGTGGACAGGGTGAAGGGCGTGTTCACTATGTGGTGCTTTTAACCAACGAGGATGTTGAGAAAGTGCGTAGTGTGATAGAATCGTACCTCACTAAAGAGGAGGAGGCACGTTTGATTATATATAACGGGCAGCTCGACTCCAAAGAGGAGATTTCCCGTTTGCATTTGGAAGATGCCACGGAAATCTGTATTTTGGGCGAGGATTCGCACGAAGATACTTCAGAGAGCTATCACGATGTGCAGAATATGCGTTGTGTGCATAACATTGCGAGCTATCTCGCCGATATGCGTGTGGATAGAAAGATTGTGTGCCGTGTGATGTTCGAGTTCCAAACGACTTATTCCGTTTTCCAATTCTCCGACCTGCACGAAAATATTCGCCGCCACCTCGATTTTATTCCATTCAACGCATACGAAAATTGGGCGCAAAGAGTTTTTGTGAAAGGATACTACGAGGAGAATGAAACCTGTTCAAATGATAAAAATAGTAATGATGTAAGGGTCTTCAACTATTTGCCATTGGATGGCAAGGATGGTATATCTCCCGAATCGGATAAATATGTTCATTTGGTTGTTGCGGGTATGTCCAATATGGGTGTTGCCATGGCTATACAGGCTGCCCAAGTGGCTCACTATCCCAATTTTAAGATTAAAGATGCCAATGGGCAAGTAGTGGAGAAACCATTGAGAACACGCATAACATTCATAGATACAAAAGCTGATAAGGAGATGCTTTTCTTCAAAGGACGTTTCAGAAATATGTTCGACCTCTCTCGTTGGCGTTATATCGATGCAACCTCAGCCGAATGTGATTTGAATGTCAAGTGGAACGATTCCGTGCAGGAGAAAGGTTCGGAATACAGCGACCATGGCATAAATTTCCTTGATGTAGAATGGGAATTCGTAAAAGGAAGCCTGGAGCAGCCTATGGTTGCAGAATATTTGAAAACATGCGCACAGGAGGCAAATCCTTCCCGTGAGGGAAAGGCATTGCTCACAATTGCCGTGTGTCATCAAAAGGCACATGAAGCAATAGCTGCAAGTATATATATGCCTGCCGAGGTGTACGACCATGCTCTGCAGATTCTTGTATATCAGCGCGAGGCATCGGATATAGTATATAATCTTATATCCGATAAAACCAATGCACACAAACGCTATACCAAATTGCGCCCATTTGGTATGCAGTATGCCGATTTTACATTTGACCCTGATAGCGATTTATGTGCCAAACTGTGTAATTACATCTATACGATAATCGGCGATGCGGCATTGCATGAAAGGATAACTCAAATAGGCAGGCCGGGCAGCGAGGATAGTTTTGCCAAAGTCGTGGAGAAGTGGGAAGAGTTGCCTGTATTTCATAAATGGTCGAACAAATATCTTGTAAACAGTTTTACTACCAAGATAAGAAGCATGTGTGGAAGTATCGACAAATCGCAACTCGATTACGAAATATTGTTCAAGGCATTTGAAGAGCATAAAGACGATATGGCTGAGTGCGAACACAACCGTTGGAACATGCAGCAGCTGCTCATGGGATTCAGAGCATATAATAATGAGGAATTAAAGGAGTTCGATAAAATCTTCAAAGCCACATCGCCCAACCGCGATGCAGTGGTAAAGGAGTATAAGAATGCCAAAAAGAATTCGTCGGAGAGGGTACATCTCAATATCTGTTCGCTTGAACGACTGCTGCGTGTGGATGCCGGTACCAAATGTTACGACGAATACTTTAATACTGCCATTCCTGCAATATTGAAACGTGTGGAACTGCATGCACGGATTATGGCGGAGAAACCCCAAAAGGAGGGAACGAAAACCGAAGCTTGATAACATAACTTAATAACAGATATTATGAAAAACTACAATCCAAAACCTATTGACTTATCCGATGTAGTACTTACCGATGACCTGACCGAGTTACGCGAGGCTATTGCCGAGAATGCACACGATGTATGGGCTATGGACAGAATGGCGCAAGGTTGGTCCTACGGGCCGGTGCGCAACGACGATGACAAAGAGACCCCATGCATGGTGCCATATTCCGAATTACCCGAGAGTGAAAAGGAAATTGACCGCAATATGGCGATGAACACCCTTAAACTGATGAAGAAACTTGGGTATGATATTATAAAGCGCGAAGATACAGACCTATACAGGATATTAAAAGAAAGAATTAAAAATGCCAAGCAACAGTATGTTTGCAGAAGGTGTGGCAATCCTATATATAATCACCAGATCTTTTGCGACGTATGTGGTCTTGAACAGAAAATCGATTGGGAAAACAAATAGTCAATAAACCAATATCAAATTCTTTAATCATGAACGCAAATTATATACCCAAACCAACCAAACTTGATGATGTAAAACTATCCGATGAACTGAACGACTTGGTGGAGCATATGGCAAAAAATGTTCATGAGGTGTGGGCGCAAAACCGCATTAGAGAGGGGTGGAGCTTGGGACCTTATCGCAATGACGAATTAAAGACGCATCCCTGTCTGGTTCCTTATGAGGATTTGCCCGAGGTGGAAAAGGCATACGACCGCAATACCGCAATGGAAACCCTTAAACTTATAGTGAGTTTGGGATTCAAGATAAGTAAATGAGCCAAACGTGGCACCATATAGCAACAAAAAATGGCAATCTGCGGATTGCCATTTTTTGTTGCTATATGGTTTGCTTATTTCTTCAAAGGAGCCTGTTTCCATTCGTCGTTTACTTTAACGAAATTGAACTTGTTGCTATCATCAACCTCGCCGTTGCCATAGGTGATTTTGGCCTTTACAACAGCGCTCATGCCATCTTCGCTTATCTTCTCCTCGATAATCTCATACGATGCTATACCTTGCTGCTTTTCTATAAGTGCTTTACCTTTCTGCTCAAACATCTCCTGCAATTCGGCTTTCTCTTCCTCTGTTGCATCAAAAGTGTTTACATAGGCTGCATAATCGCCGTCTTGAATATACTCGATGCAGTCGGCTGTGAGGCTTGCGGGTGTAACGGGTTTTGAGCAGCTTGTAAAACTCATACCAATAAGAACAACGGTGGCAATGATAAATGCAATTCTTTTCATGGTCTTTCAATTTAATTGGTTAGTAATAATGGTTTATAGTTTTTTGCTTGTGTAGCGTTTGCAAATAAAAACAAATTTTTAGAATTTGCAAAAACTTTTTAACTTTTTATTTTCATGAATGTCGCTTGGGAATATTATCTCCTCGGGAAAACAGAATATGCCCACAGGTGTGCGTCGTCCCTCTGTTATATCCTCGCCTATGTTTTTGTATAAAAAGTATATAAACTCGGTACAATATAGCTCGCTGTGGTCGTCGGTGTTGAATGAGGCATCGAACCGCACGCTGTCGTTAAGCAACTGCAAGGCTTGTTGCGATACGATGTTAGCAAGGCTGTCGTCCAGCCAACTATGCATGATTTCGCCCATTGTGGCACGCGCAGGAGAGAAAAAATCCTCTATCTTGTCGATTTTAACCCGATCGAAGTCGCCGGGGTAATCGGGCTCGTCATTAACAGCGTGAATGACACACCAACCGCTGTCGCTCTTTTGAACAATGCCTATGTGGCTGTAATCGTGGCTGTCGTCATTGGCAAGTACAATGTAGCTTGTGTAGCTGCAACCGCGTCTAAAGACTATGTCGCCATTGCGCAGGCTGTCGTATGGTATTGCCGTAGTTTTATTCCTTGTTCCTGTTGGTGTGCAGGCGAGCAGCAGAAAGGGGAGCAGGGCGTATATGGCGAATATTGATTTCATGCGTTATTTTACGAGCGTTATCCGGTATTTCAGTTGAATAAACGAAGATTGTCGAACGAGGCCGACAGTTCGCCACTCTCTATGCGGTGTACGATATCTACAACCATGTCGTTCATTGGGGTGGGGACGCCAACCTTGCGGCCAAAACTGCTCACTAGACCGTTTATGGCATCCACCTCGGTCTTTTTCCCTTTTTCGAGATCTTGGAGCATGCTTGCCTTCAGCTTGGCGTGTTTGCGTATGGCAATAGGGATGATAAAGAATGAAAAAGCCTTTTTTATACGGTTGCTGTAATCGAGCAATTTAACGATGTCTTTTCCTTGTACCGGTTCTATTTTTATATTACCGGCAGCACACACATCTATACACTCCTTGATGAGTGCTTGCACTATGCGGCGCGAAGCCTTGTTGCCGGCAGCCTCACCAAAGGTTGAACCGAGCACGGCACTCATGCCCGAGAAGGCAGAGTTTATGAGCAACTTGCTCCAACGCGAGCCTATAAAGTTCTGGTCAATCTCAACAGGCCCCATAAGCTCAAGCAATGCCTTCACCTCGTTTATATGCGGGTTGGGAACAGGTTGCAGAGAACCAAGTGAGAATGTGAGTGAGTCGGGGGCGCTGGTGAGCTCGCACACACCCGCCTCTTTCATTGTGGCACCCCATGCTACCGTGCAGCCAAGTACGCGTTCTTCGCCCACAATCTCGCCTATCTCAATCTCGGGAATTCCGTTTTGCAGTGTAACGATAACGCCATCGGGTGCCAGGTACTCTTTAATATAGTTCACAACCTCGCTGTTCTGTTGTTGCTTGGTCATAAGGAATATTATATCATATATGCCTGACATCTCGGCTGGAGTATATGCCTTTACGGGTTGTGAAAATTCCACAGTGCCTATAACCTTGGCACCTTTGTTTTGCAATGCTTCAATATGCGCCTTATTGCGGTTTATCAATTCTATTTTTCCACCGTTTTTTGTGATATATGCGCCCAAAATAGTTCCCAAGGAACCTGCGCCGTATATTGCTGCTCTCATAGTTGTATTTATTTTGTTTACGATGTAAAGATAGTTAAAACGATTTATGCTCCCGTAAAAGTTGTGATATTTTTATTGAATAGGGTGGTGTTATTGCAGTGCAATTGTAACGAGCAAAAGCAATGCAAACAAGAGCAGATTGGCAGCGGTACGTCCCAAAAGAGGGTTAAGTGCTGCGCCACAGCTATGTATGAGTTTGCGCCAAGTAATAATGTGTGCCAATAGATATATAAACGGCGCCGACAAGGCCCATAAAGGTAATTCAAACCACATAGGTGCCATTATTATCATTGCCGAAATTCCTGAAAGCAGATATACGTATCCCATGACATGGCGACCGCAGATTACAACCGTTGTTCGTTTGCCTACCGCTTTGTCATCATCCATATCTCTGTAATTGTTTACAATAAGCACATTGGCTGCAAGGATGCCGATGGCAACCGATGTGGCAAGAATAGTTTGAATATTCTCCCATCCGCCTGTTTGCAGATGACAGGTAAGTGTTACCGGTAGGATTCCAAAGAATATGACTACGGCCACATCCCCGAGCCCGTGATGCGACAGGGGGTAGGGACCTGCGCTGTATGCAATGGCAAACAGCAAGATGGCACAACCTACGGGGAGTAACCACAAACCGCCATACAGCAGCAATGAACAGCCGATTATTGCTGCCATGCATAGTGTTATAAGGGTGGCGCATAACATTGCGCGTGGTGTGATGTCGCCCTCGGCAACACCGCGGCGGAATCCCTCACGCCCTTTACGGTCGATACCGTTCTTGTAATCGTAATATTCATTACCAAAATTGGATGCTATCTGTGCCGATACTGCAAACAGGAGGCATAACAACGCCGGTACCATGGAGAATGAGCCTTGCCACAGAGCGAGGGCAGTTCCCGTAAGTACACCGGCTATGCTCACCGGGAGTGTGCGCAAGCGCATTGCTTCAATCCATTTCTTTATCATACGGGGCTGTTTACTTAATTCCTACATACATGCGGCATATGCCAAATGTAAAGGCTTTGTGCTTTACCTCGGCAAAACCGGCCTCGTACATCATGGCGGTGAACTTGTCGGGAGCAGGGAAGTGCAACACCGATGCCGGCAGATATTCGTATGCCCCACGGTTGCCCGATACCATACCACCTATGGCGGGGAGTATGTTCAGGAAATATAGTTTATAGCACCAACGAATAAATGGGTTTGTAGGCACGGATAGTTCAAGAATGACCAATTTGCCACCCGGTTTAAGCACCCGATGCATCTGGCTTAGCCCAAGATCAAGGTGCTCAAAATTTCGCACACCGAATCCCACGGAAATGCGGTGGAACGTATTGTCGGCATAGGTCAAGGCCTCGCAATCGCCGGCCTCCAATGTAGCTTGCAACCCTGCTGCCTCAATTTTTTCGCGGCCCACTTTCATCATCCCTTCAGAGAGGTCTATTCCTGTGATTCTACTGCCCTTGGCTGCTTTTTTTGCTATTTCAATAGTGAAATCACCTGTGCCGCATGCAACATCGAGTATTGCGAGTGGTTCATCGCTGTCCACAATCTCGCGGACAGCCTTCTTGCGCCATCCTTTGTCTATATTAAGAGAAAGAATATGGTTCAGCTTGTCATAATCCGGTGCTATTTTATCGAAAAGTTTCTCTATATACTCCTTCTTTGCCATGTGATATCGTCTTATTTTGATTGTTTGAATTTTAGGATATAAAGCAATAGAATTACATTCATGAGCAGTGCGTAAATTATTGCAGGAATAGCAATTTCGCCACTGTTGAATATAAAAGGAGAGGTTGCTATGGCTATGGCTTGCGCTGCATTTTGCATTCCCACTTCAATCACTATGGTGCGGCGTATTGCACTCGTGAGCCTGCCAATGCGCGCCAATATGGAGCTGCCAAGCATACTTGCTACGATGAGCATGCCGCAAGCAGTGCCCGTGAGTGCGAAGTTGTCTATGATTTCCTGCGTGTATTGCAGAAAAAATAATAAAGCCAGCAGCATGAGTGCGGGGAAAGCAATTTTGTTAAGCGCATTGGCTGTTTTAACTGCCGGCCCGGGATATTTCCAACGGAAGAGCCAACCTGCCAATAGGGGGACAAACAATAGTACAATATTCTGTATAAGCAGCCTTGCCACAGGTAGTTCTATTGTTATCTCTGTATTGTGTGCAACAAACCGCGATGTCAGTTCCATTATCAAAGGAAGGGTAAAAAGGGTGATGATACTGCTTATTGCGGTGAGTGTAACAGATAGGGCAACATCGCCCTTTGCCAACATTGAAAACACGTTTGAGGAGCTTCCGCCCGGGCAACAAGCTATCAGGACCAATCCCATAAAATAGGCAGATGGCATATTAAGCAACCAAGCAATTACAAACGCAAATGCGGGCAAGATTATTATCTGCCCAATCATCCCAAGAATAACAGCCTTGGGGTGGTGTGCTACATTTATAAATGCATTTTTATTGAGCTCGGTTCCTAATAGAAACATAAGCGCAATAAGAATGGGCATAACAATCCATATTGTATTCATTTATAAAACTACTTGCAATGTGAGTAAATTCAACAATCCTACCACTTCTTGTGAATCTTGGTAATTGCTTTTTCCTTTAATGAACATATATCTTTTGACCATTTGATATATATATACCTTTCCGAGAAACAGAGTCTATTCTGCGTCCTGTCAGGTCATAGATCTCGTTATCATTAATATCGTTATGAATCTCATCGATTGAGGTGCTGTTTCCCCCGTCAATGATTATATGCCATCCGTTGCTCTTATCTGCACTTGTTAACTTCGCAATTGGAAGATATGCTTTATGGCTGTTATTCAAAAAGGCTTTGTTATCCGATAGGTTCATTTTGGCTTTATAGAAACCGATAAGGCCGTTTGATTCGGAAAGAACAAATGCCTCTGAATAGACAATCTCTTTTGCAGTGGAGCCTTCAAGGATGTTTGTATCATAAGTGACCGATGATTCTGTTATTGTAAAATCATAGCTCTTGCCATTCCCTACGGCCTCTTTTGAATATAGTATAACGCCGGTTAATGCGGGAATGACATTGTCGGTAATTGCTGTAAGTGTAATATAATCTTCTTTGACGTTCTCTTTTTCTATATAATAGGCTGTAACACCGATGGGGAGTTCCAAAGCCACAGGGGCATACATGGTGGCCCAGCCTGTCTTTCCTATTTCAACAGGCAATTCAGTAATCTCCTCTACGGCCCATTTATAACCATCATTGGTTGGGAGGCCGGCATCCTGAGTGCCGCTATCAGCCTCGTCGGCGTTACCATAAATATATCTTATGCCATTACCATAATCATTCATGCCGCCAATAGATATATAGTAAACGCCGGCAGAGGGTATTACTTCGGTGGCTGCCGGTGACGTTGCTATATCGCTCAGGGTAACATTGTAAATGCTTGCTGTTTGGGAAATGCCTATATACTGTCCCTGTGTATATGAAAGTAGGGACGATTGGTTGTAATAGAAGATGTCGTTCTTTCCATCCATCACAAGGCGGTTGCCGTTGCTTGCACTAACTTCCGAAGAGAGATATTTCCCGCCACCGATGCATTTGAATCTATAATAGCCGGTTGTTAATACGCTTTCTTCAGTGCCGTTTATTATTGCTTTTACCGCTGCCATGATGCTTTCTTCTACAACAACATCTTTAACCGGAATCAAGGTTAGCGGGCTACCGCCATCATTCATAAAATCCTTGTTGTTGTTATCGTACCACCAGCGTACCGGGCTTCCGCTTGCCGATGGTGTACCGCAACCGCTTGAAAGGAGTGCATCGGTGCCGTTTACAGTTGCCATTAAAACATAATAGCCACTATGTGCAGTGTTCTCCTCAATTCTTATAGGTAATGCTTCTGTTGTACTCAACACATTTGCTTTGGCATTCTTCCCGGCCTCGGCTGAACCTGCTGTTATAAATTTTCCGGTTGCAGCGTGGAACAAATATCTGTTACCATCATCTGCTGTGATTAGGTACCATATAATATCAACATCGGGTGATGTACTTGTAAAATGTGAATTGCCATAGTTACCCAATGTTACATCGGCAAGCTTTGCCTCGGCGGGATAGCTTGTGTGATATGCAAGATAGCCACGTCCGTTCTGCTGCCAATGGATTTTATATGTGCCATCGGGGAATATCCCATCCTGTGCAAAATGTGCTGTGTATGCTATATCCGATGTTGCAGTAAAGGTGTATGGGTTTTCATCGCTCACCATATCTTCGCCATCATACCAACCGCAGAAACTGTAACCGCTGTTTGAATTTGCCGCAAGCGTAATATTGGTGCCTTTGGTAACTTTTTTTGTGTTTGTGGACTCTCCGTTGATTGTAACAGAGCCCCCTTCGCTTGCACTTACGGAGATATCGACATTCTCTATAACATCTACAATAATATCATATACAATACCCTTGTCAAGTGTTGCTGTTCCATTGACAGGAAAAATCTTCCACGCATTGGTGTATATCATTCTTATATGCGATTCGCCTGCGGGAGCATCATCGGGAACTGTAATCGTGTGTGTAATATTCATTACATAGTCGTAGTTTCCATAGACGTTGTGGGCTGGCGGATTATCGCCCCAAGTCTGTACTGCTGTTTCTTGAAATATGCAGTCTTGGTCAAAGTCTGTGAAGAGTGATGCATGGTTGTATCGCATATCCTCATGTGCAGTAGTAGCGTCTCCTGCCCCTAATGAATTAGCTACAAGGTTCATGGTGAACGATTCGCCTTTCTCTATTTGTACTTTGCCGGGGACCACTACAAGCAATTGTTCGGGATGCGCATATGCCGAGTAGCTGATATTTGTGTCGCCACCTGTTGTTGTTATTGATGTAAGGTAGTTGTTGGTGTATGTTGTGCCTGTTGGAGTGGGATACCCGATAGTTGTATTCTCTTTCTCGAAGTTTGCAACAAATTCGCTATTTGCAGTAATTGTTACATTCGTTGTGGCTTCATTACTTATAGTATTTGCACCGTTTGTCCAACTTACGAATCTGTAACCCGTGTTTGCAACTGCATATAGTGTAACCGATGTGCCATTTGTTACGGTAGCCGATGTCGATGATTGGCTTGCGCCGGTACTTATTTGGGCAGTTCCGCCTTCGGCCGGGTTTGCTCTGGTGGTTACGATGTATTGTGCAGCTTCAGGTGTTGAACCGCCACCGGTGATATTGAAACCACCTCCGTTCTCGGGAGACAATGTAGTCAATGTGTATGCTACGCCGCCAACCTCTTCCACGCGGATTATACCTCCACGCATTGAACGTGTTGCAGTTTTGAAGTCAATATTGATGTTTTCCACATTTACATTAGGCAGTGTTACGACCTTGCTGCCATCAAGCGCGGGAATATTGTCGGCAAGTATATGGTTAAAAGTCTTGCCGTAGTCTGCTGACATTGTTATGCGGAGACGGCTCTCTGCTGTAAAATAGTTGTTGTTCACTCCCCATTTTATTGTTACTTGCTCACCTGCCGAATAACTATCTTTTGCAGGCGACATCGAAGCGTTAAATGCTGTTCCGCCAACAATCTGTACTGTAGCATCCCACACTGCATAATTGCTGTAAAAAGGATTGGCAGTTAAATAGTCATACTCCATGGATGCAGGTACGTCGTTCACCAGAATGGCAATATTGTATGAACCGGCATTCATTGCAGGAATGTTTGTGCCGTCTTGTTCATAATAAAAATCGTCATAGAATATATCTGCAGTAAATTTGGGCCTATAATCAATGATATTGTTTTTCTGTGGTATCACCGATGCAAAATGTGGCATAACACCCCCTTCTACGATATTTCCTACTGTTGAACTGCTACATCCTATTGCCGAATATGTAAGAATGTCCTTGTCGGCATCATTTACATATACAGGTATTGCCATACAAGCACCTTGCGGTATCTTGTAAACATCGTTCATACTCTCATTGACAAAAACAGGGGTATTATTGCTTACTTTTATTGCGCTATTTGCACTTCCAGCCCCTTTCTCTACAGCAAGTTCTCGTATCCTCTTTATTGAGGGATATGAGAAAAAATCATCACCGCCACTATCCATAAGACTTCCTTCACCTGTTGTTGTGTGGGGAGCGCCGAACATGTGTCCAAGTTCGTGTGCTACAACCCATTTGTCGGTCTTTGAGTATCCGCTTCCCTTGGCAATGCTGCTATATACTCCGCCTTCGGCCGATAGGCCGCTGTTTTCAAGCTCAACCCCACGGTGATGTACCCACATACCTACATCGTATGCATCTTCTCCTATCAAGTCGTTTGTGTTTGAAGTGCCATTGGATTGCAAAGTATATATAAACGATTCGCTATCCTCATTAGGGAAATAGTCGGACTTTACAAGGCGCTGGTCTTCAATCACATTGAAGCAGAAACCCAATGGAACGAACATCTCATTAACAAACTTCTCACACTCTCTCCAAAATTGCAAGACATTGTTATAGTCTTCATTCAGGTCCTCGACATAAGCCGAGTGGGTTACAGGAATCGCAAGACGATAGTAGCGTAGTGTATTATCACTCGGAATACTGTTTGATGACGCGGCACGAACATTTGCCGTCTCAAAACTTTGCGCCACAATGTTAGATAACGAAAGGAAAATAAACGCAAAAATGGTAGTTATAGTTCTCATATTTTATATGTGTTAATGTGGCAAAAGTAGGTAAAATTTTGTGATTATTAATGAAATCTAAATTAATTTCCTGCAATTAGCGTTTCTGCATACGAAAAAGGGAAGTAAGCGACGCTTACTTCCCTTTTTGTGATCCCGGCAGGATTCAAACCTGCAACCTTCTGATCCGTAGTCAGATGCTCTATTCAGTTGAGCTACGAGACCAATTTGTTGTCCTTTTTGTTTGACGATGCAAAGGTAGTGCTTTTTTTATAATCTGCAAAACTTTTGCAATATTTTTTTTGAAATTCTTCTTTTTTTTATTCGTAGAAACGTTCATTGAACATAAACCAGCCGAGTGTGAGGCCAATGTTGAATCCGCTTTTGTGTGAGCTATAATAATTTACGAATCCACTGATGGTGATTGTGGATATTTTGCCCACAGCATTCAATTCGGCGATGTATTGGAAATCATCGAATCTTTTTTTGCTATAATAGGGCGAGCCGTCGGTGTTCTCTTTTATCATACGATAGGGCGAGAAGGCGTAGAAACCGGGGCGCAGCTGTATGAAACTCGATAATTTAATTATGGGTATAATGCCTGCTCCTACAAATTGGTTGGCGCGGAATTTGGGGTCGTAGTTGAAAAGGCTGTTCATGGTGGGAGTGAACGCGCCTGCCTGCATGAGCGATGCCTGATAGGTGTGCGAGAGGGCTCTTGTTGAGTAGTAAATCTGCATGTATGTGGCAAGGGAGAGATGACGATTGAGCCTGAACACCTCGTTACGAATGTAGTTTACCTGTAACCACGATTTGTTTTCGTTGTCTTTGAAACTGTAATTACCGCTCTTGAAGGTTTCTCTGCCCACATAGAATTGCGCCGATAGTTTCTCAAATGAACCTTCGGTGGGGAATACATTATCGTCGAGAGTATTTCCCTGAAATTTTACACTGACACCTGCAAGGCGCACCTTGTTCTTGTCAAACTGTGGGTTGTCGAGGTCTATAACGCTTGTGGGCATGTATTTATCGGTTATCTCGGCAACGCCTATTCCAATCTCGGCCTTTTTGCGCGACAGGAACGGAAGGGATATTTTGAGTTTTGCAAATGCTTCGCGTTCTTGGTTCAGCGACATGGAATTCTCTTGCGAGAATATGTATTTCATGTTGTAATAGTCGGTGGTAGCATACGATGCTATGATTTTTAGCGACACGGGGTGGCGCGTGGTAAAGTCGAATCGGTTGCAGAGTTGTATGTTGTTATATACCTTGCCGAATTGGGTGTCGAGCATATACTCCTTGGACATCTTGTCTATGCTACGATAGTGCAGGCCCAAATATACTTGGTTGGCCGTTTTTGTCGACATGCTGCCACCTAATTTTACATTGATTGCGGGATTCAGTTCCACGTCAAGCGCAAGGAGATAGGCACTATCTTGTGCGTTGTATATTGCATGGGGCAGAATACTTGCCACGCTGTTTCCCGACAACAGGCGGAAATAGGCCTTTTTGCAATCTTCGTAATCAAATTTTTCGTTGCCCTTCTGGAACTCGTTTTTAATGGCTTGCGCCTGGTTTGGGGTAACGCCATTTACCTTTACATCGCTGAACACCAGAGCGGGTTTTTTGGAATTAAATGCCATACGCCTATTGGCAAGGTCGGCGCGGCTCTGGTGGCGGTGAACACGTTTGCGCACCGAATCGATAAGCGCAATAGTCTCTTCGTACCCAATCTGTACCACCTTATCTATTTTGTGAAAATCGAGCAGTTTCACATCCTTGATATTCATGTCGAGCAGAATACCCACCGAGTCGGGGATGCTGTAATCGCTACGTTCCATCATAAGGGTTTTTACCTGTCCCATGAGGTCGTTGTCTTTGGGGAGCGAGGCATTTTCGCTCACTACGCTACCAAAGATAAAATCGGGTGCAAAATCCCTTTGCATCACATCGCGCGGGAAATTATTATATATGCCGCCATCGTAAAGCAGTACGCTATCTTTTTTTATAGGCTTGAATACAAATGGAAAACTCATGGATGCTCTGACAGCATCTCCGAGGTCGCCACTTGAAAATATTACCTGTTTTTTGTTATAGACATCGGATGCAACGCAGCGGAACGGCACCATAAGGCTGTCAAAGTTTTCCTTTGCTGCGGCAGTGGAGGTGGCGAATATCTCAACAAATCCCATGCTCATGGGAGAAGGGTTGATAAGCTGCATGGGAGGGCGCACAAGGCGTATGGAGTCTTTTATATCTATATGCAGGCTCAAGAGTTCGGGTACCTCGGCATTGCGTTTGAAGTAGAACATATAGTTCTTGTCCATGGTGCCGGTGTACCATCGCTGGAAATCATCGCTTATCATTGTGGCAACCATTTCGTCGGGTGTGTAGCCCATAGAGTAGAGGGCTGCCACAATCGCTCCCATAGATGTTCCTGCAACGTAGTCTATGGGGATTTCATTCTCCTCCAACGCTTTTATTACACCAATATGCGCAAGGCCGCGAGCACCGCCTCCACTCATTACAAGGCCCACTTTTTGGGCCTGCATCAGTGATGGCAGCATGAATAGCAGAATGAGTATGATGTATATTTTTTTCATCTTGAAATGGTGCGTTGCTTGTAATGTTACTTGTAATTATAATCTTGTCGCCCGGCTATATATATATATAATGATAGTATTTGGTGCGTGATTGCGCTATTTGCACAATCTCTGCAAATATAATTTATTCTGCCGGTAAAAAATATCTCTTTTTAA
This sequence comes from uncultured Bacteroidales bacterium, assembly GCA_937914945.1. Lineage (GTDB taxonomy): Bacteria > Bacteroidota > Bacteroidia > Bacteroidales > Bacteroidaceae > HGM04593. Next base: position 195,944 of record CALGJF010000009.1, on the reverse strand, counting down.
TTGTTTTAATGTTCAAAATCTGCTTTTTAATATTTTTTTTTGTTTTTTGTAATTGAATACATATATTTGAGACCTGAATGATATGTGTTTTATAAATATAAAATTTATGGATTACAATTCTCTATTTTGGTTTGTCCCGGCAGCATCGCTGCTGGCATTGTGCTTTGCCTTCTATTTTTACAGGCAAATGAAACGTGAGAGCGAGGGTACTGAACGCATGGCGCATATAGCCGCAGCTGTGCGCAAAGGTGCAATGGCCTATTTGAAACAGCAGTATAAAATAGTTACGCTGGTGTTTATTGTGCTTGCTGTCATATTTGCTGTTATGGCCTATGTATTCCACATTCAAAACGAATGGGTGCCGTTTGCTTTCCTCACAGGCGGATTGTTTAGCGGAATATCGGGCTATTTTGGAATGAAGACAGCAACATACGCATCGGCGCGTACCGCCAACGCAGCCCGCAGCAGCATGAACGAGGGCTTGCGTATGGCCTTTCGTAGCGGTGCCGTTATGGGGCTTATTGTTGTGGGGCTGGGATTGCTTGATATATCGGTGTGGTATATTATCCTTGATGCTCTGGTGCCCGCCGATGTCAACAACGCCGGCATGAAGCTATGTTTCATTACCACCACTATGCTTACATTTGGTATGGGAGCATCTACACAGGCTCTCTTTGCCCGTGTGGGCGGTGGTATATACACAAAGGCTGCCGATGTGGGTGCCGACCTTGTGGGAAAGACCGAATATAATATACCCGAGGACGATCCGCGCAACCCAGCAACCATTGCCGATAATGTGGGCGATAATGTGGGCGATGTAGCCGGTATGGGTGCCGATCTTTACGAGAGTTATTGCGGCTCAATCCTCTCAACTGCTGCTCTTGGCGCGGCAGCCTTCGCTGCCGATGGTGGTGCAATGCAGACAAAGGCGGTTTTTGCCCCCATGCTCATAGCGGCGGTAGGCATAGTTCTCTCCATAATAGGCATTTTTGCAGTGCGTACAAAGGAGAATGCCGATATGAAGAGTCTTATAGGCGCTTTGTCGCGTGGTACAAACCTATCTTCGTTGCTCATTGTGGTGGCAACCTTTGCTATTCTGTATATGCTTGGCATTGAAAATTGGATAGGTCTATCGTTCTCTGTTGTGGTAGGTTTGATAGTGGGTATTGTAATAGGCCGCTCGACAGAATATTATACATCGCAATCGTACAGCCCCACACGCAAAGTATCGGAGGCGGGGCTGACAGGCCCTGCAACGGTCATTATTTCGGGTATGGGATTGGGCATGCTTTCAACAGCCATACCGGTTATTGCGGTGGTTGTGGGAATAATCCTTTCCTATCTGTGTGCCACGGGATTTGTTCTCGATGTGTCGCAAGTTACCATAGGTCTTTACGGCATTGCCATTGCATCGGTGGGAATGCTCTCTACATTGGGTATAACACTTGCCACTGATGCATACGGCCCCATTGCCGACAATGCGGGCGGCAATGCCGAAATGAGCGGCTTGGAACCCGAGGTGCGTCGTCGTACCGATGCTTTGGATTCCCTTGGCAATACCACAGCTGCCACCGGTAAGGGATTTGCCATAGGTTCTGCCGCCCTCACCGCACTTGCGCTGTTGGCTTCGTACATCGAGGAGATTCGCATTGCGCTCGAACGCACGTCGCCCGATATCATAATTAACGGCAAAGGGCTTATGGAGGCAAACATTGTAGATTTCATGTATCATTTTAATGTTACTCTTATGAATCCCACCGTGCTGTGCGGCATATTCGTGGGTGCCATGATGGCCTTCCTCTTCTGTGGGCTCACAATGAATGCTGTTGGGCGTGCCGCGCAGAAAATGGTTGCCGAGGTGCGTCGCCAATTTACCGAAATCAAGGGAATACTTGCCGGTGAGGCCGAGCCCGATTACTCTCGTTGTGTGGAGATTTCCACTTTGGGTGCGCAGCAGGAGATGGTATTACCGTCGTTGCTCGCCATAGCCGCGCCCATTGTTACAGGTGTTGTTCTCGGTGTTTCGGGTGTCATAGGCCTGCTTATAGGTTCTTTATCGGCTGGTTTCTTGCTGGCGATTTTCCTTGCCAATGCAGGCGGTGCTTGGGATAATGCAAAGAAATATGTAGAAGAGGGTAACTTCGGCGGAAAGGGTAGCGATACTCACAAAGCCACCGTTGTGGGCGATACCGTGGGCGATCCTTGCAAGGATACATCGGGGCCCAGCCTTAATATCCTGATAAAACTTATGAGTATGGTGGCCATTGTAATGAGTGGATTGACTTTGGCGTTCAGCCTGTTGTAAATACCGATATGGCCATAAAACAAAACAAAGGGCATCGCAAGATGCCCTTTGTTTTGTTTTAGGTAGATTTTGATTACTTCAAAGCGAAGATTTCGTCCTCACCTGCAACGCAAGAGAAGATTTTGTCCTCACGAAGCAACCAACCCAAACCAAGATACAACTCTTTATCTTTGAGTTTAGTCTGCTTTTTAATCTCTTTCAAAGTCAAACCCTCGGTCTCATTGAGGGCGGTCCAAATGCGGCCTGCGAACTCGCCGGCTTGTTCTGTAATCATCATAAATTCAATATTTTAAGTTAATTTATCTTTGCCTTTAGTAAATGGCTTTTCAAATCGGGTGCAAAAGTACAATAAATTTTTGACATACAAAACAAAAAGACGTGATATTCAACAATTTTAGTAAAAAATAGTGCCGTTTATTCCTTTTTTATGCTTTTTTCACACAAATATTCGCTCCAAATACGGGCCGCCTCTTCTACCATTTTCACGCATGGGCGTTTTTTATAATATTCGTTTGTTCTGGCCTCGGGGGTGGTGGGGGTAGGTGCGCTTTTTTCAAGCCCGAGCAGTTCGGCACAGGTGATAGAGCCGTTGCGCTTTTTGAACTCCTCGGCAAGTTCCTGCACCAATTTATAATTGGCCTCTTTTCCCTCACGGTCTTTTCCTTCGGTACAGCCGGTTTCCAGCCCTGCCAACATAAAAAGGCCACAGGCAGCGCCACAAGTTTTGCGCATGCGTCCTATGCCGCCACCAAACGATGCTGCCATTTTAAGTGCCTGGTCGCGGGTGAACCCGTATAAATCGGCATAGGCGGCAACTACTGCCTGGCTGCAATTATACCCTTCTTTGAAGAGCGATACTGCTAATTCTATTCTATCTTCCATGGTTGTGTATATTTTGTTTGGTCAATCATATAAGTCCACGTGTGCGGAGCAGTGCTGCCGGGTCGGGTGCTGCTCCACGGAAACGACAATACTCGCGCATGGGGTCTTTGCTGCCACCCATTTCGAGCAAATTTTTGAAGCCGGCTGCGGTTTCGGCATCAAATATACCACGCTCCATAAACAGTTCAAAAGCATCGCAATCGAGCACCTCGGCCCATAGATATGAGTAGTAGCCCACGGCATATTCCCAGCTGAAAATGTGTGCAAAATTGGTGGTGCGGTAGCGATACTCAATCTCGGGTATAAAACCAAGTTGCGTGCGTAATTCGTTTTCAAATGCGTTGCAATCGAAGCCGGTGTAGTCGGCAATAAGGTGTATTTTCATATCAAGAATTGCCGCAGCCACTATTTCAACGGTTTCGAATCCCGAATTGAAATGTGAACTTTGTTGCATTTTTTCAATAAGGCTGTCGGGGATGGTCTCACCCGTTTTGTAATGCTTTGCATAGCTGCGCAACACATCGGGATGGATTGCCCATTTCTCGTTCACTTGCGAGAACAGTTCCACAAAATCGTGCTTTACGTTGGTACCGCTCACGCAAGGGTAGTGCGCCTGTGTTAGCAGTCCGTGGAGCGCATGGCCGAACTCATGAAACAATGTGCGCACCTCATCTATATTGAGCAACGCGGGGGTGTTGCCCTGTGGCGGGGTGAAATTGCACACATTCACAATGAACGGGCGTTGGTTGCTGCCGCAAATATTATGTTGATTTACAAAATTTGTCATCCATGCACCCTGGCGTTTGCTGTTGCGCGGGAAGAAATCGGTATAAAAAACACCCAACAGTCTGCCCTCGTTGTCGAGTACTTCATAGGCATCGACACCGGGATAGTAAACAGGTATATCGGTGCGCTTGTTGAATACAACATGATATAGCTTTGTTGCGCAATCGAAAGCTCCTTTAAGAACATTCTCCAGTTGAAAATAGGGCCTTATCTCCTCGTCATCGAGGGCATATCTCTCCTTGCGCAGTTTTTCGGTATAATAGAACCAATCCCAGCCTTCGATTTCGTGGCCGGCAATTCTGCCAAGTTCGGTCCGCTCTGCCTTTGCGCGTTCCAGCGCCGGTTCCCAAATGCTTGTGAGCAGGTTGAGTGCAGCCTCGGGTGTCTTAGCCATCTTCTCATCGAGTATAAAATGGGCATAGCTCTCAAAACCAAGCAGCTGTGCTTTCTCCTTGCGCAGTTTCAATATTTTTGCAATTACAGCCTTGTTGTCATTGGCATTGTTGTTGTCGCCACGGCCGTAGTATGCCTTATATATCTGCTTGCGCAGTTCGCGGTTGTCGGCATACTGCAAAAAGGGTATAAGGCTGGGCTTGTCGAGTGTTATTACCCACCCTTCGATGCCCTCGGCCTTGGCTGCCTCGGCTGCGGCATCTATGCTGCTCTGTGGCAAGCCTGCGAGCTCCTTCTCGTCGGTTATTATCAGCTTGAATCCTTTATTGTCGTTCAAAAGATTTTTGCTGAACTCTATGCCTGCGAGCCCCAGCTCGGTATCTATTTGCACAAGGCGTTTCTTCTCTTCGCTGCCAAGCAAAGCGCCTCCACGCACAAAGGCATTGTAATAGTTACAGAGTACAATGTTCTGTTCCTCGTCAAGCGCAAGTCCCTCCCTCGCATCGTATATAGTGCGTATGCGGTTGAAGAGGGTGTCGTTCATGTAAATATATGCGTTGAGCTCGGTGAGTAGCGGTACCACATAATTATCAACCTCGGTCATTGCATCGCTGCCATCGCTCTCGTTGAGGGTTGAGAATATGAGCGATACTTTTTCGAGTAATCGGCCGCTAATCTCCAACGCATCTATCGTATTGGCAAAGGTGGGAGCATCGTTGTTTTCTATAATCTTTTTTATCTCGGCTCGTTTCTCGGCAATACCTTTGTCAAACGCCTCTTTGTATTGCTCCACCGAATACAGATGAAATTCGGGAGCACCAAGGGGTGCTTGGCTTGTGCGCAACAGGGGATTGCTGCTGTTTGCGGTTGATGTGTTTACATGCATGGTTGGTATAAAAGATATATAACACTCTGTTTTTCTACATCGTTTTGATCTATTGCTATATGTTTGATAAAGTGGTGGATGCAGTTACTCTTCGCCTACTTTACCCTCATAATCTGTGCAAAGATAGCGCAAGCCGAGCGGAGAACAAAATAAGCTTGCTTATTTTTTATCCCAAGGCGCCGCCTATCTTCGCGAAGCGCAGCGAGCAAAGATAGTGCAACTCCTTCAAGCCGAGCGGAGAACAAAATAAGCTTGCTTATTTTTTATCCCAAGGCGCCGCCTATCTTCGCGAAGCGCAGCGAGCAAAGATAGTGCAACTCCTTCAAGCCGAGCGGAGAACATAAAGCTTGCCAAGGTAAACATAAAGCTCGCTTTGATGTTTTTTACAGCGAGTGCCATATAGGTGTAGTAACCCTCATTGTCATAATAGTCATCTTTATCGTCGAAGGATGCCCGTGCGCCAGAGTTCAGCGAGTTCTCTTGCAGGAAATGGTTGAGTGAGGTGCGTGAGTTTGTCTATCCCCGGCAGGGATTGTAGTAAAATGCACCTTGGATTATTTGTGTAATTACATTCTTGACACTAATTTTGTAGGCGAAAATCAAAAACATTATGAATAAGGTATCGGAAAACCCTTTCAAAAACCGAACAGGCGGCTATATGCCGCTTATGGTCGTTACTGCCCTGTTTGTTACGCTCTATTTGGTGTCGAACATAATGGCGGTGAAAATAATCGGATTCTTTGGTCTTTTTTATTTTGATGCGGGAACAATCACCTTCCCCTTTGCCTATATGTTGGGTGATGTGCTCACCGAAATTTGGGGCTATCGTACCGCCCGCAAGGTTATATGGACCACTTTTGTGTGTAATATAATCATGGTTGCGTGTACGCAGGTGGGCGTTTGGCTGCCCTCGCTCGATTATCTCGATGCCACAGCTGTCTCTTATAATACCATTTTTACATATGTACCGCGCATTGTTATAGGCTCCCTTGCCGGATTTCTGCTTGGCGAGCTATCCAATGCTTGGTTCATGGAGCGAATAAAAAAAATCACTCGCGGCCGTTTTCTTTGGATGCGCACAATAGGCTCATCTGTTATAGGTTACCTGCTTGACACCTTGCCGTTTGTGCTCATTGCATTCCTGGGTATTTTGAGCACGCGCGATTTGTTGCTGATGATAGCTTTTCAATATTGCATGAAGCTGGGTATCGAGGTGCTCTTTGGCACCCCAATGGCATACGCTGTTATTGTAATGCTCAAGCGCAGTATATTAAGAGCCCGGCACAATGGATAGATATTCTCTCATACACACAAAAATGCCCCGCGAATTTGTGCTGTTGCAAGGTCGCGGATGCCGTTGGGGTAAATGTGCATTTTGCGACTATCACAGCGATACAAGCGACAACCCTTTTGAAACAAACCGTGCCGTGTTGCAGCAGGTAACAGGCGTGTATGGCGTGCTCGATATAATAAACTCGGGGTCGGCTCCCGAACTTGATGTTGCAACCATTGAACTCATTAAAAAGGTTGTGCGCGAAAGGGGTATTCACACGCTATGGTTCGAGGCGCATTATATGTACCGCCATCGTCTGGCCGATTTTGCAGCTCAATTTGCTCCCGCCACGGTTAAGTTTCGTTGTGGAATCGAGAGTTTTTCCCCTGCGCAGCGCAAGCTGTGGAACAAGGGCGTGTCGGCTGATGTCACAGCTGCCGATGTGGCAAAATATTTCAAAGGCGTATGCCTGCTTTGCTGCACAGCCGATGACAGCCGCGAACGTATTCTTGCCGATATTGAAACGGCAAAACAATATTTTGAATATTTCAGTGTAAATCTTTTTTGCAACAATACCACCGCTGTTAAGCGCAACGATGCCCTTGCCGCATGGTTTATGAGCGAGGTCTATCCGCAAATAAAAGATGATGAACGTATAGAGGTGCTTGCCGAAAATACCGACCTTGGTGTGGGGTAGCAGTTTGTTGATTAAAGTGCTTTTTGTATAAATGCACCGCAAGCGAAACATTTTGCACAGGTAAAACTGTGCTTTTATTATATATAATGTATGATTGTAACAAATAAAATCGTATATTTGTAGAATATTTGTTAAAATGGAGTATTCCATGATTCTTAAGAGTGTAAATGATTATAAATTTAATATATAGCTTATGGCAACTGTTGATGACAAAAAAATCATTTTTTCAATGGTGGGGTTGAATAAAACCATTCGCCAAAATAACAAACAGGTACTTAAAAACATTTATCTGTCGTTCTTCTATGGTGCAAAAATCGGTATCATAGGTATGAACGGTTCGGGTAAATCTACCCTTATGAAGATTATTGCCGGCCTCGACAACGAATATCAGGGCGAGGTAGTGTGGTCTCCCGGATACACCGTGGGGTATTTGCCACAGGAGCCTCATTTGCAAGATGGAAAGACGGTGAAAGAGGTTGTTATGGAGGGCGTGCAGGCCACAGTGGATGCCCTTAACGAGTATGAGGAGATAAACAACAAATTCGGTTTGCCCGAATATTATGAGAACGAAGATAAGATGAATGCTCTTTTTGCTCGCCAAGCTGAATTGCAGGATATCATAGATGCAACCGATGCCTGGAACCTCGACAGCAAGCTCGAGCGTGCAATGGCTGCTTTGCGTTGCCCCAATGGCGATGAACTTGTAGATCATCTTTCGGGTGGCGAACGCCGCCGTGTAGCCCTGTGCCGCCTGCTCTTGCAGAAACCCGATGTGCTCTTGCTCGACGAGCCTACCAACCACTTGGATGCCGAGAGCATCGATTGGCTCGAACAACATTTGAACCAATACGAGGGCACCGTTATTGCCGTTACCCACGACCGTTATTTCCTTGATGATGTAGCCGGCTGGATTCTTGAACTTGACCGTGGCGAGGGAATTCCCTGGCAGGGCAACTACTCTTCGTGGCTCGACCAAAAGACCAAGCGCATGGAACAAGAGGAGAAGAGTGCAAGCAAACGCCGCAAGACTCTGGAGCGCGAGCTCGAGTGGGTGCGCATGGCACCAAAGGCTCGCCAAGCAAAGGGAAAGGCTCGTTTGAACTCATACGAACGTATGCTTAACGAGGACCAAAAGGAGCGTGAGGAGAAACTCGAGATATTTATCCCCAACGGCCCCCGTTTGGGTAACAAGGTTATTGTAGCCGACAAGGTTTCAAAATCTTTTGGTTCAAAAACCCTCTTTACCGATCTTGAATTTATGCTCCCGCCCAACGGTATTGTGGGTGTGATAGGCCCCAACGGCGCAGGTAAAACAACCCTTTTCCGCATGATTATGGGCTTGGAGAGCGTGGATAGCGGCACCTTTGAGGTGGGCGAAACTGTTAAAATAGCCTATGTGGACCAGACACACAAGGATATTGTAGCCGACAAGTCGGTATATGAGGTTATAAGCCAGGGTAACGAACTCATGCGCCTTGGAACAAAAGAGGTAAATGTGCGCGCATATCTGTCGCGCTTTAACTTCACCGGTGCCGACCAAGAGAAAAAATGCGGTGTACTGTCGGGTGGTGAGCGTAACCGCCTGCACCTTGCGATGGCTCTCAAAGAGTGTGGTAACGTACTCTTGCTCGATGAGCCTACCAATGATATCGACGTAAACACACTGCGCGCATTGGAGGAGGGCTTGGAGAACTTTGCCGGTTGTGCGGTGGTTATCAGCCACGACCGCTGGTTCCTCGACCGTATATGCACACACATCATAGCATTTGAGGGCGATGGCAATGTATTCTGTTTCGAGGGCTCATATTCCGATTATGAGGAGAACAAGATGCGCCGCTTGGGCATTGAAGAACCCAAGAAAGCTCGCTATCGCAAATTAATGGAGGATTGATTATGTGGGGTTGTACTGCTGCTCATGCAGCGGTACAACCCTTTCTGTTTTTATAAAATGATATTACAATGAAAACCGTAATAGAGCCGTCTGTTATCGACGGCATAATGAAAGAACTCGAGATTACCGATGTAAAGAAAGCCTCAATTCGTCAAGTAGGTGCGGTGGTGCGTGCCGCCGAAGCTGCCACAGGTTCCGAGTTCATTCATTTTGAGATGGGCGTGCCGGGGCTGCCCCCATCGGCAATAGGCGTTAAGGCCGAGTGCGATGCATTGCAACGCGGTGTTGCATCGGTATATCCCATTATTGATGGTATCCCCGAAGTGAAGGAGCAGGCTTCGCGCTTTGTAAAAGCCTTTATCGATACCGATATAAACCCGCAAGGCTGCATCCCCACCGTGGGCTCAATGCAGGCATCCTTCGCTGCGCTTATGCTTGCATCGCAATTATCGCCGCAAAAGGATACCGTGCTATACATAGACCCGGGCTTTCCCGTGCAGAAGATGCAGGCCAATGTAATAGGCGTGAAGATAGCCTCGTTCGATATTGCCGATTATCGCGGTAAAAAACTTGAGGACAAATTGGAGAGCTATTTTGCACAAGGCAACATCTGTGCCGTTCTCTATTCAAGCCCCAACAACCCCACATGGATGTGTCTTAACGACGAGGAGCTGGAGATAATAGGCCGCCTTGCCACAAAGCACGATGTGGTGGTTATTGAGGACCTTGCATACATGACAATGGACTTCCGCAAGGATATGAGTCGCCCGTTTGAGGCTCCGTTCCAGCCCAGCGTGTCGAAATACACCGATAACTATGTTATGCTCATGAGTGCCTCCAAGATTTTCAGTTATGCAGGGCAGCGTATTGCCATGGCTTGTATTTCTGATAAACTTTTTGAACGACACTACGACAGCCTGAGAGAACGTTATGGCATAGCACGCTTTGGCGCTGCATACGCCTACGTATTCCTTTATACCTTCTCGTCGGGCGTTTCGCATTCGGCGCAATATGCCATGGCAGCCATGCTCAAAGCAGCTTGCGACGGCGAGTATGATTTTGTGGGCGATATAAAGGAGTATGCCACACGCACTGCACGCCTCAAAGAGATTTTGGAACGTAACGGCTTTAATGTGGTCTACGACAAAGACGACGACAAGCCTGTGAGCGACGGTTTCTTCTTTACAATGGGTTATAAAGATATGGACGGTGCCGAGCTTTTGAAAGAATTGCTCTATTATGGAGTGAGCGGCATAGACCTATCGACAACCGGTGGCACACGCAAGGGAATACGCGCCTGCTCGTCAAATATTAAGCCACACCACTATGCCATGCTTGATGAGCGTTTGGCACTGTTTAACAAAAACCACAGCTAAATATAGATTATGAAAAAGTCTGATATTCTATTTATAATATGCGTGGCAGCCTTGCTTGTTCCATTCTTTGTGAGCAACACACTGTTTGGTTACTACAAAGAGTACAATGCCGCACACCCCTATGTTATGGCTTTTGTTAAATTTATGATACTCTCATCAATAGGCGAGATGCTTGGTTTGAGAATCAAGCAAGGGGTATATATGTATAAAGGCTATGGCATTATGTCGCGTGCCATTGTGTGGGGAGTCCTCGGTGTGATGATTGCCGTTGCCATGAAGATATTTTCCACCGGTGTCCCCGTTATGCTCGAAAGTTGCGGTCTTGCAGGTATGGTAGATGCAATGCGCGCTCCAATAAGCTGGGCAAAGTTCGTTGATGCACTCTGTATCTCCACCGCAATGAACTGTTTCTTTGCACCAATGTTCATGACATTGCACAAGATTACCGATACCCATATATTAAACTGTGGAGGTAAGCTGGCATCGCTTGTTACCCCCATTAAATTTGGCGATATAATTGCATCGCTCAATTGGAAGGTACAGTGGGGCTTTGTATTCAAACGCACAATCCCTCTCTTCTGGATTCCGGCACACACCATCACATTCATGTTGCCGGCAGCCTATCAGGTGCTTTTTGCCGCATCGCTAAGCATTGTGCTTGGCGTGCTATTGTCAATAGCTGCAGTAATGTCTAATAATAAATAAAATAATTATGAAGAAGATTGTATTATCGCTTTTATGCCTTGTTGCCACAACACTGTTTGCAGGCAATATATCAATTATTCCCCAACCGGCACAGATGACGGTGGGCGAGGGTAGTTTCACATTTCCTAAAAAGATAAGAGCAACAGTGCCCGCATACGAGGGCGACAGCCTTGTTGCGGTGTTCAAGAATTTTGCCCGCGATTTCAAAAAAGCAACAAACATTGCAGTGAAAACTACAAAAAAAAGCACCAATGCGCAAATAGTTGTGTCGCTTGATGCTTCGCTCGCTCCCGAGGGCTATACACTTAAAGTGGAGCAGGATGGTATAAAGATTTCTGTTTCAAAGCCCGCAGGCCTCTTCTATGCCTTGCAAACTTTGAAACAGTTGATGCCTCGCAATGTGATGGCTGCAGTACCCTGCAAGGATATAACCGAATGGAGCGTTCCTTGCATAGATATTAAAGACGAGCCTCGCTTTGGCTGGCGCGGGTTCATGCTCGACGAGGGCCGCCATTTTTATGGTAAGGAAGAGATAAAGAAAATTATAGATGTTATGGCCGCCTACAAGATGAACCGTTTCCATTGGCATCTTACCGAAGACCAAGGTTGGCGCATAGAGATAAAGAAATATCCCAAGCTCACCGAAGTGGGCGCATGGCGTGCCAGCAAGGTACTTGGCTGGGGCGATGTTAAACCCGATGGTATTTTGTATGGTGGTTACTACACAAAAAAGGATGCCAAGGAGGTCGTAGAATACGCCCGCGAACGATTCATTGAGATTGTACCCGAGGTTGATATTCCCGGACACTCGCAAGCAGCAGTTGCATCATATCCCGAGTTCCTTGCCTGCGACCCCGAAAATAACCACGAAGTGTGGTTGTGGCAGGGCGTGTCGAACGATGTGATTAACGTAGCCAACCCTCTTGCCGTGCAGTTTGCCAAGGATGTTATCGATGAGCTCACAGAGATCTTCCCCTTCGGATACATTCACTTGGGCGGCGACGAGTGCCCCACAACAAAATGGGAGCGCAACAGCGAGTGTCAAGCGTTGCTAAAAGAGATTGGCAGCGAAAAATATCGCGATTTGCAAATACATTTTTACAAGCAGTTGAAGGATTATGTGGCTGCAAAACCCGCATGCAAACAGCGCAAACTTATCTTCTGGAACGAGGTGCTGCACGGAAATACCGCCCCGCTTGGCAACGATATTACAATTATGGCATGGATAGGTGCCGACGGTGCAGCCAAGGATGCCGCTACACGCGGAATGAGCACAATTCTCTCGCCACAGATACCTTATTACATCAATCGTCGTCAATCGAAATTGGAGAGCGAGCCACGCTCGCAGGGCCATGGCGACGAAACCGTGGAGCGTGTATATAACTACAAGCCTATGAATAATATCCCTGCCGAGTTGCAATCGCGCTATCTTGGCGTGCAGGCCAACTTCTGGACCGAGTGGGTGGAGGAGCCTTCGGTGGTGCAGTACCTTACTTTCCCACGCTTGGCAGCTGTGGCCGAAGCAGGATGGACTCCCCAAAAGCTACGCACTTACGACTCGTTTGTGGAGCGTATGCAGGGCGAGGCGCATTACTACAATCTGAAAGGTGTGGATTACGGAAAGCACATCTTTAAGTAAAGAGTTTCAGAACTCTACACTTTTGTGTCCGACACGGCAATAGCTTTGTCTATTTCCAATCTCTTTGACTCGCCTTTCGTGTTGCAGCAACACGAAAGGCGAACCGATAACAATAGTGATAAAGACCAACAATTTTATTAAAACGTAACAATGAAGAAATTTTTGAAAATTACAGCCGCTGTAATAGCAGTTATTCTTCTGTTGCTCGTATCGCTGCCTCTTTTGTTTACAGACAAAATAGAGGCACTTGTAAAAGAAGAGGGCAACAAGATGCTTAATGCCGAGTTCGATTTTGAAAACCTCGACATAAGCCTCATACGTAATTTCCCACTTGCCTCAGTTACACTTGAAAATTTTTACCTTAAAGGGGCGGGAGCATTTGAGAACGATACACTTGTGGCGGCAGGCGGGCTCACAGCATCGGTGAATCTTATGTCGCTCTTTGGCGATGAAGGTTACGACATACGCGAAATCCTTATAGACGATGCATCGGTTAAAGCCATTGTGCTTGCCGACGGCACTGTGAATTGGGACATAATGAAGGCAACCGAGGAGGTAGAAGAGGCGGTAGCCGAGGATTCTGCTGCCACAGCCCCTTTCCGCATAAAATTACAGGAACTTGCCATAAAGGACTTTAATCTTATTTACGACGACAAGCAGGGCAATATGTATGCCGAGGTACAGGGGCTTGATGCAACTTGCTCGGGCGATTTCGGCAGCAGCCGCACAATCCTCTCGCTCGATGCCGAAACCGACGGAGTTACATTTGCCATGGATGGTGTCCCATTCTTGAGCAAGGCCGCTATTGCGGCTGATATGAAGATTGATGCCGACCTTGAAAACAGCAAATTCACTCTTAATGAGAACACTTTTCGCTTAAATGCCATTGAGGCTGCCATCGACGGATGGGTGGCCATGACCGAGAACGGCATGGATATGGATTTGAAACTGAACAGCAACAAGATTGGTTTCAAGGAGGCTTTGTCGCTCATACCCGCTATATATTCAAAAGATTTTGAGGGGCTGAAAACCGATGGAAACGCCACGCTCACAGCGTGGGCCAAGGGTAGCATGCAGGGCGACAGCATTGTGCCGGCATTCGATGTTGCATTCGATGTGGAAAACGCCATGTTCCAATATCCATCGCTCCCCGCAGGTGTGAATAATATCAATATCGCTGCAAAGGTTAATAATCCCGGTGGCTCACCCGATAACACACAGATAAACATCAATCCTTTCAATTTTGTTATGGCGGGTAATCCGTTCAGCGTAACTGCTACCATGCGCACTCCCATGAGCGACCTCGCCTTCAATGCCACAGCAAAAGGAAAACTCGATTTGGGCAAGATAAAGGATATTTATCCCTTGGAGGATATGCAGTTGAATGGAGTGGTGAATGCCGACCTCGCTGTAAATGGCCGCATGTCGCACATAGAGAAGGAGCAGTACGAAAACATAAAGGCCGAGGGTAGTGTGCGCCTTAATGATATGATTCTCACCATGGAGGATATGCCCAATGTGGATATTAAGAAATCCTTGCTCACATTCACACCCCGTTACTTGCAGTTGAGCGAAACAACTGTGAAGATTGGCGATAACGATGTTACCGTGGATAGCCGCTTCGAGAACTACATGGCATATGCCCTGAAAGACGGCACGCTGAAAGGCACCCTCAACGTAAAGAGCAACCACTTTAACTTGAACGACTTTATGACACCGGCCGACACCACCGCTGTTGCTCCCGCCGAGGAGACAGCAGCTGCCGACACGGTGGCAACAGGCGTTATAAAGGTACCCGATAATATAGATTTCCGCATGCAGGCGACATTCAAAGAGGTGATTTTCGATAATATGAGATTAAATAACGTAAACGGCCAGCTTGTGGTTAAAAACAGCAAGGTGGATATGCAGAACCTCTCGCTCAATACAATGGGTGGCGATGTGGTTGTAAACGGCTACTACCATACACCCGCTGCTGCCGAGCCGCAATTCAACGGAGGCTTCAAACTGAGCAACATAGGCTTTGCACAGGCTTACGAGGAACTTAATGTGATACGCAGCCTTGCACCTATCTTCAGCGGGCTCACAGGCGATTTCTCGGGTAACATAAATATCGATACAAAACTCGACGATACAATGAGCCCCGTACTTTCCACACTCACCGGTAGCGGTGCACTATCCACAAAGGATTTAAGCCTTAACAACGTGGACGTGATACAAGCCGTGGCCGATATTGTTAAAAAGCCCTCGTTGAAAGATACAAAGGTTAAAGATATAAATATTGAATTTACTATTAAAGACGGCCGTGTAAATACCAAGCCATTTGATATTAAACTTGGCGATTACAAGATGAACCTCTCGGGCAGCACAGGCCTTGACCAAACAATCGACTACAAGGGCGAGATAACCATCCCCACATCCGTGGGCAAGCTATCCAAGCTCGGCACCGTGGATATGAATATCAAGGGCACATTCACATCGCCCAAAGTGAGCATAGACATGGCCTCGCTTGCCAAGAAGGCGGCGGCCGGCGCAGCCGAAGAGGCACTCAACAAACTGCTTGGCGGCAGCTCAAAAGAGAACGCCGCAGGGGAGGGGAGCGACTCCACCGCAACTGCCAAGCCCACCAAGGAGGAGGTTGCAAACAAACTCATTAACGGTGCGCTGGATTTGTTCAAGAAAAAGAAATAAGAAAACTTAATTGCAAGTTATAAACCAATCGGGCAGCACGAGATAGTGCTGCCCGATTGGTTTATGATGAATGGAGTTTCATGTTGATTCTGCGCCGTGTATCTTATTGAAAGAATCGTTCGTTCTCTTTGAATAGTTGGTAATAACTGCGAACATTCTCCAAATTATACCATTTGTCTGTGCGTATTGGCAAGGAGTCCAAGTTGTAGATTTTTGCACCGGGAATTGAGAGCAGGAAAGGGGAGTGTGTTGCAATAATAAATTGGCAACGGAAAAGCCTGGCAAGAGTTTTTTCATAAGCAGCAGTTGCTCTTTGTTCATCCTGTAATACTCACGGCTCTTGTGTTCCCGCCTGTCATTTTCAATGGCAAATTTCGTGTGGTCTATGCGCCCATCGGGGCTCAGGAAACCATCGAAGGAATGCCGCATAACCCTGCGCACCCATCGCCTTGCCGTTTTATCGTGTCTGAATTTCTCATAAAACTCCTCCCATTCTGCAATGCTTATCCAAAGATACGATGGGAAATAGAGTAACGGAGAAGTTATAGGAGATTTCCACCAATTTTTCTGCCTTCTCTTGCCCTCGCGCTTAACTTCGCATCGCCCCTTTGCAAGATTGTGCTCGTATAGTTCTATTTCTATAAAGAAATTCTTGTTGCTGAATTTTTCAACCCTTAATAATTTCACCTCCATATATCCTCCTTTCTTGTCCTTTAGTTTATTGTCCTTATTCTTTCGTGAGCAAAATTATCAAACATCCATTTAGCGATAAAATGTATCAACAGCAAATATTTCGGTATAAAACATTTGTCCCAAACTCTCCACGAGTTTGGGACAAATGTTATTAAATAAGTTTTAGAAGGGGGCTTATGTTATGTGTGAGTTTGCAAAATGTTGTTCCGCAAAATTATGTAATCAAAGTTTTTTTGCTACTTGTGCATTCTCATCCTTGTCGTCCTCCCCGGGTTGCACACGGAAACCTATCTGCTGTGGTGTGTTCTCCCGTTCCTCTTCTTCGGCCTCTTCTGCAAGATGTTCTCTTATCAACCCTACCGCACCGGCAATTGTGTCGGTTAGCTCGTTGAAGTGCTTTGTGAATAGTTCCATCAACATTCTCTTGGATGTAAAATAAAATGTGGAAGTAATTTTGAAACTGTCATTATAAACATACATTATGGCATGGTTGTCGATTTCGTTGTTCACCTTTGCAGCAATAAAAGTCTTGTCGCTTAGCTCCATAGCCTCAAAAGTTTTTTCTTCAACGTAATAGATTATACCACACTCGGCATAATCGTCGCCGATGGCAAAGTTTACAATGTACCATGAGTCCTTGTACTCAAACAAAAGAGCCCCATCCTTAATTTCGCAAGTTATGCCTTCCGTGGCGAAAAAATCCATCAATGCCTTGCGCATCTTGTTTACATTCTTTGTAAAAGAGAGGCCGCTCCAAAAATCTGTTATATTATTTAACATTGCTATACTGTTTTTTATTTTCCTACGTTTTTGCGAAGATGATAAAAAATATTCAAAACTCAATAGATTGTTCGATAATTATTTCAGTATTCTCTGAATTTGCAGAACTTAAACAATACCTTCTTGCTGCCGTAATCAAGTATTTCCACAATGCGTTTCGTGGTTGATACAATACATTTATATCCGGCCTTTTGCAGACGTTGCAAAACTGCAAAGGATAGCGAGGAAACCATCGAAGGTATGCCGCATAACCTTGCGTACCCATCGCCTTGCCGTTTTATCGTGTCCGAGACGGTGTGGCCGGTGATGATGCCGTGGCCGATGTGTGGCGTGAACTTATGGGAATGTATAGGCTGACGGATGCCGAGATTTATCTGCTCTATGCTATATTCGACTCTTTTCATGCCTATCTGCCCGATTACAAGGAGTATTGCGGCATTGACGATTCCGCGAGTTGGAAAAGCTCATTTATAGCATTATGCAAGGAGGAGCAAAATGGATTCCCAAAAGGATTCAGAAACGGGGTGTTGCAGGAGTTGTTGCAACTGAAATCGAGCGACACCTTGGTCTATTATGGAAACTTGGTGCTGTTCTATATTTATGCAAGTGGAGTAGATGTGAACTCAAAAGATTTTGTAAAGATATTTCACACACATATACAGACCTTATGCGATCTGTTCGAGGATTGCTTTCCAAGCGGGCTTTCCTCAAAGGAGATTGCCAATGAATTGCTCGATTACGATTTTGTAAATCATCTGCACCCATGCATGCTCACAATTTTTGTATATAGCATGAGGGTGGTGCGCTCTTATCTCGATACCGATTTCTTGGACGAATTTCTTAAACTCGGCGTGCTGTTCAATATGGGTGAGTTTTCTTATTGGCATGCTGCCGATGAGCCTTACCGCGAGGGTGCCGCATTGTGGTTTTTCGAAGAGAATCCATCGTCGTCGCCATTCAATGGCTCTTACAGAGTGAGCCGTCTTGTGATGGGCAAAACCGTGGGCTCTTACAGCGTGGAGGAGCATTTTGTCTTTTTCTTCAAAGCGGCTTGCGACGATGGGTGGCAACTGCCCATGGTAGAAATCACATCCTTTGGCAGCATGAAATACTTGCAGGCATCGTATGAGATCGACAGGGAGAAAGGCTCGCTTAAATTGCGCTTTGACCGCGGCGACGATTGCGCATGCGGGCTACCCGAAGAATTTACTTTTATTAATGTGAAATCCCCCGCAGGCAAGGAGGAGAAAGTGTGGGCGAGGGTGGTGAACGACTTTATTGCCAACGATAAAGCGGCGATAAGGAGTGCATTCAACAGTGGGGTGTTGATGAAAGAATTTGAGGACGCGAGCGACGATTATAAAGTGAATGATGTTGTGATGAATCGTAAAGAATTTTCAATATACATGTCGGCTCCCGATGGCAATTTCCGTTACACATTGAGCAACGACCGTTGCGACTTTATAACCAACATAAATGCCCTGTCCGAGATTGTGGTGTTGCGCCATCGTGCCAGCGGCGAGCTGTCGTTCTTTTGGAACGAGGTGGGCAAGTATCTCCCATTTTCTGCCTTTGAGGTTGAGGAGTGCTTGTTTGAAACAGGGGCGTAATTGACAGTTGGTTCTTTCTGTTTTTCTTAAACAACACCTCTGTTTTCTGCAATTTTGCCACGGCTTTTAACTTTTACGCCTTTATTTATAATATAAATATTAAATTTTATTTGTATCTTCGCGCAAAATTACGCGGGCGGGTGCCGTTATGTATGGTGCAAGGGCTGCGTTATAAGGAAAGAAAAGAAGAAAACAAGATATGGATAAAATCAGGAATTTTTGTATTATAGCACACATCGACCATGGTAAATCCACCTTGGCCGACCGTCTGCTGGAAACCACCAAGACCATTAACATCACCGAGGGACAGATGCTCGATAATATGGACTTGGAGAAGGAGCGCGGTATCACCATCAAGAGCCACGCCATTCAAATGGAGTATATGTACGAGGGTGAGAAATATACACTCAATCTCATTGACACTCCGGGACACGTCGATTTTTCGTATGAGGTGTCGCGCTCGATAGCTGCCTGCGAGGGAGCTTTGCTTGTGGTGGATGCCACACAGGGCGTTCAGGCACAGACGATATCAAACCTTTATATGGCTGTTGATCAGGGGCTGGAGATTATCCCCGTGATAAACAAATGCGATATGATTAATGCCATGCCCGAGGAGGTGAAAGACGAGATTGTGGACCTCATAGGTTGCGACCGCGACGAGATTATCGAGGCCAGCGGAAAGACCGGCATGGGTGTGGAGGAGATTCTGCGTGCGGTGGTGGAGCGCATTCCTGCCCCTGTGGGCGACGAAGAGGCTCCTTTGCAAGCGCTTATCTTCGACTCTGTGTTTAACTCGTTCCGTGGTATTATAGCATACTTCAAAATTACAAACGGCGTGCTTCGCAAGGGCGACAAGGTGAAGTTCTTCAACACAGGCAAGGAGTATGATGCCGACGAGATTGGTGTGTTGAAGATGGAACTATCGCCTCGTCAGGAGTTGCGTACAGGCGATGTGGGCTACATTATTTCGGGTATAAAAACATCGCGCGAAGTTAAGGTGGGCGACACCATTACTCACATAGCAAAGCCCTGTTCATCGGCCATTGCAGGATTCGAGGAGGTGAAACCCATGGTGTTTGCCGGTGTATATCCCATAGAGGCCGAGGATTACGAGGACCTGCGTGCATCGCTCGAGAAATTGCAGTTGAACGATGCATCGCTCACATTCACCCCCGAGTCGTCGGCTGCGCTTGGCTTTGGTTTCCGTTGCGGTTTCTTGGGCCTGTTGCACATGGAGATTGTGCAGGAACGTTTGGACCGAGAGTTTGACATGAGTGTTATCACCACCGTGCCCAACGTGTCGTATATGGTGTATGACAAGCAGGGCAATGTGCAGGAGGTACACAACCCCGGCGGCATGCCCGACCAAACACTTATAGACCACATCGAGGAACCGTATATTAATGCAAGCATTATCACCCGAGCCGAGTATATTGGCCCCATAATGACTTTGTGCTTGTCGAAACGCGGCGAATTGCAGAAACAGGAGTTCATCACCGGTAACCGCGTGGATATACGTTTCTTGTTGCCACTTGGCGAGATTGTGATAGATTTTTATGATAAACTGAAAAGCATTTCAAAGGGATATGCGTCGTTCGACTATCACCCCGCGGGCTTCCGCACATCGAAACTCATAAAGCTCGATATATTGCTCAACGGCGAGCCTGTGGATGCACTTTCCACACTCACACACGTTGATAACGCATATGGGCTTGGCCGACAGATGTGCGAGAAACTGCGCGACCTTATCCCCCGCCAGCAGTTCGATATTGCACTGCAAGCGGCCATAGGTACAAAAATTATTGCACGCGAAACCATCAAACAGGTGCGCAAGGATGTAACGGCGAAGTGTTACGGTGGCGACGTGTCGCGTAAACGTAAATTGCTCGAGAAACAGAAGAAGGGAAAGAAGCGCATGAAGCAGATTGGTAATGTGGAGGTGCCGCAGAAGGCCTTCCTTGCCGTTCTCAAGCTCGACTAAAAGCGCTTGGTTGTTTGTGAGATTTCTCACATGCGTTCGAAATGACAATATGATATACTGTTGCGGTGCAATAACAGTGTCATTGACTCGCTTTTCTATTGGCAACCCGCTCCGCGCAACTTCTCTGTGCAACGAGCGACCATTGCCGAAAGCTCGTCGATAACAAAACTTTGTTTTGTCATTCCGATGGAGCATAGCGACGAGGAATCTGAAAAATATTATTGGAGATTTCTCACATGTGTTCGAAATGACAATAAATGCAGGGGGCAACCCCAAAGAAGATAATAGAAACAAAAATTCCTTGCTCCATTTTGTAACGGCAAGGAATTGATATAAAACTTAAATGGAATATGGGAATATTCAGTTTTTTTACAAAAGAGAAAAAAGAGGTTCTTGACAAGGGATTGTCCAAGACCAAAGAGAGCGTGTTCGGCAAGATAGCCCGCGCAATAGTAGGAAAGACCGAGATTGACGACGAGGTACTCGACAACCTCGAAGAGATACTTATTACATCGGATGTGGGTGTAGAAACCACGCTGAAGATTGTGGAGCGTGTGCAGGCGCGTGCCGCCCGCGACAAATACATGGGCACGGCCGAGCTGAACGCATTGCTGAAAGAGGAGATTGCAGCCTTGCTCATGGAGAACAACACCGAGGATAACGGCTCGTTCGTCTTCCCCACAACACCCGGACAGCCCTATGTGATTATGGTTGTGGGTGTGAACGGAGTGGGCAAGACTACCACCATAGGCAAGCTGGCACACCAATTCAAAAAGGCCGGCAAAAAGGTATATCTTGGTGCAGCCGACACATTCCGCGCGGCTGCCGTGGAGCAGCTTGTGGAGTGGGGGCGCCGTGCTGATGTACCTGTTATAAAGCAAGGCATGGGCAGCGACCCTGCATCGGTGGCATACGACACATTGTCATCGGCAGTGGCAAACGGTGCCGATGTGGTGATTATTGACACCGCAGGCCGTTTGCACAACAAGGTGGGGCTTATGAACGAACTCACAAAGATAAAGAATGTGATGAAGAAGATTCTGCCCGACGCACCCAACGATGTGCTTCTTGTGCTCGATGGCTCCACAGGGCAGAACGCCTTTGAGCAGGCCAAGCAGTTTACCAAGGCTACCGAGGTGAGTTCGCTTGCTATAACCAAGCTCGACGGTACTGCAAAGGGTGGTGTGGTCATTGGTATAAGCGACCAATTCAAGATTCCTGTAAAATATATTGGCTTGGGCGAGGGTATAGACCACTTGCAGATTTTTAACAGAGCCGAGTTTGTGGATTCTCTTTTCGGATAATTGGAAATGAAAAAGAATTGTGTTGATGTGATTACAATGGGCTGTTCCAAGAATCTCGTGGATTCGGAACAGCTTATGCGTCAATTAAAGGAGTGTGGCTACGAGGTTACTCACGACAGCGAGGAGCCCCGCGGCAGCATTGCCGTTATAAACACCTGCGGCTTCATTGGCGATGCAAAGCAGGAGTCTATAAATATGATTCTCGAATTTTGCGAGCGCAAAGAGCAGGGCGACCTTGAGAAACTCTATGTTATGGGATGCCTATCGGAGCGTTACCTCACCGAATTGCGCGAGGAGATTACTCAGGTCGATAAATTCTATGGTAAATTCAATTGGAAGGAACTTATAGGCGACCTTAAAAAGGAGTACAAGCCCGAGATTGCGCACGAAAGAGTGTTATCGACACCGTCGCACTACGCATTCCTGAAAATTTCCGAGGGGTGCAACCGCCGTTGTGCCTATTGCGCAATACCAATAATCACCGGTGCACATGTTTCGCGCCCCATGGAGGAGATTCTCGACGAGGTGCGTTATCTTGTATCGCAAGGCGTTAAGGAGTTCCAGATTATAGCACAGGAACTCACCTACTACGGCATAGATATTTACAAAAAGCAGGCTATTGCCGAGCTGGTAGAGCGCATTGCCGACATTGAAGGGGTGGAGTGGATACGTTTGCACTATGCCTACCCGCTACACTTTCCCGACGAACTGTTGCGTGTGATGCGCGAGAGAAAGAATGTGTGTAAGTATCTTGATATAGCCTTGCAGCATGTGAGTACCAAGATTTTGAAAAAAATGCAACGCCACGTTACCAAAGAGGATACATACGCGCTCATTGAGAAGATGCGTCGCGAGGTGCCGGGTATATGCATACGCACCACCATGATGGTGGGCTTCCCCGGGGAGACCGACAAGGATTTCGAGGAGCTTATGGATTTTGTGAAGTGGGCAAAATTCGACCGCCTTGGGGCATTTGCGTATAGCGAGGAAGATGGCACCTTTGCCGCCGAGAATTATCGCGACAACGTATCGAAAAAGAAAAAGCAGGAACGCCTCGACCGTTTGATGGAGGTTCAGCAAAGGATTTCAACCCGCTTGAACGAGGAGAAGGTGGGCAAGGTGTTCAGAACAATAATAGATCGTGTGGAGGGTGATTATTACATCGGCCGCACTGAATTTGATTCGCCCGACGTGGATACCGAGGTGCTTATAAACAGCAGCGAGGACAATTTGAGAATAGGCGAGTTCTACGATGTGCTTATAACAGATGCCACAGAGTTTGACCTCATGGGAACAGTGAGAAAATAACAAAAACAAAGAGAATATACATTTTTGTCATATCGAACTTTGTAGCTTAACTAATAACCAATATGAACAATAAAGAATTTATCAGCAAGTTGGCTAAACGATGCGGAATAACTCCCGCAGAGGCTGCGGCAGGTGTTGAGTCGTTTGTGGCGGTGATGACAGAGAGGTTGAAGGATAATGACCAGCTTAATGTGTCGGGCTTTGGTGTTTTTGAAGTGAAGATGCGCAAGGAGAGGGTTTCTGTAAACCCAAAGAGCGGACAGAGGTTTCTGGTGCCGCCAAAGATTGTGCCCGCATTCCGCCCAAGCGGCAAAATGAAAGATAAATTCAACGATTAAAGAGGCAGAGCAATGGACGCAAAATTAAATCATTCCGACTTGTCGGCTCTGCTTGCAAAGCAGGCCGAGATTTCAGGTGCAAAGGCAGAGCTGTTTACAAAGGCATTCTTCGATATAATATTGGAGGGGCTGGAGAAAGATGGCATGGTGAAAATTAACGGACTTGGAACATTCAAGGTTACCGATGTTGCAAGCCGCAGCAGTGTAAATGTGAATACCGGCGAAAAAATAGAGATTAAGGGACATAAGAAACTCACATTCCTCCCAGCCGATACATTGAAGGAGAAGGTAAACCAGCCGTTTGCCATGTTTGAGCCCGTGGAGATAGACGACAGCTATGTAGATGACAGCGAAGAATCTGCAGAGAGCGAGGAGAATATTCAGGAGGAAGTGCAACCCATGACCAATGATGCGCAAAGCGAAGCTCTGCCCGAGGTTGAAACCATTGCCGAGGAGCCCCAAGCAGAGGAGACCACGACTGCAAGCGAAGAAACTGTTGCCGATACTGCTGAAACCATCGAAACCGCAAACGAGGAAATTGCACAGGAAGAGCCCTCGATAGAGGAGGTGGTACCCGCTGCCGAAGAGACAAACAAAGAGGAGCCGGCAGAGGATATTGCCGAAGAGCCCGACGGGAATGGCGCAACCGAAGAGGCTGTAAACAAAATAAAGAACAGCTACCCATTGACCGATACTGCAAAGGCCGATGAAACAGGAGAGAAGAAGGGCGGGCATGCACAGCTTTATACATTATTAATAATATTTGCGATATTGGCAGCCTTGGCAATATATTTCTACCCTGTACTCTTTGGTAAGAGGGATGGTGGTAAAAAGCCTGTTGCCCATGCAACAAGCAATACCGCGCCTGCACCTGCAAAGGTTGTTGAAACCATCGTGCCCGACACTGCAACAGTGGCAGCCGATGTTGCTCCCGCACCCAAAGAGGAGGAATATACCTTTACAATGGTTGAGGAACTTGCTGCAAGGAGTGTGGGCAGTATAGGGCGTGGCGACACATTGCTCTATGTTGCCGATGGTGCCATCGCCACTCACACCGTTGCCGCCGACGAGACACTTGTGCGTATTGCACTCAAATATTATGGCGACAAGCGTCTGTGGCCCTACATCGTGCAATATAACAAGTTGGATAATCCCAATGGGTTGAGCAAGGGTATGGAATTGCAGATACCTCGTTTGCAGCCTGCGAAATAGGGTGGTTGCGTTAAAGTTTCTTTAATGTAACAGAGGTTAAGGCTATTTTAACTATATTAACATTAAAGATTAACATATTGCTGTAATTTTGGAAAAGAAATAAATAATAAAATAACAATAGAATTATGAATGGTGCAATAGACATCAGAGAACTGAATGAAATGATTGAGAGGCAGAGCGGCTTTGTTACCAATCTGCTTACAGGTATGGACCAGGTGATTGTGGGCCAGAAACACCTTGTTGAGTCGCTTCTTATAGGTCTTTTGGCCGATGGCCATGTGTTGCTCGAAGGCCTTCCCGGCCTTGCAAAAACATTGGCCATAAAAACATTGTCGGAATTGATTGATGCCGATTTCAGCCGCATACAGTTTACTCCCGACCTCTTGCCGGCCGACGTTATCGGTACAATGGTATATAGCCAGAAGGACGAGGATTTCAAAGCAAAGAGAGGCCCCGTTTTTGCAAACTTCGTGCTTGCCGACGAGATTAACCGTGCCCCTGCAAAGGTACAAAGTGCGTTGTTGGAGGCTATGCAGGAACGACAGGTTACAATAGGCAAAGAGACATTCCAACTGCCTTCGCCCTTCCTTGTACTTGCTACACAAAACCCCATTGAGCAGGAGGGTACATACCCCTTGCCCGAGGCGCAGGTGGACCGTTTCATGCTCAAAGTGGTTATAGGTTACCCCGAACTGTCGGAAGAGAAGAAGATTATCAGACAGAATATTACAGGTGAGAAAATCGCTGTAAGACCCATATTGAAACCCGAGGAGATTATCGAGGCTCGCAAGGTTGTGCGCCAGGTATATCTCGATGAGAAAATCGAGCAGTACATTGCGGATATCGTGTTTGCCACACGTTACCCCGACAAGTATGGCATGAAGGATTTGAAGGAGCTTATATCGTTTGGCGGTTCACCCCGTGCATCTATAAACCTTGCTCTTGCTGCCCGCGCATACGCTTTTATCAAGCGTCGCGGATATGTAATCCCCGAGGATGTGCGCGCCGTGGCACACGATGTTTTGCGCCACCGTATCGGTTTGAGCTACGAGGCAGAGGCAAGCAATGTGTCGGCCGATGAGATAGTGAGCCGTATTTTGAACAGTGTTGAAGTACCCTAACGGATAATTATGGAGACGAGTGAACTTATAAAAAAGGTTCGCAAGATTGAGATAAAGACACGTGGCCTCTCTCACAATATCTTTGCAGGGCAGTATCACTCGGCCTTCAAAGGGCGTGGTATGTCGTTCAGCGAGGTGCGTGAGTATCAGTATGGCGACGATGTGCGCGATATCGATTGGAATGTAACGGCTCGTTTCAATAAGCCTTTTGTAAAGGTATTCGAGGAGGAGCGCGAGCTCACTGTGATGCTCCTTGTCGATGTGTCGCAGAGCCTCGATTTCGGTACCATAAAGCAGATGAAACGCGATATGGTTACAGAGATTGCAGCCACACTTGCATTTGCGGCAATACAGAACAACGACAAAATCGGTGTTATATTCTTCTCGGATGTGGTGGAGAAGTTTATCCCGCCGCAGAAGGGGCGTAAGCACATTTTGTATATCATCAGAGAACTCATAAACTTTGAACCGGCAAGCAAGAAAACCGATATCAAAGTGCCGTTGCAGTTCCTCACCAACGCCATAAAGAAAAGGTGTACCGCATTTATGCTGAGCGATTTCATCGCCCCGCACGATTACAAGAATGCGCTTACCATTGCCAATCGCAAACACGATGTGGTTGCAATACGGGTATACGACCGTCGCCTTATGGAGTTGCCGCAAATAGGGCTCATGAAAATTACCGATGCCGAAAGTGGGCAGGAGATGTATATCGACACCTCGTCGAGCAAAGTGCAGAATGCTCAGCGTGAGTGGTGGAGAGAGCAAACGTCGGCAATAGAGGAGATTTTCAAAAAAAGCCGCGTGGATTCCGTATCGGTGCGTACCGACCAGGATTATGTTAAAGCACTGATGTCGCTATTTGCAATGCGTGCCTAATGCGTAAATATGATAGAGAATGAAAAAAACAATATTTATATCCCTGCTGCTTGCCCTGTTTGCCGGTTTTGCTGTGGCGCAAAACCATGTTTCGGTAAATGCCGAGATTGATTCGTGCCAGCGACTTATAGGTGAACAGGCGAGGATTAAATTGAAAGTGGGAGTGGATGCCAACAAAAGGGCTCTTCTGCCACAGTTTGACAAGGAGATTATTGAGGGTGTGGAGATTGTGGAGAAACTGCCCAACGACACACAGATATTGAACGACGGCAAGCGACTGCTAATAACAGAAGAGTATGTGGTAACATCGTTCGATAGTGCTTTGTATGCCATTCCTCCGTTTGAGGTATTGGTAGATGGCGAGCCATTCTATTCCGAGGAACTTGCACTTGCTGTGTATATGATGCCGGTGGATACAACAAACCTTGAGCAGTTCTTCCCGCCCAAGGATATATGGGCAGTGGAGCTTACTTGGGACGATTACAAAGGCTCGGTGGGCTACTCTCTTTTGTTTATTCTGCTGGCGGCCATTCTTGCATGGGTAACTATCAGATACATAAACAACAAGCCTATAATCCGTATAGTAAAGCTTAAACCTAAATTGCCGGCACATGTTGTTGCTCTTAACGAAATGGAGCGTATAAAAAGCGATGCCGGTTGGCGCACAGCAGGCAGCAGTAAAGAGTATTACACTGCCATTACCGATGCTTTGCGCGAGTACATGAATGAACGCTTTGCTTTTAATGCAACAGAGATGACAACTGCCGAGATTATAGACGAACTGTTGAAAATTAAGGATAAAGAGAGCTTGCGCGACTTGCGCGATATCCTTGAAACTGCCGACCTTGTTAAATTTGCAAAGTTCAATCCGCCCATGAACGAGAACGATCGCAATCTGCTGAACGCGATAGAGTTTGTGGACAACACAAAACTTGCCGACAGCGAAATCCCGCAGCAACCGACAGAGAAAAAAGTGGTGAATGAGCGTTCCGTGCGCGAAAAGAGGTTGTTGCTGCTCGCAGTGGTGCTGCTCTCGCTGGCTACAGCCACGGTATTGGCATTGCTCATCAGTGAGTTGTATTATTTGTTAAGTTAATCTGTTTTTGAATATGTTTTTCTCTAAAATAGGATATTTACTTCTTTTCATACCGCTTGCATTGTATGTGTTGTGGTATATTTTCAGAGGGCGCAAGCTGGAACCCGCTATGAAGGTCTCCACGGCAGCCCCTTTTATGAAGGATGTAAAGAGCTACAAGAATTATATAATCGATCTGCCGTTTGTGTTGCGTGTCATCTCCATCGCAATGGTGATACTAGTACTTGCCCGCCCGCAAAGCACCAACAGGTGGGAGAATTCCGAGATTGAGGGTATAGATATAATGCTGGCTATGGACGTATCCACAAGTATGTTGGCCATGGACCTTACCCCAAATCGTTTGGAGGCCGCAAAGCAGGTGGCTGCCGACTTTATCAACAGCCGCCCGAACGACAATATAGGACTCACCATATTTGCAGGAGAGAGCTTTACCCAATGTCCGCTTACCGTGGACCACGCGGTGATACTCAATATGCTTAACTCGGTAAAGTGCGATATCGCGGCACAAGGAATCATAGAAGACGGTACTGCCATAGGCATGGGTATTGCCAATGCCGTGAGTCGTCTCAAAGAGAGCAAAGCAAAATCAAAAGTGGTCATACTGCTTACCGACGGCTCAAATAACCGAGGCGAAATATCGCCCGAGGCTGCAGCCGATATTGCGAAGAAATTTGGAATAAGGATATATACAATAGGCGTAGGTACCAATGGCACAGCTCCCTATCCTTATGGTGGCAGGGTGGTGAATGTGCCTGTTGAGATAGACGAAACAACGCTTAACAAAATTGCTACAATAACCGATGGCAACTATTATCGCGCAACAAGCAACTCCAAGCTGAAAGAGGTTTATGAGAAGATAGACAAGCTGGAACGCACCAAGCTGAATGTCAAGGAATTCAGTACGCGCGAAGAAGAGTTCCAGATTTTTGCTATTATAGCATTCGCGGCATTGTTGCTCGAAATTCTGTTGCGTAATACAATATTAAAGAAAATACCCTGAAACAGTATTTGAAATATGAAATTTGCAAATCCCGAATATTTTTATCTGCTCATAGTAATTCCCATACTGTTGGCGGTATATATATACTCGAATTACAGAAGAAACCGTAATTTGAGATTGTATGGCGATGTAAACCTGCTGAAAAGCCTTATGCCCGATGTGTCGGCCTATCGTCCCGGGCTTAAATTCTGGCTCTCTTTGGTTGCGTTGGTTCTAATTGTAATAACATTGGCACGCCCACAATTCGGCTCAAAAAAAGAAACCGTTACGCGACAGGGCATTGAAGTTGTCATAGCTCTTGATATATCGAACTCAATGATGGCCCAGGATATTGCTCCCAACCGCTTGGAAAAGGCAAAAAAGATAATATCGCGCCTTATAGACAAGTTTGAGAACGACAAAGTGGGGCTGATAGTTTTTGCAGGCGATGCTTTTGTGCAATTACCCATAACAAACGATTTTATATCGGCGAAAATGTTCTTGGAAACAATATCACCGGCACTGATATCGCGACAAGGCACAGATATAGGCGGTGCAATAAGCCTTGCAATGAAAAGCTTTACCCCAACCGAGGGGGTGGGAAAAGCCATTGTGCTTATAACCGATGGCGAGAACCATGAGGGAGGCGCCGAAGAGGCTGCAAAGATGGCGACCGAAAAAGGAATGAATGTATATGTAATGGGTATAGGTTCACTTGACGGCGCACCAATACCGGCCGACGGCAGTAATGACTATCGCCGCGACAAGGAGGGCAATGTGGTAGTTACAAAACTAAACGAGGAGATGGCGCAGTCTGTTGCTCAGGCGGGCAACGGTGCCTATATAAGGGTTGATAACACCAATACTGCCGAAAAACTATTAGATAAAGAGATTGACAAACTTGCAAAGGCCGATGTTACGACAGAGGTGTATACCGAGTTCAACGAGCAGTTCGAATTTATTGCATGGTTGGCATTTATATTGCTTGTGATAGAGTCTCTCATACTCACCGGGAAGAGCCGCTTTACCCGCGGATTTAAGTTGTTTGACAAATAATTAATCCTTGAAATGAACATTATAAAATACCTACCGATTATGCTTGTTGCCCTGCTTTGCACAAATGCATCGGCACAGAAGAGCTACCGCGAGTATATGAGAAGCGGTAACAAATTGTATGCCGACAGCCTTTACGACAAAGCCGAAGTAGAGTATCGCAAAGCATTGGAGTTGGATCCCAACGGTTGCGAAGCATTATACAATTTGGGTAATGCTCTTCTTCGTCAGAATAAGGCACAGGATGCCATGGACCAATTTACCATAGCGCAAAAACGTGCAACAGATAAGCAGCAGCTTGCACAAATACATCACAATATGGGTGTAATCTGCCAGGCATCAAAGGATTATGCTCATGCTGTGGAATTCTACAAACAGGCTCTGCGCGAAAACTCCACCGACCACGAAACACGCTACAATCTTGCTGTTGCCATGAAACAGTTGCAAAACCAGCAACAACAGCAACAGAACCAAGAGGAGAACAAGGAAAACGAGCAACAGGAACAGCAGCAAGAGCAACAAGAACAAGAGCAACAACAAGAGCAACAGGAACAACAGCAAGAGCAACAAGAACAGCAACAAGAGCAACAGCAGCCCGAAGAGAATGAAAACGAGATGTCGAAAGAGAATGCCGAGCAGTTGTTGGAGTCGGCCATGCAAGACGAAAAGGATGTTCAGGAAAGAGTAAAAAAGATGATGCAGATACGTGGCAAGAAACTCGATAAAGATTGGTAATTGCCACTGCCGATAACATAAGTATTAAATATTGAAGAATTAGATATATAGATGAGAAGAACAGTTCTTACAACACTATTATTATTGCTGACAATATCGGCGACATTGGCCGACGAGGTCTCTTTCGTGGCATCGGCGCCCAAAGCGGTGGCTGTGAATCAGCAATTGAAATTGCAATACAAAATAAATACACACAAGGCCAAGGAGCCTCGCCTGCCGTCAATAGAGGGATTCTCTATCATTGCCGGGCCATTCCGTTCGCAGCAATCAAGTACGCAAATAGTAAACGGCCAGGTTTCATCAAGCCACACCTTGGTATTCACTTATACCCTTATTGCCGAAAAGGAGGGAGAATTTGATATTCCCGGTGCCGTAGCAAACATTAATGGCAAGGATTACACATCGAACCCATTGACCATAAAGGTGCTCCCGGCCGATAAGGCAAGTGCGGCAGCGCAGAGTAACAGACGCTCGCAGCATGGTGGCAATGCACAACGCAATTACGATGCCGACCCAACAAAAATAGAGGCCGATGAATTGTTCATGACTGCGACATTGAATAAGACAAAGGTGTACGAGCAAGAGGCTGTTCTGCTCACATTCAAAGTTTATTCAACAGTAAACCTTACTGCCTTAAACGGAAAAATTCCCGAATTGAACGGTTTCCAGATACAGGAGGTGGAATTACCGGCCAACAAAGAGTGGAGCCTTGAACATTATAATGGGCGTAATTATCGCACCATTCTGTGGCAGCAATATGTTCTTTTTCCACAAATCAGCGGAGAGATAGAGATTCCTTCGACCGAATTCGAAGGTACCGTAACCATGCATACACGCTCATACGACCCATTTGAGTTCTTCGGTGGTGCAAATGTGGTGGAGGTGAAGAAACTATTGCGTACTCCAAAACTTAAACTGAATGTGCAGAAACTGCCCGCAGGCAAGCCTGCCGATTTCTCGGGAGCAGTCGGCAGTTTCAAGCTATCCTCTTCATTGAGTGCTGCCGAAGTGAAGGCAAACGAAGCGATTACATTGCGTATTGTGATATCCGGTACCGGTAATATGAAACTGATAAAAACTCCCGAGGCTGCATTCCCCGAGGATTTTGAGGTTTACGACCCCAAGGTAGAGAACAAGATTTCGTTGCGCTACGAAGGATTCTCGGGCAACAAAGTCATTGAGTATCTTGCAATACCGCGTTATGGTGGCGAATATACAATCCCATCGGTAAAGTTCTCGTACTTCGATATAAATTCAAAACAGTACAAGACATTGGAGAGCGAGACATACACCTTGCAGGTAGAGAAGGGCCGGGAGAGTGCCGGCGGAACCGTTCCTGCCTATGTGAGCAAGGAGGAACTCAAACGCCTTGGTCAGGATATCCGATATATAAAACGAGGTGATGTTGCAATGAATAAGCGAGGGGAATATCTTTTTGCATCGCCTGCATATTGGTTGTGGTACATTATCCCTCTGTTGCTGTTTGCAATGTATATAATCGTATGCCGCAAGAAAATGCAGGAGAATGCCAATATAGCCGCCATGCGCACCAAAAAAGCAAACAAGGTTGCAGTAAAGCGTTTGAAGGTAGCAAAGAAACTGCTTAAAGAGAACAGACAGAACGAGTTCTATGACGAGATTCTAAAAACCCTTTGGGGCTATATGAGCGATAAATTAAGCATCCCCGTATCGCAACTGTCAAAAGAGAATATTGCAGCCGAGCTCGAAAAGAAAGGCGTGAGCGAAAGCCTTGTTCAAGAACTGCACAATGTTCTTAACGAGGGAGAATTTGCCCGCTACGCCCCGGGCGATGCAGGTGCCACCATGGACAATGTGTATAACATGGCGATAGAGGTTATCAGCAAAATGGAGAATTCAATAAAGAGATAATGAAGAGTATGAAAACCGTTATATATATATTACTGTTTTTCTTCCCTTGCTTGGCCGTGGCGCAAGAGGCGGCAAGCGAGGTTGTAGCAAAAAAAGCATTGGGCGACAGCCTTTACATAGCCAATGATTATGCAGGAGCCATTACCGCATACGAAGAGGCAATGGCGACACAAGGCGAGGCTGCCGACCTGTATTACAACTTGGGAAATGCATATTACAAGAACGATGAGATTGCCAAGGCTATTCTTAATTATGAAAGAGCATTGTTGCTGGCACCCGGCGACGAGGATATAAATTTCAATCTCACACTTGCGCAAAGCAAAATCGTAGATAAGGTTTCGGAGCCTTACAGAATATTCTTTACCGTGTGGATAGAGAATGTGATAAACCTCTTTGCAATGGACATGTGGGCCATTGTAGCCATTGTGGCATTTATACTCTTTTTGGCTGCGCTATTGCTCTTTTTGTTCAGCAACAAAATGGGATTGAGAAAAAGCGGCTTTATAGTGGCTCTGCTTTCACTTGTAATTACTATATTTGCAAATGTGGCTGCGTTGCACCATTACAACAAACTCACAAACCGCACGGCGGCCATTGTGATGCAGCCGAGCGTTACGGCAAAAAGTACCCCCGACAATTCGGGAACCGACCTTTTTGTAATTCACGAAGGGCGCAAAGTGAACATCACCGACGATACCATGAAAGGGTGGAAGGAGATAGAGCTTGAAGACGGAACAATAGGGTGGCTGCCTGCCGATGCTATTGAAAAGATTTAACCGATGTATAGAATACAGGATATTATTGATATGGACAAGCATTTGCTACTCTCGATGACCGGGGGCGAATCGCTTTTTACCGATGGCTGCATTGGCGTTTTTGCCATGCCTGCCGTGTGGATTCCCATGTTGATTACTCTCCTGTATGTGCTTGTGAAAAACAATAATGTAAAAGATTTCCTTACCATAGTGGGGTTTGTAACATCGATGTTGGCGGTTACATTCCTGCTATCTGAATATGCGTTGCAACCGCTATTCGAATATCTGCGCACCGTATATGGAGCCGACAGCCTTCATCTGCTCGATGCCATGAACGAGTTCAGAGCAGGGAATGGTTTCTTGCTCACACATGCAACAATAGCATTTGCCGTTGCAACATTCTTTTCGTTGCTCATAAGGCATGGAATTTTGACATTCTCATTGTTGCTATGGGCTGCCATAGGATGTTATGCGGGGCTTTACATGGCAGTAAACTATCCGTGGGATATACTTGCCGGAGCATTGATAGGCGTGCTGTGTGCCTTCCTTACATACAGACTGTATAAGTATATGCTTAACAAGCAACGTCGCAGCCGTCGCGACTGGATAAGCGACCGTTTTACCAAAAGCGGTTACGAGGTCCCCGATGTTTACCGCTTGCTGCTGGTTATGTATGCCACATTTGCGGCAATCCCGGTAATATCGTTTTTCTTAATATAATGTAATGAATTCGTGGCTGTTGCCTACTATTGAAAGGTAGTGCATGAATTCCGCTTGTGATATGACCACCGTTGCACGATTGTCGTTGGGATGAAAACTCAACGACTTTTCTTTTTTAAGATTCTCATCGATGAACAGATGCACATGATTTTCGGTGTCGTTTATAAGCCCGAAAGGGGATACCGAGCCCGGCAAGAGCCCCAAATATCGCTCCATGCGATGCGGGGATGCAAACGAGAGTTTTCCCTGGTGCAGACGCTGTTCCAAGTCGTGAATATCCAGGTCCTGTTCACAATCGAGTATCACAAGATAATGGCGGTTGCCTTTGTGATTCCTGAAAAAGAGGTTCTTGCAGTGCTTTGAGCCGTCAGCGCGCCATTGCGTGCGTGCTATCTCTATTGTAGGAGCCTCCTTATGTGTGTACCACGAGTGTTCTATGTCATTAGTCGTCAGGTAATCCAATACCTTTTGTATGCGCTCTTCCATTGTTGTCGGTTGTTTCTTGTGCGAAGATAGCGATAAATTGTGCTTGTTGTGCCATATAACCATTACTATGTGGTAAAATATTCTTAAATTTATATAAATATAGAGCTATGCAATGGAAACAACCGAATTAAAATGAGTATCTTCGCGCGTGTTATTTTGCAATAATAAATATAAGAGAAAATTTATATGAAAAGTAAACTTAAAGAACTGCTGTTACTGTTTGTTGTCGCCTGCATGGTAGCTCCGGTAATGGCGCAGAAGAGTGGTGAGGTTTTGCCACTCGACCCGGCTGTAAGGGTGGGTAAATTGAAGAACGGGCTCACATACTACATCCGTCATAACAAAGAGCCCGAAAAGAAGGTGAATTTCTATATCGCACAGAAGGTGGGCTCCATCCAGGAAGAGGAGAACCAGCGAGGCTTGGCACACTTCCTTGAGCACATGTGCTTCAATGGAACAGAGAATTTCCCCGGTAAAAGCCTTATCAACTACCTGGAAAGCATCGGTGTGAAGTTTGGTGTAAACCTTAACGCATACACCTCGATAGATGAGACTGTATATAACATAAACAATGTGCCTGTTGAGAAAGCGGGAGCCATTGATTCTTGTTTATTGATTCTGCGCGATTGGGCCGACGGCCTCACTCTCGACGGCGAAGAGATAGACAAGGAGCGTGGCGTTATTCATGAGGAGTGGCGCCAGCGCAGCAGTGCAATGTCGCGTATGCTCGAGAAGGTGTTGCCAATAGCATATCAGGGTGAGAAATATGCTTATCGCATGCCCATTGGTGTAATGGAAGTTGTTGACAGTTTCCCTCACCAGGCCCTGCGCGACTATTACGAAAAGTGGTACCGCCCCGACCTGCAAGGCATCATTGTTGTGGGTGATATCGATGTAAACGAGGTTGAAAAGAAGATAAAAAAGACCTTCAAGGGAATTAAAAAGGCGAAGAATCCTGCCGAGCGCATATACTATCCCGTATCGGACAACAAGGATATGATTTTTGCACAAGGTACCGACAAGGAGCAACAGAACTATGCTTTGCAGCTATATTTCAAGCACGATGCCACTCCTCGTGAACTGGTTAATACAAAAGAGGAGATATACAAGAATTTTGTAACCGGTGTTGCTATGTCGTTGCTAAACACACGTTTTACCGAGATTACCATAAAGGAGAATCCTCCGTTCCTTGGTGCCTCTGTTTCAAACGGCTCATTTATTCTTGCAAGCACAAAGGATGCATTCTCGATATCGGTAATGTGCAAGACCGATAAGATAAACGAAGCACTCCCTTATGCATTCTGCGAGTTGGAGCGCGCCCGCCGTTTCGGATTTACCGAGGGTGAGCTCAACCGCCAAAAGGCTGCAATGCTCTCGGGAACAGAGAAGAGATATGCCGAGCGTAGCAAGATAAGCAACGATGAGTATGTAGATGACTATGTACGCAATTTCCTTGATAACACATGCGCAATGTCGCCCGAGGCTGAATATGAGCTCTCAAAGGAGATGTTGCAGAGGATTACCCTTGACGAGGTTAATGCTGTGTTGCCGGCACTTTACACAAAAGAGAACCGCGTTGCTATATCACTTGCCCCCGATAAAGATTCAATAATATACCCCTCAAAAGAGCAAATAGAGATGTTGCTGGCAGCCGTTGAAGCTGCACCGCTCACACCTTATGTGGATAGCACAAACGACGCTCCTTTGTTGGAGACTTTGCCCGCAGGTGGCAGTGTGGTGGCAACAGAAGAGGGCAAGTGGGGCTCAACCATCTGGACTCTCTCCAATGGTATAAAGGTAATTGTGAAACCCACCGACTACAAGGCCGATGAAATTATCATGAGCGGTATGAGCTATGGTGGTACAAGCCGTTACCCCGACAGCGACCGTGTAAACCTTTCGATGCTTGGTTCTGTGGTCTCTCTTGGTGGTGCAGGCTCGTTCGACCTCATGCAGTTGAGCAAGAAACTAGCAGGTAGCACGGCAAGTGCCCAGGTTGGTGCAAGTGCTTACCACGATAGAATCTCAGGCGCATGCTCGCCCAAGGATTTGGAGGAGATGTTCCAACTGATGTATTTGAAATACACATCGCCACGCAAAGACACAGCGGCATTGGAGAGCTTTATATCGCGCCAGCGTGGCGCATTGCGCGACCGCAACATAAATCCCAATACCGCTCTTGGCGACAGCATCAACAAGGCACTTTACAACGATCACCCTCGCATGAAGCCCATTGTTGAGAGCGACATGGATAGTTTAGATTATGACCGTATCATGGAGATATACAGAGACCGCACATGCGATGCAAGCGATTTTACATTCGTATTTGTTGGCAATATCGATTTGGAGACACTTAAACCGCTTGTGGAGAAATACATAGGCGGCCTGCCTGCAAATGGAAGAAAAGAGGAACTGTATGACCACAAGATAACAACACGCAAAGGTGTTTACCGAAATAATTTTGCAAGGGAAATGGAGACTCCCACCGGTACAGAGGTTATTTTCTACAGCGGTGATTGCGAGGCCACATTGCGCAATGCTATTCTAATGAGTTTTGTTCAACAGATTATGGATATAGTATATACCACCGAAGTGCGCGAAAAAGAGGGTGGCACATACGGCGTTGGTATTCAAGGCTCAATAGATCCTCTGCCCAAAGGCGAGTTCAGCATAGCTATTCAATTTAACATGGCACCCGAACGTCGCGAGGAGCTTACCAAGATTGTTATCGGCGAGCTGGAGAAGGTTGCCAAAGAGGGCCCCGTTGAAGAGCACGTAGAGAAGGTACGCAGTTACATGCTTAAAACCTTTGACGAGCAAGTTAAGGTTAATGGAGCATGGAGCAATTGGCTCATGCAATACTATTTCAATGGCAAGGACTATTACAGCGATAATATTGAAGTTGTAAAGAGTATAACAAAAGAGGACATCAGAGCGTTCCTTGCCGGCTTGCTTGCACAGGGTAATTTCATCGAAGTGAGCATGGTTCCCGAGAAATAATCCCTATATCATCCTATAACAACAGCGGCTGCTATTAATTTTAGCAGCCGCTGTTGTTTCAAAATGCTATACCGAAACGTAAACCGAAATTATTCAGGTTGTTTTGCGTATAACTCATTATGTTGCATTTATTAGTGGAGAAACTATAATACATAGCCATGTGGAAACCAATGCCGTTTGCCCATGGGTAGTAGTTAAAGCCCACCTCGGGTTGCATATAAAATCCCCAGGTTTTTTCCATATTCATAAAGATATAGTAGTAGTTATTGAACTCGGCATAGCAGGCACCTAACTTCATTCCCACATAGGGCTGAAAATCCTCTTCCACGAAACGATAACGGGCAAGCAAACCGAATGGAAGGGTAAACATCTGGTGCTGCTGGTCGGTATTTATGGATTGATTTCCGCCAAGGTTGATTGTTCGGCGCGATAGGTACTCGTTATTGGTGTGAAAACTGATGAAACCACCCACAGCTACATCGGGGTTTACGTAATACCCGCCTTCAAAGTTCATTCCCCAGCCACTTGCCACATTTGAAAAGTGGTTGCTCAGGGGTATGTTAAACTGCCAATCGACATTATAGTATGTGTCGAGCGAAACCTGTGCCTTGCTTGTGGAGGGGAGAAACAGGGCAAGAAAAGCGGCAGTGATAAATAGTTTACAAATCCGTTTCATACTTGTTAAATTTATGATTTACTGTTTTTTTAAGTAAGGCGATTGTTCAAAGGCCTGATTTATGGCATTCATCGTGCGATGAAGGCTCAGGTTATTACCGTTGAGAAGGCCGCTGATATAGGCATTCCATATAATAGTCAGCTTGTTGTTGTCATATGGTGCTTTGGTATTTACAAGCTCGCCTATTATGGAACCGGTGCTGTATGCATAATAGAAATTAAACGGGTAGTACCACCCCCAACCTCCCCAATTCCAATAGCCCGGATAATTGTTCCACCAAGGCCCGACACTGTTGTTGAAGTAGTAGGTGGTATTTATATAACTCAACTGAAATACGACATCGGCTTCATCGCCTTTGGCTGCCTGGGTGTAACCGCGCGAAATAAAATTGTCATTATAGGCGTTCACTATCTTTTGGGAATTTTCGTTCTTCCAGTAAGTTGGTTTACTTGTCTGGTTATCAATGATAAGAATGCTGTCTATGACAAAAAAGGTGTTTATCTCGCTGAAATCGGTATTACTATCATAGTTGGTAAGTACAAGATAATCATTGTCAAGCCTGCCGGTATCGGGGTCCTTCTCGCATGATGTGAGCAGTGCCACCATGACAAATAGCGAAAATATTACATATTTTTTCATAACTTGATGGTTTTAGAATTATCACTTTTTCTGTGTGAGTTTATGTGTGGGGTTCACACTTGCCGGTTTCATTTTGGAATCGAGCTTTACCAAGGAGCTGTCGGGTGTCATCATCAAATTCATTTTGGGATTGCCATTGGCCGACACCAATTCATATATAACGGCAGTGCTGTCCGTGGGCATGCCAATCATCACCAGAACCTCACCGTTGTCGGTTTCCGTTGCAAGCGCCTCGTTCACATAATCTGTGGTAATGGTATAAGTCCCATCATCGTTAAGGCTCACTGTTTGCATGGTAAGCAACACGTCGCCTATATTGCCGTTGGTCATCGGGAGCGTTCCTTCGTATATAAAGGTTTGCGCATCGGCAATGGTGGAATCGTTTACCATATAAATACTATCACTCTCTATCATTATTCCTTGTGGAGCATTACACTTGTTACCACAGGAATTACATGAGGCAAAGAGCAGGCAGGCTGCTGTTGCAATTAATAAAATAGTCTTTTTCATTGTTGTTGGTTTTTATGGTTATTTGGCAAAATAACACTTTGGCAGGGCGGGTGGTTGGTTGTTTTTTTGTTTAAGTATTGAAAATAATGTTATAAACATAGAAAAGGCCCGATGGGTGTTCCATCGGGCCTTTTCTATATCTGTTATTGTGCAGTGCTTACATATTTGCCGGTAGTGTTCCGTGTTCTATGATATAAGCAATATTATATAAGATGTACTCTTGCTTGTCGCCAAGCGGATAGATGTGCTTGTAATCACCAATCTCCTTTAACCTATAATCGGGAGCAGTGGGGGTTATTGTTTCTCCATTGGCATCGACAACTATTGCCACTGCGGGATTAATCTTGAAACGATAGGGCGATTCTATGCATTCTGTTGCCAGATTGCCGCCCTTTGCTGTTTCTCCAATAATTTTGCATGCAGAGGAACCGCGTGCAAGGCGTATCGCTTTTACTAAAGCATTGGCGGTGCCATAGGTTTGTGCGGTTGTAATGATATAGAGTGGTTTGTCGCCGATGTTTGTGGTTGCTTGCGGCAACATCATATCCTCTTTTATGGTTAATTTAAGGTCTTTATAAAGCGAACAGAAGAGGCCGCCTTGCTTGTCGGCAGGAATGAAGGCTGTTGCTATCGTGGCCGCATTGGCGAGTGAATGACTTCTGTTATACCTAAGGTCGAGAACAATATCTGTTACACCTTGCGAAGAGAATGTGGATAGCGCATCGTCTATCCCCGCAATGGCCGATTCGTTGTCAAAGCTATTGCACAGGATATATCCTATTCTATTACTCGTTCCGTTTATTATTTCCACAATGGGTAATGATGTAGCCTTTACCTTGCTTGCCGCCTGCATATCAATCTGCGGCAATTCTTCCCACATGTATTCTTCGGTATCGTCATCGAAGAGTATTTGGTTTATGCCGAGTGTTATGGCAGCACCATCAGTGAGTGCGGCACTTGTTCCCATATTTATATTTTTGCCGTTTATGGTTGAGATCCACATGCCGCGTTCAAGGCCGGCCATTGCGGCCACCGACGCTGGCTCAACATACTCTACAAGGGCATAGACTTTTGCAGGTGCTATACCAAGCGGGTCGCGCATTAGCGAGAATTTGAAACCGTATGTGGTGGATTCAATGGAGTCGGTGAAGAACGATGTGTCATCGGTTTTGTATATAAGCTGGGAGAAGAACTTGGCAGTGTTGGCAAAGAATGTCTGTTGCCTTATTTCGTCAATGGAATCGCCCCACAGATAGGTCTCTTTCATTGTATTATATATCCACTGGTTCTCCTTGGTCATCTCGTAGAACTCCGACGAACGATCGTCGCCACAACTGCACAATGCAGTCGCAATTGCTATGAGGGAAAATATTTTTGTAATTCTTTTCATAGAGACAAAATTACTCCTTTTAATATTAAATACAAAGGGTAGGGGAGTTTTTTGAAACGAAAAAAGCAGATAATCCCGAAAGACTATCTGCTTTATAACGAGCATTACTGCCAAAAGGTGAATTAAGCCTCTGCGGGAGCCTCAGTTGCCTCCTCGGCAGGTGCCTCTGTAGCCTCTGCATTCTCAGCAGCTGCAGCAGCCTCTGCCTCAGCTTTTGCAAGAGCCTCGGCAGCTTTCTTGTCGGCTACCTTCTTGGCAATAGCTGCATTTACCTCTTTCTCAGCCTCCAAACGTGCCTTCTTTGCATCACGTTTAGCCTGCTCCTCGGCGCTCTTTATACCATTGAGAGTATTTGTCTTGGCAGCCTTCCAAGCATCGAATTTTGCTTGTGCTGTAGCCTCGTCAAATGCACCCTTCTTAACACCGCCCTGCAAGTGCTTCATCATATAAACACCCTGTGAAGAGAGGATGTTGCGCACTGTGTCGGTGGGAGTAGCACCGTTGTTTACCCACCACAAAGCTCTCTCGAAGTTAATGTCGATGGTAGCGGGGTTTGTGTTGGGGTTGTAGGTACCGATTTTCTCGGTGAACTTTCCATCACGTGGAGCTCTCGAATCTGCAATCACGATAGAGTAGAACGCGTAGTGCTTACGGCCTCTTCTCTGCAATCTGATTTTTGTTGCCATTTTGTAAAAAAAAATTAATTAGTTAAAGATTTGAGTTATCCGATATCTCGTATCGGCGGTGCAAAAGTACTGTTTTTTTTACTAATACACAAGATTTTCCCTCCCTTTTGTTTATACATTATGGTAACTTCACTTGTAAAAAGATAAATTCTTCTATCTTGTAATTATGGTTTATGATTTTTGTTGTAATTTCGCACTTTACGAGCATGATCTCTATGACAGCAAAATTATGGCATATAACGTGGAATGCGCTGAACTACCTGTGGGGATGGTTTCGGTGGGGTAGTCGCAGCCGATTGCTTCGCATGAAAAACAGGCATGCAGGGGAGCGCTGTTTTATTATAGGTAACGGCCCCAGCCTGCGCAACGAGGATTTACACCGCCTTGCCGAGCGCGGCGAATATACGTTTGCCTGTAACTCGCTCATAAAACTGTTTGACGAAATTCCCTTTCGCCCCACATACTATTTTGCACAAGACAACAAAATTATTCTTGACAACAAAGAAGAGATAAACTCATACGATGGGGCAAAATTCATTAAAGCCCACTATGCAAGCCGTTACCATTTGCCTTGTGTAACATATTACAGCATGCTTTTCCCTAAAAATCCCATAGGATTTTCCACTGATATCCCGCGTGTGGTTTACAGTGGGCAGACCGTAACATATTCAATGATACAATTTGCGGCATACATGGGATTCAAGGAGATATACCTGATAGGCGTGGATTGCAACTATTCTGCAGCAAACGATGTAATAACCGCCGACAGCTATTTCGACAAGCGGCTGTTTAATGCCGGCAGAACCTATGCCGCACCCGAGGTGGATACCAACTTGCGGGCATATGCAAGGGCAAAAGAGGTGTGCGATGCGATGGATATAAAAATTATCAACGCATCGCGCGGGGGCAGATTGGAAATCTTTCCGCGGGTGGATTTTGACACCTTGTTTTAATGCCCGATATTGTGGTAGCAAATATGGCTATATTTGTAATCGGTGTGAATTTCTATATAATTGCCATTTCATAATATCCTGAGGTGGAAAATCTATTCGGTCAGCAGGCTGTCTATCGTTGCAACCAATTCATTGAATTCCTTTTCCTTGAACGAGCGAGTAAGCATCACTATGCGCCCATCCTTGCCCACAAGTACATTACGTGTGATACCCGATTTGCGCAGGGCATACGAGGCAAATACATTGCCGGCTGTGTCCAGAGCCATAGGGTAGGTGGTGCCCACTTTTGCAGTGTATTCATCGACAACCTCTTTGCTCTCCTCGCGGTCCACACCCACAAGCACAAAAGCGGGATTGTTCTTGTGGCGTTGCCATATATTCTTCTCTATGTGCGGCATTTCGCGACGGCACACTCCGCACCAGCTTGCAGTAAATTGCAACATCACTATTTTGCCACGGTGGGCCGATAGTGTGAATGTGCTACCGTCGGTTAGAGGCAGTGAAAAATCGGGGGCAATGTCTCCGGGTTTCACAAGGTACTCGTTTTCATATACAACAGGCTGTGCAACAGTGTCGGCCACATCAGTAGTAGCAACGGGTGAAGCGGTTTTGTTGCCGCATGACAGCAATGCAACGATTGATAGCAATAACAGATATTTCATTTGATATATAATTAGTTTCATATGTAAATCAATAGTTGGCAAATGCCGCGCTCACCGCTTGCATGTATTTATCTATTGTATTGGATTTAAGTATGGCTTTTCGGTATCGTTTTTCCATTGCTGGCATAAGATATTCCCAATAGGGTTTCATCTTGCCAAGCAGTTGAGTGTTTCCTTGCAGGCGTGGCGA
Organism: uncultured Bacteroidales bacterium; assembly: GCA_937914945.1. Classification (GTDB taxonomy): domain Bacteria; phylum Bacteroidota; class Bacteroidia; order Bacteroidales; family Bacteroidaceae; genus HGM04593. The sequence goes on along the minus strand of CALGJF010000009.1, from coordinate 152,774 downwards.
CATTACCTGGTACATCGCATCGTGCATTTCCCGCACACGCCCGCACAACTCCTTGCTCGTCAATTCCTTCCGTTGACAATATTCCAATGCAAGTGCGGGATTGGCAAGCAGACCGCGCCCTATCATTATTCCATCGAGGGTGGGGAAGCGTGCCTCTATCTGTTCAATATCGTGCAAAGTGAGAATATCGCCATTATATATTAAAGGATGGCTGCACTCGGTGGCAAACGCCGCAAATTCCTCCACATCGGCCGGTAGCTTATACTGTTCGCGCCCAAGACGGGGATGCATGGTAATATGTGCAAGGGGTGCATTGTTCAAAACAGGCAGTAACGCCCGCCATTCGTTTTTATTCTCCCACCCAAGACGCATTTTAACAGAGAATTTTATCGAGGGATATTTTTTTATCTCATCCATAAGACGGGCCACCATATCGGGGTGGGGCAATATGCCGGCACCATGTTTTTTGCGCGCCTGCAAGGGAAAAGAGCAACCCATATTTATATCGACCTCATTATACTCCTCGTTTTGCAATAAGGACAAAAGAGGGTGCATCTCCTCGGGAGTGGCTGCGATTATTTGCGGCACAAGACGCGGTACAGCATTATTTTTGCGCTCCACATCGCGAATATCCTTGCTGCGTATCTCTCCATGCTCGTATCTTACAAATGGTGTAAAATAGGCATCTACGCAACCAAAAAACCGGCTGTGCAGATTTCGCCATATTGCCTCTGTGAATCCTTGCAATGGGGCTGAGTAAATTTTCATAAATCATTAGATTTTTATACCGCGAAGATATATTAAAAGAGTCTTAATCCTGAATTAAATCCCATTAATTTTTGCAATAATAAATTCTAAGGAATAAAATGAATATGGTTTTATTCACTAAGCCTCGCTATGGCATTGATAATAGTAATATAAAGTAGCAAGTAGTATGCAAATTTCCAAGTATAGCATTAACTTTTGATTCATCGCAATGCCAAAATACATAATTTACCAAAATGCCGATAGTGGAGAATATATCTCAAAATTGTATTAAACATAATATTTATTATCAACGAATAGTGGTATAATGCGGTAAGAGGCGTTTTTTAGATAATTTCTATTATTAATAAGGAAATTTTTAATACATTTGCATCCTAAATTAAAAAAGAGAGAAATATATGCCCGAATTATCAGAAAGAGCTATACTCATGCCGTCGTCGCCAATCAGGAAATTGGCACCTTACGCAAATGAAGCAAAGGAACGCGGTATCAAAGTATATCATCTAAATATTGGACAACCCGACCTTGATTCGCCAGCTGTGGCCATTGAGGCCATTAAAAAGATTGACCGCAAGATTCTTGAATACAGCCCGAGCGATGGTTTCCTTTCGTTGCGTGAAAAACTCGTTGGTTACTACGACCAATACCAGATTAAACTCAAAGCCGATGATATAATTGTTACCGCCGGCGGTTCCGAGGCTGTGCTCTTTGCTTTCATGTCGTGCCTAAATCCTGGCGACGAAATCATAGTTCCCGAGCCGGCCTACGCCAATTACATGGCATTTGCAATATCGGCAGGTGCCGTTATACGCCCCATACGCTCAACCATAGAAGAATCTTTTGCATTGCCTCCCATGGAGCGTTTCGAGGAGCTTATAAACGAGCGTACACGCGGTATTCTCATTTGTAACCCCAACAACCCTACGGGTTATCTATATACACGTAACGAAATGAATCGCATACGCGACCTTGTGAAGAAACACAATCTGTTCCTTTTCTCCGACGAGGTTTATCGCGAATTTATCTACACAGGTTCGCCGTACATATCGGCCTGCCACTTGGAAGGAATTGAGGAAAATGTAGTGCTAATAGACTCTGTTTCAAAGCGTTATTCAGAGTGTGGATTGCGTATTGGAGCTCTTATCACAAAAAATAAAGCCTTGCGTGCTGCGGTGATGAAATTCTGCCAGGCACGTTTGAGCCCTCCCCTGCTGGGACAAATTGCAGCAGAGGCATCGCTCGATGCCCCGCGCTCGTATGCCATAAACACTTACGAAAAATATATAGAGCGCCGAAACTGCCTCATAGATGAACTTAACAAACTGCCGGGTGTGTACTCCCCTATTCCAATGGGTGCATTCTACACTGTTGCCCGCCTGCCCATAGATGACAGCGACAAGTTCTGCCAATGGTGCCTTACCGATTTTAATTATGAAGGTGAAACCATTATGATGGCACCCGCATCGGGTTTCTACTCAAACGAAGGATATGGCAAGAACGAGGTTCGTATTGCCTACGCAATAGATAAAGCCGATTTGAAACGCGCTATATTTATTCTGGGCAAGGCCCTTGAACAATATCCCGGGTGCACTAACAGATAAAGAACAAGATACAATAATAAAATCAGCGAGGTGTTTGTATAAACGACCTCGCTGATTTTATTATATACACGGTTATTTATTCATCATTGAGACTCCCCCAAATATCGCCCCACGAGCCCACATACTCCTCGCTATCAAAGCCTTCGTCCTCTTCACCACCCTCCAAAATGGAGAATTCTGCACCCATTACAGGGCCGGGTGAATAATCTGTTATATCAATAATAGGTATAATATATTTCTTCTTCATTGTGCAGTGTTTTTTCTTTGTTGTTTTTATTTGTTGTAGTAAATCTTCTTGCCATTGCGTATGTAAATGCCCCTTTGAGGATTCTCCACAACGCGCCCGCTAAGGTCGTAGTATTTATCATCCTCATATACCACATCCACAATCACATTCTCAATGGTAGTTGTACCAGGGTTTTGGAATTTCCCAAACTTAAATACCATAGCAGCATTTGCTTGCGACGGCTCTATTGTGAGGTACCAACGATATGCACCAAGTGTTACATTATCGTTGCCGGCTTTTTTTAATGCACCACCCGACATTGCATATATATCTTTATCATCTATATAATCATCGGTTCTAATTTCGCCCGTCGTGCGTTTTGTGTATTGCCCAACCAGATTATATTGATTACCATTGCTCGATGTAAGCACCATTGTGCTTGTTTGAGCGGGCTGAAGAACGCGTGGCTCCGTATGACTATCTACGCCCTTGAATAAATCTATGTCGCGGCCTACACCGGCTTCGTTTGCAACAATAGAACGCACAACACATGGAGTATGGGCAGGAATCTCGTCGCCCTCATCTAATACTTCGGCAGTGAGATAGAAGAATGTTATATTATTATCAGCATCCACATATTCTGTTACACGTTTAATCTCGGCTACCTCAAGCAAATCGGTGCGATAATCTCTGTATTTAATAACGAATGGAGCATACAGTGCCTGCCATTTGTCGTTCTTAAATGTACGTTCATATGTGGCAGCCGATGAATAATATATATCTATTGTAGTGTTCAAACCATCTTCATTTTCCTCTCTCCTAATTTCATCACCAATAGTGTGCGCATCTGCTCTTGTATAGTTCTCGCTGTCACGAAGAATAATCTTTTCAACATGCTGAACATAGGTTACTTGTGGTGTCTCCTCTACTTCGGGCATCTGTGTAATTTTGCCGGCATAATCATCCCAACGATTTGCATTTGAATATTCATCTATGCACCCAAAAGGCACTTTTATTACCTCCACACCTAAATTATAAAGACCATGCGATGTTGGATTTCTATCCCACCAACCCCAATCGTCATATTTTCCATACACAACAGGCGGTGTCGTTCCCATGCATGTGAGCGAAGTTAATTTTGTTCCGGTGAATGCATACTGATGAATTGCGGTAACGGTTGCCGGAATTACAACAGCTGTTATTTTGCTGCAACCATCCAAAGCACAGGGTCCGATGGATGTGGTTCCTTCCAGAATTGTTACATTTATTTTAGCTCCCGGAACTGCTATCAATTGAAATTCATTTTTTTCGGGGTTAAACGGGTCTGATTCATCTTTTTTCAACCATTCATACACCACTCCATCGTGATCAAAGTATTTTTCATTATCATCATCTATATAAATATTTGACAGATAAATACAATCGGCAAATGCGGCAGTTTCAATGGTTGTAACGGATGATGGCAACGTGGCAGTTGTTATATATGAATATTGGAAAGAACCTTCACCAGCTCCATCGCCGCTTTTCTCAAGCGTTGTTATCCCTTCGGGGATGAATATATCACCACAATATTTATTACTGCCATTTTTATCAACTTCGCCACCATTACTCAGCACAGAATTTCCCTCAATATTCAAATCGCTGCCTGTACGGTAGCCGTCTTTAATGAGCGCCTCTTCGTTATATTCGGCATTTTGCGAATGCAATGAAACAGTAAATAATATAAGGAGAAAAGAGAGTAATAATTTAATGTTTTTCATTATGTTATTTGTTTAGTAAATACCTTTTTATAAAAGAGTTGCAAAGATATATTAACATAGTGAATTTACCCCCCCGGAATGTTAAATATTGTTAAATATTCATGTCATATCTGATAATGAAATTTTATAATTGAAAATGGACCGATAGAGATAAACAGCAAGTAACATGATATAAAAAAAGGTGAGCGAAACAACTTCGCTCACCTTAATATAAATGATTCTGTTTCTGTAAATATTACTCCTCGAATCCGTTGGGATTGTTCTTCTGCCAATTCCAACTATCGCGGCACATCTCCTCGATACCGAATTGAGCCTTCCAACCGAGTTCGGCTTCGGCCTTGGCAGGGTTGCAATAGCATGTAGCTATATCACCCGGACGACGAGGTTTGATTGCATAGGGAACGGGAACACCGTTTGCTTTCTCAAACGCCTTTACAACATCCAATACAGAGTAGCCATGGCCTGTACCGATATTATAGATGGCAATACCCTTGTTTGCAACGATAGCCTTCAATGCTGCTACGTGTGCGCGAGCCAAATCGACAACGTGGATATAGTCGCGTACACCTGTACCATCGTGTGTATCGTAGTCGTCGCCAAACACACCAAGCTCGGCGCGTTTGCCCACTGCTGTCTGGGTTATGTAAGGCATAAGGTTGTTGGGGATACCATTGGGATTCTCGCCTATTGTACCACTCTTGTGGGCACCGATAGGATTAAAATAGCGCAACAATACAATGTTCCACTCATTGTCGGCCTTCTGAATATCCATAAGAACCTCCTCGAGCATTGATTTTGTCTGACCGTAGGGGTTGGTGCAATGACCTTTGGGGCACTCCTCGGTAATGGGGATGATAGCGGGGTCGCCATACACGGTTGCACTTGAAGAGAATATCATATTCTTGCAACCATTCTTGCGCATTACATCAACAAGCACGAATGTACCGTTCATGTTGTTCTCGTAATATTCAAGGGGTTTAGCACAACTTTCACCCACAGCCTTGAGGCCGGCAAAGTGAATACAAGCATCGAATTTGTGCTCGTCAAAAACTTTCTGCAAGCCTTCGCGGTCGCGTATATCCACCTTGTAGAAGGGAACCTCCTTACCAATGATTTTGGCAACGCGTTTCAACGAAATGGGAGAGGAATTGTCGAGATTGTCTACTACTACTGCTTCGTGACCGGCTTCGGTGAGCTCGATCAAGGTGTGGCTTCCGATAAAGCCCGCACCACCGGTTAATAGAATTTTCATTTTATTTTGGTTTTATTGGTTGTGATTTTATATTCTAAACCTGATTATTGTCAGTTATTGCAGTTTCTATAAAATGCTTGGTTCGAGACAAAGTTAAATATTCTTTTTAAGAATACAAATTGTTTATCTTCTTTTTGCGCATGATTCTCAACATTTCAACCACCCTACTCTTTATCGCCATCCAATTTAAGATGCTTTATACGACTGATTATTGCACCGCGCTTGCGCTGAAAGTGTTCCGCAATGTCGTCGTATGATAGTTGCTCGGCCACAAAATCGCGCAATGCAGCATCTTCGGCCTCTTCCCACGGCTTGAAGGCGTTGGGGAATTCGGCCTTCGCTGCCTCTTGCGAATAGACAGGCTCGTCTGTCAGCCGCTTGTATGCCTTCAAATAGCGTTTCAGGCGTTTTATATCCTTATCGGAAAGATACGGCAGGCGGCGTATATCCATATTGTCGGTAAGGTCGTGTAGTTTTACAGCAGTGGCCAAGGGATTCTTTTTTACGCGTGCAATGAATTTTTCATAGGGCTCACCGGGCCGTTTTGTTATATGGCGCAGGGCTGTTATTATGTGTCGGGGAAAGCCCTCGGCAGCAAGCGCCTCAAAGGTCCAAGCGGTATCTTCAACCACATCGTGCAATGCCCCCACAATCTTTTCGTCCTCGGTAACACCAGCCGCCATAACACGCAGTGCATGTTCTATATATGGCACACCGGCTTTGTCAACTTGGCCGCGATGCGCTTCGGTGGCTATATTTATCGCTTTTTGCAGTAGATTCTCCATGGTTCAATCAACAAAGTGGAAGGTTTACCTTTCGGCACACATACCCCATGCGTAGCAGCTGCATTGACGCTCCCAGGCGGTACATTACATTGAGCACGCGCGAATATGCATAAAAGGCAGTACGGCTTTGCGGTTCAATATTTTCGTGGCGCAAAATAGTCAATGCCTTTTGCGACAGACGGCGCATCATGGCCTCTATATCGGTTGCCTCCTTTGAATCGAGCGGAAGGCGAAGAATATTTACAAGTATATTCTCGTCGAGGTCGTCAAAGCCGCGGCTGCCATAAAATTGCGTATAAGGGCGGTCGTGGTAGATACTCCAATCATCGTCCCAATCGTGAGCAACCGCCATGCCGACATATCCTGCCCATGCAATGGAAACCGTGGGATAGTCGCTTATAAGCGGTACGGCATCAGACATATATTCAGGAGCAAGCTCGGCCCATCGTTTTTCAACATCCTGCGACGAGGGAAGGATTCCGTCTATCTTAATATACGATGAACATAGTTTAACAAGCTCTTCGTTCACTCTGTTTTCAAACGACAATAGATATTCCGATATATCTTTTGGAATGGTACTCATTTATCAATCTGTCAATTAATTCTACTTTAATATTACCAAAGCGGCAATAACGCCCGGTAACCAGCCACACAATGTAAGAATAAAAACTATCAGGACAGAACCGCAGCCTTTATCCAAAACAGCCAAAGGCGGGAAAATGATTGCTAAAATTGCTCTAAATAAAGACATTGTTATATTTGTTTTGTTTGGGTAAAGTTAATGATTTTATTACAAACAACAAAATAATTTATTGATGCTTTGCCGCACGGCTGTAGTTTACAAGCAGCACTCCTGCAAAAACGGTGGCAGCAGCAAGCACCTTTTTCCACCCTAACGTGTCCATGCCAATGCAGATGCTTATGGTGGTTGCTACTATCGGCTGCATATACGAGTACATGCTAACCAATGTGGGGCGCAGATGTTTTTGCCCTATGGGAATAAGGAAGTAAGATATGAAAGTGGCAAATACTATGGCATACGAGATTTCGGCGATAAAGTCAATAGGTAGCGAATCATAATCTACACGCAGAAGTTCGCCACCCGCAAACGGCAATGACATGAGCGAGGAGAAGAGAAAAATCCACTTCATGAATGTTACCACCGAATATCGCATTATCAAAGGCTTGAATACTCCAAGGTATATCGAGAAACAGAAACCATTGAGAAACATAAAAAACACACCAATAGGCTTTGTTTCGGCTGCACCACCGCCCGATGAGACGCTGTTAAATATCAAGAACAGCACTCCCATGAAACTGAGCAACACACCGCCGGCCTTTTTAAGCGTTATCGGTTCTTTCAAAACCACCGCTGCAATGAACATTGTGTAAATGGGCGATAATGAAGTCATTATTGAGCAATCCATGGGTGTAATATCGGATATCCCGACGAGGAATGTAATTTGCGTCAGGAAGAAACCGGTTACCGATGCGGCAAATATTTTAATATAGTCGCTTGGGAGTATCTTCTCGGCAGGCACAAACAGCGATGACAGCCAAAAAAGAATACCGGCACCGAGCGAGCGCAAGCAGAAAAGTGCCATAGGGGATATAACCCCCGTTACCATTATATCCTTGGTTACAATGATATTTAACCCGAATATTACATAGGCAACAAAGCAAGCTATGTGTCCCACCATTGTATTTTCACTCTTTTTCATGATAAATTCAATCAATTAATTCCCTTGTGCAAAAAGGGAATTGAATAAGGATTGCAAAATTACAAAAATTTCACGGCACAATAAGCAGTTGCGTACTTTCTTTTGTTATCTTCGTATCAGTATTTATATTTATAATTAAAATTATGAGAAAAGATTTCGGAACAAAAAGCTGGCTCTACCCAATGCCGGTATTTATTATTGCTGCATACGACGAGAACGGCATCCCCAACGCAATGAATGCAGCATGGGGCGGCATATACACAGACAATATGATAGGCATTTGTCTGTCGGAGAATCACAAGACGACCAAGAATATCCTTGCCTCCAAAGCATTCACGGTGAGCATGGCCACCATGAAGCAAAAGAACGCTTGCGACTATGTGGGGATTGTTACAGGCAACAAGGAGCCCGACAAGTTTGCAAAGGCAGGCTTTACAGCCATAAAATCGCAGCACGTGAATGCGCCCATCATAGCCGAACTGCCAATGACATTGGAATGCGAGCTTGTATCATACGACGACGATAGCTGCCACATGGTTGGCCGTATTGTAAATGTATCGGCAGACGAATCCATCATCGACAAAGATGGGAAAATAGATGTGGCAAAATTACAGCCCATAACATACGACCCCTGCAATAACCATTACATTGCGCTGGGCGAGAAAGTGGGAAATGCCTTCTCTGATGGCAAGGCGTTGAAGTAAAGTGAATATCCATAACAACGAGAAACGGCGTACTTTTCAGTACGCCGTTTCTCGTTGTTTATATTTTACCTTGAAAATATTATTGCAATGGAACCGAGTAGAATACACGTTTGCCCGCAGCATTAAGGCCCGAAATAAAGAGTACCGGCTCCGTGGAACTGTTTGCCTGCTTTACCACTTTCTGCAAATCGTCTATCTTGTGCATTGCCACACCGTTCACTTTTTGCAGCACCACTCCCTTCTTTACTCCATGCTTGGCGAAAAGACCATCTTCCACTTTTGTTACTTTGAGGCCATGCGAAACTTTGAAGAATTGTTTCTCCTTATCGTCGAGTGGTTTGAATTCGGCACCAAGGATATCAAGATCGATATTCTTCACCACACTTGTATCTCCTTGAATATTTACGAGCAGCACATTGAAGGTTTTTTCCTTCTTGCCACGCATTACTTTCACTTTGGCCTCGGTTCCGGGAACGGTTTTTGCAAGTGCCTCCTGCAATTCGGCCATGGTTTTAATGGCTTTGTCGTTAAAACCTATGATTACGTCGCCCTTTTCTATGCCGGCTTTCTGTGCCGCACCATCCTCTGCCACATCCGATACATATACACCATCCACAGTGCCAAGTTCCTCTTTTTCGGCAAGTTCACCCGTTACGGTACCGCCTACAATGCCCAATACCGCACGTTGCACTGTACCAAATTCTTTGAGGTCGCTCACCACCTTTGTCATTATTGATGTGGGAATGGCAAAACCATAGCCTGCGTATGAACCTGTGGGCGAGGAAAGAACCGCATTAATTCCCACCAATTCACCTTTGGCATTAACAAGCGCACCTCCGCTGTTACCTTGGTTAATTGCAGCATCGGTTTGTATAAAGGACTCTATACCACCGTTATACACACCAAGCGAACGTGCCTTTGCGCTTACAATGCCTGCCGTAACGGTAGATGTGAGGTTAAAGGGGTTACCCACTGCCAGCACCCACTCACCCACTTTCAAATCGTCGCTGTCGCCTACTACGAGGAATGGCAGGCTGTCATCGGCCTCAATCTTCACAAGTGCAAGGTCGGTATTTTCGTCGGTACCCACAAGGCGTGCCGGGTAGGTGCGGTTATCGTTCAATGTTACTGTTATCTCATCGGCACCGTCTATAACATGGTTATTTGTAACAATATACCCATCGTTGCTTAAAATAACACCCGAACCAAAGCCTACACGCGGCTGTGTCTGCACACGCTGCTCGCGCCCCATACCATCGCCAAAGAAGAAGTCGTAAATATCGGGAGCGCGACGTATAACCGCCGTTTTGCTCTTTTGTGTGGATTTTATATGCACTACCGCATGTACCGATTTATCGGCAGCATCGGTTAAATCAACGCGATGCAAGCCATCCGGCGTTGAGAACGATGCCTGTGTGAGAAACGATGCAGGGGTTGTGTCGTTTGCAGCAACGGTTTCGCCACCATTGGCAAATATCTTATAGGTGGTATATCCAGCCACCAATCCGCTTGTAGCAACTACAAGTGTGCCCAAAAACAAGAATTTGAATACCTTTTTCATAATCTGATATACGATTTTTGTTAAATTTCTACAACCTATTAACAAACAGAGCTAAGTGCGCAAAAGTATTTATATTGCAGCTGTCTTGCTCTTGCCGCAGACAAATATATGATATAAAATCCTTGAAAAAAGAATTTTGGACTATCTTTTGGCTCTATTTAACAGTGGAGAATGGGTTTTAACAATAGTTTAATGTAGGAAGGAGCTATTTTTACTTTTGTTAAATATTGAGCATACCGTAAAGCCAAGTATAAAAAAAATACTTACCTTTGCAACAGGAAACAAAAAACACAGTCGGCCGGCTTGTCGCTGTTGCCGCAAGGCAAGAGAGGAAAGTCCGGGCAGCGCAGAGCACTCCACTTCCTAACAGAAAGCTGCCTGTGAAGGCGGAGTAACGCAGAAGAAAATAACCGCCCGCAAGGGTAAGGGTGAGAAGGTGGGGTAAGAGCCCACCGGCCGTGCAGCGATGTACGGGCCGTGTGTCTTGGAGGCTGCAAGTTCATGTAAACCGGTGTTTGAGGGTTGCTCGCCCGAGCCGGAGGGTAGAACGCTTTAACATTGTGGCGACACAATGTATAGATGAATGACAAGCACCCTTATGGGGTACAGAACCCGGCTTATAGGCCGACTGCTAATTTTAATGGGCTGCTGAAAAAAGCAGCCCATTTTTAATTGGAATAAAGGCTTTTCCTATCTATGCGTTTTTGGGGCACACACATGGGTGCCCCCTACAGTACCTGATTGTTCTTGGGAATTACCTCTGCTTGTGTAAACAGCGCACCGCGCGCGTGTTATCAAATCCTTTTCTTATAGACATACACTATAAAGGGCTCTTCGTTATCATATTTAGAGAAGGCCTTTTCACCCACAAGTTCAAAGCCGTGGTGCGGATAATAGCCATGATTGCATGTAATATCGGTCCACAAGAGCATATTTTTATAGCCGCATGATTTGAGCAGTTTACTCATGGCGGCCAATAGTTGCTTGCCACACCCCTTTTGGGAACTCAAAAAGAAGGTGAGCATAACATCGCCGTCTCCCATCTTGCATGCAACCATATCCTCGTTACCATGCGACGAGGATAGCACCATATCGAGTATCTCGTTTTGCTCTTTTTCGGTAACACTTCTGCGGGCAACGGAATACCACTCGTCGGCAGCAGTATTACCACCTGCATCCGAGGCAAAGATAAAGCCCTTTATTCCCGCACCATCTGCAATTTTCAATGCCAAAGCAGGATTTTGGTATTCGTAGCGCACGCTATACTCGCACACAATACGGGCAATCTCTTTGTCCCAATCGGCAAGCGCATCGCTCCATGCTGCAATGGTGAGTTCCACGGCGGCGGGAATATCCTCTTGTGTAAATGGCAATATTTGCAGCGTGTTATCCATATAAAAATCAATATTTCTCGAACGAAACCACCTTGCCCCACTCCTTGCGTATCTTTTTACGCTTGGGCTTGGCGGCATATCCTAATGCTACTATGAGCATAAGACGTTTCTTTTCGGGAATACCAACCAACTGTTTAATCTTCTTCTCGTCGAACCAGCCAAGTATGCAACTGCCCACGCCCTCATCTTCGGCAGCAAGGGTTATGTATGCCGATGCAATTCCCAGGTCCATCATTGGAAAATCCTTATCCTTTATGCCGCAACCGAAACGCGATGTGATGTTTGTGGGTTCGTGGGTTATCAGTATAAGCGCAGAGGAGTCCTTTACAAAACGATTTATTCCCAAACTCGACGTAGCCTTGCCCACCTGTGGCAGCAATTCGCTGTCGGTTATTACGGTAAAATGCCATGGTTGCCCGTTGCAGGCCGATGGAGCGAGCCTGCCCGCCTCCACTATGCGATTAAGCACCTCGCTCTCTATCGTGCGGCCGGGCTCAAATGAACGGTCGCTCTGGCGGGCTTGCGCAAGTTCCAAAAAGGTTTTCATGCCATCTGTTTTTTTATCATGCGGGCAATATATTTGCCTATGATATCGAATTCAATATTCACTTTCGTTCCCACCTTTATTGTGTGGAAATTGGTATGTTCGTATGTATAGGGTATTATTGCCACTTTGAACGAGTCGTCGGTGGGTTCGCACACAGTGAGGCTCACACCATTAACTGTTACTGAGCCCTTATCTACCGTAAGATAACCCTTGGCAGCCATCTCCTCGTCGTGCTTGTAACGGAAGGTATAGTACCAGCTGCCATCGGCATCCTTTATATCTATACATTCGGCTGTTTCATCCACATGACCTTGCACAATGTGCCCATCAAGGCGCCCGTTCATCATCATGCTGCGCTCTACGTTCACCTTGTCGCCCACAGCCAACAACCCGATATTGGAACGCTCAAGCGTTTCGCTCATGGCTGTTACGGTATATTCGTCGTTATCTATATTTACCACGGTAAGGCACACACCGTTGTGCGACACACTCTGGTCTATTTTTAATTCATTTGTAAATGAGCAAGTGAGAGTGAGGTGCAGATTGCCCTGCTCGCGAACCAATTTTGTTACGGTTGCAAATTCTTCAACTATTCCTGAAAACATATATTTAATATTTTATTTTGTTTGCGAATATAAAAAACATTCTCCTATTATTCCTGAACACAAGTGTTACAAATGGTTAATTTTTACACCTTGGGATGCGGAATATTATAGACAGAATCACCATGATACCAATGAGCATGGGGTAATAAAGATGCGGTATTATTGCCACCGGCGACACCGATGCCAAGCCTGCCGCCATGAGCAACTGAGCTCCATAAGGTATTATTCCCTGCACAAAGCACGAGGTAGTATCCATGATACTTGCCGAACGGCGTGGGGCGATATCGAATGTGCGCGAAATATCGCGAACAATATCTCCTGTGGAGAGGATTGCTATGGTATTGTTTGCTGTGCAGAAATTTGAAAGCGCGGTAATAAGTGCTATTGAGAATTCTGCGGCACGCTGCGAACGCACCTTGTATGTTACGGCACGGATAAGAAATTCCAACCCACCGTTTATCTTCACAATCTCCAACAGACCGCCGGCAAGCATGGTTACAATGATAAGTTCCCCCATAGAGGCTATGCCGCCACCCATTGAGGCAAACACCTCCACCACTCCTATCGAGCCTGTAAACAGCCCTACGAGAGCCGATATTATAATACCGGCCACAAGCACCACCAGCACATTTATACCACATAAGGCTGTTATTATAACAACTATATAAGGTATAATCTTTATACAATCTGTCGCCGTAAACGGCATGGCTTCTGTAACAGCCGCGGAAACAGCGCTGAACAGATATATAATAACCGTTATTATTGCCGCAGGCAGAACAAGGAGGAAATTTGTTTTGAACTTATCGCGCATGGAGCAGCCTTGTGATTGCGTGGCAGCGATAGTGGTATCGGAAATAAACGACAGATTATCGCCAAAGAAAGCTCCACCCACAACTATTGCAACAAGCCATGCCACATCGAACCCCACTTGTGCAGCAAGGGCTGTTACCACAGGTGTCAATGCTACAATGGTGCCAACCGATGTACCTATGGACATAGAAATGAAACAGGCTGCCATGAATATGCCGGCCGGCAAAAAGTGTTGCGGAATAAGATGGAGGGTGAGTGCCACTGTTGAATCGACAGCGCCCATACTCTTTGCAAGGGCGGCAAACGCACCTGCAAGTACAAAAATCCACACCATTAGCATTACACGGGAATTGGCAGCACCACGCGAAAAGCTCTTTATCCTTTCGTCGAGTGTCGCACCGTTGCGGGTTATTGCAACGGCATATACTGCCGATACCATAAATGCCGCCGTTATAGGAATTTTATAGAAATCGCCTGCCACGAGCGAGCCTGCAAGATATATTGCAAGCAGAAGAGCAATGGGCGAGAGGGCAAGCACGCCACGTTTTATGTTTTTCACATTCATAATAATCGGTACGTCATTGTTTGTATTTAGAAAATTTTACAATTTTTTGCGCGAAGATAGATATAAATTGCCAAATTCACAATCTGAGCAGGCGATAATGAGTTTTCGTTGTTAAATATAGATTGTTTAGCTGTTATTTAATACTTTTTGAATAATTTTGCTTGTTGGAATTAAACCTTTCACCTAATTTAAAAATCAAAGAGTACGATATCTTAATATAATTGACAATATAATATGTTGAAGAAAAAAACACTGTTTGCAATTCTTCTATTAGCATCGGGCGGGCTCATGGCACAGCAACCTTGGAGCTTAAAGGATTGCATAGACTACTCCATGGAGCATAACATTCAGCTCAAAATGGAGAAAATATCCTTGGAGGAGAGCAATATTAATGTAAAAAGCGCAAAAGCGGCACTCTTCCCCTCTCTCTCGTTCAGCACAAGCCAGAACGGGCGTTACCAGCCATACTTCGATGACAAAGGGAGTTCCTTCGTAACTTCCGATGGCTCGGGTGGCAGCCGTGTGAGTTCCTCGCAGGACCATTTCAGCTACTCGGGCAGCTATGGTATAAATGCAAGGGTTACACTGTTCGACGGCGGCAGAAACATAAACAACATAAAGCAGCAGAATGTAACGCGCGACATCAGCGAACTGAGCGTCAAGGAGCGCGAGAACAGCCTTAAAGAGCAGATTGCCAAACTATTCGTACAGATTCTCTATTCGACAGAGGCCGTAGAGGTGAGTAAAGCCACTTTGGAGGCAGCAAAAGAGAGCCTTAAACAGGGCGAGGCGAAATATGAGGTAGGCAAGATAGCACGCAGCGAAGTGGTGCAGTTGCAATCGCAGGTAAATGGTGCCGAATATCAGCTGATTAACAGCCAAGCGCAGCTTGCGCAATTCAAGCTACAACTGAAACAGATATTGGAGATTACCGACGAACGCGACATAATGATTGCCACACCCGATGCCGCCGATGAACTTGCCCTCGCCCCCTTGGCAACTGTGAACGAGGCATACAATGCCGCCCTTGCCTGCCGCCCCGAAATTGCAAGCAGCAAGCTATCGACCGAAAGTTCCGATATAGCCATCAAAATAGCGCGTAGCGGATACTACCCCACCGTGTCGCTTAATGCCGGCGCAGGAACAAGCAACAGCGACAGTGGCAACGAAAGCTTCGGGCATCAGATGAAATATAATCTGAACGGTTCGGTCGGCCTCTCTTTATCCATACCCATATATGACAATCGTAGTACAAAGAGCAATATACAAAAAGCCAAACTACAAAAGACAAACAGCCAATTACAGGAACAGAGTGCAAGAAAAGAACTATACAGCACGGTAGAAGGCTTGTGGCTCGACGCCAACAGCGCGCAAAAGAAATTCCTGTCGGCACGCAGCAATGTGGAGAGCGCACAAGCAAGCTACGACCTTGTGAGCGAGCAATTCGGTGTGGGTTTGAAGAACGCCACAGAACTGCTCACAGAGCGCAGCAATCTGCTGGCTGCACAGCAGGAGTTATTGCAATCGAAATATACTGCAATATTGAACATGCAACTGCTTAAATTCTACATGGGAAACGATATTTTATTTTAATGAATAACAAACATATTATTATATGAGAAGGAGAAGAAAAAGAAGAGCACTGTTGCTTGTGGCAGCAGTTGCAGTAATTGCCGGCATTGTGTGGTTCACAAGCGGTAACGGGCAGAAATTACCCATTAAAATAAGCTACACAAAGGTTGAGCAGAAGGACATTTGCAGCGGAGTAACCGCAACGGGCACCATTGAGCCTGTAACAAAGGTTGAGGTGGGTACACAGGTCTCGGGTATCATAAGCAACGTTTATGTCGATTACAACAGCATTGTTAAAAAAGGCGATGTTATAGCCGAACTCGACCGCACCAATCTCATCAGCGAGCTGTCGAGCAGCGAAAACAACATGAAGAGCGCACAGGTAGAATATGAATATCAGAAAAAAAACCTTGAACGCACCACCACTCTCTACGAAAAAGGACTTGTGAGCGCCGACGATTTTGACACTGCCAATCTGGCGTTTCAAAAAGCAAAGAACAGCTACGAAACATCCAAATTCAATGTGCAGAAGGCACGTACCAATTTGGGCTATGCAACCATCACATCGCCCATAGATGGTGTGGTGTTGAGCAAAGCCATCGAGGAGGGACAGACCGTTGCATCATCGTATAACACCCCCACCCTCTTTACCATTGCCGCCGACCTCACCGACATGCGCCTTATCGCCGACATTGACGAAGCCGATATAGGAAATGTAAAGGTGGGGCAACGCTGCGTTTACACCGTCGATGCCTTCCCAAATGACGAATTCGAGGGATTTGTTACACAGGTGCGCCAGGAGCCCACAACAACAAGCAACGTGGTTACATACGAGGTGGTTATATCGGCCGCCAACCCCGACCTTAAACTAAAACCCGGCCTCACTGCCAACGTAACGATATACACACTTGAAGTAAACGATGTTATCACTGTGAGCAACAAAGCATTACGCTTTGCGCCTAACGCTGCATTGCTGGGCGAGGAGTATAGCATACGCGACTGCGAAGGCAAAGAAAAACTTTGGACACTCGATGAAAATACTTTTGTTGCGCACAGCGTAAAGACAGGCACCACAAACGGCTCACTCACAGAAATCATTGAAGGAATGCCAGCTGGAAGCGAAGTTGTGAGCGAGGTCAGCGTAACAACAAGAAGCACATCGCAAGGCCCCACGGAGCGCAGTCCGTTTGCTCCCGGCCCACGAAACAGAAATAATAAAAAGTAAAAGCCATTAAATACGATTATAATCTGTTTTTTTAGATTTCTCGTCGCTTCGCTCCGTCGAAATGACAATATCGTATATAAATAACATACAATTACAAGAATCAAAATAGAATTTCTTTTTCTATGGCAAAACCCATTATAGAATTGGAGAATGTAAAAAGGGAGTTCGTCGTGGGCGAGGAGATTGTGCGCGCCCTGCGCGGAGTGAGTTTCACTATAACCGAAAACGAGTTTGTAACCATCATGGGTACATCGGGTTCGGGAAAATCCACGTTGCTCAATCTGCTTGGTTGCCTCGACACCCCTACAAGCGGAGAGTACAAGCTCGACGGCATTCCCGTGCGTTCAATGAGCAAGAATCAACGAGCCGGCATGCGTATGCGCAAGATTGGTTTTGTATTCCAGAACTACAATCTGCTGGCAAAGACCACAGCCGTGGAGAATGTGGAACTGCCATTGATGTATAACCCGCGTATATCGGCCACAGAACGCCGTGCCCGAGCTGTTGAGGCGTTGAAGGCTGTGGGCCTTGGCGACCGTCTTATGCACAAGAGCAACCAGATGAGTGGCGGCCAAATGCAACGTGTAGCCATTGCCCGTGCATTAGTAAACAACCCCGCCGTTATACTTGCCGACGAGGCCACGGGTAACCTTGACACGCGCACTTCGTTCGAGATTCTAACCCTCTTTCAGCGTCTGCATGCCGAGGGGCGTACTATAATTTTTGTAACGCACAACCCCGAGATTGCACAATACAGCAGCCGTAACATAGTGCTCAAAGACGGAAAGATAAAAGAGGATACCATAAACAGCAATATTCTATCGGCAGCAGAGACACTTGCTTCGCTCCCGGTACAGAACGACGATTAAGAATATCAAGCCATGAATTTCATTAACCTATTCAAAATAGCAATACGTGCCATTGCTGGCAACAAGCTGCGTGCTTTCCTCACCATGCTTGGTATTATCATAGGTGTAGCATCGGTTATCACAATGCTTGCAATAGGACAAGGCTCCAAAAGAAGCATACAGGCGCAAATATCGGAGATGGGTTCCAATATGATTATGATACATCCCGGTGGCGACCGTCGTGGCGGTGTACGCCAAAACAGCACCGATATGCAGACACTTAAACTTGAGGATTACGAAAGCCTGAAAAGCGAGGCGCAGTTACTGTCGGCGGTGAGCCCGAGTGTGAACAGTTCGGGACAGATGATTCGCGGCAATCATAACACCCCCACCACCATCTATGGTATAAGCGAGGACCATCTCACCATCAGACAACTTGAGATACAGGATGGCGAAATGTTCAGCGAACAGGAGATAAAAACAGCGGCCAAGGTCTGTATTTTGGGGAAAACGGTAATCGATGAATTATTCCCCAACGGCGAGGACCCTGTGGGCAAAGTAGTGCGTTTCAACAGTATACCGTTTACCGTTGTGGGTACCCTTGTTCCCAAGGGCTACAATAGCATGGGGCACGACCAGGACAACATAGTGCTTGCCCCCTATACAAGTGTGATGAAACGTATTCTTGCCGTTACCCATTTGCAAGGAATAAACGCATCGGCCATAGAGGAGGATTTAACCGACAAGGCCATAGAGGAAGTTACAGCCATCCTGCGTCGCAACCATAAACTTGCCGAGGGGCAGCAGGACAACTTCAGAATACATTCGCAACAGGAACTGAGCGAGATGATGAACAGCACCACCGACATGATGACCGTGTTGCTTGGTTGTGTTGCGGGCATCTCACTCATTGTGGGCGGTATCGGTATTATGAATATAATGTATGTATCGGTAACCGAGCGCACAAAGGAGATTGGCTTGCGCATGTCGGTGGGTGCGCGAGGTATTGATATTTTGAGCCAATTCCTCATTGAGGCCATATTGATAAGCATCACGGGCGGAATAATAGGCGTGCTTGTGGGTGCCGGATGTTCATACCTGGTAAAGATTATTGCGGCATGGCCCATTTATATACAGCCGTGGAGTGTTATTTTGAGCTTTGCGGTATGTACCATTACAGGTATATTCTTCGGATGGTATCCAGCCAAGAAGGCCGCCGACCTTGACCCCATAGAGGCAATAAGATACGAATAACCCCAAATCCACCATACCCCTTTATGCGCAAAGACAAGATATTATTTTTTATCATTTATCTGCTCGCAGTTTGTGCTTTGCAAGCCCAAACGCCAAGCGATAGTGCTGCCTTGCGCGCATTGCAGATTGGGCGCATACTTCCACCCGAGCAGGTGTATATGCAGTTCGATAACACGGCATATTTCCTGGGCGATACCCTGTGGTTCAAGGCGCAGGTTACAAGCAACAACGACGACCGACCCACCGAGCTGAGCCGTGTGCTATATGTGGAGCTCACTGCGCCCGAGGGATATGTTATAAAAACAGAAAAATACAAGCTTGACGATGCAGGTACATGCCTGGGGGAGTTTTATTTAGACCCTCTCTATTATTCGGGATATTTTGAGATAAGGGCATATACCCGTTATATGCTTAATTGGGGCGAGCATGCACATTTCAGCCGCGTGTTCCCGGTGTTCGACCAAGTGAATGGCAACAATTGGGAATTCAAGAATATGCTTGAACGCAAAAGGCGTTACATGGCATACGACAACAAGGATGTGAACCGCAAGGGATTCAATTCCCTCAATTTTTACCCCGAAGGCGGGCACCTTGTTCGCGACATTGAGAGCCGCGTGGCGTATGAGGTGCTTGGAGAAAAGGGTGTGGATGTGAATAACGAGGTGGTGGTTTATGCCGATGACAAGGAGCTATTGAGAACCACCCCGCAGCACATGGGAAAGGGCTCGTTCACACTGACACCCGAGGAGGGGGTAAAATATACGGCCGAGGTCTATATAAACAACGATAAGGGGAAAGCAAAAAAGCATAAGTTCAAATTCCCTGCAATAGTGGATGAGGGGGTTGTATTGGCGGTGAAAGAGGCCGGGGACAGCATATTGTTTTCCATCAAGAACAACTACCCCACCGCAACGGAGCTTGGCTTTGCGGTTATGCACCGCAGTAGTTTGGGGTTCTACAAAAGGATACAGAACAGCGACACATGTTTTGCCATTGATAAAAACGGTATTTACGAGGGCGTGTGTCGCGCCGTGGTATTCAGTGGCACCACCCCGCTTGCCGAGCGCATGTTTTTTGTGGAGCACGATTCGCTGCAAGCAAACGACAGAAGGAGTGCAAGGTTAAGGGTTAAAGCCAATGACAGCAATATTACCAAATTCGCACCAAAGGCGCACGCGAAGGTAAAACTTGTGATTGAGCGCGAGGACAGCATGCCTATTGAGGATAATGCAGAGTTCTCTGTTTCGGTTATGGACCTTGCGGGGAAGCAACAGACATCATGGGGATATAATATGTATAGTTATCTGCTGTTAGGCTCCGAGGTTAAGGGCTATATCCCCGATGCAGGGCAATATTTCGACCGCAGCAACAAGAAGAGGAAAGAACACCTCGACCTTGTGATGCTCACCAACGGATGGAGCGCATACGATTGGGAGAAATTGACTGCGGAGGAATTTACAGACATCGTTGATCCCGAAAAGGGAATAACTCTGCGTGGCAAGTTCTACCAGCGTTCGAGGCGAATCATCTTTAATGAATTCCAGCCTTACCAAATAACACCTATGCCATATACACTCGTGCGCATGGATATCGCCTACAACCCCGACACCGTGGTTACATCGGCTTTCAGATTGGACGAAAACGCCTCTTTCTCCATTGATTTACGCGAATTCCATGGAAAAAGGATAGCCGATCTGTTGCCAAAGACAACAATCAAGCATGGCGACCGCATAAACTACCGCTTTGTGCTCGACCGCTACTTTTCGCCACGCTCGCAGTACATGGCATATTGGGAACACAACTTGGGCAAATCGTTGATAGATGACAGTGGTATAGAGAATAAATCGAAGGAATATATTCTGCTGGATAATATCGAGATTACCGGTAAAAAGAAAAACAAAAAGTTCGATGTCCCGCCGATAAGCGAGCTCAGGCTCGACTATTTGGAGGAGTGGGAGTATGCCACCGATGTTACATTCTTCGATGGGAACACCTATTCCGATATGATTGACAGCATAAACCACGGATTGAGAATACTTGACAGCGAAGAAAAACAACAATTGCTCGACGATTACAGCCAAGAAGAGCAAGATGCACGCGAACAGCTGTATATATTCAACGATGTGCTCACAGCATCCAATGTGGTAACAAGTATTTTCCACCGCTATGCACTACCCTATAGTTATTGGGTGCATAACGTGGTTGTCAAAGGAGAGTATCACAAGGATTCCACACTTGTTATCGACCATGAATACCTGCATGGTACACACCCCGAGAAGATGGCCAATTTCAAGGAGGTGGTTATTACAAGCGATGCCAAAAAGACCAAGCAGATAACAGGTGGCGACGGAGAATACTTTTGGGAGTCAAAGGGGCGCGCCTTAGAGAATAAGGGAAAACACGGTACAATATTCTATCAAGGTTTTTTATCGCTACAATTCATTCTCCCTTTCAGCCAAGGCGAAGATTACAGAGATATTTTTATACGTCGCTTGAAGGAGATGTATGGTTTAACATACAAGAATCATATAAGCCGCCCCTCCTCGCCCAACCGCCTTGCCTGCTTTATACCATATAAGGAGGGCGAAGAGCGGAAAGGCGTTGTACCGGAGCTCACAACATCGAGCAGCACTTGCCGCTATACAAGCATACAGGGATATAGCAAGAGCAAACAGTTCTATTCGCCCGATTACAGCCAAACCCCACCCACGGAAAAGGATTACCGCCGCACACTGCTGTGGAGCCCGCGTGTGAAGGCTGCCGATGGCAAGGTGGTTGTGGAGTTCTACAACAGCAGCGAGTGCGATGCCATTGCCGTAAATGTGGAGGGGCGTGCCGGGGATACATATTACAGCAACGACGAAACCATGCCTGCAAGAGTGGAAAGAAGAGGAGATGCAGCAAAGCAGAAGAATATTGTCATACGCAGTATGGAAGCTTTGAAGGATTCGCTCTTTTGGGCTGAGTGCGATGAGGTGTTCAAAGAGGCCGAGATTTATCATCGCCAAAAGAGATACAGCAAGGGGCTCACAACATACATTGAACTTGCGCAATACGGCTACCCTGCCGCCATGTACCGCATAGGGGAGTATTACCGCGATGGGCATGCTCTCAAAACAAACAAGTTGCTTGCATTCAAATTTATGTTGAAAGCCGCCAAAAAAGGTGAGGCCCGGGCGCAGCACGATGTTGCCCTTATGTACCGCAACGGCGAGGGAACGAAGAAAGATTTGTTGGCTGCCATACATTGGTTTGAGAAGGCGGTGGAACAGGGATATGCGGCATCGGAATTCGAGCTTGGCAAGAGCTATATAGAAAATGGCGACAGCATAGAAGGTATGGCATTGTTGCATAAATCGGCAATGCAAGAGAATGCCGATGCGCTATACCTATACAGCCGTTGCATGGAGGCCGAAAATATAGAGCGCGACTCACTCCTTGGCACTCCGTTGGATGCTACCCGCAAGGCGGCCGGTATGAATCATGTGAAGGCTATGCGTTATATGATGCAATACGACGATTCTTGTGCCAATTACAAAGAGGCTTATCAGTGGGCCATGACATTAAGAAAGCATAAGGATGTTGCAGCCATCAAGTATCTTGCCCATTGCTATCGCTACGG
The DNA here is from genome assembly GCA_937914945.1 of uncultured Bacteroidales bacterium. Classification (GTDB taxonomy): domain Bacteria; phylum Bacteroidota; class Bacteroidia; order Bacteroidales; family Bacteroidaceae; genus HGM04593. The sequence goes on along the minus strand of CALGJF010000009.1, from coordinate 129,957 downwards.
CTTGGGAACAAAGAAAAACAAGCGCCTTGCAAAGGATCTTTACCGCGATGCGGTGAGGATGGGAGATAAAGAGGCTCAGAGGATTTTGGAGGAATGGTAGAAAGAATATAAAAAATATGGTGGCTAATGCCACCATATTTTTTATATTTAACAGATAAACAATAACTCACGATATTTGGGCAGTGTCCATAGTTCGTTATCGACGACAAGTTCAAGTTTATCTATGTGGGTACGTATCTCTTCAAGCATGGGAGCAACGGTGTCATGGTATGCAATGGCCTTGTCGCGCTCTGTGGCTATTTTGTTTGCCACCTTGCGGCGTTCTACCATTTCGTGCACAAGACGGCGTATTTCGGTAACACGCACCGCTATCTCCTTTATAAGCGATATATTCTCTTGCGACATCTTGTCGCCCTCCTCTTTACCTATCACCTGTTCCATTTTTATTACATTGTCGAGCAATGAACTTTGATATTTGGTGGCTGTGGGTATTATGTGGTTGAGGGCAAGGTCGCCAAGCACACGTGCCTCTATCTGCACCTTCTTGGTATACATTTCCCATTTGATTTCGTTGCGGGCTTTCAACTCGGTTTCGGTCATTACCTCCATCTTGCGAAACATCTCCACGCTCTCTTTGTCGAGATAGCGGTCAAATACTATCGGCGCACTTGCTTCGCAATCGAGGCCGCGTTTTATGGCTTCGCGACGCCACTCGTCAGAGTATCCGTTACCATCGAAACGCACGGGTTTACTGTATTTTATATATTTGCGAATTATTTTTACAAGTGCGTCTTCCTTGGCTACACCCTTTTCTATGAGCGTATCCACCTCTTTTTTGAATATGGTAAGCTGCTCGGCCATGGCGGTGTTGAGCGCAATCATTGCGCTTGCGCAGTTGGCCTCGGAACCCACAGCGCGGAACTCAAAACGGTTACCGGTGAAGGCAAAGGGGGATGTGCGGTTACGGTCGGTGTTGTCTATCATAAGTTCGGGGAGCGCAGGAATATTAAGACGCAGTTCGCGCTTACTCAATATCTTCACCACATCGTCGGTGGTCTCCATGTGGTCGAGGATTGACGACAGGTGCGACCCCAAGAAACTTGATATAATTGCGGGAGGTGCCTCGGCTGCACCCAAGCGGTGCGCATTTGCAGCCGACATTATGCTGGCTTTCAATAGGCCGTTGTGGCGATATATGGCTGCAAGGGTATTTACCACGAATGTTATGAAACGCAGATTGTCCTTATCGGTTTTACCCGGTGCCATGAGCAGTGTACCCGTATCGGTACCAAGCGACCAATTGTTATGCTTGCCCGATCCATTAACCCCCTTGAAGGGCTTTTCGTGCAATAGCACACGGAAACCATGGCGGCGCGCAACTTCTTTCATGAGTGCCATTATGAGCATATTGTGATCGACGGCAAGGTTGCACTCCTCATATATAGGTGCCAACTCGAATTGGTTGGGAGCAGCCTCATTGTGGCAGGTTTTTGCAGGGATGCCCAACTTCATGGCCTCTATCTCCAAGTCCTTCATGAAGGCTGCCACGCGGGCAGGTATGGAGCCGAAATAGTGATCCTCGAGCTGTTGGTTCTTGGCGCTGTCGTGTCCCATGAGTGTGCGCCCGGTGAGCAACAAATCGGGGCGGGCAAGCAGCATGCCTTCATCCACAAGAAAATACTCCTGTTCCCAGCCAAGATAGGTTGTAACCTTCTTTACATTTTTATCAAAATAACGGCATACGTCGGTGGCCGCTTTATCTACTGCACGAAGTGATTTAAGCAATGGAGCTTTGTAGTCGAGTGCCTCACCGGTGTATGATATAAAGACTGTGGGAATACACAACGTGTCGCCTATGAGAAAGGCGGGCGATGTGGGGTCCCATGCGCTGTAACCGCGAGCCTCAAAGGTACTGCGTATGCCACCGTTGGGAAACGAAGATGCATCGGGCTCTTGCTGCACGAGCAGTTTACCCGAAAACTCCTCAAGCACACCACCCTTGCCATCGTGTTCAATAAAGGCATCGTGCTTTTCGGCGGTTGTTTCGGTAAGCGGGTGAAACCAATGGGTATAGTGTGTGGCATTGTTCTCTACCGCCCATTTTTTCATGCCTTCGGCAACGGCATCGGCTATTGAACCGTCAAACGTAGCGCCATTGTCTATTACATCTATAAGACTGTTATATATATCCTTGGGAAGATATTTGAACATCTTCTCGCGATTAAAGACTTTCATCGCATAGTAATCAGAAGGGCGTTCTGTTTTATTGGGGACATCCACGGCACTTTTGCCAAATGCAGCCGTAACAACCTCGAATCTTAATTTTGACATATTATGTACCTAATTAATTATATTGCGCATAACAGAGATTCTGACATTTGCAATATTTTCTTTTTGTAAAATTGCTAATCGTTTGCAAATATACAGCCGCACCGCCCAATTACAAAGAATTTTATAAAAAAAGCATTGATTTTATGAATCTATTCTGCAAAAACAGGGGGATTTTTTGAAAAAAGGAAGGTTTTTTCTCGCTTTTTTGCAAAAACATCAACGCAAAAACAAAAAGTGAGAAAAAACAAACAAATATCTTTTTGAAAGCAAAAAGGCATATTTAATATAAAAATCAAAGCGAACCACGCATTTTTATTGCTATTTGACAAATGCAATATCACAAACAAATAAGGTATAATATTTTCTAAGAGGAAATTTTATCAAATAATAGAGAAAAAAGTGCAAAAAAAATAGCCAATAAAATTAAAATTAAATAACTTTGTGGAACAAACACTTTGAGAAGCTTATACCCGCAGTAAATAGCTAAAACGAACTTTGCTATAAGCCTGTCGGCACTATTTTTGTATAAAAAGACAACTAAAAACTTATAAAGACACGATATTATGCTTACGCAAATTATTAACGCAAAAATCCTTACTCCACAAGGTTGGTTGAAGGACGGCTCTGTAATCATCAGAGACAACAAGATTTTAGAGGTAACTAACTGCGACCTTGCCGTTATTGGCGCCGAGGTTGTTGATGCAAAAGGCATGTATGTAGTTCCCGGTGGCGTGGAAATTCATATCCACGGTGGTGGCGGTTGCGACTTTATGGAAGGCACAGAGGAGGCTTTCCGTGGCGCAATAAAAGCTCACATGAAACACGGAACAACAAGTATATTCCCCACCCTTTCATCATCTACCGTACCCATGATTGAGGCTGCCGCCGAAACTTGTACCAAACTGATGGCCGAGCCCAACAGCCCCGTTCTCGGCTTGCACTTGGAGGGACATTACCTTAATATGAAGATGGCCGGTGGTCAGTTGCCCGAGAATATAAAAGATCCCGACCCCAAAGAGTATATCCCATTGGTTGAAAAATGGAATTGTATCAAGCGTTGGGATGCAGCCCCCGAGTTGCCCGGAGCAATGCAGTTTGGTAAATACATTACATCAAAAGGTATTTTGGCATCGGTTGCACACACACAGGCCGAGTATGAAGACATCCATGTGGCACACGAGAACGGTTACACTCACGCAACCCACTTCTACAATGCCATGCCCGGTTTCCACAAACGTCGCGAATACAAATACGAGGGTACCGTGGAGAGCATCTATCTGCACGACGATATGACCGTTGAGGTTGTTGCCGACGGTATTCATGTACCCGCAACAATTTTACGTCTTGTTCACAAAATCAAAGGTGTGGAGAAGGCTTGCGTAATCACCGATGCTCTTGCATGCGCAGCAAGCGACAGCACCACCGCATTCGACCCCCGTGTAATCATTGAGGATGGTGTTTGCAAACTTGCCGATCGCACTGCTCTTGCCGGCAGCGTTGCCACAATGGACCGTCTGATTCGTACCCTTGTGCAGAAGGCCGAGATTCCTTTGGAAGACGCCGTGAGAATGGCATCGGAGACACCTTCGAAGATTATGGGTGTTTACAACCGTAAGGGCTCATTGCAGAAGGATAAGGATGCGGATATTATGATTCTTGACGAGGCATTAAACATTCGCGGTGTATGGGCTATGGGACAACTTGTTGAGGGAACATTCAATCTCTAATCCGTACATTAACAAAATAAGCAACAAACCGGCTCTACGACCGGTTTGTTGCTTATTTTATGCAATATCACAAAAACAAAGAGAGCGTTTTGTTGTTATATTTTACAAAGCGGGAATTTTACCACCTTTTAATAAATATTGTGAAAAATAAAGAGGCAAAAATAAACGGAAATAGCTATATTCGCATGATTTATAATAATAGACAACAGAAGATGAGAGAGAATCCTTTTTGCATACCATACAACACCCCCTTTGATGCTTTCCCCTATGACCGCATCACTTTGGAGCATTTTATACCCGCTGTCAAGGAGGGTGTAAAAAGAGAAGAAGAGAATATTGAAAAAATTTGCAATAACAAAGCATCTGCCACATTTGAAAACACCATCATACCATACGAGTGTGGCGGAAAAATGTTAAGCGATGTTATATGTGCTTTCAATGCGCTGATATACTCCCACAGCTACGACGAAATTGTAAAAGTGGAAGAGGAGATGCAACAGATATACACCGAACACAGAAACAACATAACGCTTAACGAAAAACTGTTTGCCCGCATAAAAAGCGTGTATGACAACATGCCCGCCACGCTCACCAACGAACAAAAAAGACTCACAGAGAACATATACATAAGTTTTGTGAGGCAGGGAGCAAACCTTGTGGGCAACGAACGCGAGGAGTATCGTTCATTGAGCAGGCAACTCATCTTGCTGTCGTTGAAATTTCAGGAAAACATTATAAAAGACACCGATGCCTTCACCCTGCTCGTAACCGAGAGAACGGATTTGCAAGGGCTGCCCGAGGACCTTATTGAGACGGCCGAAAAGAGCGCGAAAGAGAGCGGAAAAGAGGGATGGCTCTTCACCCTTCACCGCCCCAGCTATCTGCCATTTATCACATTCTGCAACAACCGTGAACTGCGCAAGCAGATGTATATGGCATACAGCACAATAGGAGCAAAAGGCAATGAGTACGACAACCGTAATATTGTAAAGGACATTGTAAATGCACGTTTGCAACTCGCCCGCCTGCTTGGATATGACACATATAGCGATTATGTTCTTGCCGAGCGCATGGCCGGGACCACCGATGCCGTATTCGCGATGCTTGGCAAGCTCACTTGGAGCTACCTGCCGGCAGCACGCAACGATGTAGATGAGGTTAAGCGCTATGCCTTGGAGTGCGAGGGAAAGGAGTTTAAGTTCGAACCATGGGATTTTGCATACTATTCCGAAAAGTTGAAAGAGAAAAAATACAATATCAGCGACGAGATTGTGCGTCCATATCTCAATTTGGACCAGGCAATATATGGAGCATTTTATTTGGCGACACGCCTTTATGGAATTACATTCAAGCAGAATCATGACATTCCCACATACAACCCCGATGTGAAAGTGTGGGAAGTTTACGATTATGATGGCACATACCTTGCACTGCTCTACTGCGATTTCTACGCACGTAAAGGCAAGCATGCCGGTGCATGGATGGACTCGCTGAAAGCTCAATACAAGGATGCCGACGGCAAGGACAACCGCCCGCACATAACACTCTCCACAAACTTCCGCAAGCCGTTACCGGGGAAGCCTACACTGCTGAATTTCGACGAGCTTAACACTCTGTTACACGAATTCGGACACTGCTTGCATGGAATTTTATCCGATGTTACATACGCCTCCCTATGCAGCCCCAACGTACTTTGGGATTTCGTGGAGATGCCATCGCAGATAATGGAAAACTTTACATTTGAAGAGGAATTTTTGAAGATATTTGCCTTTCACCACGAAACAGGAGAAACAATACCGCAGGAACTGCTCGACAAGATTCGCGCAGCACGCAATTTCCGTGCAGCATATCAATGTATACGCCAAGTGGGGCTTGGGCTCATTGACCAGGCATGGCACAATATATCAAAGCCGTTCGAGGGCAATGTATTGGAGTATGAACATGCCGCGATAGCCGCCATCAAGTTGCTCCCCGCGGTACAAGAGGCCGGAATAACTCCGCAATTCAGCCACATCATGTCGGGAGGATACGCAGCAGGATATTACAGCTACAAATGGGCTGAAATGCTCGATGCCGATGCCTTCTCGCGCTTCAAAGAAGAGGGCGTATTGAATATGAAGGTAGCTCAATCGTTCCGCGATAACATACTATCGAAAGGCGATACAGAGCACCCCATGAATCTGTATCTGCGTTTCAGAGGGCGCAAGCCACAAATAGAGGCGCTGCTCGAAAGAGACGGAATAGAGAGTATTTGCCCACACTTTTAATATGCTGAATAATGAAAAACAGAATAATAAAAACAGCGCTCATTATCCTTGCAACAATCTCCTTTGCATCATGCAACAAGGAAGACGATATACAGGAGATTTTCATAGACCGCACCTGGACACTCACATTCATACAAGAGGGTAAAGAGCATTTTGTTCCCCAGAACAACACCGCATATATAATGTTGTTCAAAGGCAACACGTTTACACTGACAACTCCTGCCGATGCTACGATAACAGGCAATTGGCAAGCCGATGGCGATTCGCGCACATTCCGTTGCAGCAACATAAGAACAAGCGGAAACATAACAAACGACGATATAGCAAAAAGGATGAGAAATATGTTGCAGAATGCCGTTTCGTACAACGGAGACGCCAACTATTTGCAGATAATTGTGCAGCAAGGCAATGCTTTCATGCAATTTTACAATAAATAAAAAGGGGATTATACAACCGCCGTGTAAGAATCCCTTTTGATACTACATTAGAACAATTAAACAATACCCATTACTATGGAAGAGAGCAAAAAACAGAGAGAACTCGATTTGAGATATATGCGCATGGCTGCCATTTGGGCCGAAAACTCTTATTGCCAAAGGCGTAAAGTGGGCGCACTCATTGTAAAAGATAAAATGATTATATCCGACGGATATAACGGCACACCTGCCGGATTTGAGAACATATGCGAGGACGAGGAAAGCGGTCTCACAAAGCCATACGTTCTGCATGCCGAAGCCAATGCCATTACCAAGATTGCACGCTCGGGCAACAGCAGCGAGGGAGCCACCCTGTATGTAACAACATCGCCATGCATAGAGTGTTCCAAACTTATAATACAAGCCGGAATAAAACGTGTGGTATATAGCGTTCAATATCGCATCACCGATGGGCTCGATCTGTTGAAAAGAGCCGGCGTGGAGACCGTTTATTTACAAGAAAACGAGGAATAATTGTTTTTATGAAAAAATTCACACCCACCTTGCTCGTTCTGTTCACTCTTATAGGAGTGCTGATAGGCATATATATATCGTCCAACAGACACCAGACCATTCTAATAACCGCACCCGGAGCTAATAAAGTAGACGAGTTGATGCAATTAGTGCATTACAACTATGTAGATTCGCTCAGCATGGAAGATATCATGGAGAAGACCATGCCCAAGATTTTGAGCGAGCTCGACCCTCACAGCCAATATATCCCCGCCAAGGATTTAGAGGCCACAAATGCCGATCTTGCCAGCAGTTTCAGCGGAATAGGAATACGATTCACCATACAAGAGGATACGGTAAATGTAAGCGATGTAATACGCGGCGGCCCATCGGAACAGGTGGGGCTGATGGCCGGCGACTGCATCGTGAAGGTGAACGACACCCTGTTTGTGGGCGATGTATGTACCGAGGAAAATGCCATGAAAAAACTCAAAGGCCCCAAGGGTACCAAAGTAAAATTGAGTGTAAAAAGATATGGTGAGAAGGATTTGCTCCACTTCAATATTGTACGTGGCGATATTCCATTGGAGAGCATCGAGGCCGCATATATCATTGATAACAAATGGGGATACGTGCAGGTTGAGAGATTTGCCGAACAGACTTTTACCGAATTCATTATCGCTGTAGCTAAATTACTGCAAAACAACTGCAAGGGATTGATTGTAGATTTGCGTGGCAATGGCGGCGGCTACATGAGCGTTGCATTGCAAATGGCAAACGAGTTCCTGAAAAGAGGCGATGTCATCGTATATACCGAGGGGGTAAACTCACCACGCAACATCGACTATGCTAACGGCAGAGGCAATCTGCAAGATATTCCGCTTGTGCTGCTCACCGACGAGATATCGGCATCGGCAAGTGAGATTCTTGCCGGAACCATCCAGGACAACGACCGCGGCACAATCATCGGGCGCAGAACTTTTGGAAAAGGACTGGTTCAACAACCCTTTGAATTCAAAGACGGCTCGACTGTGCGCTTGACAATAGCTCGTTATTACACTCCATCTGGTCGTTGCATACAAAAACCATACACCAAGGGCGACGACGAGGAGTATGCAATGGATATAATAAATCGTTACGAACGTGGCGAATTCTTTTCGCAGGACAGCATACACCAAAACGATTCATTGGTTTACAAGACAAGCATCGGCCGCACGGTTTATGGTGGCGGAGGCATTATGCCCGACATATTCGTTCCCGGTGATTCGGCAAAATACACCCCCTACATAACCACAGTCGTCAATAAAAGATTGCTCACGGCATTTACATTCAAATATAGCAAGGAGAATCGCAGCAAGCTTGCCGGCTTTAAGAGATATCAGGATATTGTAACGTATATGAAGGAGAATTCTGCTGTGGAGGAATTTATAAAATTTGCAGCAGAAAAGGGCGTGGAACTGCCCGCCGAACAGGCAGTCAAATCGCGCAAGATGCTTGTAGAGCCGCTGAATGCCAATATAATCTACAACATTTTGGGTATGTTGGAGCATGTAAAGTATATCAATCTAACAGACGAAACAGTATTGAAAGCCGTGGAGGTTCTTAACGAGGGGAAGGCCTTTCCCGCCATGCCAACCGATACCATAAACAGCGACAACTAATTACCACTATATCCAAATAAGAAGAAGATTACAAACAACTTTGTAGCGAAAAAGGCTTACATTTATATTATTTATACTATTTTTGCATATATATGATTGCAGAGAACAATGCGTTTTGCTTTGCTGCATTAATCAAACACAATAGAAACAAATCCAAATATGAGTAAAAAAGTTTTTGTGTCGGGGTGCTATGATATGTTACACTCCGGGCATGTAGCCTTCTTCAAAGAGGCATCTCAATACGGAGATTTATATGTAGGAATAGGTTCGGACAGCACAATTCAGGACTTGAAGAACCGAAAAACCATTAATACCCAGGAAGAACGCCTATACATGGTAAAGGCCATTCGCTATGTAAAGGATGCTTTTGTTAATTCGGGCAGCGGTATCATGGATTTTGCCGAGGATGTAAAGGCATTGAAACCCGATATATTTTTTGTAAACACCGATGGATATACACCCGAAAAGAAACGCTTCTGTGAAGAAAACGGTATTGAGTTAAAGGTGAGTACACGCATACCCGAAGCCGGGTTGCCAACACGCTCTACCACCGCCCTGCGCCAAGAGTGTAAAATACCCTATCGCATTGATCTCGCCGGCGGATGGCTCGACCAGCCATATGTAAACAAATATGCCGAAGGGCCGGTCTTGACCATAAACATTGAGCCCGACTACGATTTCAATAACCGAAGCGGTATGAGCACATCCTCACGCAAAGCAGCTATTGAGATGTGGCACATAGACATACCCAAAGGCGACCGCGAAGTGCTTGCAAAAGAGCTCTTTTGCTATGAAAACCCTCCCGGCTCGCCATATATCAGCGGCTCACAGGATGCCATAGGCGTGGTAATGCCAGGACTTAACCGTCTGAACTATAAAGACGAGAAATATTGGCCAAGCGAAATCAAGAGCGTTAAGGATAACGACATATTGAGTTTTATAGAGAAAAGCATCTGGCTCATTCCCTTGTCGCCACGTAAGGGTGATTACGATGTACTTGCCAACACAAAGATTGACAAGGAAGGAGCTGAAAGACTTGCCCAAGCAGCCAATGATTGCTGGCAGGCAATAAACAACAAGGATATCGATGCATGGGGAAAGGCCACTACCGATTCTTTCCGTGCCCAAATTGCAATGTTCCCCAACATGGCACCCGACTATGTGATGGAGACAATAAACGAGTACATAAACGATGTTAAGGGTATCAAAATAACAGGTGCTGGCGGTGGCGGTTATTTGGTTATTATAAATGATAAACCCATTAAAGACGCGCTGCAAATAAGAATACGTCGTAACTAAAAACAAAAAGAGGGTGTGCCGAAACCAGCGCACCCTCTACGATTATAAGATATAATGCAATATTCCGATGTAACAGAGATGTTTTTTGAACTTATACGCATGGGCATAGGCACAAGCAATGAGTTCGCGTTCTCCCCCACCGCGCAGGATTGGGAGCAGATTTTTGAGTTATCACAAAAACAGACACTTTTGGGGATAACATTCGCGGGTATCGAGAAACTCGATGCAGATAGGCGACCGCCCAAAAACCTGTTACTAATGTGGCACAATTGTTGCCAACGAATAAAGCAACAAAATGAAAAACTTAATATCATCGCAGCAAGAGTGAGCGCCAAATTCAAAGAGGAGGGATTCCGCAGCACCATATTAAAAGGGCAAGGTGTCGCACTGCTGTATGACAACCCCACTCTGCGCACACCGGGAGATATCGATATATGGCTCGAAGGCGGCAGAGATAAAATTCTCGATTATGTCAAACGCCATCTGCCCAATTGCAGACCGGTATATCACCATGTGGATTTTATTGAGATAGGCAAGGTGGGAATAGAGATACATTTCACACCAACATGGATGAACAGCTATTTCACCAACAAGAGACTGCAACGCTACTTTAACGAAGAGAGTGAGCTACAGTTCACCAACAAAACCGTTATGGGTAACGAGGGTGGCGAGGTAAACGTACCTACCAACGCCTTTAACCGCATCTATATTCTGTTACATATATACAGGCATCTGTTCCAGGAGGGAATAGGGCTCAGGCAGTTGCTCGATTACCATTACGTATTGAAACAGGGATTCACGGCACAGGAGAAAGAGACTGCATTAAACGTGCTGAAGGAGTTGAAGATGTTGCGTTTTGCAGGAGCCGTAATGCATGTTCTTAAAAGAGTCTTCAACACAGACGATGCTTTAATGCTCACCAAGCCACTTGAAAAAGAGGGTGAATTCTTGCTCAACGAGATAATGATAGCCGGGAATTTTGGCAAATACAGCCCGCGATACAAGAACGAAATGAGCAGTTCGCTCATAAAGCGGGCAATAAGCAAAAGCATGCATCACATGAAATTCATGAGCAGTTACCCAAGCGAAACACTTTGGGGGCCGATATTCAGAACATGGCACTATTTTTTCAAAAAGAGACTAAAAAACAAAAAATGATAAAGAGACTATTTGGCATACTATCGCTTGCGACACTTGTATCCACTACACAGGCGCAAAATATAGAATACAGAGTAGAGACTACCGGTACCTATGCCGGCGAAGATACTCCACCCACTTGGCATCTGTCTAACAGACAAGGATTGAGTGGCAATGAGGCAGGGTTTGCATATATGCGTGCAGGGCTAGCCGGGTATCACACGTTTGGGAACAAGGGGATATCCCTTTCATGGGGCACCGACATTGTTGCAGGTGAAGGATTGACATCGACAATCTACTTGCAGCAGGCCTATGCCGATGTAAATTGGAAGATGTTCGCCTTGTCCATGGGACAGAAAGAACGTTGGGGAGAATTAAAGAATCATAGGATTTCAAGCGGAGGCCTCGTCGAGAGCGGCAATGCACGCCCTGTGCCACAAATACGCATCGAGGTACCGGAGTATTACGATTTCTTTGGCACCAATGGCTGGTTCAAAATACGCGGACATCTTGCTTACGGATGGTTTAGCGATGGCGAATGGCAAAAAGATTGGGTAAACGATGGTAATGCTCATACCGTGGGAGTACGCTATCACTCAAAAGCAATATTTTTCAAAATAGGAAAAAAGGAAAAACACCCCCTGTCGTTTGAATGGGGATTGCAGATGACCACACAGTTTGGTGGTACCATTTATAATTTTGAAAATGTTAAAGGGGTAAACCATACCAACCCTACCCGACTCACAGACTATTTCAAAGCATTTGTTCCAAGCAGCGGCGACAAGGAATACACCGATTTTGACAAGACAAATATTGCGGGCAACCATCTTGGCAGCTGGCATGCTGCAATCAATTGGGAACAAGAAGAGTGGAGCCTGCGCACATATTACGAACACCTTTTCGATGACCACTCACAAATGTTTATGGAATATGGCTTGTGGACAGAACAGCTTGTGGGCATAGAACTCAAGTTAAAGGATTGCAAATGGATAAAAAACCTTGCCATAGAGTATTTTAATTTGAAGAATCAGAGTGGCCCGGTATATCACGACAAGACCGACAAGATACCCGACCAGATAAGTTGCCGCGACGACAACTACAACCACAAGTGGTACAACGGATGGTTCAACTACGGTATGGTAATGGGCTCACCGCTTGTTACATCGCCCATATACAACGAGAATAGGATTTTGAATTGTTATAACAATCGCGTAGAGGCCTTTCACATAGGTATTGAGGGCGAGCCCACAGAGGAATTGTCATACAGAATACTATTTACACACTCCAACAATTGGGGAACATACAAAGATCCCTTCACAGAAATAAAGACAAACAATGCCGGGCTTGTAGAAATCGCATACAAGCCATGCAAACTGAAGGGTTGGAGTGTGAAAGCATCGTATGCATTTGACAATGGCGGCCTGCATGGCAACAACTGCCGCAGCGGAATGTTCACCATCTGTAAAAGCGGAATAATGAACCTGAAAAAGAAGAACAAATGAAAAAGATTATAATATTTATGTTTGCTGCAATGACATTCATTGCATGCCAGAAGGAGGATGAGAACGGCGACTTGGGTGGTTTCTGGAAACTGATGGAGATTGCCGAGGAGGGAGCCACGGAGGTTATCGACACCAAGCACGACAACCGTTTCTGGGGCATACAATTAAATCTGCTCGAGATAAGGATAAACGACAAAGAGAGGCACTACTGCCGTTTTCAGCATGTAGGCGACTCGCTTTTTGTGCAGACGATTGACGACGACACCAACCTGCAAGCATATGGCATATACAACAACAGCAACGAAAGATATGGTGTATTGCACTTGAGCAGCAAGAGCATGATTTTGCGTTCAAAATTTGCCAAGCTAACATTCAGGAAATTCTAATTGTTTCAAAAACGATATACTAACAATACTATAAATTGATTAAAGCAGATATGAAAATAATATTGTTATCGGGTGGTAGCGGCCAGCGCCTTTGGCCTCTATCAAACAGTACACGTTCAAAGCAATTCCTACGTTTGCTGCCAGCACCTAATGGCAGTACGGAATCTATGTTGCAACGAGTATTTCGCCAAATAGAAGAGGCCCACCTAACAAACAGTATAACGGTTGTAACAAGTGCTGCACAACGCGACTCCATAACCACACAGATAGGCAACGATATAACATTGGTTACAGAACCCGAAAGACGTGGTACATTCCCGGCCATAGCACTAGCAACCGCACACTTGCTTTTCAATGAAAAATGCGACAAAGAGGAAGTCGCCGTGGTTATACCATGCGACACTTATACCGACGCTGAATATTTCTGCTCCATACGCACTATTGCAGAGGTTGTAGCCAACAATGATGCCGAACTTGCACTTGTGGGAATAAAACCCACTGCCCCATCCTCAAAATATGGTTACATACAACCTGCACAGAAGGAGATTAACGGAATACAGATGGTAAAGCGTTTTACTGAGAAACCAAGCAAAAAACGAGCAGAACAACTGATAGCCAACGGTGCATTGTGGAACGGCGGTGTATTTGCCTTCAAACTTGGATTTATTGAAGATATCATAAACAGATACATGGATGCAGCCTCGTTTGAGGAGGTGCAGAAGAACTATTGCAAGCTGCCGGCTGTGAGTTTTGACAATGAGGTAACCGAAAAATGCCATTCCGTTGCCGTTGCCACATACCATGGAAAATGGAAGGACCTTGCCAGCTGGAAAGCACTGTCCGAGGAGTTACCCGACAAGCATATCGGTAACATAATGTTGGGCGAAGGGGTGGAAAACACCACCATAATCAATGAATTGGAGCTGCCGCTTGTATGCGATGGCATTAAGGATGCTGTTGTTGTAGCGGGCTATGAGGGTGTTCTTGTATGCAGCAAAAACGCATCGGAAGATATCAAGCAGCATGTTGAGAAGGTGGCAACACGCCCCATGTTCGAGGAACGCAGATGGGGAACGTACAAAGTAATAAACACCACCAAATACAGCGATGGTTTCTGCACATTGACCAAGGAACTTAAATTGAATGCCGGTTGCAACATAAGTTATCAGATACACCGCCATCGCGATGAGGTGTGGACTTTTGTCAATGGCCGCGGCTTATTGGTTATAGACAACGAAGTAACCGAGGTGTCGCGAGGAAGTGTCGTACACATCAAGAAGGGGCAACTACACGCGGTGAAAGCCATCACCGACCTGGAATTCATTGAGGTGCAAACAGGCGACATACTTGTTGAAGAGGACATTGAGCGTTATGAGTGGGAGTGGAAATAGATTGCACCATGAATATTGAACTATTTATAGCAAAAAGACTTTACACGTTGCGCAAGGGTGGGAAAAAGATATCGCGCCCGGCAATAACCATTGCACAATGGGGCGTATCAGTCGGGCTCATTGTAATGATGCTCTCGCTGGCTATAGTTGTTGGATTCAAGAACGAGATAAGAGAGAAAATAATAGGTTTCGGCAGCCACATACAGATTAACAATTACGAAGCCACCACCAACGGCGATGCTTATGTGAACGTAACCGACGAGGATATAGCAGAAATAAGGAAACGCGAAGGTGTAACAAACGTGCAGCGTTACGTACAAAAGCCTGGATTGCTTGCCGTGAACAACGAATACGAGGGAGTGCTGGTTAAAGGTATCGGCAAGGAGTATGATACCTCGTTTTTCCATAAGCATCTTATCAGCGGCAGAATACCGGCTGCCGAGGATTCTGTTAACGGATACTGGATTGTGATATCCGATATAATGGCAAAGAAGCTGAATTGCGCAACGGGAGATAAGATAAATGTATACTTTATACAGGAGAACATAAGGGCGAGGCGCATGCTTGTTTCCGGCATATACGAAACACATTTGCAGGAGATGGATAACCTCATTGCCATTACCGATATTGAAACCACCCGCCGGCTGAATGGGTGGAACGACAAGCAGGTGAGCGGTATTGAGATTTCCGTTTCCGATTATGAGGAAATAGAAACGATACGCGAGAAATTAGCCCCGCTTATTTCCAATATCGCATTCAGGGAGCAGCAAAGCCTTTATATGCAAACCGTGGAAGAGGCAAACCCCGCGCTGTTTGCATGGTTGGGTGTACTTAATCAAACGGTATGGGTAATCCTCGTATTGGTGCTTGGTATTGCGGGATTCACCATGATATCGGGCCTGTTGATTCTTATTTTGGAGAAAAGCAACCTCATAGGTATATTGAAAGCCGTTGGCGCACAGAATGTTTCCATCAGAAAAATATTTCTATACTATGCCTGTTTTATCATCGGCAGGGGTATGCTCTGGGGAAACATCATTGCAATAGCCTTGTGTCTCGTTCAAAAATATACAGGTATTATAAGGCTTGACCCCGGAATGTATTACATGAATCGTGTGCCAATAGAATTCACATGGGTTATGATACCTATGAATATCTTTATGTTTGTTCTATCGGTAGCCATGCTTATTGTACCATTGATGTTAATATCGAGAATAGAGCCAAGTAAAGCCATTAAGTTTGAATAAAAAAAGAGCCGAGCGGCTCTTTTTTTATTCAACATCGATTGACAGAACGCTCTGCGGTAGCGAACGGCAATTGTAACCGAATGCCATTGCCTCGCCGTATGCTCCGGCCGAGCGTATTGCCATTATATCGCCACGCTGTGTTGCCGGGATTTTACGGTCTTTACAGAATACGTCTGACGACTCGCACACCGGCCCTACCACATCATAAACTTCATCGGCTTTGCGCGATGAGAGGTTCTCTATTCTATGATACGCGCTGTAAAGCGCTGGGCGCACAAGGTCGTTCATTCCGGCATCCACAATAATAAATTGCTTGCATGTGCCTTTTTTAATGTACGTTGCACGGGTGATGAGCGAGCCACACTGCGCCACAATACTACGCCCAAGTTCAAAATGCACCTGCTGCCCGGGGAATAGCTTAAGATGCTGTGCATAGGTAGAGAAATAGAGTGCAAAATCGGGAATATTGTATTTATCGGGAGCATCGTAACGTATGCCAAGGCCGCCACCTACATTTATGTGTGGCAATATCATTCCGCGATTCTCGTTCAACATTGTTTGCAACTCGTTTATGCGGCCGCAGAGAGCGATAAAATCATCCATTACAAGTATTTGCGAGCCTATATGGAAGTGCAATCCTATGAGTTTTACATTATTCAGGGCCTCAATTGTGTCTATTACCTCATCGAGTTGTTCATAATTTATGCCGAACTTATTCTCGGCAAGGCCTGTGGTGATGTTGGCATGAGTGTGCGCTCCTACATTGGGATTCACACGAATAGCTACCTGCGCCACCACCCCGCGTTCTGCAGCAAGTGTATTTATAGCCTCAATCTCGGGGATAGACTCTACATTGAAACAGAAGATTCCGGCATCGAGTGAAATGGCTATCTCCTTATCGGTCTTTCCCACCCCTGCAAATACTATATGCGAGGGGCTTACCCCTGCTTTGAGTGCAGCGGCAACCTCGCCCCCGCTCACACAATCGGCACCTACGCCGCTTGCAGCTATTATTTCTAATATGCGAGGATTAAAATTGGCCTTTATGGCATAATGAACATTGAAACCATGATGCTTTGCAGCCTCGTTGCGCACGGCATCGAGTGTTTTTTTCAGAAGCTCCACATCGTAGTAATAGAATGGGGTTTCTATTTTTGCAAACGCATCTACGGGAAATTTTGTCTTCATCAAAATTATTTCTTAGCATTAAAGATATTGTTACTCAAAGCACGCAATGCACGCACCTTATCCTCCTCGCGAACAAGGAACGATATATTGTAGTTGCTACCGCCGTATGATACCATGCGAACAGGTATATCCTTCATTGCCTCCATTGCGCGAGCTTCAAAACCGGTATTCTCCCAATTAAGGTCGCCCACAACGCAAATTATACACATGTTTTTATCCACGGTAACGGTACCATACTTTTGCAGTTCGTCAACAATCTGCTCAAGCTTGCGGTCATCGTCGATAGATACAGAGACACCAACCTCAGATGTGCATATCATATCGATTGAGGTTTTATATGTTTCGAAAATCTCGAATACCTTACGCAAGAAACCATAGGCAAGCAACATGCGGCCCGACTTTATTTTTATTGCGGTGATATTCTCCTTGGCCGCAATGGCTTTTATCTCGCCCGGACAAGTGAGGTTGTTGTCTATGAGTGTACCCTCGGCTGCGGGGTCCATAGTGTTGAGCAGGCGCACGGGTGTACCGGTGAGTTTTGCAGGTAGGATGCATGTGGGATGCAGAATTTTTGCTCCGAAGTATGCAAGCTCGGCCGACTCCTCGAAATGGAGGTGATGCACGGGCGATGTGTTATCTACTATACGGGGGTCGTTGTTGTGCATTCCGTCGATGTCGGTCCATATCTGTACTTCATCGGCATTTACGGCTGCACCTATGAGAGTTGCGGTGTAGTCGCTGCCACCACGTTGCAGATTGTCTATGTGTCCTTCATCGTTGAGGCAGATAAATCCTTGTGCAATGTAAATCTTCCCCTTGGCGTTCATATCTATCAAAGGAAGAAGATGTGTGCGGATGTATGAGAGGTCGGGCTCACCATTTGCTCCCAAACGCATGAACGATAGCGAGTCGAGCAATTCGGCATCAAGCCCTTTTTCGCGCATATAGATGGTTACCATATTTGTGGAAATAATCTCGCCCTGTGCCACTATCTCCTTCTCAAGGTCTGTATCGAGGGGCTTGAATGCCAATGTGCGCAAATGGTTGAAAATCTCATTTACCTTTGCTGTTGCCGCAGTTGCAGCCTCAGCAGTTTCATACAGCCCTTTGATTGTTTGGCGATATTTGTCTTGTAACACATTTGCGTGCTCGCAAGCCCCGTTAGGGTTGCCGTTACGCAGATAGTTTGTAAACTCTATGAGCGAATTTGTTGTTCCCGACATTGCCGAGAGAACCACAATCTTTGTTTCTCCATCAGAAATGAGGCGTACCACATTTTGCATACGCTCTGCCGAGCCCACCGATGTGCCGCCGAATTTAAGTACTTTCATGTTTATATCTTTTATTTAGTTATTATTCTTCAAAAAGCGATGTCTGCTTGGCTGTTTCGCGTACTGTTTGCATAAGACGCATTTTACCCTCGGCACAACAATACTCGGTACCGGGATATGCAGTGAGCCACTGTTCGTTGTGGGTAATCATAAGCACTGCGCTCTTCTCCTCGTGACATATACGATGTAACAGACGCATAATATTATTGCCCGTTTCGGCATCAAGGTTACCTGTGGGCTCGTCTGCAAGAATAAGTGCCGGACGATTGAGTATCGCGCGGGCTATTACAACACGTTGCTGCTCGCCACCCGATAGTTCATGTGGCATCTTATAACCCTTTTGCGGGAGCCCCACAAGGTGCAGCACCTCACGTATGCGTTTTTCGCGCTCTTGCCTGTTTTTCCAGCCTGTGCAACGCAGTACAAAATCAAGATTTTCGTTTACATTGCGGTCTGTTAGAAGTTGGAAATCCTGAAATACTATACCTATGCGCTTGCGCAATGCCTGTAATTGTTTGCTGCGTAGATTACGTATATCATATTCATCAAAAACAGTGGCTTCGCCATCTATTATATCCACCTCACCATATATTGTTTTCAGCAGGGTCGATTTTCCGGAGCCCACAGCACCTACAATGTATGCAAATTCACCCTCTTCCAACGTAAACGATACATTCTCCAGAATAATCTTGGAATCTATGTGAATATCTACATTCTTATATTTTACTATCGCCATAATTTATTCCTAATCGTGCATAATAAATCACATTATGCAAAAATATAGAGTTTTTTTCTAAAAATGGTGTTGCAGAGGAGTAAAAATAGTATTCACAAGCTATTTTTTACAATTTACAGTAGCAGGTTATTCAAAAAATGCAAAATATTTATAAATGATAAAAAGCAAGCTCATTTTAATAAAAATTTTTCTCTATCTTCGCAGAATAAATTTGACAGAAATACAATGGCAGAATACTCTTCGGTACTTTTCAAGAAAGTACCTCAATATATGTTGGAAAAAAGGAACCAGCTGATTATGGTTCTTTTTGTATCCATTTTCGCTATCGGATTTATCAACGTATATCAGCCGTTTGGTTCCGATATGTGGATTGACAACAACAAAATTACCACCACCACATACTTCCTATGGTCCATAGTTCTTGTTAGTATAGGAATGATTGTGGTTGCCATAAGCCGCGTGGTGATGTATCAATTCTCGCGCAGGCCCAACCACGGTATAACAATTATAAAATACATTGGCTGGGTTTTTATTGAATTATTGTTGCTGTCGGGGGCATTTACCATTCTTGCACTCATTGTCAAGGGCAACCTGAACCTCCCCACCAACGACCCCATGGAAATATACATAAATGCCATCAAGAATACCATATACATACTTTTTATACCATACATACTTTGTATCCTGTTTTTCTCGTATCAGGAACGCTCAGCCAAGCTCAAGGAGTTAATGAACGAGAATATAGGATTCAAATCGAGTTCGTTGATATCAATCAGGGACTCGCGCGGTGTATTACAATTATCCGTAGCCAAAGAGAATCTTATATATATTGAATCGGCCGACAATTATATATGCATATGGTATCTGAAAAACGAGCAGTTGAAGAAACAGCTCATGCGCATAACCATGAAGGATATAAGCGACCAGCTTGCCGACACCAACATAGTGCGTTGCCACCGTTCATATATGGTAAATCTTGACCTTGTGAAGGTTATACGCCGCGAGAAGGAGAACCTGTTCCTTGAGTTGGGCGTACCCAATGTGAGAGAGATTCCTATTTCAAAAACATATGGCGAGCAGGTATTGCGCCGCCTTGTACCTATTTCATAACAGAATAAAACAGACGATGAAGAAGATTGCTATTTTTGCATCGGGCAGCGGCTCAAATGCCGAAAACATTGCCAACTATTTCAAAGGAAATCCCGAGGTGGAGATTTCTCTTATTGTAGCAAACAACCCCGAGGCTTATGTCATTGAGCGTGCACGCAGGTTGAATATCCCTTGCGAGATTGTTACAAAGGCCGAATTTATGGCTGCCGACGGCATTGTGGAGATGATGCACCGCTACGGCATTGATTTTATCGTACTTGCAGGATTCTTGTTGCTTGTACCCAAAAAACTCATTGAGGCCTACCCCGCCCGCATAGTAAACATCCACCCTGCCCTGCTGCCCAAGCATGGAGGTAAAGGCATGTATGGCGACCGTGTCCATAAAGCCGTTGTAGAGAGTGGCGACACAGAGAGCGGAATAACCATTCATCTTATCGATGCGGAATATGACAAAGGCACAACATTCTTCCAGGCCAAATGTCCCGTGCTTCCCACCGACAGCCCCGATGATGTTGCAGCAAAGGTACATGCTTTGGAGTACGAACATTTTCCACGTGTAATTGAGGAGATTTTACAGCAACTGTAACAACCATTTCACATAGCACACTGTTATAATAAGATATAAAACAAGAGGTTGCATCGGTCGATGCAACCTCTTGTTTTATGTTAAGAGAAGCAGCCTACTCTGCAAGTTTCTCAAGTTCCTTCATTTTATCAATCATGTTAAGGTTGTAATAACAGTTTGTGAGGCTGTTTAACCACAAGCTCTTATCTTCGGGAGCCAGCTCGCGGAGTTTCTCAAAGTGAGGCAGCGCAGCGCTGAACAGACCGTTAAGAACCTCCTTATCCTTCTTCATCTTCGCACGGTCAATCTTTGTAGATGATTGGCTGGCGCTGTACTCCTGCGCCTGTGCAATATATGCACGGCCCAAGTTGGTGTGCGCATCAACATAGTTAGAATCCATCTCCAATGTCTTTTTATACCATGTGATGGCTGTTTCATAATCGTTCTGCTGCTGTGCAATATATCCTTTCAGATATACAAACAGGGGGTTTGAAGGGTCGGAAGCCATAAGTTCATCGGCAAGAGCATTCAATTCATCGCGTTTGCCCGAATTGTCGTAGTACGAGATAAGAGTTTGATAGAAGAAAGGATCTTTAGGGTATTTTACCACACCCTCTTTCAAAAGCTCCACCCATTTTACAGTATCGCCCATCGCATTGTATGCAGTGGCCTTGTAACGATAGATGGTAGATGCTTTTGTCTCGTCTTGCGCTGCGTAATCGGCATATTTCAGCACCTTTGAATAGTCCTCGAGCTGCATACCGCAAAGAATGGCGTTGTAGGCTGCACCCACGTTATATACCTTCTCGGCAGGCTGTATGAGCTCGGCAAGATACTTGTGCTCTGACAATTCAACGAATTTGTCAAATTGAGCAAACGCCTCTGCATATTTCTTCTGATTATAGAAATATGAACCGCCGTTATACATTTGGTTACGGTTTTCATAAAGAGCAGTCTTAATGAACTCGGTGTATTTGGGAGCTACTTTACCCTTTTTGTCGGGAAGGTTATCAAGCGAATCGCATATCTCAAGATCTGAAATCAACTGCACGCAGTTTGAATAGAGCTTGTTCATGTCAATCTGCCCACCTGATGCTCGCGATGCATTGTCGCGGTCGATGATTGCTTTGAGGGCCTGTGTCTTTACATACCATACATACGCATCGCCATTAACAAGCTGATTGTCGGTACATGTACTTATTTTAGCAAGAGCAGCATCGGGGTTATCGAGAATAAGTTTCTCGGCTGTCTTTGCCTCAACCATCAAAGCCTTTATCTGTTTTTTCTGCGCTTTGAGTTCCTCCTTTGATAGCGTCTGTCCAAAAGCTATAGCAGTGGACAGCAGCAGTGTCATTGTAAATACTAGCTTTTTCATTTGATAATAGTTTTTAGTTATTAATCTGTTCGGTATTATCTGTGTCAACATCGGTTTCGGGTGTTTCGGGTATCTCTTCAACCTCTTCGCGTGTAACTTTGCATACAGAACCGATGCAGTCGTTCTTCTTACCAAGGTTGATAACCTTGACACCTTGCGTAGCACGGCCTATTACAGGGATTTGCTCTACTGCTGTGCGTATTGTTATACCCGATTTGTTGATTATCATAAGGTCGTTTTCATTATTTACGTCCATTATTGCAACAAGCTGACCGGTTTTGTCGGTTACTTTCAATGTTTTCACACCCTTGCAACCGCGGCTTACAGTAGGATAATCCTCGCACTTCGAGCGTTTACCGAATCCCTGCTCCGAGAGCACAAGCAAGCTGTGCTCGTCGCCGGCATTCTGCGGCAGAATTACCATGCCTACAACCTCGTCGCCCTCTTCAAGCGCCATACCCTTAACACCGGTGGCTGTGCGGCCCATGGCGCGAACAGTATTCTCGTTGAAGCGAACGGCACGTCCTGTTCTGTTGGCAAGTATAATATCGCTGTTACCATCGGTGAGTGCAACAGAAATTACGCGGTCATCCTCGCGAATACCGATAGCAAGAATACCATTGGTACGAGGACGCGAATATTGCTCGAGAGAGGTTTTCTTGATAATACCCTGCTTGGTACAGAATATTATATTGTGGCTCTCTATAAAGTTCTTATCGGCAAGTGTCTTCACTCTAACAAATGCATTTACAGCATCGTCGCTCTCAATATTGAGCATGTTCTGTATTGCACGGCCCTTGGAGTTCTTGTTGCCCTCGGGTATCTCATATACTTTGAGCCAATAGCATTTACCACGTTGTGTAAAGAAGAGCATGGTGTTGTGCATGGTGGCAGTATATATATATTCTATAAAGTCTGAGTCGCGTGTGTCGCTTCCCTTTGAGCCTACACCGCCACGGTTTTGGCTGCGATACTCACTCAACGGTGTACGTTTTATGTAGCCCAAGTGAGAGATTGTGATAACCATCTCGTCATCGGCATAGAAATCCTCGGGATTGAAATCGTTGGATGCTGTGTAGTCTATGCGACAGCGACGCTCATCGCCATATTTCTCTTTAACCTCGATAAGTTCGTCCTTTATCACCTTCTTGCATAGTTCGTCGTCGGTGAGAATTGCGTTGTAGAACTCAATCTTGCGCTGCAACTCATCCATCTCAGCATGCAGTTTATCCTGATTGATACCGGTGAGCTGGCCCAGACGCATCTCCACAATGGCATTGGCTTGTGCTTCGGAGAAACCGAATCGTTGCATAAGCGAAGTGCGGGCATCGGCAGGCGAAGAAGAGGCCTTGATGATGCGCACCACCTCGTCGATGTTATCCGATGCTATTATCAATCCCTCGATGATGTGGGCACGCTCCTGCGCCTTGCGAAGATCGAACTTGGTGCGGCGTATAACTACCTCATGACGGTGGTTCACAAAGTGTTTGATGCAATCTTTAAGCGACAGCAGCTGAGGGCGGTTGTTTACAATGGCAATACAGTTTACGCTGAACGAAGATTGCAATGCCGACATCTTGTATAGTTTATTAAGCACCACGTTTGCGTTGGCATCGCGTTTTACATCAATTACAATGCGCATACCCGATTGATCGGACTCGTCGTTGATATTAGAGATACCCTCAATCTTTTTCTCGCATATCATCGAAGCGATATCTTTGATAAGTTCCTCCTTGAGTACGTTATAGGGAATTGCTGTAACAACGATTTTTTCGTGTGTACCCTGTTCTATCTCGGCAACAGCACGCATAATAACACGGCCACGGCCCGTTTCATATGCCTCGCGCACACCGCTCACACCCAGGATATCGCATCCTGTGGGAAAATCGGGAGCTTTTACATGCTGCATCAAGCCATCGGTGTCTATATCGGGGTTGTCGATATATGCCACACATGCATCTATAACCTCCCTAAGATTGTGAGTGGGGATATTGGTTGCCATACCAACGGCAATACCTGTGGCACCATTAACCAAAAGGTTGGGTATACGGGTGGACATCACTGTGGGCTCAACCGTTTCGTTATCGTAGTTGGGCACGAAATCCACTGTATCTTTGTAGAGGTCCTCGGCCATATCCTCGCCCAATTTTTGCAAGCGGGCCTCGGTATAACGCATAGCTGCCGCCGAGTCTCCGTCGATAGAACCGAAGTTACCATGGCCCTCTACAAGAGGATAACGCATAATCCAAGGGCGTGCCATACGCACAAGGGCATCGTAAACCGATGTATCGCCGTGGGGGTGATACTTACCAAGCACATCTCCCACGGTACGTGCCGATTTCTTGAATGCTTTGTCCGATGTATTGCCAAGCTCCATCATACCATAGAGAATACGACGATGAACAGGCTTCAAACCATCGCGAACATCGGGAAGTGCGCGCGCAACAATCACCGACATCGAATAGTCGATGTATGATTTTTGCATCACATCTTCAACATTCACTTTAATAATTCTGTCGTCAATCATAAAATGTTTTATAAATTAAATTAAATTCGTTTATACCTTATTATATATTATATGTAAAACCATGTAAAATTACTCATTTTTACCGAAACAGACAAGATTTTTAATTTTTATTAAGCCATAAAAACGCATAAAACCGCGTTTTAGGGCGAAAAGCTCTTAAACGCGGTTTTATGGGGCAATAAAGCGATGCTTACGAGCGCATCATGGCAAGTTCCCACCCCTTCTCCACATCGGCTGTTTTTGCGGGAACACCGTTTTCCATCTGCGACATGGCCGAAACGATACTGCACATAACCTCCTTATCGTGGCAATCAATTTTTTCATCGGGCGCGAGCCCCGTCTGCCGCGACACAAAACGCACATAGGCAGCGGTGTCGTTCTCTATCGGTGGTGCCCAACGAGCCACCCAAGCGGCTATGCTATCCAAGCCATGCAGTTTATTATAATTCATCAGTGTGATAAACGCAGCCCTATATCCCCAGCATGGGGCTGTAAAAGAGAAAAATGCCGAATCCTTTTGCTCGGCGGCCAATCCTCGCCACGCAGTTTTATTGCGCCTGATGTTAAGCGGATTGTTGTTTCGTAAACCTCTTGAGATTTTCATTTTTTACTCCAAAATTAAAATCCGTGATAAATATCGCAGTTATAATTTTACTACATTCTCTTCCGCCAGTGCGTAATAATGGTAATTCCAAATAAAAATCTTATTTTTGCAAACAGACAACAAGAAGATACCGGTGATTCTTTTTAGTTCGCCACCGGGCCGACTTGCTTTAATACACATTTTTTGAATTTACATTTATATACAGACTATGCGAGTAGATATAATTACCACCTTTCCCGAGATGATGGAAAGCTTTTTCAATACCTCAATCATGGGGCGCGCACAGCGCAATGGTTACGCGGAAATTTGTTTACATAATTTACGAGATTATACACTTGACAAGCATCGCAGAACAGATGATTACCCATTTGGAGGCTGCGCAGGGCTTGTTATGAAAATAGAACCCATTGACAATTGTATAAAACAATTAAAGGCGCAAAGAGAGTACGATGAAGTCATTTACACCTCCCCCGACGGGCAGGTTTTTGACCAACCAATGGCAAATTCCCTCTCAATGAAGCAAAATCTTATATTTTTGTGCGGCCACTACAAGGGAATAGACCACAGAATACGCGAACACTTGATTACCAAGGAAATAAGTATAGGCGACTATGTTCTTACGGGCGGCGAATTGGCTGTCGAGGTAATTTGCGATGCGGTCATTCGCCTAATTCCGGGCGTCATTTCCGACGAAACATCGGCACTTTCGGACTCTTTTCAGGATAATCTGCTTGCACCACCCGTTTACACCCGCCCGGCAGAGTATAATGGCTGGAAAGTTCCCGATGTTCTCCTGTCGGGACACGAGGCAAAGATACGTCAATGGGAATTCGAGCAATCCTTGGAACGCACAAAGCGTTTACGCCCCGACCTTTTGGATAAATAAGAAATTATCTTACATTTACATTTGTATATACAAAAGTAAACGCGTAGAAAATACCCTGTTTACACAACGATATAACATGGCAAACCAATAGCAACAACACCCTGCTATATTGGGAAAAACAATTATACCCTGCCGTGTAATGCAAAGCAAGCATCACCACCCCCTACCATAAATAGCAATGAAAAGAGACGCCATAGATTTTGACAATGAAAAAACATCTGTTCTTTTCAGGAAACTACTATTGCCTACACTGTGGGGAACAATCTCTATATGTGCCGTTACCGCCATCGATGGTATATTTGTAGGGCATGGCGTAGGAGCCAATGGCGTTGCTGCGGTGAATATCGTGGTGCCTATATACCAGATTATGTCAGGTATAGGGTTGATGATTGGCGCAGGTTGCTCTGTTGTGGCATCAATTCACATGGCACGCAAGAATATTAAGGCCGCGCGTCTCAATATTTCCCAGGCAATAGCTGCGTCGTCGCTGTTTGCCTTCTTATTCTGTGTTATAATTTTAGCCTACCCCACCATTACAGCCAAGTTGCTCGGCGCATCAGAGACACTGCTGCCCGATGTGGTGTCATACATGCAGTGGATTATGCCCTCATTCATATTTCAAATGTGGAGCATGATAGGATTATTTATTATTCGTCTGGATGGCTCGCCACGCTATGCCATGTGGTGCAACGTAATACCCACCGCACTCAATGCCATCCTCGATTGGCTATTTATTTTCCCGCTTGGGATGGGTGTAGAAGGAGCAGCCGCAGCAACCTCTATAAGTATAATCATAGGTGGCATAATGGCATTGGCATATCTGCTCATGCCCGGCCCAACACTAAAACTCACACCCATCAAAAGCAGTCGCAAAAGCATCAGGCTCACCCTGCGCAATATCGGATATCAATGCAAGGTGGGCTCCTCTACACTATTCGGGGAACTGACACTCGCCATACTATTCTTTGCCGGCAACCACACTTTCATGCGATATTTGGGCGACGCAGGCGTAGGTGCATTTGGAATTGCCAGCTACTATACACCACTCTTTTTCATGTTCGGAAACGCAGTGGTTCAATCGGCGCAACCCATCATAAGTTATAACTATGGAATATCCCGCTGGCAAAAGATAAAGGAGGCGCGTAAGCTGTTGCTAATAACATCCGCGGCAATAGGATTTGCGGTAGCATTGCTATTTATATTTATCCCCGATATGCTGGTTGCCTTGTTTGTAGATACAGCAAGCTATGCCGGTCGATTGGCCATCGACGGATTCCCATACCTTGCCATGGGAATAATATTCTTTATTCTCAATGTGGCCATTATAGGTTATTACCAAAGCATAGAACAGATAAAACGTGCCACATTATTTGTCTTTCTTCGCGGATTCATACTGCTTGTCCCATGCTTCATAATATTACCCAAGATTCTCGGCACATCCGGTATATGGCTGGCAATGCCGGTGGCAGAGGCAGTAACATCTGTTGCTATAACCCTTTTATTCTCGAGGGAATTTATCAGCAGGAAAAAACATTGCCCATAAACTTATACCACTAACAACATCCTGATTGCATACAAAAACAAGAACTCCTTTGCAGTTGCAAAGGAGTTCTTGTGTATCGCATCAATGCATTGTTATACTTCCAATGCGCCTATCAGTTCATCAATAGAACTCATCTTGTGGCGTACAAGGTAATCCTCGATATAATCAACTATTTCGCCCGTTACCGCCGGATTCATGAAATTGGCGGTACCAACCTCAATGGCCGATGCGCCTGCAAGCAAGAACTCAACGGCATCGCTACCTGTGGTAATGCCACCAATACCCACAACAGGAATTTTTACAGCCTTGGCAACCTGCCACACCATGCGCAATGCTATCGGTTTGACAGCCGGGCCACTCATACCACCTGTAATGGTAGAGAGCAACGGACGGCGTTTCTCGCTGTCAATAGCCATACCCAAGAGAGTGTTTATGAGTGAAACACTGTCGGCACCCGCACCTTCAACCGCACGAGCAATCTCTGCAATATCTGTTACATTGGGCGACAATTTAACAATAAGTGTTTTTGGATAAGCCTTGCGCACAGCAGCCACAACCTCGGCTGCCGATGCCGGCTGAACGCCAAACGCCATACCACCCTGCTTTACATTGGGGCACGATATATTAAGCTCTATTGCCGGAATCTTGTCAAGGGCAGCAACCTTTTCGGCACAAGCCACATAATCCTCTATACAAGCACCCGATACATTAACGATAACATTTGTATCAAGGTCTTTGAGTTGAGGATAGATGTTACTTGCAAAGTAATCCACTCCTTTGTTCTGCAACCCCACAGCATTGAGCATGCCCATGGGAGTCTCTGCACTACGCGGATAGGGGTTGCCCTCTCTGTGATTAAGGGTTGTACCTTTTACTATGAAACCGCCTAATTTATTAAGATCGACAAAATCGGCAAACTCTATGCCATAACCGAATGTACCCGACGCTGTGAGTACCGGATTTTTCAAATTCAATCCGCCTATTTTAATATCTGTCTTTACCATTTGAGTTCATCTATTGAGAATACCGGACCATCCATACACACACACCTATGCCCCTCCTTTGTATCTTCCACACAGCAGAGACACGCCCCAAGACCGCATGCCATCTTGTTTTCGAGCGACGCCTCACAGGGAATACCATTCTCGCGGGCATATTTGGCAACCGAAAGCATCATTGGTTTAGGGCCACAGGTATATATATGTGTAAATTTTTCACCAAGCACACTATGGTTGGTTACATACCCTTTTTGCCCCAAGGTGCCATCCTCGGTAGTATATTCCACGCGACCGAGCGCCTCATACGCATCGCGACGGTACAAATCCTTGGCCGAGCGGGCACCAATGAGAATTGTGAAATTACAACCACGATGTTTCAATTCCTCGGCAAGGTAATAGAGAGGCGCCGAGCCTACTCCACCGCCCACCAAAAGCAAATTCGCATCCTTGCTCTCACCGGGAAGAGAGAAACCGTTGCCCAGAGGAAGGAGCGTATTCACCTTATCACCGGGTTTGAGCCCGCCAAGCCAACGGGTACCATCGCCCACCAACTGAACAAGAAAACCTATCTCATTCTTCTCGGGAGAAAAACTATGGATTGAAATCGGGCGACGCAACATCACTGTGGGCGTACCATCGATGCGCAACTCGGCAAATTGGCCGGGAAGAGCATGCGGAAGAGGTTCCTCGGCAGTCATTACAAGCAACACACATGTCGCATTGAGCTGCTCAACCTCTTTTACTGTCAAATCGACAAGAACTTTTTTCATAATAATATTTGAATAGTTTCTAAGCTCTACATAATCTGCACATTGGAATAGCCCACATATGAAAATGAGAGCTATCTTGCAGATTTAGAAGCCGTTTTGAACTTTTATTAAACAAGATAGATATTGTTACGAAATATAGTTTTGGCTTCTTTGAGACTCTTTTCGGCAACTTTTCATTTGCGATAATTGGGAATAGTTCACTATCACCTGCATATCCCAAATGGGAACTTACACGAAATCAGCTCTCAAATAATCTCGAAATAAAATTCAAACAGCTTCTTATCAGTGGCGAAGATAACATAAAAAGTACGACGAACAAATAAGATAAGGATATTAATTTAGGAATATATTACCCACGAATCTATCTGTATGGCGACAAAAACAACCCTATCTACCTTTCCGGAATCATGGTTTCGTAGGTACCATCGGTATAAAATATGCGTATCTCTTTTATTTTGCGGAGCTGATTATGCACATCGGGTTGCGCAGCAACACGGGAAGAACGGCGAGGCGCACGCTCTGCTGCCGGGCGTGCTGCAACCGGTTTGGAAACCTTTTGCGCCTCCTGCTCCAGAGGCTTGATGTTTGCAGTATCAACTTGCAGCAAGGGGAAAAGTTCGGGTACAGACAGAGGCAACGCCTCTTCTACCGCAACCGGCTTCTGCTCATTTATTACAGGCGCAGTGCCTTTTCCTGTCATCAGCCAAGCCATATCAAGCCCGGGAAAGGAATCATAAATTTTGAGCAATACCTCCAAACTTGCTTTATTACGACCGCTCAAAATATGAGATACAGATGCGCGCTGTATTCCGGCCTTGTCAGCAAACTGCGATGGTGTTAAATTATAACTCCTCATTATATACTCTACTCTCTCCTTCTCGTTCATGATTTTATGCAATTTTTACAATTTACAAAACGCAATACGAATATCCATTACAAAAGTAACAATAATTTTCCAATAAAACAACAAGAGAAAAACGAATAGAAAACAAGCAAGCAAAATCGAAATTACGCAACCAATTACAAAAGTAATCTATTTACAAAATATCAAAGTTATAAACAGCCATGTGCAAAAACAGCATCAATGCAGCACTACGCAAAAACAGAGCAACAACACGCCATAGCGCAATCCACTTTAACGTTTTAAGCTAACGCGTTGATTATTCATTAATTATATGAACAAATAGGTTGTTTTTATGCAAAAACAGACAAACATCAGCCCAAAACGCCCTGCAACAATAAAGAAAAACAAAATAAATCACATGCTAAAATATTGATTTCAAGCAACTTATTTCATACATTCATATACTGTATATTTTATGCATATCGCAATTTTGCGTTATCAACAGCATCACCAACAAGACTGTTAAAACAGCTTGCCACTATGCCATAGAAAGAGAAACCATGTAAACAACACGAAAAGAAACATCTGTAATATACACAGCCAACACCCCGCAAGACGTGTTTAATTTACAATCGTATATACAAATGTAACGCGTGTAAAACAGGCGCAAACAAAATGGAATTTAAGAAAATATGCATAATTATAAAAAAGCACCACTCAGCAACCATGCAATTTACTTTCCTAACAGGAAATGCCGCAAAAAATCTAAAAAATCGGGCACTGTTCCGAGTTTAAGAGAAAAAACAGATTCTCGCAAGGCTAAAATAGTCATAACAAAATACAACACAATCACTTAGGCACAAAAATAAGCACAACAGGATGAGATAAAATAGAAAACGGGACCGATAGAAAGGCAAAACAATGCATATTTGTTGGGGAAACCTGCCACCATGCAATAAACATGGTGCAGATTACATAAATACCCTATTACAATATATCAATAACACACAAGCACAACATCACAGATTGAAAAGTTAAAACCGAACAGAACGAAATTTATTCCTGCCCCACTTTCTTTACAAGATTCATGCAAAGCATGATGATTACAATAACACACTTTGCATTTCACTATATAAAATAGAACACGTCTGTTGTACCCCGGCAATGCAACGATGGCAGATTCGCAAAAAAACGGAGTGGCACATATATGTGCCACTCCTTCATTCCATTGTAAAAGTATATATAATTCTACAAATGTTTTTCGGTAACAATTACCGCATTATCGCAGTGCCCATCGGTGGCATGCCACCACACACCACACGCACCGCCTATTACAAAATGCAATTAAAAGGCAATCTTCTCAATAATATCACCACATTTGATGATATATGCACCGGGCGACAATGCCGGAATATTCTCTTTATTCCCCGAATATACAAGTACTCCGCCCATGGTATAAACCTCGCATAGACCACAAGCATCGGCAAGCACACCTTCAATGGATGTGGGGAAGATTGTTACGGTTTCATAATCAGAGAACTCCGACATGCCAAAACCATCACCGGCGCTCACTCTGTAACGATATACGCCATCACCTTCCAATCCTGTGAATGTATATAAAGTATTGGTGGTAGTTACTCTTTCAACAAGTGTAGATGTCGATGATGAACGATATGATACAACCACATCGTCTATATTTACACGTTTATTTTCTGTACTGTTTACGGTAGAGAATTCAATATAGAAATCGCCGGAAACATCGAAAGTAATCTCATTCGTTTCCCAACTTGTTGTTGGAACAAGGTTCTCGGTGGCAACAGCTACACCATTTGCATTTACCAATGACACCGTGAGCACGCAACCCGTATCTTTTGTATTATGATTTGTCAAGGCAAAAGCCACTGTAACCTTGCCGTTGTTATTGAGTTTGGGTGTTTTAAGAGAACCCACCGAGCTGCTTGAACCAACACGCATAACACCCGACTCGCCATAGATTTTACTGCCTGTCCAACCTGTTGCTGCAGTATAGTCATCGAGGTTGTTTATTGCTTCATTAGATTTAGTGCAACCTACAAAATCCTCACTCAGCAATGTAACAGCATCACCCTCGCCCTCACCAAGCTGAACAAACTTTTCAAGTTCAACAGTATATTCGGTAGCGGTTTCAACAGCTTCCCAGTTAGCAGTGAAACTGCTATCCGTAATATCAGTTGCGGAAAGAACAACCGGAGCGTCCAATATACCCTTCATAAAAGAGAAAGAAACCACACCAGCCTTCATAGTTATATCTGTAATAGGCTTGCCAAGGTACCCACCGGTAAACAGAGTCGCTGCGGGAACCGATGTATCCGTGAAAGCTGTATTACCGCTTGTTCCGGGCCACACATCGCCTTTATAGCTGGCATTAACCTCCGAGCCATTGGTTCCGTCATACTCAATAATCTCATTGTCGGCAGGAACAAGTGAATAGCGCAAATGGCTCTTGGTATTGTTTACAGTATTGTTATTCCATGCCGAAGCATTATAATCGACATGAGTAATGAGCATACCTCCATTGAAGATATACTTATCCCATCCCTCTTGCTGACGATTCTCTATAATATAATACTCATTACTGTTGGCATCGCTCACTATCTTGTATCCATAGCCGCCACTTGTGAGAGCCTTCATCGTGTAGTTACCTTTTTCGGTAAGTACTTCAATAGCACGCCACCCCATGAAATCGCGCTCGTATGCGCTGTAACCTGTGGGGATATAACCCTCGGCAGTGTAGCTTCCGCTATCCATAAGATCCCAATATCCAAATGTCGAAAGACCTGTACCGCCTGACGATGTATCATAGAAATCGGGAAGACCGAGACAGTGAGAGAACTCATGACACATGGTTCCAATACCCGAAAGATATTTCCCGCCATAAAATTCAGAGAATTCTTCGCTCACAGCAAGTTCGTTAGAGCAAGCATATACATCGAACTTTACACCATCGTAAGTTTTGATTCCTGTTGTAGATGAGAGTTCCCATTGGTGGGGCCAAATAGCATTCTCATCATTTCCTGTTACGTTCTCGCCATAGCCGGCATAGATGCAATATACAAACTCCACTTTCCCGTCGCCATTATTATCGAATATAGAGAAATCCATATCGGCATCGGCAATTTTAAGCGCATCGGCAATCATATGGCCGGGACGAATATCGCTACCACTTGAATTATTGCCACCATAATATGCCATTTTGTTAGGGAGGGTAATAATATCACTTACGATAAAATTGGGAATAAACATGCCACCTGATTGAGCTATGAAGTAATCTTTAGCACTACCAATGCTCTTGGCTATGGGGTTGTCATAGCCCTCGTAATCTTTCTTATTAAGGAAATCGCTCATTTCCTCTTTTGAGAAAGTAAACTCGTAGTCGCTATACTCCACAAGCAGAACAGGAACATTTACCTCGCCCATGGGAGAAACAGTAGCAGCCTTTGCAGGGGCTCCTCTTCTTGCCGCACGCGCCATGGCATTGATAGTGTTTCCCATTCCCGAGAAATCGTTGGCATCGATTATCTGCAATTCGTTAAAGCTTCGAGCTCCGGCATTGTGAGCCAAGCAGCCGGTAGAGACAAACCTGTTTTCATCGTCAAGTGTTGCATAGCAGTAATCGCCATTGGCATCTTTTATCACCGGAACACCATCCATCGTTATGTAATAGTGGAAAGTTTCATCACCGGTAACAAGAACATAAATGTCTGTACCATCCGATTGTCTGTATGTTATGGGCACACGACGGGCCGGTACAGCAAACGCACTTGCCATAACGAAAAACAGAACTAATAATAAAGTAATTTTTTTCATATAATTTGTAATTTTAATGTTTGCACACTTATGCATCATAATTCTTACAAAATTACTAATTAAATTTTAAATACTCTCTATTCTTTTGACTTTTAACAACATGATATAAAAAAAATTAGAGAGTGGCATCACTATGCCACTCTCTAATGATATGTAAAGGTATAGAGATTATTTGTTCTTATAAATCATCTTCACAGGTTTGTAGCAGACGTTTTCCCACTTGTTAAGCACTGTACCTTTATCGGTATCAAATGACCACACACTGCCGTTCTTGCCAGCCTGACCGGGTTCGTAGAATGCTACGTATGTGATTTTTTGGTCGGCACTCATCTCAAAACCGGTGATTACAGCGCTAGCGGAACCTACGGTCAAATGTGTTGTAGCCGAAGTTATCTGCTGCGATGTAGTGTAGTTCCACTTGCGCACCTTGTTACCCTGAGCAAAGAACATAGAAAGATATGTCTTACTTGCAATACATGGTGTATTTTCATCAATGGGAGGAGCAGAGAAACTTATCAGTGTGGGCTTGGGTTTATCAATAAGCATTACATAGTTATTTGAATCATCTGTGCCCCAGAAAGAGCTCTCTATAATGCTTTTATAGTGCATTTTTCCTTTTTTGCTGATAACAATAACTTCGTAGCCATCAAGTTTTATCTGTTCATTGGTAGCCCTCACAGATACCATGGTAAGGAAATCCAAACCTTGGCTACCAAAGAAGTTGTTCTCATCAAAATCATCATCCAAAAGAGATAAATGACGTTTGGGACCAAAGTAGTATGGGCCATAGCCACCATTATACAAGTTTGCCAACGCCTGCTTGTCCTTATCCCACACAACCATTGCGTAACGCCCGCCACCATCGTCAAGATGGGTTGCCTGCGAATATGTGTAAGCAAACTTTTGAGAGGGTTCTACCGCAGCATTGGTCACTGAAAAGTTATACATTTTGCCATCTTCGGAAAGTATTGAGAACGGCAATATATAACCCAATGTACTCGACGGCATGAGAATCTTTGTTGG
Source organism: uncultured Bacteroidales bacterium (assembly GCA_937914945.1). Taxonomy (GTDB): domain Bacteria; phylum Bacteroidota; class Bacteroidia; order Bacteroidales; family Bacteroidaceae; genus HGM04593. The sequence continues at coordinate 94,734 of CALGJF010000009.1, read as the reverse complement.
CTTGAATGTAGGATACTCAGGTATGGTAAACATATTCTCCACTACAAAGGTTTTCTCATTCAAGTAGTATATAGCGGGAATATCGTTTGTTGCTCCACCACCCTTACAACTTATAAAAAGCGTAGCATCCGAATGTAGCATATCGCTTGGATTGTTGGCAAAATAGATATCACCATTATTAAGTGTGAGCAACTCCTCTGTTGTAAAGGTGCCCACCTCCTCGACATTGGCAGGAGTCTGCATAAAAGAGAGTGCAGGACGACCCTCATCGTCTGTACTAAGAATGGTTATACCCTCTTCATATGGAGAATTTACATTCAGTTTGAAAGGGAAATAAGTTTTACCATCTTCGTTTTCCACAATAAAACGGCAGTTATACGTTCCAAGTTTATCGCCATAGTAAACAAAGTCCTTTTCATCTGAATACACTTTCAAATCAATCTCCCAAGTATATTTCAAAGGTTTTTCCACATTACTCTGAGAGGTAATGGGAGATATTGTGAGCGTCTCATTCTTTTGTATATTATACTCCTTTTTTATACTACCTTCATGTATCGTTATTTCTGAAAGGACAGAAGGGTTGGCTATAGATGTCTCATCTTCAAAACAAGATACCATGAGCAAAGCAAGCAAGCAACTTGCTATAATTTTATATATTTTCATAATCACTTATTTTGAGTAATTAGTTAATAGGGTCATTATCGGCTGCATACGGGTCGGGAACATCAAAAGGATAATCAGGGTATTCCTCTAAAATAGACTCTCTGTTTGCAGGGTCATTTATAAAGTTGTATAGAGGCGACACTATATATTTCCTTAAAATAACACTATATGCATTGAAATCGCCATAAGGAACATTCTCAAGGTTTTCGCCGAATGATTTAACCATTTTCGCATAGGTTTCGGGCAATATATCCTCCAATGCATGGAAATATTCTACAATCTTTATGAATGTATAAGGATGCCATGAACCAAAAGCCTCGGGCCATTTTTTTGTACCATGCGCAGTGTACCACTTTGGTTGTTCAATCATATCGTCAAATTTCAATAGACGCACTTGACTTAGATTGTCGAGAGCGGGCTCAAAGTAACCATTTTCAACAAGCTGCAAAGATAATTGGAAACGTATTTTATTCCCCTCCTCATCTTTGAGATTCTCGCGTAAGAAAGTTACAGGGATGTAGCCATCTATTGAATTAGGAGGAATGACTGCATCACCAAATTCATAATGAACACCCTCTATTGCAGTTGTTTTATCGGCATTAACTACATAACCGATGGGACGGGTTTCATCACTTAAAGCAGCCATTATTCTTACCGGCACATTGAATGTATATCTTTTTACCTCTACGGGGGTTACTCCAAAAGAGTATTCCAATGTATCCCTTGTGAAATATACACCGGGATTGGTGGTATCGAATACAAGATACTCCTCATCGCACGAAGAGAGCAACATTGCTACCGGCAGGAAGAATGCCGCTACCACGGTTCTATATATTGTTCTTATGTTCATAGTCGTAATGTATATGGTTATTAATTACGGTTCTCCTTTTCGATATCGGGAATAGGAACTACATAAATATCCTTGCTTGGTTTGTATGGCTCTTCAATGGTAGCATCATGAGATTTTATTGATAGGTTCTGGCGTTTCATATTAAAGAATGTCTGTCCCTCACCAATATACTCTTTATAACGCTCATCGTTTATGCGCTCAATTGTGAGCTTGCCATCCTCCTCACCAAGAGGGTCTAGACCACGGTGTACGCGTACCTCATTGTAATAGTTCATCGCAGCATCATGGTCTGTATCGAGCAAGCACTCTGCTGCAATGTAGTACATTTCGGGAATACGTATCATGTTTATACCCAATATAAGATCCGAAGGACGTTGGCCTACATTATTGTTTTTCTCATAAATATCGGTGAGCTTGCACAAACGATACTTTGAATCTCCACCACCCATATCCACGGTTGAGAAATATGCTTCAACGCGGAAATCAATACCCGCGGCATCCCTCTCATACAGTTCCATAAAGTCATTACGCAAATCAAGAGAGTAATACGATGTAGTCTGTTGCAATTTTGCATTTACTTGCGTAAAGAAGTTTGCGTAATACACACCCCACAATGTCTCTTTGCGCGAAAGAACACCGGCAAGGTCTTTTACCACCTCGGTTTTCTCTTTAAGAATATATTTGCGAGAATCTATAACCTCTACTGCGTATGCTAACGCCTCTTCTTTATTGCCCATTGTGAGATATACACGCGCAAGGAGTGCCTTTACTGCATACTTGTTGAGGTGTATCTGGCGATCGAGCATAAAGTTTCTTGTACCTTCATACAAATCTTCATCCTCGAGCAGTCGCTCGGCTTCGAGCAAATCTGCAATAATATGTTCGTAGTTCTTTGCCAGCGACTCAAAATCGGGAGTATTCAGTGAGAACTGTGTCGCATATGGAATACCATCGGCAGCGGGGTTCACTGTATACTGCTCGGCATAAAGGCGCACGAGGTCGAAGTGCATAAAGGCGCGTAGCGCAAGCGCCTCTCCACGATATATTGTATAGGGATAGCTGCTTGCATTTGCAACGAGGGGCGAGTTTATTACACTGTTTACGTTGCTTATGTTCTCGTACATTTTCACCCACACCGATTCAAAAATATCCTCAACGGCCGAATATGTATATTCATAACGACCAAGTGCATTTATAGTTTTTGCAGAACTCAAATCTCCAAAACACCATAAGGTTTGCGCCATAATCTCAAGGCTTGAAAACGAAAGTTCCTGACCATAGAGCGAGAGTGAGCGCAATTGCGAGTAGGCGCCATAGAGTGCGTCCTCGATACCTTCTTCGGTACTTAACTGCTGGTCGCGGTTAACCTGCCCTTCGGGTGTTATATCGAGAAAATCGCTACACGATGTAAATGTGAGCCCCATAGCGGCACACAAACATAGTACAATATATTTCATCTTCTTCATAATCATCGTATTCTTATAGTGTTACATTCAAAAAGAACTCAAATCCCTGACTGTAGAGGTAGTCGGTACCACGCTCAATCTTCACCGAAGAGAAACGCAATATATCGGTAAAGTTTATACCGGCACGCATATTACGCAAGTGAAGTTTGCTGCAAATCTTATCGTCAAACTCATAGCTCAGGTTAAGCGAACCAAGCGTAAGGGTGTTTTCTTTTTCGGCAAAACGATCGGTTTGCTTGGGAGTAGAAGTATCGGCAATATCTTTATATATTGCAATATCGCCGGGTTGTTTCCAGCGGTCGTTAAACACGCGTTGGTCAGCATTGTAGCGAGGGTCGGCACCTTCAACCTTTGTTGAACGTGTTGTATTATATACCCATGCACCTAAACGGAAATTAAAGAGCGCATATAGGCTGAATCCCTTCCAATAGAGATTGGTTGAGAAAGTTCCGGTATATTTGGGCTCAGTATCGCCTATCAACACCTTATCGGCCGGGTCGTAAACAAATGTACGTTCACCGTTGCGTTTGATATAAACCTCTTTACCTGTTGCGGGGTCTATTCCACCCGAACGAACAAGTTTTAGTGCTGTTACGCTCTCGCCTTCGGCATATTGCGGCAGAGGATAATCATATAGACCGGCATTAGCCTGGTTGTTTTTGTTTATCTCCTCAAGTGCCTTATTGATTTTGGTAATTTTGTTACGGTTCATATAACCGGTTGTTCCCAATCTCCAATAAAAATCGTTGGTACGGAACACATAACCGTCGAGTTGGAACTCAATACCACGGTTCTGCATCTCACCGAGGTTGCCTTTTGCGGTTGTTACACCGGTTGAAGGAGCCTTTGCCTTATCGAGCAAGAGGTCGGTGGTATTTCTTATATATGCATCGACAACCAAATTCAAGCGACGGTCAAACATACTCACGTCAAGACCGATGTTGTAATTCATTGTACGCTCCCACGCAAGGTCGATATTACCGATAGTCAAGGGCACGGCACCAATACCATTCTTATACTCGTATGTATTTAGATAACTATACATTGTCATAGCCTGGAATGGGCTGAAGCTAACTTTACCCGTGTAACCAACACTGCTGCGAAGCTTAAATATATCAAAATGTTTCTTTGTCTTTTTCATGAACGATTCGTTCATCACGTTCCAACCAAGACCACCCGACCAGAAGTGTCCATAGCGGTTGTTGGAGCCAAACTGCGACGAACCTGTTGTACGCCATGTTGCATCCACAAAATATCGGTTGCGGAACGAGAAGTTACCTGTTGTGAAAACACCCACATCGGCGGTCTCCGATGGAGCACCGGCAGGAACCCCGCCGGTAGGATAGCCTGCGGCACTGCCGAATGACGACAACTTATCGTTAAAGAAACCTACAGCTTGAACTGTTTCACTTGTACTCTCGCTGTGATTGATTTCCCAACCGGCAGAAAGACTCACAAGCGACTCGTCTTTGAAGAACTTGTTGAAGGTTGCAACAAGGTTACCATTATAGCTTGTACCATCGGACATGCTTTTTGTATATTGTCCCTTCTTTGTGAGATCTGTTTCGTTCTTGTATGCAAGCGATTTGGGCGAAGTGAAAATATCACTCTTCTGCTCGTTTGAAGAGATATTGAAATGACCTGTTAGCAAGAACATCTTGTTTATATCCCAACGGAAATCGGTTGTATTGCTGAAAGAACGCGAACCACTTGTAGAGAAACTACCCAATGAAGCCTCGTACAAGGGGTTATTAATATCCCATGAGAGATTGGTATTCACAGTGCCGTTCTCGTTATACATTTTATCGTATGGGTTCATTTTCACATACTGCGAGAATGAGCCATAAGGGGTATTTTTAACATCAATTTCTTGATATGTCGTTCTGTTTGAGATTGTTATAGAGTTGTTTATAAAATAGTCGAGTTTGAAACCAATACTGTAACGCTTACGGTAATCGCCCTTCATGACACCCTTGGTATCGCCCATGCGACCTGTAAGTTCGTAACGCATATTGCTTGCACCACCATAGATGCGCAATGAATGGTCTTGCGAGAATGCAGTGCGTGCGGGTTGCGACAACCAATCGGAATTTTGACCGGCCATCACCTGTTTGTATCTCTCGTTGTAAAGAAGATCTAAATCATATTGGTTGGGGAGGCCCGTTTCGGGGTTCACTCCCGTGGCTGTATAAAGACCTGCAAGACGCTCATATTCGAGTTTCTCGGCAGCATTCAACACATCATAATCATCAAGCATGGGGAATTGAACATTTCCCGTAAAGTTATACTGCACACGCAACTTGCTTTCAAGAATAGGCTTACGTGTGATTACAATAACGCCATTGGCAGCCTTTGAACCATAGAGAGCTGTTGCCGATGCGTCTTTAAGTACTGTAACCTTTTCAATTTCATTAATATCAAGGTCATATAGTTCCTGCATGGTTATTTCAGTTCCATCGAGAATAATGGTAGGCTGGTTCACCTGCTGGCCTTGGTTCGAGAATGAACTCATTCCACGAAGAACAAGTTCGGGGAGATTGTTGGGGTTTGAACCCTGGGTTGTATTTTGCACCATAGACATACCCGGTGTGAGGGCAGCAATGGCACCAATGAGATTTGTACCAGAAACTTGTTTGAGTTCCAATGCACTTATCTCGGTGGCCGAACCGGTAAATGTCTCTTTGTTCTTTGTTACAAAACCGGTAATCACCACATTGTTCAACGAGTGCGAATCTTCGTCAAGTTCTATCTTCATTCCGGCAAGCTTGCGCGATGAAGAGAGGAATTTAATTGTGTTATAACCCACAAATGAGATTTGTACCTCAAAGTCTTTCTCCGTTGTTGTAATACTAAAAGCACCATCGATGTCGGTTACAGTTCCGTTGAGTATTTTACCACCCTTCCACAGAGCCACAGAAGCACCGATAAGCGGTGTTCCGCCTTTTTTCTCAACAACAACACCATATACTCTGGTAGCTTTTTCATCGGACATATCCCCGGCTGTTCCGGTTTCATTTCCCGAAGCATATGCCATCTGCACTGTAAACATAAATACAGACAGAACAAAGCAAAGTAGTAACTTGCAGGCAGATTTCATTGTCTTGTGTTTTTTGTCCATTGATGTAAATTGCATTTATATTAAATTATTAGAAGTACACAACCTCTTTGTATTACCCTTATAATATAATAAGGTAAAGGGAATCCATAAAGAACCCTCGCGAGGGTTCTTTATGGAATTTTTATTATATTTACTTAACAACAACCTTCTTGCCGTTTACGATGTAGATACCGGGAGCGGTAATCTCGTCGTACTTGCGGCCCATAAGGTCGAATATACCTTCAACTGCGGGAGCGATCTCCTCTACAACAGAATCAATACCTGTTGTATCACCCTTTGTAAGAACTACATTGGTATAGAGAGCACCCTTAACGGCTGAGCCGGCAGCATTGTAATCGGTAGAGAAGAGGATAAAGTCATCCATAGAAACAGTACCATCGGCATTAACAGTGAAATTCAATGCAGTTGTACCTTCGTTCTTGTCATATATATTGTAATACAAAGGATTTTTACCTCCTACATAGCTACCTGTTTTATATGTGGCAGATTGTGTATCCTCGGCTATAGTTAAAGAGTTTGCACCATAGCAAAGCGATGTTACGTTGTCGTAGTTAAAGAATTCGGTAAGCAGATAAAGCCCCCAACCCTCGTTATACTCTATTTTTACCACAAACTCCTCGGGCCACTCTCTTGTAGTATCGAACACCTCTACATCGGCAGTGAGGAAGTAACCGCTTGCCCAGTCAAAAGGCTCAACATATCTCTCTGCTGTGATATCTTGATACATCACTACGGGCAGGAATGTCGAAGGATCGGCACCAAAGGCTGTCTTTTGAATAAAGAAAGGATCAATTGTAAGGGTTCCATCATCGTTCAATGTAAAATTCAACGAAGTTGCTTCACCCATACCATCGAACATTTGCAAATACTCGCCATTACCAAGGCTCTCAAGAAGGAACATATCATAGTATTGTGTCAAACTAAGGCTTGCCGATTTATTGTCGGCAGCAGGAGTAATAACGCATGAACCCCAGTTGGTAGTGTATATATCTCTTCCCATAAACTCTTTCATGTAGAATGAACCGGGAGTCAACTCCTCAATAACAATCTGGAACTCCGAAGGCCACTCACCGAATGTTGCAGCAAAATCCTCATCGGCAATCATCACATCTTTTGCTGACACATTGAATGTACCGGCCCAAGAGAATCCTTTCACAGCCTCGCTCTCACGGGTTGCGTAACCCCAGTTAAGGCGTTGAACAATGGGGAATCCCCATCTGCCCTCAACGGTTACATTACCGGTCTCCTCATCGGTAACCTCAGTCTCGACCCAAACACTATCCTGACGTATGTAAATATAATCCCACTGCATCAAGGTTGTCTCATTCTGATACTGGAATGTGAATGCACCGTCTTTCTTTGTTGCGGGAGACGCTGATGCAAAGAAATATTCATTCTCACCATCTACAAGAAATACGCTGTCATAAGGAATGGTAAGCATGCTGCCATCGAATGTAGCAGACAATGTGAAAGGCTCAAAATCACCATAGGTAATTGTAGCGTCATATGCCTTGTTGGTTTCATCGGTAGCTACAAGCGACATTGAGAATGTAGAGGCAAAAGTAGAATCGTTTCTTACAAAACCATCCACGGGCTCGTAATCCCAATCACCGGCAATGCTGGGGATTTCAACAGTCTCATTCTCAGCCTCTATCAATGTCAGCTTTGCATTTGTTACTTTTGCATATACGGTTGCTGTCATATTGTAATCAGGTGCAGGCCATGAGAAAGCGGCAATCTGGAAATCATCAATCGTAATCTCTTTTGTTTCGGGATTATACTTGTAAACCATATTATAGCTGTTAAGATCTACAAGAGTAGTATCTGTAACACCTATATAACCATTCCATAATCCATAATTAGGGTTAGGATTAATACATGTAAATGTATTATCGGCGGCACTGAAATTAGAGATTGATTGCTCGTAATCGGCACCCATGAGCCCGCTTACCTCTGCGAGATAATAAATTGAAGAACTGGCCGAGATAACAACCTCGCAGTCGTTCTTAAAAATATCGGTGTTTACACCCTCTGGGGCAGGTGTAAAATCAAATGTTGCGGTAAATCTATATTTACCAAACAAATCTGCTATACTGTTTACTTGTGCATTAGCTTTTGTTGCTAATGTAAAAAGGCAAAGCAGCATTGCAAAACTTAAAAAGTAATTTTTTTTCATACGCTTTTTTTTAATTAATAATAAGGTTTATATAACTCTCGTTTTTACGACAAAAGCTCGCAGGGTTATTTCAACCCTTCGAGCATCTCTTTGACACCTATTCCCATGCTGGGACGTGGTGCATCGTGCATATACAAGCGCCCCTCCTTGTCGTAAATAGCAAAGAAAGGTACCCCTTTGGGGTTCAGTGCTTGATACAGGCGATTTTCTTTATCAATTAATTGGTGGCCGTGCATGTTAAGCTCTTTCATCTTAGCCTTCCATGCATCCTCTTTTTTGTCTATGGAAATCGAAACAAATACCACATCGGGATTTTTCAATTCTTTCTCAAGTTTTTGCAACATCGGTGCCTCTTTCACACACGGTACACACCACGATGCCCACATATCTATATATACATATTTCCCACGGAATTTTGAAAAATCGACCACATTGCCATCGGCATCACGCAAAACAACCTCTGCGGGGAAGGGAGCGCCTTTAATGGTTGCACGGCGTTTCTCATACTCTGTAATATATGTATTGTTCAGATTGTACTTATCAACTACCGCCTGCAACTGCGCAAGGCCACCTTCAAAATCCTGAGAAAAATTGTGGCGGGCCATAAATTTTGAAATCAACGAGGCCGACACGCTTTCAAGTACATCTTTATTTGTGTATTTGGAATAGAGGCAATCGAATTTTGCAATCAGCACTGTATCTATGGGTAATTCCTCGGCTATAATCATATTTGTCTCCTGAAAAAGGGTTGCCATTTTACAATCGAACAAATTACCATAATCGCCCAGCACATCGCTCCCGCTGAACAACAATTGTTTTTTTTCACCCTTGGCAGCACGCACAGCGCTATGCATGCCATTATAGGCCGATGTATATGCCCACAACTTTATATACTCCTTAACAACCGGAACAGCCTCGCCTGATGCCAACAAAGAATCGGCGGCCTGAATATAGTTCCTGAGTATTCCGTAGAACTTTTCGTTGTCAAAAGAGGAGGTATTCCACAAAGCTCTGCCATTATCAGAAGAAACAGCTGTGTAATCTGCAAGCATTATATTCTCTTTGCAATCCTCTACGCGTAAAGCCCCCTTAACAATATCCACCTCCACAATCTCGTTCTTTTGCTCACAAGGATAATATACCACTGTGAACAATTGAGCGTCGTTTCTCACAGCCACCAAACGGTAAAGGCCATTGGGAGACAAAGGTATTTCGGCCGAATATTGATTGTCGGCAACAGGTTTCAATGCTTTCGATTTGTACTCTGCACCGGGTTTCATGGGGCTCATATAGAATTTCACATCGCTCCCCCACTCATTACGCAGGATTTTAATGGTAAAATCCTTACCAAAAGAGTGTATGGCCAATACAAGGCAGAATACAACCGATATTGTTCTTAAGATATTGTTTTTTAACATTTTTGCACCTTTGTATGAATTTCGGTCGCAAAATTACAAAAACAAATCAACATCGTGATAATATTTTCTATAAAAATTTATATTTTAGGCATAAATTTTGAGCATTCACTACCATTTGGGATATTTTTTACAAAAAATATGTAAAAAATGGCAATCGACACACAAGAGACAGAGACGCTCAGCGCCGGGCACACCCGAACACCCTAAATTGTCGTTCTCCTTTCTGCAACATTTACCAAGTATATACCGGCACAGATGAGCAGCATGGCAACAAGCAGCATAGCATCGAAACGGTCTTGTCCCAGCAATAGAGAAACAATCGTTGCCACAATCAAGGTTACATAGCCATAGATAGCCACAAGTGTGGTTTTCAAATACTTTATCCCTATGGGAACAAGCAGATAACTGATTGCCGTGGGAAAGATAAGCACGAAAATGAACACCAATATTGCCGCATGGTTGGAATGTGTAGAGAACATTGGCGCAGAAAAATCTGTGAACAGTGTAAAAACAAGCGCAGAAATCGTTGCACCTGTAAATGTATAGCGCAGCATCACAAGATTGCTTACCCGTCTGAGCAACGCCGATGAATTTATGAGATATATCGAATAGAATACCGAACTCACGAGCGCTATTGTATTACCTAAAAAGCGATTGGAAGCAAGATGAGGCACAGATGAGGCAAGCGAAGCCGCCACCACCCCGGCAAAGCCCAACACTATACCGCATACTTTACCTGCGGTAACCTTCTCGTTACGCACAAAAACCGAAAAGAGAAACACCCAAATAGGTTGTGTAGCATTGAAAATTGCAAAATTCACCGGGGTTGTATAGCTCATTCCCACCGCATACAACGACATATAGCCAAACACGGCTGTGGCACCCAGAAGCAGCAATTTCATTTTGTCGCGGGCAGTGGAAGTATCAGGCTTTTCAAATATTGCGAGCAACCAAAAGAAGGCTGTTCCAAAAAGCAGTCGCAACGTAACAAAGCTCATTGGCGCAATCCATAGCGGCAGTAAAAATTTCGTACAATTAGCATTTAATCCGGCAGTTATTCGCGACACGATAAGAGCCAGCGAACCTTTTGTAAAGTTATTCATTTATTTCGCTCCGTTTTATCACTTTTTCACCAAGCCCCTCTTATTCAGCTCCAGCACAATAAGCACCAAGGTGGCTATTATCCCTATACACGAATTCAACGCAAATGCAAAGCGGGCACTCTTCACACCGGATAGGTCTTGAAGAAAATCCACTATCGGCGGGCAAATGACTATTGCCACATAATTCATAACCATAACCAACGCCATTGCATAGGTAGCCCTGTCCGGGGTGGCAACTCCGGCTGTACGATCATAGATACAAGGCTGCGCCACACCATAACCAATCCCGACAAGGAGCGACCCCAAAACAATCCCCATTATATGCCTATTAAAAAATATAATCAGCAAACCACACGAAATGAGCAAAAGACACACTATAAATTCTCTGCCATGCATATACACCAGAATCTTATTTAAGAAAAACCCCGGCAGCATTATGAAAAGGAAGAAAAGCGATATTACAACACCCGACGTACCCGTGCTGTAACCATGCTCCGTCATAAGGAAGGGCAGATTTACACTTATCACCATAACAAGGTATGTAATAAGAAGATAGTAAAGCATCAAGCGCATGAGAGCGCTGTAATTAATACCCGACGAGCCATGAACGACAGCCGAGTTCTGTTCCATGGTAGGCACCGCCCCCTCCTCGGCGGTTTTTATATTACGCACAAGGAAGAGCGATACAAGCGGGAGCAGATAGACCAAGAAGGGCAAGCGCCACTGAATCTCGGCAAGATAACCGGTGAGTGCCGTTGCTGCAACCAACGACAAATTATTTATGGCCGAGCTGTAACCAAACTGCCGTGTACGATATTCACCATTGAAAAAGCGAGTGATGAGCGAAGTTGAAAGCGGTGTTATAATACCCGCACCCACCCCTAAAAGCACGCTCACCACAATTAATTCATTAATAGTTTCGCAAAAGAGATAAAGCACCCCACTTACGAGGAACACAGAAAGCCCAATGGTAAGCAACCGCACATAGCCAATGCTACTGCTCAGCCTGCCCGCCAATAATATAAAAGGTATTATAAGCAGCGAGGGAAGCGATGTCAGCATCTGAATATCGAACTCCGTCGCATGTTTGAAAATTTTTGACAAATCGCCAAGTATAGGCGATATAGCAAGGCCGGGGAGCGAGGTTAATGCCGACACCGACCATATACCCACCAGAGCCCATAACGAAATGTATCCTTTACCTGTTTCTATTTTCATTTTTTCGTTTTTTCTTTTTACAACATATTTTCATGCTATTTGTTCATTGACAACGGCAAGATATCCGTTCATCAAAACCTAAAACATAAAAAAAGTAAAATCACGAACAGCAAGCCTGTGCTTGGTGTTTATTGGCTGTAAAACTTTTCATTCACCTAAACTTTTATAAAAATGAAGCAGAAAGAAGATTTCAAAGAGACTAATGTAACGACATCGGTCTTTGGTTCGCAGGAGATGTTGAAGGCAGCACCGGTTGATAAAATTCCACAAAAGCCCACCACCCCCGAAATTGCCTATCAAATGGTAAAGGACGAGACATATGCGCAAACACAGCCGCGTCTGAACCTCGCCACCTTTGTTACCACATACATGGACTCGTATGCAACAAAACTGATGAATGATGCCATTGCCATCAACTACATCGACGAGACAGAATACCCGCGCATAGCTGTTATGTGTGCCAAGTGCATAAACATAATAGCAAATCTGTGGAACACCCCCGAAAAGAGTAAATGGAAAGCAGGAGCATTGGGTATAGGTTCAAGCGAAGCGTGTATGCTTGGCGGTGTGGCAGCCTGGCAACGCTGGAAAAAACGCCGTCAAGCCGAAGGAAAGCCTTGCGACAAGCCCAATTTTGTAATATCATCGGGATACCAGGTGGTATGGGAAAAATTCGCACAGCTATGGCAAATTGAGATGCGTACCGTGCCCTTGACAGCCGAAAAACTCACCCTATGCCCCAAGGAGGCTGTTGCAATGTGCGACGAGAATACCATATGCGTAGTGCCCATTCAGGGAGTAACATGGACCGGCTTGAACGACGATGTAAAAGCCCTGAACGACGAACTCGATGAATATAACAAAAAGACCGGTTACGACATTCCCATTCATGTGGACGCAGCATCGGGTGGTTTCATCCTGCCGTTCCTCGAGCCCGAAAAAGAGTGGGATTTCCGTCTCAAATGGGTACTCTCCATAAGCACAAGCGGCCACAAATACGGGCTTGTATATCCCGGTGTAGGCTGGGTTGTGTGGAAGGATAAAAAATACTTGCCCGACTCTATGTCGTTCAGCGTAAACTATCTTGGTGCCGATGTTACACAGGTGGGGCTTAATTTTTCGCGCCCTGCAGCACAGATTTTGGGACAATATTACCAATTCATACGCCTTGGATTCGAGGGCTACAAAGCCATACAGCAGAACTCTATGGAGATTACAAAATATCTGCATAGCGAGATAGGCAAGATGAAACCCTTCCGCAATTACAGCGAGGATGTAACCAACCCCTTGTTCATCTGGGAAATGAAGGAAGAGTACATGAGAAAGGGTAAATGGACTCTCTACGACCTGCAAGACAAACTTAAACAGAACGGTTGGATGGTACCGGCATATACCCTGCCCGCGAAACTCGAAAAGACAATTGTAATGCGCTTGGTGGTGCGCAACGGATTCAGCCGCGACATGGCCGACCAACTGTTATCGGACATTTCCGCTGCGGTTGAGGAACTCGACAAGCTGCAATACCCCACCCCCTCGCGCATAGCCATTGAGAGCAATGTAAAGGTTAAAGGTACCGTATATACCCACACCGGAAAAGGATAAAAAAGAAGGTATTTATATAGCAGTTTACACAAGGTTGTCATTTTGACGACCAAAGGGAGGAAAAATCTCAATAAATAACTATTTAGATCTCTCACATACGTTCGAGATGACAATCTTACATTTAGTGTAATATTGTATATAACCACCAAAAAGAAAATTAACATTAATAATCGAATACTAAAAAAACAATGGAGAGAAGGATTACAAAAGAGGAACTGCGAGCAGCAGTGCAAGAGGCTTACGAATGTTGCAAGGAGGAGAAAAGCGGCCGCAACGCACAATACATACCCTACCTTGCGCGCATAGACAGCAAGCTGTTTGCAATAGCGGTGTGCTTGCCCGATGGCGAAATAATTGAGGCCGGCGACAGCAGTTATCGCTTTGGTATTGAGTCTGTTTCAAAAGTAGCAACAGCATTATTGGTGCTAAAAGAATATGGTGCAAATACCATAATTGATATGATTGGTGCCGACGCCACCGGACTGCCTTTCAACTCAATAATGGCTCTACTATTGGAAAAGGACCACCCTTCCACTCCATTGGTAAATGCAGGAGCCATTGCCGCTGTCAGCATGGTGCGCCCTGTGGGCGACGAGCACCTCAAATGGGAGAACATACTACACAACTTAAACGAATTGTGTGGCAGTTCACTCCCGCTAATCGACGAGCTTTACAAATCGGAGAGTGTGAGCAACCACAACAACCGCGCAATAGCTTGGCTTTTGAAGAGCTACAACCGCATATATGATGAGCCCGAAATGTCGCTCGACCTATACACGCGCCAATGCTCTTTGGGAGTTACAACAAGAGAACTCGCGGTTTTTGCGGGCACCATAGCAGGCAGCGGCGTGAATCCTGTAACAAAGAGAGAGGTTTTTCCGCAACAACTGACAGCCAAAATTATATCCATGATAGCCTCGGTGGGCTTCTACGAGAACACCGGCGATTGGTTGTTCAGCACAGGAATACCGGCAAAAACAGGCGTGGGCGGCGGAATCATGGGTATTCTGCCCGGAGCCTTTGGTATCGCCGCTTTTTCGCCGCCAATAGATGCTGCCGGAAATTCTGTGAGGGCACAGAAAGCCATTGCACATATTATGAAACGGCTGGGGCTGAACGTGTTCAGTGGCGACAAAATAACCATTGGAGAGACACAGACGGTTATGTGTTGAATACATCGATGGCAATTCCCGCGGGAATTGCCATCGATGTATTATCATGCATTCTCATCCTCTTCAAAAAAATTGCAATTATCAAGGGGAGCCGACGATATACCCTGGGAAATCTTTTCGAACCAGCGCGAACGCCCTTTTGCCACCCTGCTGCTCATACAGGCCGTACCCGTGGGTGTGGCTTCAAAATTTAGGACATTGGTTATAGAGATAGTCGAAGCCACGGCCTCCACATCTTGGTTTGCACCTATGTATGCAAATACCCAGCCTTTTGCTTTAAGTTCATCCACAAGCGCTTTTATAGCCATGCCGCTATACTCACGCGATGCGTTCTCGTAGCCATCGGTAACAACGGTTACAAGCACCTTGTCGGCATCGGCCACCTTGGGACGGAGTGCACAAAGCGACATACCCATTGCATCGTACAACGCAGTGCAACATGTGGGGCGGTATGTTTCGGTGGTCAGTTCTGCCACATCTGCGGCAGCCACGCACTCATATACGGTTTTCACATCGTTGTGAAAGGTAAGAAGGCTCACAAAATGTTCTTGGTCGGTATATTTCTCTTGGGCAGCTTTTATAGACTGAACGGTTTCGTTCACGCTATCTATCGCCTGTTTTTTGATACTCTGCATGGAGCCGCTCTCATCAATGATAATGAGATTGAAAATTCTTGTCTTCATAATTCGGTTGTTTTATTGTTTTTGCATCAGTTTGTATGATTGTTTATTGTTAAAGAGGCTGTTTTCAACAAAATCTATCATTCATACAAAAAAAAATACAAAATACAGCTGCAGCAACATACCGAAGAGAAGAATCAACGTGCCCTTAATTGCCAGAAAGCAACCGCGGCAGCCGCCGCCACATTAAGGGAATCAACATCGTGGGACATGGGGATACGGGCTACATAATCGGCCGAGGATATCACATGAGGGGCTAAGCCGTCGCCCTCGGTACCCATTATAATAGCGAGTTTTTCTTCGTTCACAAGTTGTTCATCGTCTATGGATACAGAGTCGTCGGTGAGCGCCATAGCCACAGTGCGGAAGCCAAGCTCCTTTAACGAACTTATGGGCATGCGAATCCATGTCCATGGTACAAGAAACACCGAGCCCATGGATACACGCACGGCACGGCGGTTAAGCGGGTCGCACGACTGCGGTGTCAGCAGCACGGCATCCACACCCAATGCCGCTGCCGAACGGAATATGGCACCGATATTGGTGGTATCTACCACACCATCGATAACCACCACCCTGCGCGCACCATTACAAACATCGGCCACTGATGGCTGTGCGGGGCGCTGCATGGCACAAAGAACACCGCGAGTGAGCGTGTAGCCTGTGAGCGTGGCAAGCAGTTCGCGCCCGCCTGTATAAATAGATATATCGCCACAGCGAGCAATTATGCGAGCTGCATCGCCGGTGATGTGTTTACGTTCACACAGCAACGATAAAGGGCGGCAACCTGCATCAAGAGCACGCTCTATCACTTTGGGACTCTCTGCTATAAATATTCCGTTTACGATGTTTTTGTCGCCACGCAACTGAGTTTCGGTGAGCACGGAAAAGGGTTCCAAGCCGGGCTGTGCAAGGGTTGTTATTTCTATTATGGGCATAATTATATAGATGTTACTCCATGCAAAAATAGTTTAATTTCCATAATATTTCCTTCCCATGGCGCGGTTTTTCAAATAAATGGTTTATCTTCGCCCAAGTGTAAAACATAAACCATACAACAATGAAAAAATATTATGTACCAAAGATAACACCTGCCGACAGCAGTATTGCAGAGATAGAGAAGATTTTCGACACATTAAAGGGCGAGCCTGTTGCCTGTTGTAACTGGCCTGCCGAGTTCCCATACACACCTGCGGTAAGTGTAAAACTTTTTCACGACAACGAGAGGCTTTATATAAAATTCGATGTTACGGAAAAAGACATTCTGGCAAAGGTGGCCGAGGACCAGGGAAAAACATGGACCGACCCCTGCGTGGAGTTCTTTGTATCGCCACAAGGGAACATGGACTACTACAATTTCGAGTGTACCTGCACAGGCAAGTTACTGCTCGCATGGCACCCTGCCGACAAACCCAAGGAGGCGGCACCCATGAGCGTTATCGAGAGCGTGGTGCGCCACCCCTCGCTTGGCACGGAGTGTTTCTCTTTGCGCGAAGGCGAGAACAGCTGGAGTGTAATTGAGATTATCCCTGCAAGCGCATTGTTCCGCAGCGGGATAGATAGCTGGGAAAGCAAAAAGATGAGTGCCAATTTTTACAAATGCGGCGACGAACTGCCCACACCGCATTTTATTTCGTGGGCTCCTATCGAGTGGAAAGAGCCAAGTTTCCACCGCCCCGAATTCTTTGGAACATTGGAATTTGAATAGCATAATCATAATTAAAGGCTGCCAGGGGGCAGCCTTTAATTATGCTATTACAAAAAGCACGTTTACATTATCGGTGTTAAAAGTACCACAAAGAAACCGCAGAAACGTCGCCACCACGAGCGTTCCTTGTAAATCTCTTTCGTCAGCAGGAAACTCTCTTTTTTATCTTCGGCTATAATATCGTAGAGGTCGCGGGTATCCTCCTCGTCAAAAACAAAAATGTTTGTTTCATAGTCGTAGCGTAAACTGCGGCTGTTTAGGTTGGTGGAGCCCACAGTCATGTATTTGCCATCGGCGCACATAACCTTGGAGTGGTTGAATCCACCGTTATACATATACACATTGGCACCACGTTTCATATATCTGTATCCCAAGCGCCACACACCGTCGGGCAGCAATGGTATATCTCCCTTGGCTGTGAGCATAATGTTTACCTGCACACCGTCGTCTATCGCTTTTTCAATGGCTCTTCTCACCACTTTCAGAGGTATAAAATAGGGGCTCACTATTGTTATGCTGTCTTTTGCAGCGTTTATCGCATTGGCATACACTTGGCGCATCTGTTTGGGGTTCTTCCCCGGCCAACGGTCAACAACAGCCACCTGCGCCTTGCCGGGCTCGGGCGGCAACGGGTAATATTTGTGCCCACCTATCTGCTGACCGGTTTCGCGGTTCCACATCGCAAGGAATATATCCTGCAATTTGGCTACTGCCGCACCCTCTACCCTGGCATGTATATCGCGCCATTTGCCTATACCTTCAAGCCCTGTCAGATAGTAATCGGCAACATTAATTCCACCAGTATATGCCACCACGCCATCTATCACCACTATTTTGCGGTGGTCTCTCGAAACCGAATGGTTTACCCATGGAAAGGTTATGGGGTCGAATTTCACAAGTTCTATACCCTGCGCACGAATAGCCTCGATATGCTCCTTTTTAAGAGGTTTGTTATTGGACATATTGCCAAAGGCATCGAATAGGGCACGCACCTCGACGCCCTCTTTTGCCTTCTGCGCCAACAGGGCAATGAGTTCCTTGTTGATGGAGTCGTTACGGAAATTGAAATATTCGAGATGGATGTGGTGTTTGGCTTTTTTTATCGCGCTGAACATATCCTCAAACTTCTCGTGCGCACCATTGAGCAATTCAACATCGTTATTGGCAGTTATCTCAATATTTTCGGCCTGCAAATAGGATTTGAAAGCCTCGTCGGACTGCATGATGTGCCCGCGCTCAATAACCTTGAAACTGCTGCATGCTGCAAGCAATAAGGGTGTTACCGCAATAAAAAAACACTTTACTATATTGTTCATTAATCTGTGCCATGAAAAACGAGTGCGAAGGTACAAAAAACATAGGGAGTAAAAAATTTTTTATCAATGCAGAATTTTACATTTTCGTTTTTTTATGAATTTTATTCATCTAATCCATCTCTATTTTCCGATTTAAATGTTTAAGCCGGTTCACGAATTGTGAATAATTGACAAATTTTAATTTACAAGGCACATAAACATTAGGTCGCTTTTCTGTAATATTCGTTTTTTTTATCTATCTTCGCAAAGGATTAAAGATTAATTTTTCACATATTATGATATACAACGAACGCGAGACACGTCATAAGCACGTGATTGACGCTGCAATGCAGATGATGACTGCTGCACGCACTGCCCCCAAAGCAAAAGGAGTGGATATAATTGAGGTAGCACTTGTTACCGATGAGGATATAACCAAGTTGAGCGAGGAGCTATACTCGATAGGCGAACGCCTTGGCAGAGGCGGATTGTTGCGCGATGCCGGTAACATTCAATCGGCAGAAGCTATAGTCCTTATAGGCTCACACGAGGAGCCCATGGGGCTTAATTGTGCCTACTGCGGATGCCCCACATGCGACAGCCGCCCCGCAGGAGTACCTTGCGCAATGAATACGATAGATGTGGGTATTGCAGTGGGTTCGGCATGTGCCACAGCATCAGATTTGCGTTTGGACACCAGAGTTATGTACTCGGCAGGATATGCCGCAAAACAGCTGGGCTGGCTCGATGGTTGCAATTTTATAATAGCCATTCCGGTAAGCGCATCGTCAAAAAATCCTTTCTTCGACCGTAAAAGAAAAGTATAAATGAATAGCAAACACACCGATTTGTATTTCCCCGCCGAATGGCACAAGCAAAGCATGGTACAACTCACATGGCCACATGCCAATAGTGATTGGTACTATATGCTTGAAGAGGTGGAAGCCTGTTTCATTGAGATAGCGAAAGCAATAAGCCAAAGAGAGCGGTTATTGGTGGTAACACCCGAAAAACAGGAGGTGGAAAAGACCTTGCAAAAGGCCGGTGCCACGATGAAGAATATTATCGTTTTCTCATGCGACACCAACGACACCTGGGCACGCGACCACGGATTCATCACCCTGCTGGACAAGAACGATGGTACACCCCACTATGTCGATTTCTGTTTCAACGGCTGGGGCTTGAAGTTCGATGCCGAGCTCGACAATGCAATAAACAAGCAGCTATACGATTCGGGAATATTGAAGGGTGTTTATCAGAGTGCATTGGCATGGGTATTGGAGGGCGGCTCCATTGAAACCGACGGGAAAGGCACCTTGCTGACCACATCGCAATGCCTGCTTGCCCCCGACAGAAACAACATGCTGCAGTATAATTTAGAGTCGGCACTAAAAACTCTTTTGCACTGCGACCGCGTACTATGGCTCGACTATGGTAACCTCATAGGAGACGACACCGATGGGCACATAGACACCATAGCACGCCTTGCTCCAAACGACACAATTGTTTATATGGCTGCCGACAAGAACGACGAAGAGCAATACTACGACCTTGTGATGATGGAGGAGCAACTGCAAAGTTTCCGCACTGCCGATGGTAAGCCTTACCGCCTGTTGGCATTGCCATCACCCGCACCCATATACGACGATGATTGCCAGCGACTACCGGCAACATACGCAAACTTCCTCATCATGAACGATGCGGTGCTATACCCTACCTACGCACAGCCCGACAACGATGCAAAGGCTGCCGAGGTGTTGCAAGCCGCTTTCCCCGACAAAGAGATTGTGGGAATAGATTGCAGGGCTCTTATTCAGCAGCATGGTTCGCTGCACTGCGTTACCATGCAATATCCATCACCCGATAAAATTTGATTATGGAGAAGATTAAAATAGGAATGATTCAGCTCTCGATTGGAGAGAATATTGAAAAGAACAAGGAGAAACTTGCGGCGGCCATACGCAAGACTGCGGAACAGGGCGCGCAATTAGTTGTATTGCAGGAGCTTCACAATTCGCCCTATTTCTGCCAAGTGGAATCAACCGCAAATTTCTCTTATGCCGAACCCATACCCGGGCCATCGACCGATTTTTACGGAAAGGTGGCAGCCGAGTGTGGCGTGGTGTTAGTAACATCACTCTTCGAGGCCAGAGCCAAGGGGTTGTATCACAACACCGCAGTGGTATTCGATAAAGACGGGAGCATTGCCGGCAAATACCGCAAAATGCACATCCCCGACGACCCTGCATATTACGAAAAATTCTATTTCACGCCCGGAGACATAGGATTCCGTCCCATAAAAACCAGCATCGGTACATTAGGAGTGCAGGTGTGCTGGGACCAATGGTACCCCGAGGGTGCCCGCCTGATGGCGCTGCGCGGTGCCGATATCCTCATATATCCCACCGCCATTGGCTGGGAGAGCAGCGACACCGATGAAGAAAAAAACAGACAGCTTGGCGCATGGCAAACAGTGCAACGCGGGCACGCCGTTGCCAACGGCCTGCCGGTGATAGCAGTGAACCGTTGCGGCCACGAACCCGACCCCTCGGGGCAGACACGCGGCATCCAATTCTGGGGGCACAGCTTTATTGCCGGCCCGCAGGGTGAATTCATTGCACATTTTGGCGAGGAGGAACAGATTGAGGTTGTGGAAATAAGCCTGAAACGCAGCGAGGAGGTACGTCAATGGTGGCCCTTCCTACGAGATCGCCGCATAGAGGAGTACCACCCTATCACAAAAAGATTTTTAGACGAAGAGTAACCGCCTGCAACCATTGCATGGAGAATAAACCAAACAAAAATTGTCATAGGCCACGCCTATGACAATTTTTGTTTATACCTTGACAGCGGCAGATTGCACTATCCACTCCACATCGCGCAAGCAATCCTGCAAATCCTGTTCATGCTCCTCTTCCTGAGCCATGATGCGCTTGGCAATATCGCATGTGGTATAATCTATGTTATTTGTAAAAGAGGCTATCTCCTCATAACGGATAACTGCGCAACGCTCGGCTGCAATATTCTCCTTGAGCAGGGTTATCACATCGTTTTTTATCGGTGGCGAGTATTTGCAGCGTGCAAGCGACACCCATTGCATGGGGTCGAGAACAGGAACACCTTCGAGCTGTATTATTCTATCGGCCAACATTTTGGCATGATTAAACTCCTCCATTGCATGCTCTTCAAATTCTCGTTGCACATCGGCGCGCATAGCGCCCTCTACCACAAAACTTGCCACCCAATATTGGTAAAACGCAAGCCACTCCTCGCTGAGCGCAGCATTCAGCTGGTCGAGCAGTTCGGGGAGTTCTATACGTTGTCGCAGTATCAAAACACTCTCTTTTGCCATAATCAATTTATTTAGGGATTACATTATGGATAGAGAACACACAAGCATCTATTTTGTTCTATCGGCACATAAAAGCAGCAGAAAGAAATGGTCAAAAAGAGAAAAAACAATTGTTTTTATCAATTAACAAATAATTTGCAGAATAAATATTAATTATATTGGCGGTGTTTATGATAAAAAGTATTAATTTTGCAAAGTATTATAATTTTTGAACACAAATCATACCACTTAAATATGAAACTGGCTGTTGCCACAAAACCGACTTTCTTTGTTGAGGAGGACAAGATTATCACCCGTCTATTCGACGAGGGGCTCGACTATCTCTTCCTCTACAAGGCCTATCCGCACCCTCAGTTCATTGAAAGGTTGCTGAGCCTTATTCCAAAAAAATATCACAAGCGCATATTCTCATGCAACGGACGTCTCATGCAGGAGTATAAATTGGCCGGTACACTTTTTTCTCTATCGTCAAACCCTCCCATGGGCGACGAAAAGGGCAAGTTTGTGGGCTATGCACATAACCTTAAAGAATTAAAGGAGTTACGCGAGACATATGATATTGTCTGTTTTGGACCTTTGGGGCGCACTTTCCACCAAAGTTCCGAACTGAACGAAATTGGCAAGAAGATGATTAACAAAAAGACTTGGGCCTATGGAAACATCGACGAAGCCAACCTAAAACGTCTCCCTGCCTATGGATTCGGCGGTGTGATATTAGACGAGCAACTGTGGGCAAACTTCGACTCATGTCGCTCAACCGATTACACAGAACTTATAAGCCGTTTTCTACGACTGAAAAAAGTTGTGGACAAACTATAATTTAGAATAGAAAAAACAAAATAAATAACAAAACAATTAATTAGCTGCATTATGAACAATACTCCCTACATGGTGTTTGCAGGAACAAAATCACGTTACCTTGCTGAAGAGATTTGCAAAGAGTTGGGTTGTGAACTCGGACAAATGAATACCACCTATTTTGCCGATGGTGAATTTGCCGTATCTTATGAGGAGTCTATCCGCGGAAAGAATGTATTCTTGGTACAATCTACTTTCCCCAATTCGGACAACCTCATGGAGCTCCTTTTGATGGTTGACGCTGCGAAGCGTGCATCGGCAAAGAGCATTGTGGCTGTTATGCCCTACTTCGGCTGGGCTCGTCAGGACCGCAAGGACAAGCCTCGTGTTTCCATCGGTGCCAAATTGGTTGCCGACCTTCTGAGCGTTGCCGGTGTGAGCCGCATTATCACCATGGACCTGCATGCCGACCAGATTCAGGGATTCTTTGATATCCCCGTAGACCACCTTTACGCATCTATGGTGTTTATCCCCTACATCAACTCGTTGAAACTCGACGACCTTGTAATTGCAACACCCGACGTAGGTGGTTCAAAACGTGCAAGTGCATATTCCAAATGCCTTGGTGTGCCCCTTGTACTCTGCCACAAGACACGTGCAAAGGCCAACGTAGTGGATAGCATGCAGATTATCGGTGATGTAAAAGACAAGAATGTTGTTCTTGTTGACGATATTGTTGACACTGCAGGTACTATATCAAAGGCAGCGAACCTTATGATGGAGAATGGCGCAAAATCGGTTCGTGCCATTGCATCGCACTGCATTATGTCGGGTAACGCATCGGAGCGTGTACGCGAATCATCTATGGAGGAGATTGTTTTCACTAACAGCATACCTTATGACAGAGGCTGCCCCAAAGTGAAGCAGTTGTCTATTGCTCGTATTTTTGCCGAAGCCATCGAGTGTGTACTCAATAACCAATCAATAAGCAAACAATATATTTGCTAATACGTTATTATCTGTATGAAAAAGATATTAGCACTTATTTTTACTACCGTGGCACTTTGGGCATGCCATTCCACTTCGTACAAGGTGGAAGGCACCATTGAAGGCGCGCAAGAGGGTGATACCGTTCTTCTTGGATACTCAACCGACGGGCAGGAATTCAAAACCACATCGAAAACCACCATTAAAGATGGTAAATTTGTTTTTGAAGGGGATATTGAGGACTGCAAGATTTATTATATAGGTATCGAAAATGATGCAGAGCCCATGTATGCAATGTTCTTCCTTGAGCCGGGTAATATAAATGCGGATATCACATATAGCGGCAGTCGCTTTACAGGAACCTTCACCAATGACATCAATATCAAGTTGGAAGAGGATTTGGAGGAGTATGTGATGAGAATGCTGCAATTACAAGACACGCTTTACCGCGACAGCACACTGACAGAAGAGAAACAGATTGAGATTAGCAACAAATCATACGCTATTCAGCGCGAGGCTATGACCTATATGGAGGAGAGCATACGCGAGAACATAGACAACATGGTGGGTATATTCATGCTTGTTCAGTACTCCGATCTGTTTGATAATAACGAGCTGTCGTCGCTCATTGCTTCAATTCCCGGAAGGCTTATTGACCGCGACAATAATCTCCTGTACGACATTTTGTTGCAGATACAGGAGACGAGAAACAGCCCTGGAGCCATTGATGAGATAATCAATGCCATTGAAGAAGAGAATGATGAAGATTTTGCTGCTGACGAAGAATACGAAAGCGATATTGTAGAGTAATATTTTAATATTATAACTAAAAAAGGTTGCACGTAAAGTGCAACCTTTTTTAGTGTATAGCAGTATTTAGTATTGCTCCTTTTCGTTGGGGAAATCGCAAGCCTTTACATCGCCAACGTAATTACCAACAGCATCGGTAATAACGGTGTGAAGGTCGGCATAGCGACGCAGGAAACGGGGAGTGAAATCGGCAGTCATTCCAAGCATGTCGGCATAAACAAGTACCTGACCATCCACTGCCCCACCGGCACCGATACCTATAACAGGAATTTCAAGACTGCGGGCCACCTCGGTACCAAGCGATGCGGGTATCTTCTCGAGTACAAGGGCAAAGCAACCGGCTTCTTGCAGGAGAAGAGCATCGCGACGTAGTTTTTCGGCCTCTTCGTTGTCTTTTGCACGCACCGAATATGTTCCAAACTTATTTATACTCTGCGGGGTGAGTCCAAGATGCCCCATGATGGGTATTCCGGCATCGAGTATCTTGCGCACCGATGGGAGTATCTCCTCGCCACCCTCCAATTTAAGAGCATCGGCATGGCTCTCTTTCATTATGCGTATAGCATTTTTCACAGCCTCGTCGGCATTTACCTGATATGTTCCGAACGGCATATCCACGACCACCAAGGCGCGTTTCACACCACGAACCACTGATTTTGCATGATATATCATCTGGTCAAGCGTAATGGGCAATGTTGTAACATTTCCGGCCATCACATTCGATGCCGAGTCGCCGACAAGAATGGCATCCACACCTGCACCATCAATAAGCATCGCCGTGGTGTAGTCGTATGCTGTGAGCATTGCAATTTTCTCTCCTTTACGTTTCATTTCAATGAAACGATGTGTTGTAACCTTACGAGGGTCTTCTACTATGTATTTTGACATATTATATTTTTTACGGCCACTAAAGACCATGTTTTTATTCATATTTTTGAAAATCCATGCAAAGGTAGATTAAATTTATTGAAAAGCAGTGTATGTGTTCTTCTTTTTATCAAAAACCGGGAATTAACAGGCTATAATATTTGAATAACTTGTTGTTACACACAGTGCCTGCAATGCGAGTTTGCAACGAGCCGATAAAAAGAGAAAAAACAGGCATTCTCTTTTGTTGCATTGCCAGCTTTTTTTGTAAATTAGCAAAGATATTTGAAACCCACATTTTGACATGAACAGAGAGAGCAACGCCGGGGAGAGCAGGCATAATTTAGAGGTTTACAGAGCTTCGGCAGGGTCGGGAAAGACATTTACCCTCGCCGTCAAATATATAACACTGCTCATAAAATCGCCCGAGGCATACAAGCATATTCTTGCAGTTACGTTCACAAACAAAGCCACAGGCGAAATGAAGGAGCGCATTTTGAGCCAACTGTATGGCATTGCATACGACTTGCCTGCATCCCAAAGATATATGGAGAAGATGCAGGAGGCATACCCCGACATGAGACGCGAGGAGATAAGCAAGCGGGCACGTACAGCCCTTAACCTTATTCTGCACGATTACGGACACTTTAGAATACAGACGATAGATGCTTTTTTCCAATCGGTATTGCGCAGCCTTGCAAAGGAGCTTGAACTTAATGGCGATGTGGAATTCCTGCTCAACGGTGAGGAACTGCTTGAAGAGGCTGTGGATGTATATATAAAAAGGCTGGAAAAGGAGTCGGGCGAGATGGAGCAAATAATAAACTACATCGATGATAAGCTCGACAGCAATAAAAGTTGGAAGGTTGCATCGGCCATAAAATCGTTTGCCAAGCAGTTGCTGCAAGAGGAGTATCAACAACGCGGCGACAAGCTGCGCGAGCAGATTGATGCCGGCAACGGAGCACTGCTGAAGAAGTTCCGAGCCGAGATTGAAAGCCTGAAAAGAACTTGCGCCGATGCCATAAAATACAAAGTAAACGATATTTATGTGAGATTTGCAGCGGCAACCACAGGGCTGTGCGAGAAGGACTTTGCAGGGAAATCCACAGGTGTATGGAAATACTTCAACTTGATGAACGGCTTTGAGTTCAAAGATAATAAATTCTTGAAGGCGGCTGTTATAGACAAAATTGTCGATGGCATTACCGACAAGGATAAACTCACTATATACCCCGCAGTGAACGACCTTATAGTGGCGTTGCTCAAAGAACTGAAACAGATTGAAAAGTATGAATACAGGCTTTTCAACAGTTGCACACTGTCGCTGGAAATGTTTCACAGGCTTGGGCTGCTTAATACAATTGCAAAGACATTGAAGGAAGAGAACGAACGCGAAAACAGATTTCTGCTTGCCGAAACCACCTACTTCCTGAGCAAAATGATAACCAATAACACATCGTTTATCTTTGAGAAGATTGGTACCGAGATAAACCACATTTTCATTGACGAATTCCAGGACACATCCAAATTGCAGTGGGAGTGTTTTAAGATTCTGCTTGACGAGGTTATTGCGCGTGGTAACTACAATCTTATAGTGGGCGATGTAAAGCAGTCCATTTATCGTTGGAGAAACAGCGATTGGAACATAATGAACAATATCGAGGAGTATCATCCCGAAACAATTGAGATTGTATCGCAAGAGGCCAAAGAGGGGGCGTATACATACAAATCGACCAATTACAGAAGCTCGCGACGCATTGTAGCCTTTAACAACAGGCTGTTCCGCAGCGCGGTAAACAAAATTTCCGCCACATTCAACGACCACTTGGGTGCAGGGCTTGAAAGCCTTGAAAGGGCCTATGGCGATGTGGAGCAGGCTGTGCCAGCAAAAAAGAAAGAGGAGGGTTATGTGGAGATTAGGGAAATCACCAAGCAAAATTCTCGTGGTACTATGGGCGAGGAGGCTATAGCACCACTCATGGAGATATTGCATGATTACATAGAGGAGAAGAGGATACCGGCCGGCGAGATTGCCATTCTGGTGCGCGGCAAGAGTGTTATACCCATGATTGTAGATGCATTCAAACAGGAATTCCCCAACCGCAAGATTGTGTCGCACGAGGCATACAAGCTATCGGCATCCATAGCAGTACAACTCATAATTGCCGCATTGCGCCACATTTACACTCCAAACGATGAGGTAAACCTTGCGACCCTCGTTACCTTATACAATAAATTGATACAAAATGGCGGTGATACCGCAGAACTTGGGTTGAAGAAAGAGGAGTTTACACACTTCTTACCATGCGAGTACCTGGAGGCGATGCCCTCACTCATAGGCCTGCCCATTTATGAACTTATAGAGAAACTGATATCGGTGTTGCAGATAGACAAGGTTGAGAGCGAGGGTGCCTACCTGTTTTCGTTCCTCGACAAAGCATCGGAATGCATCAACAACAAAGCATCGGATATCAAAGGATTCCTTGAAGCGTGGGAAAACAGTCTGTGCGACGAAACCATACCGGCAGCAAGCAGCGACAGCGTTACAATCATGACGATTCATGCATCCAAGGGATTGGAATTTGGCACGGTAATAATCCCCTTCTGTAATTGGGAACTGACAGGGAGAGCGGGGAACACGCTGTGGTGCGATTCTGATATCGAGCCATTCAACACATTGAGCCTTATACCTATAAGCAGTAAAAAATTGATGATTGAATCGATATACGAGAAACACTACAACCACGACTATCTGTTCCAGATTGTCGATAATCTGAACCTTCTCTATGTTGCCACCACCCGAGCCAAAAGAAATCTTGTGATTTTTATAGAAAAGAGCGACGGCAAGGGACTGAGTACCCTATCCAAACTTGTTGCAAGCACCCTCCCCGACCTCGGTACACTCGACGGCTCTTCATACGATGCCGACAAAGGTGTATTTACCTATGGCGAGGTATGCCTTGCCAAGAAAGAGGAGAAAGAAATCACAAATAACCCGTTCATAATAGACGGCAAGGAGAAACAGACATTGGGATTCTGCAGTTACGACAACCGCCTCACATTCAAGCAGTCGCGCGAGCTGGCACGCTTTCTTGTGTCGGACAAGAAGGAAGAGAAGATTTACAAATCGGTGGCAAGGGGTGAACTCATGCATAGCATACTTGCCAAAATGGCAACAGGCGACGAACTGCCACGCCTGCTTAATAAAATGCTTTTGGAAGGGCTTATATCCACCGAGAAAGAGAAGAATTATATAAAAAGCAAACTCGAAAAGGCATTGCAACTGCCACAAGCCCGCGAGTGGTTCAGCGGCAGGTACAGGCTATTCAACGAGTGTGCAATCCTGTGCAAGGGGTACAAGGAAGATAAAAGCACATACCGCCCCGACCGCGTAATGATTGACAAGGAGGGTGTAATTGTGGTGGATTATAAATTTGCAAAAAGAGACAGAGACCACTTTGAGCAAGTAAGGGATTACATGAATCTGCTTGCCAAGATTGGATATACAAGCATAAAAGGATATGTGTGGTATGTGGATAGAGAAGAGATAATAAACGCAGAAACTGAGGGTATCTAAGAGTATATGAAACCATTTTTGAAAATTGTAACCGACGATTTATACACCCGTTTGAATGGCAATTTTGAAGGGGTGGCAATGGTATTTCCCAACAAGCGTGCAGGCTTGTTCTTTAACGAATATCTGCTGGAAAAGATAGGCAACGGTGCTGTATGGAGCCCTGCTTGCATCACTATCAGCGAGCTGTTCGAGGATTGTTCGGAGAGCATTATAGCCGACTCGATATTGTTAGTGAGCAAGCTGCACAAGGTATATATGCAACATACAGGCAGCAACGAGAGCCTCGATAAATTTTACTATTGGGGCGAGATGCTTATAAAGGATTTTGACGATGTGGACAAGAACCTTGCCAATGCCAAACAGCTTTTTGCCAATATCGAGGATTTACACAAGCTTGGTACAGCCAAAGATATTCTCGATGAGGAACAGCAAAAGGCCGTGCAACAGTTTTTCACAAATTTTGCACCCGAAAAAAAGAGCGAACTCAAAGAGAAGTTCAAAAACACATGGGAAGTGCTCTACCCCATATACACATCGTTCAAGGAGGTGCTCAAGAAGGAGCATTTAGCCTATGAAGGAATGCTCTACCGCGATGTCATCGAAAAAAAGGAAGGACTGAGTTTTGCCTATGACAAATACGTTTTTGTGGGATTCAACGCACTGAACGGTGCCGAAAGAGAGCTTTTCAATATAATAAAAAAGGAGGGGAAAGCACTCTTCTATTGGGACTACGACAAGCATTACACCCTTAACCCGCAACACGAGGCCGGGCATTTCATGCGCATGAACCTGCAACGCTACCCCAATGCCATTGAAGAGGATATCTTCAACAACCTTGCAAAGGAAAAGAGGGTTACGTTTGTTTCGGCAAGCACCGACAACATACAGACACGCTACATTCCGCAATGGCTCAATGAGAACATGAGCGAAAAGGAGATTGAGACAGCCATAGTTCTTTGCGACGAAACAATGCTTGAATCGGTACTGCACACCCTGCCCAAGGAGGCAAACGGAAGGAAACTCGAACACCTTAACGTAACCATGGGATTCCCAATCTCGCACACACCGGTATTCAGCCTTGTGAAACTGCTTGTGGAACTGCAAACGCGAGGGTACGACAAACGGCAGGAGAGGTTCACACTCACTGCGGTGGAGAGGATTTTGAAACACCCATATATTATACAGAGCAGCCCTAACGCGATGAAATTGCGCGAAAAGCTGCTAAACGAAAAAAGATTCTTTCCCGCAACCGAGGAACTCTGTTGCGACGATATTCTATCACTCGCTTTTGCGCATACGGAAAACAATACCGAATGGATGGGCAATATAGCTGCACTTATATATGCGATAGCAAACAGCAGAACAGAGATGGGCGATATAGAGCAAGACCTATATGAGGAACTTTTCTGCGAGGCACTTTTGAAAGCTCACAACCAGACACAACGACTGCTTGCCCTGCTTGAGAATGGCGATATCGAATTGCAACAATCGTCGCTCGGCAGCCTTCTGTTGCGCATAATCTCGCAACAGAGCATGCCTTTCCATGGCGAGCCCGTGGTGGGCTTGCAGATAATGGGCTTGCTTGAAACCCGCAATCTCGACTTCAAGAATGTAATCATTCTTGCGGCAAGCGAAGGCAACCTTCCCAAAAACAGCAACGACAACTCCTTCATACCCTACAATCTGCGCCGTGCTTTCGGGCTCACAATGAGCGAGCACCGCGACTCCATCTATGCTTACTATTTCTACCGCCTGCTGCAAAGGGCCGAAAACGTAACCGTTGTATATAACAGTTCCACCGAGAGCAAGAGCAAGGGCGAGTGTTCGCGCTACTTGTTACAGATTCTTGGCGAGAACATTTACAATGTCAAACGACTGCACCTGGAAGCCGAACAGACGAACATGGACATTGAGCCAAAGGCTGTTGAGAAGAGCGCTGCAGTAATGCAAGTTCTGAACGAAAAGTTCAACCTCAACACAAGCAGCAACACATATACATTGTCGCCATCGGGCATAAACAAGTATCTCGAGTGCGAATTGAAATTCTTTTACTACTATGCAATGGGGTTGAAAGAGTTCGACGAGGTAAGCACCGAATTGGAGGCTAACGATTTTGGCGACATATTCCACCTTGCTGCCGAATTTATGTACGACGAAATTACAGCAAAGGGAAACGGTATAATAGAAAAAAGCGACCTGCAAAAGTACGAGGATAACCCGCTGCTGTTGCTAAAACACATTGAGGCTGCATACGAGGAGCTATTCTTCAAAAAAGGCAACAAGCCGGTGTATAATGGCGAACAGCTTATAAACAAAAGAGTTATGCTACGTTTCATGCAGCGTTTGATAAAAATGGATAAAGCACACACGCCATTCACATACATTGGTGGAGAGAAACGTGTGCAGTTCCCATATTCGTTCAAAAACTGCGAAGGTAAGAATTATACAATAAACATTGGCGGAAAAATCGACCGCATCGATGCAAAAGAGGATACGCTGAATATTATTGATTACAAAACAGGAAGGGACAAATTGCAAGATAAAAAGAACTCGCTCGACGAGATTTTTGCGCATGAGGGCGACAGCGCAGGCTACCGATTCCAAGCTATGCTATATGCCATTGCAGTAATAGAACAGTTGAACGACGGCAAGAACTATGGCAACGACAAAGATTATAGTTGGATTGAGAAAGTAAAACAATCAAATATAAAAAAAGTGGTGCCCGAGCTCATTTATATCATAAGAAAAGACGATGCGCAGCACGAAGATTTTGTTGTGGATATAAATAATCAACCAATAGATGATGCCGCCAATTTGAAAAGCGATTTCCTCACCCGTCTGGAAAGGGTACTAATGGATATCTTCAACAATGAAAAGCCCTTTACACCCACCGACAAGAAGGAGCGTTGTCGCTACTGTGAATACAAAGGCATATGTGGCAGATAGCTGCCGTGCCTTGCTCCTTTTACACTTTTTTAACATATAAAGAAAAAACCTTTTACCCCGCCGTGTGTTCTATTTATGTGTTTTTCATAGTAATAGATTTGGCGGTAGTGTCCACTTGTGAAAGCCGACACCCGAACGGGTAAAAGCGTTTACTCGGACAAGCTGCATTCCCTCCCCCGGAATGCAGCTTTTTATTTATCTGCAACAACAGTCATCATACACTCCTTGCAGTTGAAATGGAGACGGAAACGACGCCCATCGGCCGAAACAAGAAAATATGGCTCTTTATAAGAAGATATTTCGCCTGTTTTTGTGCACCAGCCCATGGAGTATTTTATACAATGCTTGCAATACATTATGGGAGAGCCTTCCGATGGTTGCAGTTCGTATGCCGGAGCAACAGAGGATGCGCCACGTTCGTAATAAAATTCACGGGCAAGATTGTTGGACACATTGGCTATATATTCCACCGACTTGCTTATGAGAGGGGCTTTTGCTATCGGCTCCATGGTTTCGCGCCTGTGAGTGCTACGCAGGGTGGCAACAAGGCTGTCGCACAAACGGCGGCGCATATCGGAGAGCAACGACGAGGGTACAAACCAATTTTCGCCATATTCTATGGCTACAGACTCAACCTCAAATGGTGTATTACCCCATTTTTTCAGTTGGGTATGTATATTACCCTCTTGCGGAGAGCGCGCCTCCTCTTTTTTTATTGCGGCATCCACCATGCATGTAACACCACTCTCGGTGGCAGCAGCGAGCGAAAAACCGGCAGGCGTGGCTGCAAATGCAAGAGTAATGGACAAGCGACGTGGTGCAAGGGGGCGTGATAGTATGCGTTCAAACTCGCAATCATAGTTGCGGTACAGAGCCATTCCCGGCTGCATCTGCGGCATATTCTGCGGAAACACCCTGTTACCCTCTACTTTGTTTATATGAAACCCCTGCAACTTACCATCGGGTGCTATAAAGCACGCACCGTCGCCATTATTGAAGGAGCCCCCCACAACCGTAAAATAACCGCGCGACACAAACTTTACACGCCCCACATACTCTCCAATGGATTTTGGAGTATCAAACGAGGTTATGTCGCCACGCTTGCCATCAAGGAAATAATTTGTGAAACCACGATTAAAGCTCTTTGCGGGCGAGGGGGTAAAATGCGGTGCCACCATGCCATACGATGCACGCTCATAACATGTGCGGCGGGCAAAAATATCATCAAGGCAACGGCGATAATAGGCTGTAATATTCTTTACATAGGAACTATCTTTGAGGCGGCCCTCGATTTTAAGCGATGTAACACCGGCATCGAGCATTTCTTCGAGCATAGCGCTGCGGTTCATATCTTTCAACGATAGCAGGTGCTTATCTTTTTTTATGATATTACCATTGGAATCGACAAGGGTGAAGGGAAGGCGACAGAATTGAGCACACGCCCCCCTGTTGGCACTGCGCCCGAAACAGTGTTGCGATGCGTAGCAACGCCCGCTGTAACTTACACACAGCGCACCATGAACAAAAACCTCCAATTCCGTATCGGGCACGGCTGCATGAATATCCTTTATCTGTTGTAGCGAGAGTTCACGTGCTAATACCACACGTGGGAAACCTGTTTGTGCAAGGAAACGGGCCTTTTCCACAGTGCAATTATCCATCTGCGTACTGCAATGCAACTGAATGGGCGGTATATTCATTTTGGTTATTGCAAAATCCTGCACTATAAGAGCATCGACACCTACATTATATAGCTCGGTTATCAGTTTCTCGGCAGGGGCTATCTCCTCGTCGGTGAGTATGGTATTGAGCGTAACATAAACCTTTACACCAAATATGTGGGCATAATCAACAAGGCGGGAAATATCCTCTACGGTATTGCCAGCCGCCTGACGCGCGCCGAACTGTTCCGCACCGATATACACAGCATCGGCACCGCTATCAATAGCTGCAATAGCGGTTTCAACATTGCGGGCCGGTGCCAATAACTCTATTTTGCGAGATTGCAACATATCTGCTCATTGTTTAACACCGCGAAGATAGCGCTTTTTTATCAGCATTTTCAAAAGGAACGTATTAAAAGAGTTATTATCATATAATTTTTATTGATAAAGCTATTGCCAAAAGAGCTTTTTTTATTATTTTTGCTACGTGGAAAATTTGATAAAATACATATCGTACCTTGTTGCGCGACACAACTGCGTAATTATACCTGGAATGGGTGCATTCCTGGCCGATGAGGTGCCTGCTCACTACAATGTAGAGGAGCGCGTTTTCGTGCCCCCTTATCGCACCATGCGATTCAACCCGCAGGTAAAGGCCGACGATGCCTTGCTCATTTCGGAGTACATTGACCGCGAGCAGCTTACCTACGAAGAGGCCGGCAAAAAGATGAACAACGATATAAAAATTTTGCACGACACACTTACACGCGACAGCGTTGTACGCTTTGGCGAGCTTGGCACCTTCCACATGAATATAAAAGGAGAGTTATCGTTTGAGGTTGATGCCAACGGCATTGACGACCCCGCAAATTTTGGTTTCGAGCCTTTTGCATTCCCATTGTTGCGAGACTGCGAGGATAAGAACATTGTAATAAAACGCCGCGACTTGGGCAAGTACATAGCCATTGCAGCGGCAATTATACTCACGTTCATATTTGTTACCCCCATGAGCGACAGCGCATACAAAAAGAGCATGCAGGCATCGTTTACCGGCTTCGCTTCAAGCGAGCAGATTTCTCTCATGCAACAGATAAGCGCACCCGCACCCAAGCATGTAACAAACGAGGAGGGTAACTGCGAAATCATGCCCATAGACACCTATGGCAACATAGCCACACCCGTTGCAAAGAAGCATGAGAAGGCGCCGACAGCCTTGGTTGCAGCCGAAACAGCCATTGAATCCCCTGTAACAAACGAGAAACCTGCCGAGGTTGTCGTTGAAAACAGAAAGACATATCACATAATAGTGGCAAGTTCCCCCAACGAGAGCAACGCGCAACTTGCAATAGAGGAACTTTCGGCCAAGATGACAGCAAATTACTCTGTTGTAAAAGGTGGAGGAAGGCATCGTATCTCCATAGGCGAGTACGAGAGCAACAAAGCAGCCATGGAGGTGGTAAAGGAATTGAAAAGCACCTTCCCCGATGCGTGGATTCTACAAACAAATGCCCAATAAATGAAAAAGATTATCTGCCCCAAGTGCGACCACCCTATCGACTTTGATGCAAGCGGATACGAGGTGGGGCAATCGCTTGTATTTGAGTGCGAGCAGTGCCGCAAAAGTTTTACCGTGCGCATAGGCGATGACGAGGAGGTGGAAACCGAGGATCTGGGATACCTCACAGTTATAGAGAATCGTTTCTGCTTCAAGCAGACACTCCCATTGCAAGAGGGCGACAACCTTATTGGGCGTTACAACAAAGGAACAGTGGTTACACTGCCCATTGAAACCAGCGACCCCAGCATGGACCGCCGCCACTGCATAGTGAACGTGAAACGCGGCTACGGCGACGAGCTTATTTACACAATACGCGACAACCAAAGTGTTACAGGTACATTTGTAATGAACCGTATTTTGGGCAACAAGGAGAGATTGCGCATTGAGGCCGGCGCCATAATAACGCTTGGCGCAACAACACTTATTCTGCATACCCCCGATGAGGAGTAATACCATAAAAAAACAGCACCCGCGGGTGCTGTTTTTTTATGGTATCAATTTATCGGTGTAAATCATCTTCACCTTATTTATATCGGATAAATTATCGTGCGGAATTTCGGAATAATTATTTATGGTAAACAATGCCATATTAAAATCCACAAGTGCATCAACCAGGCGAAACGCTATATTGTTGAGTTCACCCACATACATTGTTATCCACTCAATCTTGGGACCGCTGAAAAGAGCATGCAAAAGCATGTGCTTTACAAGCGAGCCACTCAGGTCGGTTGCCATACACGAATACATCACGCGATAATACCCTTCGCGGCGCAACGCCTCATAATCGCTGTAACTGAATGCCTCGACCACCATACGCTCTTTTAAGCGCGGGAAATTTTGGGCAAGAAGCGCGGGAGAGGAGATTTTGTCGGTTACCAGATATATTGTGGTATCGTTCTCAAAGACCGCATTAATATCGGCAGCTGACAATGGAGTGTATTTCCCATGGATGCGACGCGACGAGAAGTCGGCAAACGTGGGGGCCGTGTCGCCCTTCTGTTCAAAACCTGTGATTTTATTAAACCACTCCCAATCGTGTGCAGCAACCAAAATGCTGTCGGCAGTATAAATCAAGTCGAGTTCAATGTAACGAAATCCCTCGGATATAGATTTTTCAAGTGCCTCTCGCGAATTACTGTAATGCACACCTACATTGCCCCCGGCATGTGCTATCAACTCCATAGGGCTTTGCGCTACCTTGCCGCCACATGAAGCAAAGAAGATAGCTAACAGTATAAATGAAATTTGTTTCATTTTATATTGGCTTGCAGGCCTCTTCGAGGAATTCCAGACACCCACCGCTCAAATGTGGTGCAAGTGTTTCATACACCATTCTATGATATTCATTGAGATAGGCTGTTGCTTCTGCACCCAACAACTCAGGTACTACCGCAGTTGTATCTATGGGGCAGATGGTGAGTGGCTCCATTGCACAGAATTGCCCAAACTCCGTTTCGGTATATTGTTTCACAAGCATTGTATTCTCAATGCGTATGCCGTAACGCCCCGCTTTGTAAAGGCCCGGTTCGTTGGTAACGGTTACACCGGGAAGTAACGGTGCCGGCATATTGTTCATGCGTATTTGATGAGGGCCCTCATGAACATTGAGGAAATGCCCTACCCCATGACCGGTGCCGTGCAAATAGTTCTCACCCTGTTGCCACAGCCATTGACGGGCAAGAACATCGAGTTGCGTACCGCAGGTGCCCAATGGGAATTTTGCCATTGCCAGCGATATATGACCGCGCAGCACAAGGGTGTAGCTGCGACGCTCCTCCTCGCTCAACGCACCAAGAGGGATGGTACGGGTTATATCTGTTGTTCCACAATTATACTGCCCACCGCAATCGAGCAATAGGAATCCATGAGGTTGCAGCAAGGCGTTATCCTTCTCGGTGGGCTCATAATGTACTATGGCTGCATTGGGTCCATAGGCAGCGATGGTGGCAAAACTAAGACCTGTGAAGTTGCTGTCTTCGCTACGGAATATTGTCAATTGTTTATCTACATCAAGCTCGGTAACACCGCCACGCTTCACTGCCGGTTTCAGCCAATGGAGCAGTTTCACCATGGCAATGCCCTCGGCAAGCATGGCTTTCTTGAAACCCAAAATCTCCACTTCGTTCTTAACCGCCTTCATTATGGCTACAGGCGAATCGGCAAATATAGGTTGGCAGGCGGGATTCAGATGTTCTATCACCGCACGATTACAGCGTGTGGGTTGCAACAATATTGTATCACCTTCGTATGCAGCAAGGGCTGCCC
The DNA here is from genome assembly GCA_937914945.1 of uncultured Bacteroidales bacterium. Taxonomy (GTDB): domain Bacteria; phylum Bacteroidota; class Bacteroidia; order Bacteroidales; family Bacteroidaceae; genus HGM04593. Next base: position 57,438 of record CALGJF010000009.1, on the reverse strand, counting down.
ATACATCATTATAATCGGCAGTCGCAATATTGGATTCGGCAAGATGCGCCACCACATCGGGAGTCAATTTCTGGGGAAGGATAAAAAGCGTTGCATCGGTTGCAGTTACAAGCATATAGGATACAACAACAGGATTGTAGGCCACATCGTTGCCGCGCAGATTGGTGAGCCATGCCACCTCGTCGAGCATGGTTACAAGCATACCGGCTGCACCTTTATCGGCAAGTAACTCACGCAAACAACATAATTTAGACGACACACTCTCGCCTGCTGTTTCAAGAGGCATAATCACAGCCTTGTCTGTGGGAATGGAAGGACGGCCCTGCCATATGGTATCGAACGGGGTGTGAGAAGCATCGAGACGCAAGCCATGGGCTGAAAGCTCGGCGGCCCAATCCTTTGTTTCGGCTATGGAACACACCGTGCCATCTACACCAATAACGTTGCCATGCTCCAATACAGAACAGAGCCATTCGGTTATTGAAGGAGTGCCGTTATCACCATCCTTCATTAACGAAAAGCCGGTGGCAACCAATGATTTCTCTGCTGCAAGCCAATAGCGCGAATCGGTCCACAATCGGGCATCGTCAAGGGTTACAACGGCTGTACCCGCAGAGCCATCGAATCCCGAAAGCCATTCACGCGATTTCCAACAATCGGCCACATACTCGCTACTATGGGAATCGCTGCTTACCACGATGAAGGCTGCAAGCCCGTTAGCTCTCATATAACCACGTAACGCCTCTATGCGTGCGGGAATTTCATTTATAGTCATAATTACGTATCTTTTATTCTCCATACCACCATTTTGCCTCGCGGCGTTTCTCACGCTCCTTCATCTTTGTAATACCATTCTCCTTTGCTTTGGCATTATAATAGTGATTTTTTTGTATTAATTTGAAATTGATGGGAATGGAGAGCTCTGCACGCACAGGCCTGCCGTTTCGTGTACCCGGTATCCATTTCGGCATACTCTTTACCACGCGTACCGCCTCGGCATCAAGTGATGGAGAAACCCCTTTAAGCACCTGCGCCATGGAAATATGGCCATCGGCTTCTACGGTAAACCCCACAAGCACCTCGCCTGTCTCGTATTTTTCGTATGCTTCATCGGGGTAATTAGTCTCAAGAAACAGATATTCAATCATTTTTTCATGCCCGCCGGGATATTGCGGCATCACTATAACATCGTCTTTCTTCTTTCTCGAGGACTGCGCCATGAGGCTAAAAGAGACAGAAAGCAACAAGATGAGTATCAAAAATATTCGTTGTATCATGGTCTTTGGTTTTATTTGCGAAAATAAGGTAAAAAACAGAAGAAAGCAATAAAAAATATAAACAAAAAAGAGAGAAGCGTTAACTTCTCTCCCTTGGGTGGATAGTGGGACTCGAACCCACGACCTTCGGAACCACAATCCGACATTCTAACCAGCTGAACTATAACCACCATTCAACTTTGCGGTTTCCCTTAAAGCGTTGCAAAGGTAAGAAGATATTTTTAACTATGCAACAGTTCGGCTGTTTTTTTGCATAAAAAACCACAACATCATGTGGTTTGGGCATGTTGAATTCTATTTATTCCACAGATTGCCCCACTCGCAAGGTTTCTGATTGACTCCACTGCTCTCTCTGTTTTCATTTCCATGGACTTCGTTCCATGAGCCGGGCCTTTCATTGATAGATGCTGCAATTATATTGCACGGAATAATATCAACTACCGACACTGTGGCTTTAATGTAGTTCTTTTTCATTATTATTTATAATTGACATTTAACAAGAAGAATAACAACTATTGTAGAGCATTTGTTCAATTTTAATACATAGGTAGCTTGCCATGGCAAGCTACCTATGTATTAAAAATAGATGTTATGCTTTGTTACTTATATTCGTCCCAGCTCTTCACAGGCAGCTCGTTTACATCTATTTTGCAGAACGCACGTATAAAGGCACTTGCCAGGCGCGCATTGGTAATGAGAGGAATATTGTGATCAATTGCCGCACGACGTATTCTATATCCATTGGTAAGTTCACGTTTGGTGTGATTCTTGGGAATATTTATGATAAGGTCGAAACGGTGTTCGGCAATCATCTGCATCACGTTATTATCGGCATCGGGGTTCTCGTCGGGCCACATTACAGGAGTAGCATTTATTCCGTTCTCGTTGAGGAACTTGGCTGTACCCGATGTTGCGAAAATATTATAACCCTTCTGCGCAAGAATAGCTGTTGATTCCAGCAAATCCACTTTTGATTTTGATGCACCCGAAGATACCATAACATTCTTCTCGGGAACATTGTACCCTACTGCTATCATTGCGTTTAACAATGCCTCTTCAAAGTCGTCGCCTATGCAACCAACCTCACCGGTAGATGACATATCAACACCGAGCACGGGGTCGGCCTTGTGCAGACGAGAGAATGAGAACTGCGACGCCTTAACACCTATCCAATCGATATCGAATGCCGATTTATCGGGGCGGCTATAAGGAGCACCAAGCATTATGCGGGTAGCAGTTTCGATGAAATTACGTTTCAATATCTTTGAAACAAAGGGGAAAGAACGGCTGGCACGCAAGTTACACTCGATAACCTTTACCTCGTTGTTCTTTGCAAGGAACTGTATGTTGAAGGGGCCCGAGATGTTTAACTCTTTTGCAATGCGACGGCTTATCTTCTTTATGCGACGTGCCGTTTCAAAGTATATCTTCTGTGCGGGGAACACAAGTGTTGCATCACCCGAGTGTACCCCGGCAAACTCAACGTGTTCAGAGATTGCATACTCCACAACCTCGCCATTCTGCGCCACGGCATCAAACTCAATCTCCTTGGTATCTATCATAAACTGCGATACCACAACGGGGAACTCTTTTGATACCTCGGCTGCCATCTTCAAGAACTCGCGCAACTCCTCTTCGTTGTAACATACGTTCATTGCCGCGCCCGATAGCACATATGAGGGACGAACAAGCACGGGATAACCCACCTTATTTACAAACTCCTCCATGTCCTCAATGCTGGTAAGCTCCTTCCATGCAGGCTGGTCTATACCAAGCTGGTCGAGCATTGCCGAGAATTTATGACGATTCTCAGCGCGGTCGATGCTCAAAGGCGATGTACCCAGGATGGGCACCGACTGACGATGCAACTTCATCGCAAGGTTATTAGGTATCTGACCACCCACTGAAACTATAACGCCACCGGGCTGTTCAAGGTCAATCACATCGAGAACACGCTCCAAGGAGAGCTCGTCGAAGTAAAGACGATCGCACATATCGTAGTCGGTAGATACAGTCTCGGGGTTGTAGTTAATCATTATAGATTTGTAACCGAGTTTACGAGCTGTCTGCACGGCGTTTACCGAACACCAGTCGAACTCAACCGATGAACCGATGCGGTATGCACCAGATCCGAGTACAACCACGGCCTTGTCGGTCTTGTAGTAGTTTACATCGTATCCTTTGGCACCATAGGTCATATACAGATAGTTGGTGAGTTCGGGATGTTCCGATGCTACTGTATTTATGCGCTTAACAGCGGGGAGCACACCAAGTTCTTTACGGCGGGCACGCACTGCAAGGTTACCTGTTTCCATGTTCTTTTCGTCTTTGAGAACGAAACGAGCAATCTGGAAATCGGAGAATCCGAGCACCTTGGCCTGGCGCAATACCTCCTCGGGGAGTTCTTCAAGGCTGTTATAACCCATGAGAACGGTCTTGTAATCGACAATATTTTTTAGTTTACCGATAAACCAAGGGTCGATTTTTGTGAGTTCGCAGATGCGTTCCACTGTGTACCCCTCTTCAAGAGCCGATGCAATGGAGAAGATACGCATATCGGTGGGGTTGGCAAGTTCCTCGTCAAGGTTATCGAAGTGTGTGTGCTCATTACCCACAAATCCGTGCATACCCTGCCCTATCATGCGGAGGCCTTTCTGTATAACCTCCTCGAAACTGCGGCCGATGGACATGATTTCGCCCACAGATTTCATGCTTGAACCAATCTGACGGGATACACCCGCAAACTTTGTGAGGTCCCAACGAGGAATCTTACATATAAGGTAATCGAGTTCCGGTGCTTTGTATGCCGAATTGGGAGTACCCATCTCGCCTATCTGGTCAAGGGTATATCCGAGTGCAATTTTAGCTGCCACAAAAGCAAGTGGATAACCGGTAGCCTTTGAAGCAAGGGCCGATGAACGGCTCAAACGGGCATTTACCTCAATTACACGGTAGTCGTTTGTCTCGGCATTGAAGGCATATTGTATATTACACTCACCCACAATTCCAAGATGGCGAATAGCTTTTACCGAGATTTCTTGCATGAATTTCACCTGCTCCTCGGTGAGCGAACAGGTGGGAGCAACCACAATCGACTCACCGGTGTGAATACCCAGAGGATCGAAGTTCTCCATGCTTGCCACTGTAAAGCAGTGGTCGTTGGCATCGCGGATTACCTCGAACTCTATCTCTTTCCAACCTTTGAGAGACTCCTCTACAAGAATCTGGTTAGAGAATGTGAAGGCACTTTCGGCAAGTTTTACAAAGCTCTCTTCATCGCGACAGATACCACTGCCCAAGCCGCCAAGGGCATAAGCAGAACGCACCATAACGGGGAAGCCTATCTCATGAGCAGCCCTCAAGGCATCCTCCATGCTCTCTACAGCCTGGCTCACGGGTGTCTTCATGGGAATCTCGTCGAGTTTCTTTACAAAGAGGTCGCGGTCCTCGGTATACATTATTGCCTCAACCGATGTTCCAAGCACCTTTACGCCGTACTTTTCAAGAATACCTTTCTGATATAATTCTGTACCGCAGTTAAGCGCAGTCTGGCCACCGAAGGCAAGCAATATTCCATCGGGACGTTCCTTTTTAATTATCTCCTCTACATTGTGCACATCCACAGGGAGGAAGTAGACCTTGTCGGCAATTCCTTCCGAGGTTTGAATGGTGGCAACGTTGGGGTTGATAAGCACCGACTGAATACCCTCCTCGCGAAGAGCCTTCAATGCTTGTGAACCAGAATAGTCAAACTCACCGGCCTGACCGATGCGCAACGCGCCCGAACCAAGCAATAATACCTTTTTAAGTTTTTCCTTCATATCCTTTTATAGTAATTATTATTCCTATTTATACAAATATGTTTCGTAGTACTCTACGAAGGCTTCGTTTACAAGCCTGTTACCACCTGGTGTGGGATAGATTCCACTGAAATACCAATCGCCCAAATGGTTGGGGCAAGCAGCATGCAGGCCTTCAAGACTTTGGAACACAAGTTCGAGGTCGGCCTTCAAATCAACCGGCTTGAGCAACTCGCCTATTTTAACAGAGATTTCATCGGGTGTAAAGGGCTTGTATATTGCACGGGTGCAATTCACCTGCTCCGCATCGGGTTTCTTTAGCTCGTCGAGACAAGCCTTGTATGTGCGGTCAATAAGCGACCTTTTGCCACGCTCATAGAGTAGATCGAGGGCAGCCTTGAATGCTACGAAGTGGTCGAATTTCTCCATATCTATTCCGTAATAGTCGGGATAGCGTATCTGCGGAGACGAAGATACTACAATTATTTTCTTTGGCTCCAATCTATCCAAAATATTCAATATACTTTGTTTAAGTGTGGTACCGCGAACTATACTGTCATCAATTACCACAAGATTGTCAACTTTGGGTTTTATGGTGCCGTATGTGATATCATACACATGGGCTGCAAGGTCGTTGCGTTTATCGCCTGTGGAGATAAAGGTGCGCATTTTTATGTCCTTATTGGCCACTTTCTCTTGGCGCACTTTCTTTGATATCACATTCATTATATCTTCTTCGCTCATAGCCTTGCCCGAGGTAAGTTCTTTAACTTTCCACTCGTTGAGAAATTCCTCCATACCCTCTACCATGCCATAGAATGCCATCTCTGCAGTGTTGGGAATGAACGAGAATACGGTATTGTCAAGATCGTAATTAATGGCTTTTAGAATCTGCTCTTTCAGGTTTGAGCCAAGCATTTTGCGCTCCTTGTAAATATCGCCATCGTTACCGCGGCTGAAATAGATGCGCTCGAACGAGCATGGGAGGAATGCTTTTTGAGGAATGATAATCTCGCGACGCAGTTCACCACGTTTGTTCATTATGATAGCCTCGCCGGGCTGCATCTCAATTACATCCTCGGCTTTCAGGTTCATCGCTGTCTGCAAAGCTGCACGCTCGCTTGCCACCACAAAAATCTCATCGTTGGCATACCAATAGGCTGTGCGCACACCCCAGGGGTCGCGCATTGTAAACATCTCGCCGCTGCCTGTTATACCGCAGAATACATAACCGCCATCGAGCATAGGGGTTGATGTACGCAGTACATTCGCAATATCCACACGTTCTTCGATGCTGTTGGTTATATCCATTCCTTGCAAGCCCTCCTGCTCGCACTCTTTGAAGATGCGCTCCACCTCGCGGTCGAGACGATGCCCCATGAGTTCAAGCATTATATATGTGTCGGCATGCACACGAGGATGTTGGCCATGCGATACGAGTTCGTGGAACACATCGTCTACGTTGGTTATGTGGAAGTTTCCACAGAGGGCAAGGTTCTTTGCACGCCAATTGTTGCGTCTCAAGAAAGGATGAACATACTGCATTCCGGTTTTTCCTGTTGCCGAATAGCGCAAATGGCCCATATACAACTCGCCTGCAAATGCAAAATTACGATAAGCATACTCGGCGTTACCTTTCATCTCTTTGGGGTGAGATGCCGATGTTATATCTTTGTTGGCCGCGGCAAAGACCTCGGAAATTGCACCCGAACCCTCGGCACGCTCGCGAGACATATAATCCTCGCCGGGCGATGCTTTAAGTTTCACGCAAGCAATTCCTGCACCTTGTTGTCCACGGTTATACTGCTTGTTCATAAGAAGAAACAGCTTGTTCATACCATACGCCCATGTACCGTACTTTTCCTTGTAATAATTCAACGGTTTACGCAGGCGAATCATTGCCACACCACATTCGTGTAATAGAGGTTCCATAATTTTCAATAATAAATAGTAGTTCTCAAAATTCTGTCTTCAAAAACTTTTTGTCATCTATTTTGCATTCGTAGGTAAAGGTACAAAAAAAGCCGTTTCAATGAAACGACTACAACAAAATAAATAATAAAAATTTTACGTACTGCTTTGCTGAGAGACAGAGAGCATTACAGAACTCAGCAAGAGAGCCTGCAACAATCTGTTGTCCTTTATATCCACTTTCACTAATGGCGTTCATACAAAGAGTTTGTTAAAACGACTGCAAAGATATATAAATATTTTATAGAATGAAAAAGAATACAAGGTATTTGTGCGAGTTTTTTCGCGTTTTTTTTGCAAATATTTTTTTGACAAATTCATTTTATCACTATCTTTGCGTACAAATTGTACGCGAAAATAGGTTGCATTCGTTGCAAAACCATCAAACAAGTTTGTGGTTTCAATCATTGACACTATCTTTGCGTACAAGTTGTACGCGAAGATAGGTTGCATTCGTTGCAAAACCATCAAACAAGTTTGTGGTTTCAATCATTGACACTATCTTTGCACTGACAGTATGCGAAAACAGGCGGCAAAGCGCACAATCAAATCAATGCCAAATTGGCTCAGTTGGTAGAGCAACGCATTCGTAATGCGTAGGTCCCGGGTTCGAGTCCCGGATTTGGCTCTGGAATTTACAAAAAAAATGAGGCTGTATCAACAAGTATGGAGTTTGATGCAGCCTCATAAAATTTACAAAAACAGATGTCCAACAATTATTTCAAATTCAAGAGATTCACAATCGAACAAGATGGGTGCGCCATGAAAGTGGGCACCGACGGTTGCCTCTTGGGAGCATGGTTCCGCTGCGAAGATTGCAACAGGATTTTGGACGTCGGTGCCGGCACCGGGTTGCTTTCTATAATGGCAGCACAGCGCAGCAACGCAACAATTGTTGGCGTGGAAATAGACCGCACCACTGCAGAAAAAGCAGCAGAAAATGTAAATAATTCTCCATGGAGCGACAGAATAGAAATCATTAATACAGCTTTGCAGGAATACCACACAACAGAACCATTTGACTCCATAGTGAGCAACCCACCTTATTTTACAAACAGCTTAAAGTGCAACAACGAGCAGCGCACACTTGCCCGGCACAACGACAACCTATCCCCTGAGTTATTATTCTCAAAAGCAAAGGAACTATTGAACGCGAATGGGCACATTTCACTTGTTTTACCCACTGACACAATGAGCTATTGGCTCGACGAAGCATTATTCAGCGGATTTGCTCCGCACAGAATAACATATATAAAGACAACACCGAGAAAAGCTCCTAAACGAGTACTTGTAGAACTGCAGCAAGCCTGTTGCAACCAACCCGCGATCGAACAGCTTGTATTGGAAGAGAGCCCGGGAATTTACAGCAAGGAGGCGTGTGATTTGCTACGTGATTTCTACTTAAAAATCAAATAACAGACAATTAAAGCACAAACAAGTTTTACACAAGAATTGTAAACATTATTCTTTAAGCATTACTCTTTTTTACCGAGTTTCTTACCACCTTTTACAAAAGGGGTAATGGATGGGAATGGGGGTAATTTCTTTACAAACTCATTTACTTTTGGAAAGGCTGCATCAACCTTTGGAAGGATAGTGTCCATTTTGGAAAAATCTATCTCAACATCGGGCACCGAGATGCTAACAAGTTCTGCCAATTGTTTATACAAAGGCACCACGGCCGAACGACCGTCCCATTCGGGAGCAGCCATTACATTTAACCCGCAAGGAATAATTTCAATATAAATCTCGGCATCCATCTGCGCCGGCTCGCCATCGAAATGCACCGGCCCCGCAGCCTTACGGCGTATTTTAAGCCACTTGGCTTCAAGAGTTTTTATATGCCCGTTACGCATTAGCGTGCGCCCAAACAGCTGGCTCAATATCAAAGGAACATCAACCGCAGGGAATGGTTCCAAGATGGTTACGCTCAAAAGACCATCACGCATAGAGGCATTTGGGCTTATGTATGCATTATTGCCATATTGCGCCGCATTTCCGCAGGCAATAAGAAAGGCTTTGTAATCTTTTTTGAACGACTCACTCTCTATCTCATACACTTCGGGCTCATAGTTAAGCCAATCGTTAAGAGTACGATTCATATAACCCCACAAACCACGACGATTTCCACGCGCGAAGCTGCTGCTTACAAGCGCATCAAAGCCTATGCCGCAAGTGCAGAAAAAAGGAATATCGTTTATTTTTCCGTAATCGACAGTTACAGGTTTAGCAGTATTGAGGAATTCTATTGCTTTTTTAACATCGAGAGGAATACCAAGATGACGAGCAAGACCGTTCCCCGAACCACATGGAATTATTCCAAGGGCGGCACCGGTACCGGTGAGCGAGCGAGCCACTTCGTTAACAGTTCCATCACCGCCAACCGCAACCACAATATCCACCCCATCGGCAACTGCGGCTTTGGTAAGTTCGCATGCATGCGCAACATAGCGAGTCTCCTTTATCAAAACATCAAATCTATGTTTATCAATAAGGGAACGCACCAGCCGCGGAACGGAGCGTTTGCCACCGGTCCCCGATTTCGGATTTATGAGAAACAGTATTTTTTTCTTTTCGCTCACCTGTTTTATAATTTTGCGCGAAGATACAACAAATCGGGAACAAAAGAAAATCGAACTATTTATAAAATTAATATTTATTAATCGTTCCCCACATGATAATTGGGGCGTTTGCGCGCGATTATATAAATAATTAGATAAATAAATTAAAAATATTTCCAAAAATCGGCAATTAGCAGTATCTTCGCAGTTAATTCAGTAGAATATTTGTTTCTATAAAAAGCCTTATAAACAACAAATGGTTAATACATAGGGTTTGCATAAAAAGAATTTTAATAAAAAATGAAAGATATTAAAGATTTTGAGGAGATTGAAGGCGTCGAGGAAGATAAAGATCTGTTTGATGCACTAATGAAAGAGGCTAACAATGAATTTGGCGCCATGGATGAGAACGATATTGAGGAAGGAGTCTTTCCCATAATAGCAGCACCCGACGAATCGGCAGATTCAGACATGTTTTACAGCAAGATTAAAGAAGAACTGCCCATTCTCACACTACGCAATATGATTCTATACCCCACATCGGTACTGCCCGTAACCGTAGGGAGAGAATCGACAATGAAGTTATTAAAGGATGCATACAAGAACAACACCTTGGTAGGTGTATTTTGCCAAAAAGACCCCGAGACCGAGGCACCAATGTACTGCGACCTTTACCACATCGGTGCATTGGCAAAAGTGGAACGCATAATAAAGATGCCCGACAAGACCACGGCTGCCATTCTGCAAGGATTGCAAAGGGTGGAACTCGAGTTCATCACACAGAGCAAACCATATTTGATGGGCGCTGTAAAAGATTTGTTGGAGGAGCCGCCAGCCGATGAGCAGGAATTCAATGTTCTGCTAAACGAATGTCGTGCCAAAGCATCAAAAGTCTTGGGCAGCAAATACAAAGCACCCAATCCGCCGAATTTCGATTATGCATTAAGCAACATCAACAATCCCATGATTCTGCTAAATTTCATAGCATCGAATCTAAAGATAGATGTGCCCGAAAAGTATTCTCTGCTTGTAGGAAAGAACTTCATGGAAAGAGCATACGCTTTGCTCAAAATCTTAAACAGGGAACTTGAGTACATCAAACTGCACAACAAAATAGCAAACCGCACCAACAAGGAGCTTGAGCAGCAGCAAAAGGAGTATTTCTTGCAACAGCAGATAAAGGTGATACAGGAAGAGCTGGGTGGCAGCGTTCAAGACCAGGATATATTGTCGTTGCGCACAAAGGCTGTTAAGAAGAAGTGGAATAAAGAGACAGGCGAATTCTTTGAAAAGGAACTTGCAAAACTCGAAAGAATAAACCCGCAGACACCCGACTACCATGTGCAGCTCAATTATCTCCAACTTTTTGTCAGCCTGCCATGGGGCTCATGCACCAAAGACAACCTCGACATGACACGCGCACGCAAAGTGCTCGACAGGGACCACTATGGGCTCGACAAGGTTAAGGAGAGAATCCTGGAACACCTTGCCGTAATAAAGATGCGCGGCGATTTGAAATCGCCCATCATTTGCCTATACGGCCCTCCGGGAGTGGGAAAAACCTCGCTTGGCAAATCCATTGCCGAGGCACTTGAACGCAAATATGTACGTATGTCGCTTGGCGGCGTACACGACGAGTCGGAGATACGCGGACACAGAAAAACCTACATCGGCGCAATGCCCGGCCGCATACTCAAAGGGCTTGTAAAGGCCGGTAGCGATAACCCCGTGTTTATTCTCGACGAGATAGACAAGGTGGGGCAGATTTCGAACCACGGCGACCCTTCATCGGCACTTTTGGAGGTACTTGACCCCGAACAGAACAATACGTTCCACGACAATTTCCTCGACACCGACTACGACCTCTCGAATGTAATGTTCATAGCCACAGCCAACAACCTGAGCAACATTCCCGGGCCACTGCTCGACCGAATGGAGCTTATCGAAGTGAGCGGTTATCTTACAGAAGAAAAAATAGAGATAGCCAAGCGCCACCTCGTACCAAAGGAAAAAGAGGCAAATGGTGTGGGCAAGGAAAAAGTCACCATAAACAAAGCCGCCATTGAACGCATAATAGAAGACTACACACGCGAGTCGGGTGTGCGCGCATTGGAAAAGAAAATCGGTAAAATATTCCGTCGCTTGGCATGCCAGAAAGCAAGCAAGGGAGAATTTGAGATAACAACCGTCAAACCAAGCAATTTGCAGGAGTTGCTCGGTCCCAAGGAGTTCACACGCGACATCTACCAAGGAAACAGCTATGCAGGTGTTGTTGTGGGACTTGCATGGACAGCCGTGGGAGGCGAAATTCTATTTATAGAGACAAGCCTAAGCCGTGGCAAGGGCGACAAGCTCACCCTTACAGGAAACCTTGGCGATGTAATGAAGGAGTCGGCAATGCTTGCTCTTGAATACATAAAAGCCCACTCTGCCGAGCTTGATATTCCATACGAGATTTTCGACAATTGGCATATACACCTGCATGTACCCGAAGGCGCCATTCCCAAGGATGGCCCCTCGGCCGGAATAACCATGGCAACAGCACTTGCATCGGCACTTACACAGCGCAAGGTAAAGCCTAACCTTGCCATGACAGGCGAGATTACATTGCGTGGCAAGGTACTGCCCGTAGGCGGTATTAAAGAGAAGATTCTTGCAGCCAAACGCGCCGGCATAAAGGAAATTATCCTATGCAAGGAGAACGAGCGTAATATAAACGCCATACCCGAAATATACATCAAAGGGCTTACATTCCACTATGTGGAGGATGTTAAAGAGGTTCTAAACATCGCATTATTGGAAGAAAAGGTAAAAAACCCCATTAATTTAGCATAATCAGGTGGAATTCAAATTATTACACACAGACAGCGGCAGCAAAGCGCGCGCGGGCGAGCTCACCACTGCACATGGCAAAATAGAGACACCGATCTTTATGCCGGTGGGCACTGTGGGTTCAGTCAAGGCAGTGCAGATACCCGACCTTGTTGCCGATGTAAAAGCACAGATAATCCTGGGCAACACATACCATTTATATCTGCGCCCGGGGCTCGATGTTCTTGAAAAGGCCGGTGGCCTGCACAGATTCAACAGTTGGGAACGCCCTATCCTCACCGATAGCGGCGGATTCCAAGTATTCTCGTTGAAAGATATTCGCAAGATGAACGAGGATGGTGTTGAATTCCGCTCGCACATCGATGGCTCTAAACATTTTTTCTCGCCCGAACGGGTGATGGATATCGAGCGTAGCATCGGTGCCGATATAATAATGGCCTTTGACGAGTGTACTCCCGGCACAGCCGACTACAATTACGCAAAGAAATCAATGGAGCGCACGCACCGCTGGCTTGACCGTTGCATTGCAAGGCTTGCCGAAACAGAGCCCAAGTATGGGTATGAGCAGCAACTGTTCCCCATTGTGCAAGGGTGCGTATATCCCGATTTGCGCCGTATATCGGCAGAGTATATCGCATCGAAAAACTGCGCCGGGAACGCTATCGGCGGCCTTGCAGTGGGTGAACCTGCCGAAAAGATGTACGAAATGATTGAGGTGGTAAACGAGATTCTGCCAACCGACAAACCCCGCTACCTTATGGGAGTGGGAACACCGGCCAACATTTTAGAAGGAATAGAGCGCGGTGTGGATATGTTCGACTGTGTTATGCCCACGCGAAATGGCCGAAACGCCATGCTGTTTACCAAAAACGGCATTATGAATATGCGTAACGAAAAATGGAAATACGATTTCAACCCCATAGAAGAGGATGGAGAATCGTATGTCGATAAACAATACAGCCGTGCCTATCTGCGCCATCTTTTTGTGGCACAAGAGTATCTGGCACTGCAAATAGCATCGCTGCACAACCTCGCATTTTATGTATGGCTCACACAGGAGGCACGCAAGCACATTCTGGCCGATGACTATGCAGTGTGGAAGAAAAACATGTTGGAACAGGTTACACGCCGACTATAAAAAAGAGTACTATTACTATGAAAAAATGGTTAGACGCAATTAAACTGAAACGCCTCGACCTATATATTATAGGCAAATTTCTTGGTACATATTTCTTTTCGTTGGGACTCATAATCATTGTCATTGTGGTGTTCGACTACAACGAAAAGATTGACAAGTTTGCTACATCAAACGCAACTATGTCCGAGGTTATCATAGACTACTACCTCAACTATGCGCCCTATCTTGCAAATACGTTCAGCGCATTGTTCGTGTTTATTTCGGTAATATATTTCACATCGAAACTTGCCGAAAACTCCGAAATTATCGCAATGTTTGCATCGGGTGTAAGTTTCAAGCGGCTGTTGCGCCCATACATGGTTTCGGCAGCCTTTATTGCCATTCTCACATACGCATTGGGAGCATACATAATACCAAATGGCAATGAAACGCGTATTGAATTCGAAATTAAGCACAATAAGAAAAAGGAGACAAAATCGGCATACAACATACAGTTGCAGGTTGATGAAAACACGGTTGCATACATAGAGAGGTACGAAACACGCAATTCCACAGGATTCCGTTTCTCGCTCGACAAGTTCGAGGACAAAAAGCTTGTATCGCACATGACTGCAAAGAGTATCAAGTATCACCCCGAGGAAAAGTATAAATGGACCGCACGCAACTGGATGATACGCGAACTTGCCGGCGACAAGGAGGTTATAAGATCGAGCAACCAGATACCGCTTGACACCATTATAAAAATAGAGCCGGCCGATTTCCTTATTACCGAGGGACAACACGAAACGATGACCAGCCCCGAATTGAGTGAATATATCGACAAGCAAAAGGCTCGCGGCATGGCAAACATCAAAGCATTCGAGGTGGAGTATCACAAACGAATAGCCATGTCGTTTGCAGCGTTCATACTAACCATAATAGGTGCATCGCTATCATCCAAAAAGACCAAAGGCGGCATGGGATTATCACTTGGAATTGGTTTGGGACTGAGTTTCTCTTATATTCTGTTCCAAACAATATCATCGGCCTTTGCCGACCAAATGCCCGTAGCACTTGCCGTGTGGCTACCCAACATTTTATATAGTTTTATCGCTCTCTATTTATACAGGAAAGCACCCAAATAATATTTTATGTATTTTACAGATTTTGATTTTGAAGACGAGGTTCTCGATGCGCTCGATGCAATGCGCTTCGAAACCTGCACCCCGATACAGGAACAGACAATACAACCATTGATGGACGGGCGCGACCTCATAGGCGTGGCGCAAACAGGAACAGGAAAAACCGCAGCCTACCTGCTACCTGTGCTCAACAAACTATGCCGTGGCGGTTACCCCGACGATGCCATAAACTGCGTGGTGATGGCACCCACGCGCGAGCTTGCCCAGCAGATAGACCGCCAATTGGAGGGATTCACATATTTCATGCCCTTTTCAAGCGTGGCTGTATATGGAGGTAACGATGGCCAACGATATGAACAAGAGCTACGAGGCATGGCAAAGGGTGCCGATATCATAGTAGCCACCCCGGGAAGGCTCATAAGCCACATAAATTTAGGGAATATAGACCTTTCACGTGTTTCTTTTTTCATACTCGACGAGGCCGACCGCATGCTAGACATGGGTTTCTACAACGACATCATGACCATTGCCAAGCAACTGCCCAAGGAGCGACAGACAATGCTCTTTTCGGCAACCATGCCACAGGAGATACGCAAGCTGGCAGCCAACATTCTCACCGACCCTTTGCAGATTACCCTATCGCTTGCCAAGCCTGCCGACGGCATAGCGCAGGAGGCCTACATCTGCCACGAGGGGCAGAAGATGGGCATCATAAAAAACATCTTTGAGAATGAGAGCACCGAGAGAGTTATTCTTTTTGCATCGCGCAAGAGCAAGGTAAAAGATATCTCAATCGCACTGAAAAAGCGCGGATTCAATGTGGGCGAAATGCATAGCGACTTGGGACAAGCCGAACGCGACGAAATAATGTTCCGCTACAAGAGCCGCAAGATAGATATTATTGTAGCAACCGATATTCTCGCCCGTGGAATAGACATCGACGACATACGCATAGTAATTAACTACGATGTACCACGCGACTGCGACGACTACATACACCGCGTGGGCCGTACTGCACGCGCCAACACCAAGGGACGCGCTATTACATTTGTATCGGTTGAGGACCAGCAATATTTCAGGCGCATCGAGAAATTCATGGAGCAGGAGGTACCAAAGACTCCCCTACCCGAGGAGCTGGGCGAGGCACCCGAATACTCACCCACAAAAGGCGGCCGTTCACATGGCGGCAAGCGCGGGAGTAATCGTAAGGAGCATGGTGGCCGCAACCACGGGCGCAGAGACAAGAGCCGCAGAGAAGGCGGCAAGCCCAAAGCAAAAAAGGAGGAGGTTGCTGCACCGAAACCCGCAGAAAACAAAGCGGCAACCGTCAACAATGGCGATGGAAAGAAAAAACCTCAACGCCGCCGCTACCACCGTCGCCCAAGAAGAGACAAGGGGCAAGCACCATCGGTGGCAGAGTAAACTCACATATACATAAAATGCTGTGGCGCACGCCACAGCATTTTATGTATATAATCATCGGCAAGCTACACTCTACTCTGCCACAAGTTGTTTGTATGTGGTCTTGGGAGAGCGTGCTGCCGTTGTCTCATCGAGGCGACGCACGGGTGTCGAATATGGTGCATTCTTCACCACATCGGGGTTCTCTATAGCCTCGCGTGCCACGGTCTTCATCACAGCAATAAACTCATCGAGCGTCTCTTTGCTCTCGGTCTCGGTGGGTTCAATCATTATGCTCTGGTGGAAAAGCAAGGGGAAATAGATTGTTGGGGCGTGGTAGCCATAGTCGAGCAAGCGTTTGGCAATATCGAGTGTGGTTACACCTGTGGATTTATCCACAAGACCGTCGAACACGAACTCATGCTTGCACACGCCCTCAATGGGTAACAGATATTCACCCTTCAGCGATTCCTTTACATAGTTGGCATTGAGCACTGCAAGCGGGCCCACCATCTTAACATTCTCGCGACCAAGTGTGAGGATGTAGGTATATGCACGCATCAACACGCCAAAGTTGCCGAGGAAATTGGAGACATAGCCGGCCGACTTTTCGTCGGTGTCGATGAAGAAACGGCCTGCATCGTCTTTTTTCACTTGTGGATTAGGCAACAGATGTTCCAAGCCTGCACGCACACCCACAGGGCCATCACCGGGGCCTCCGCCACCGTGAGGTGTGGAGAATGTTTTATGCAGGTTGATGTGCATGATATCGAATCCCATATCACCCGGACGACACTTACCAAGCACGGCATTGAGGTTGGCACCATCGTAATAGAGCAAACCGCCGGCCTCGTGCACAAGGCGGGCAATCTCGGGAATCTCGGTTTCAAAAATTCCGAGGGTGTTGGGGTTGGTCATCATTATGCCGGCTATGGTATCATCGAGCAAGGGTTTCAAATCCTCAACATCAACAGTGCCGTTGGCGGTTGATTTAACCTCAACAATCTGCAAACCGCATACGGCAGCACTCGCGGGGTTGGTACCATGGGCACTGTCGGGAACAATCACCTTGGTACGTTTATGGTCGCCACGTTGCTCATGATATGAGCGCATAATCATAAGGCCTGTAAGCTCACCATGCGCACCGGCATAAGGGTTGAGTGTGAAGGCTGAAAGACCACTTATCTCGGCAAGTGAGGCTGCAAGGTTGTAATAGACCTCCAACGCTCCTTGCGATGCTTGCACGGGAGTTTCGGGGTGCAGGCTTGTAAATGCGGGCAGTGAGCATATCTCCTCGTTTATACGAGGATTATATTTCATGGTGCAGCTGCCAAGCGGATAGAAGCCTGTATCTACTCCAAAGTTTTTATTGGAAAGATTGGTATAGTGGCGCACAACATCGAACTCGGTTACCTGTGGCAACAGAGGCGCAGAAGAGCGTTTGAGGTTGGCGGGCAAAGCACATGGACAATACAGCCCCTTAAACTCGTTTTTAGGGAGGGAATATCCCTCGCGGCCCTCTTTTGAGAGCTCGAATATCAATTTATCATAATTGCGTATCATAACTATTCCTCCCTAAATTAAATATTGTTTACTATTTCCACTAGTTTGTCAATCTCGGCCTTTGTACGTTGCTCTGTTACACAAAGGAGCAACATATCATCGGCTATGCGCACACCACCCAATATACCGGCAGCAAGCAATGCCTCTTGAATATCCTTTGCAGGAACGGTGGTTTTTACCGCAAACTCGTTCATAAAGGGCTTGTCGAATGCCAATGTACACTTTCCTGTGGCTACGAGTTTTTCTGCAAGATAATGAGCACCGCCATACGATGCTGCATTTACCTCTTTGAGCCCCTTGTGGCCCATGAGCGAGAGATAAATGGTAACGTATAGAGCCATGAGCGATTGGTTGGAACAGATGTTACTGTTGGCCTTCTCGCGACGAATATGCTGCTCGCGTGCCTGCAATGTGAGCACAAAGGCGCGCTTGCCATCGACATCGGTAGTTGCGCCCACAATGCGCCCGGGCAGCTTGCGAACGAGAGCATTGGTGGTAGCAAGATAGCCCACATAAGAGCCACCGTAGTTCATGGGAATACCCAATGATTGTGCGTCGCCGCAGGCAATGTCTGCACCCCACTCTGCCGGTGTTTTCAACACGGCAAGCGACGAGGGGTTGGCGTTCATTACCATAAGCGCCTTCTTTGCGTGGCACATATCGGCAACACCGGTGTAATCTTCTATAATGCCGTAGAAGTTGGGCTGCGCAAGAATTACTCCCGCCACATCGTCGCCGGCATGCATTGCCTCAAGGGCAGCAAGGTCGGTAACGCCATCCTTCTCGGGCACGGTTTCAACTATTACGCCTTGATATTTTGCGTATGTCTCCACCACCCTTTTCACTTTGGGGTTGATGGTGGCAGATATAAGCACCTTGTTGCGTTTCTTTGCTGCAGCAATGGTCATCATCATAGCTTCGGCAGTGGCTGTAGTGCCATCGTACATCGAGGCGTTTGTAACATCCATGCCTGTGAGTTCGGTTATCATTGACTGATACTCAAAGATATATTGCAGGGTACCTTGCGAAATTTCGGGCTGATAGGGGGTGTAGGCGGTGAGGAACTCGCCCCTCTGTATTATTGCATTTATCACAGAGGGTGAGTAATGATCCTCAACTCCTGCACCCGCGAAACAGACGAGGCGGCTGTTCTTGCTGCCAAGTTCGTCGAAGAATCGGCGTATCTCCGCCTCGGACATAGCCTCGGGGAGTGCAAATTCTTTATTGAACAGCAGTTGTTGCGGTATTTCGGCAAAGAGGTCGTCAATAGACTTCAATCCGGCAACGGCAAGCATCTGTTCAATATCTTCCGTGGTATGAGGAAAATATTTCATCGCTGTTTATTCGTTAATGTGTGATTTATATGCAGCGGCATCCATGAGTGATTCCACCTCCGAGGGGTCGGAAAGTTTCACTTTGATAATCCAATTGGCATAGGGGTCGCTGTTTACAAGTTCGGGGCTGTCGGCAAGAGCCTCATTTACCTCTACAACCTCGCCACTTACGGGTGAGATAAGGTCGCTTGCGGCCTTCACGCTCTCTACTGCGCCAAAATCCTCGCCTGCGGTTACCTCATCGCCTTCATCGGGCATGTCTACATAAACCACGTTGCCAAGCTCGTGCTGCGCATAATCGGTGATACCTACATAGCCATACTCACCTTCTACCTTCACATACTCGTGCGACTCTGCATAGTAGAGTCCTTCTAAAATTGTGCTCATAATTGTAATTTTTTGGTTGTTATAAGTTAATTAAGTTCTTTATTTATGCGGATATTGCTACCCTATTTTTTGTAATTCTTATCGTAAAAACGCTTTTTGGTAACCTTGCCGGCAAACACTTTTTTGCGTATGCGGACAGCTACCTCTGTATCGAGCTTGCTGTGTTCAATATTTACAAGAGCCATGCACACGCTCTTTCCTGTGGATATTGAATTGTAGCCCGTGGTTACTGTGCCCACGACCTCACCATTAACCTCAACATCGTAGCCGTGGCGAGGGATTGCCTTGTCATATAGTTCAATACCTACAATTTTGCGTTTGAGGCCTTCGGCCTTCTGTGCAGCGAGTGCCTCCTTGCCTATGAAATTATCTTTTTCGAGCTTAACGAAGATTCCGAGCCCGGCTTCAAGCGGGGTAATCTCATCCGATAGTTCATCGCCATAGAGAGGAAGACCCACCTCGAAGCGCAATGTATCGCGACAGCCAAGGCCACATGGAGTAACCTCGCCGCTTGCAAGCAGTTTATCCCACACCTCGTTGGTGAAAGCATGCGAGCCATAAAGTTCAAATCCATCCTCGCCTGTGTAGCCTGTGCGACTGATTATTATTGTTTCACCATTGTACTGTAGCTCTTTGCAGGTGTAGAACACCATTTCGCTGCAAGGGATACCAAGCACTCGTTCTATTATCTCTTCGGTCTTGGGGCCCTGAACGGCAACCTCGCCATAGAGTTCACTCTGATGCTCGATTTTCACATCAAAATCTTGCGAATGTTCCATAATCCAAGCCACATCCTTATCTATGTTCGATGCGTTTATCACAAGGAAGTAGCGTTTGTCGCCCATCTTATATACCAACAAATCATCCACCACACCGCCCGTGGGATGACACATCATGCCATAGTAAATCTTGCCATCGGGGGCATTTGTAATATCATTTGTAAAAATGTAGTTTACAAACTTCTCGCTCTCGGGGCCAGTGATAAGTACCTCGCCCATGTGAGAAACGTCGAATATTCCGCAAGCATGGCGCACTGCATTGTGTTCCTCAACAATGTTGCTATACTGGATGGGCATATCAAAGCCACCGAAAGGGCTGATTAATGCGCCAAGGGCAACATGCTTGTCGTAAAGACAGGTTCTTTTATTTTCCATAGGTCAGTTAAATAAGATTGTTATAAGTTGTTCTTTTTTCAAATTCAAGATTGTTGCTTCGACATCGGTATCGGAGAGGGCTTGGGCAACCGATTGCGGTGTGTATGATACCCCACGCAACTTGCCTAACATGGAGTCGATATCGCCTGTCAAGAAGAAATCACCCAACAGATTGGCCTTGCGTATTACCCCATCCTTCACCTCCAAGCGTGCCTCAAACTCGCCCACACCGTCAATGCGTTTATGCATCACCACGCTGTATGCAGGGTTATTGCCATAGATAAACTCATTGGTATAGTATTCCGCGGCAATCTGTTCTATGGCTTTTATTTCATCGGCTGAAAGGATTAATTCTTCGCTGCACAGATTTTTACGCACAAACTGCTTGAATTCGTCGATGGAGATTTCAAGGTATTGATTAAGGGTTGTTACATGCTGGCGCACCGACTCCACCCCTTTGCTTTTGAGCTTCTCTTGCGACGGTGTTGTAGAACGCATCATGTGCTCTATATCTGTATCGTAAAGCATTGTGCCATGGACAATACTCCTGCCCGGCAGATGATAGAAAGCGTTGCCCGATACCTTTTTGCCACCAATAAGTATATCGTTTCGCCCTGTGGTGCGAGCATCAAGCCCTAGTTTCTGCAACACGTGCTCCACCATTAACATATAACGGTTGAAGGTAAAATTCACATTGCTTGTGGGTGTAATATACGACAGCATTATGTTGCTCCTGTCGGCATAGACGCAACCGCCACCACTCTTGCGACGATACATTTGTATGCCGTGAGCTTTACAATAGGCGGTATCCACCTCGCTCTCAATAAGCTGATTCCTGCCAAAAATAACAGTGGGGACAACTTGCCACATGAAAAAATAGTCGGCTGCAGGCAGTGTGCGTGCGATATACTCTTCCATTGCCAGGTAGAACGGAAGAGGGCGTTGTTCTTCTATGGGGAGTGCCACATATATCATAGCAAAGATTTTAAGCACATTATACCGCCACAAAGAGAGTATCTGCTATAAAATGTGCCAATGCAGAGATAGCAGCCAACCTTTGTATCATCTACAAATTTATGCATTTTATATATAAAAGCAAATTTTTGAATTTTAATTTTATGTTAAAAGAGATAAAGGAATAATAAATCATGCTATTGTAAAACAGCGGCTATAAACAGCCTTTACACCGGCGAATAGTATTTTTGGCAAATTCGCAACCTTGCAGGAAGAAGGCATTGCTACCTTTGCCACATAAACAATAAAAACAAGAATTATGGCAAACGTATGTAAAATAATTATTGGAAACGCCTGCTACGATATTGTTCCGCAGCTGGGCGAAGGATTAAAAGAGGAGAACGGGAGAGTGAGCCTCTCATTGGGAGGGGGAGTAGCAATAAATGAAAAAGGCGAGATTTCCCTTAATTCAGGAAAGGGATTCTCCCTGAACAAAGACAATGGAACCGTCACGATATCAATGGGAACAGCAACAAACACGGAGGACGAAGGAATTGACACCGGAATAGATATCGAGGATGGAGAGTTCAAGATTTACACCGGCATGTTCATCAACTATCTGAAATCACTTGGAGTGGTTTTCAAATAGAGTAACAGACATTGTATATACAGGCAAGAAAAAGGCTGCTGAATTATTCAGCAGCCTTTTTTGTAACACACTTATTTAAGGTTTGAAGCAGGGTCGAGGTTGTCGCGCTCGATATCCTTAAAGTAGTTCACTGTACCCACTTTGAGTTCTGCGGTGGCAGCGTCGTCGCAAACGATGATACCACGGGGATGCATCTGCAATACGCTGATTGTCCACATCTGGGTAATGTTACCCTCAACAGCATGATAAAGGGCCTGAGCCTTGTTGTGGCCGTTCACGAGGATAAGAACCTCCTTGGCATCCATTACGGTACCTACACCCACTGTAACAGCAGTTTTGGGAACCTTGTTTATATCATTGTCAAAGAAACGAGAGTTGGCAATGATAGTGTCGGTTGTCAAAGTCTTGATACGAGTACGTGATGCAAGTGAAGAACCGGGCTCGTTGAAAGCAATGTGGCCGTCGGGACCGATACCACCGAGGAAGAGGTCGATACCGCCGTATGACTTAATTTTTTCCTCGTAGCGTGCGCATTCCGCAACAAGATTCTCGGCATTACCGTTAAGGATGTTTACATTCTCCTTCTTAACATCCACATGGCTGAAGAAGTTGTTCCACATGAATGAGTGGTAGCTCTCGGGATGCTCCTCGGGAAGACCTACATACTCGTCCATGTTGAATGTAACAACATTCTTAAAGCTTACCAAGCCCTTGTTGTAAAGGTTGATAAGCTCGCGATAGGTACCAAGGGGAGTACCACCGGTGGGAAGACCGAGTACAAAGGGTTTCTCAGCTGTAGGCTGGAACTCGTTGATTTTACGTGCTACATAAGATGCAGCCCAGCAAGATAATTGCTGATAGTTAGGTTCAATAATTAAACGCATAATACTTAAAATTTATAGTGTCCTTTAACTTTTAGTTTGTCAAATTGCGAATCCATCTTCATAAATTGCGGAATGCTCTTTTTAATGCCATCCACAATGGTATCTTTGTGCAACGCCATAACAAGCGTGCCATCATAGTCCTTAAACAGCATTGGGCCGCCCACATTACCTGTGAGCAAGGGTGTCGGTTCAATGTGCCATGGGCCATTGAGGCCATGGTCCTTTTCGGTATAAGCCACCCCGATAGCCGATTCCCCATCGATTGTAGTATCGAAAAGGATTCCAAGCTCACCGCCTCGTGTGTCGAACATAAATGGCGCCTGCATCACGGGTGAATAGCTCTTTTTACTATCCTCGGCAACAGCCGACGACCATACATTCTGCGATGCGCGGAACATTATATACGGCTCGCCTATCTGTATATCCAACTTCTTGCCTAAACGTATTATCTGTACCGTGGCATTACCCGATTGTTCTGCCGCATAATTATATATAAGGTATCCCACATTCAATTCATCCTCGCAGAAGGTGGGATGAACAGCCATGTAATCGGGAGCAAGCAGAGGTGTTTCGCCCGTCAGCTGCTCATACGGGCCTGTTATTTCGTCGCTCACAAATATCTCGCAAGCTGTGCGATATACAGGCTTGCCGGCAATGGTATCTATCACCACATCGGGGCGGGTAAATGCCGCCATATAATAATAACGCCCTTTATACTTGTGTATCTCGGGCGATGTTGCAACTGCATCGGCCCCTATCCACGACTCCTTTGCAGGGCGCAATATATCGTATGGACCTTCCCACACATGCATATCACTGCTACGCCATAAGTAACCGCCATCACCTGTCATATAATAGATATCTTTGACATCATCGTATATAACAAACGGATTGGCAAGATTCATGGTATCTATTGCCACCTTCTCCACTGCAACCCCCGCAGGGGCAACAAGTCCATTATTTACAGAAACACCCGGCTTGCACCCCTGCATGCAAAGAGCAAGCAGCAGCACAAAGAAAAGATATATGATTATTCCCTTTTTCACCTTTGTACGATGTTTCTTTTGTAAAGATAAGCAAATTTATACAAACAAAGAATCTAAAGCAAGAAAAATGATATAATTCTCATATTTTGATAAGATAAACAGAGCCGGCAAGTGGGTGGATTGTATTTTACATATTATTAGGTTTTTTTGATGCACCGCAATATGCCGCAAGTTGTTTTAGTGATAAAAGAACCAAAACATCAGGATTATGAAGAATGTGTTTATATTTTTGGCTATATTGTCGATGTGCATGGCAAGCGATGTTGCCGCACAGAGCGAAAAGAAAATGACAAGGAAAGAACGCGAAGCAGCATGGCGTGCCGCAAGATTGAAAAAGAAGGCCGAGGAAAAAGCACGCGAAGCCGAGCGCGATTCCATAGACTTTGTGCAAGCCATCCAGGCATTGCAAAGCGGTTCATGGGCATTAGAGGCCACAAGCATTACATTCAACAACGGATACACCGAGTATGTAACGCCAAGTACAAATTTCGTATCCATAAACGAAGGAACAGGAGTGGTTCAAACCGCATTCGACAACAGCAACATAAACTCGCCCAACGGGCTTGGAGGTATTACACTCGAAGGTGGCATCACCGGTGTGGAGATGAGCAGGGACAAAAACGGCAACATACATTACAGCTACGGAATACAGGGTGCCGACATATCGGCTACCGTATATATAACGCTTAATGCAAACAGCAACACCGCCACCGCTTATGTGAGCCCAAATTTCAGCGGCAACAACATTACCATGGACGGTACGCTGTACCCATACTCCACCGCGGGAGTTTTTGAAGGAACACCCGGCTACCTATGGAGTGGGAATGTAGGTATATGGTTTGCACCCCACCCTTCGATGATGATGCCACCGCCCATGATTGGCGCACGCCCCCCAATGAGACCACCCATGATGCGCCCGCCGATGGGGCCACGCCCACCGATTGGTGGGATAAGACCACCGATGGGCAGTGGCGGTGGAGGTGGCGTTAATCCCGGCCCTCCGGGGTTTGTACCATAAAAGCGGAATTTGTAAAGTCTGATATTATAAATTGTCGATAAATGAATAGAGGTTGCTAAACAATTTTAGCAGCCTCTATTTGCAAATAGCTTATTATCTGAGTTTGTCGGCTATGTCCATAATATTGCGTAAAAAAACATTTAATTGGATTGAGAGCTAAACAAATACCGGAATAGCAAAATTAAGCTATAAGTTACATCTTTATTTCAACAGTAATTTGTATCTTTACATAATTAAGATCAAAAAAACATCACACTTGCTTTGATATTTCTCACATCAAGTGAAAGTATATTTGAAATTCACCTCAAATATACACAAAATTATATACCACTATGATAGAAAAATGCAATACGACACTCCTTGATGCATACAAGCGAGGTTATGAAATAAATTACAAGGAAAGGAACGATGCGCCCGAACGAAAAGAGTACTATTTCAAAGAAAAAGAGAACTTGCCGAGGGTGCAGGTAGTATTGGGATTCCTGCAAGGGATTGTGCCGGCCGGCTTATGCCGAAAACTACTCGACGTTGGTAGCGGGCGAGGCGTATTTCTGTTTCCGCTGATGAGGAAATTCCCCAATTTAGAGGTTACCAGCCTCGACATTCTACCACATCGCATAGAATTATTGCAGTGTCTGCACGATGGTGGCATCAACAACCTACGCCCCATTTTAGCGGATATATGTACTTGGAATGCACCGGACAAGTCATTTGATGTAGTAACGATGTTGGAAGTATTGGAGCACATTCCCGACACAGAAGCGGTGGTTAAAAATGCCATTCGTTTGGCAAAGAACTACATTATAGTGTCGGTACCATCGAAGCCCGATGACAATCCGGAACATATCCATCTTTTCTCGAATGAAGACTTGAAACATCTGTTCTTAAAGAATGGTTGCAATAAAATAAAATTTATGTCAGTAACCAATCACAGAGTAATGGTCGTTACAATATAGAGCCATGAAAATAGAAAATGTTATTATAAAATATCCACGCACCCCCCATATTCAAGGGTCGCGTATGCAAGCGGGCGACGAAGATTTGCGCCAGCGCCCTTTCAGTGAGATAGCGGGAAGATATTTAGTATTGGAAGAAAAAATTGATGGAGCCAATTCCGCAGTGTCGTTTACTGACGATGGAGAATTGCGCCTCCAAAGCCGTGGACATTTTCTCACAGGCGGTTACCGCGAACGGCATTACGACCTTATGAAACAGTGGGGAGCAGTACACAAAGAGCGCTTGTACGAGGTACTCGGGCATCGATATATCATGTATGGCGAATGGATGTATGCCAAGCACAGCATCTACTACGACCAGCTGCCTCATTACTTTATGGAATTCGACGTACTGGACCGCGAAACGGGGAAATTCCTTGACACCCCTTCGCGACATCACTTATTGGCAGACCTGCCAATTTGTTCGGTTCCTGTTCTTGACACTGGAGTGTACCATTCAGTCGACGAGATTCTAAGGTTTTTGGGAAATTCCAAATATATTTCAGATAATCATATCGACCATCTGCGTGAAGATGCGGAAAAACTGGGATTGGATGCCGATAGAGTTTGCCGCGAAACCGATAGAACGCGGACAATGGAAGGCATCTATATAAAGGTGGAGGAAAATGGAGAGGTGGTTGATAGAATGAAATATGTTCGTGCCTCTTTTCTTCAGACAGTGGAAGTGTCGCAATCACACTGGCTCGACCGCCCTATTGTACCTAATAGAATAATAAATAAGATTGAGGACCTGTTTAAGTAAATCCCCGGTTTGGAAGATTTCAATGGAGTTAGGTCAGCATTCTTTCAACCGCAAATATGTATAGATGATAAACTGGAGCGAGATAGAACAGACGGCACTAAGCCGATACAAAGAGGGGCTGCGGCAGACACCCCAGTCACACATATATCACGCCGAGGGGGATGTTTACACACATACCTTGATGGTGTGTGCTGCTCTAAAACAGTTGCCCGAATACAAAGAGCTAAACGAAAAACAGAAACATATCGTTTATATGGCAGCACTGCTCCACGACATAGGCAAAATTCATACCAGCAGATTCGTAGATGGCGACTGGCACGCCCCACACCACGCCCCTACCGGCAGCAAGATGGCACGCGAATTGCTTTGGAAAGAATTTGGTTATTGCAACAACCAAGAACATATGCAAATACGTGAAGCTATATGTATGCTCATTCGATACCATTCTTTTCCACCTGTTGCCATTGAGCAGAAGATGTCCATACTTAAATTGCATCGTGTTGCTGCCAACAATTTATTAGCGCCCGATTTCTCCATACGTTTACTATGCTTGCTAAGCAAGGCAGATGTATTGGGGCGAGAATGCTTTGATAAGCAGGAGTTGCTGGACAAAATAGCATTATTCGAGGAACTTGCCAAAGAAGAGGGGTGCTACGAAGGCTGTTTTCCCTTTCCTTCTACACATACAAGAAGGGCTTTTCTTGCAGGGCGAGACGTATGGAAGAATCAGGAACTATATGACGACCACCAAAGCGAGGTGATGCTGATGAGTGGATTACCGGGAACCGGAAAAGACACCTGGATAAGAAATAATCTACCAAACATTCCCGTTGTATCACTCGACGACATACGACGTGCCAACAAAATTTCACCAACGGACGAGCAGGGAACAGTTGCAAACCTTGCCCGTGAAAAGGCAAAGGAGTATCTGCGACGACAGCAAACATTTGTGTGGAATGCCACTAATATTACCACACAGATGCGAGAATCTCTTATATCCCTTTTCGAAACCTATCATGCCCGTGTTTGCATCATCTATCTCGAAACAGCCTGGAGCAATTTGCTTGCAAGGAATTCATCGCGTGAACATATTGTGCCACAGGCCGCGATAGAGGAGATGATGGCAAAACTGACTTTGCCCGAAGCCTACGAAGCAGAAAATATCGAGTGGATTCATGTATAATCCCTTGATTATACCGTGTTAGTCGATAATTTTAAATCATTGACAAAACTCGCTACCGCAACACACGCGGCACCAACTATCGTCGGTGCTGCGCGTGAACATTGCTGCTCGTTTTGTCGATAATTTTGCTTATTATTATTGACAAAACTCGCTATCGCAACCCACACGGCACCAACTACCGTCGGTGCTACGTGTGACCATTGCTGCTCGTTTTGTCTATAATTTTGCTACGCAAAATTATTCTAAAGGTAGCATATTGGTGTAGACGTTCTGAACGTCGTCGTCCTCCTCAAGACGCTCAACAATCTTGTCGATGGTTGCGCGTTGCTCCTCGGTAACATCTTTCTGGTCGTTGGGGATGCGGGTAAACTCGCTACCTGTAATCTCAAAGCCCTTCTCCTCGAGGAATTTCTGTATGGCACCAAATGATTTGGGGTCGCCATAGATGGTTATCTCGTTCTCCTCCTCGTCAAACTCGTCCTCTACACCAAAGTCAATGAGTTCAAGGATAAGGTCGTCCATGTCAAGACCGTCTTTCTTTGTAAATGTGAACACACACTTGTGTGTAAACATAAAATCGAGGCTGCCCGATGTGCCCAATGTACCACCGAACTTATTAAATACGGCACGCACGTTGGCAACGGTGCGTGTGGTGTTGTCTGTTGCAGCATCTACAAAAATGGCGATACCAAAGGGGCCGTATCCCTCGTATGTAACCTCCTTGTAATCCTTCTGGTCCTTGCCAAGTGCATTTTTAATAGCACGTTCAATGTTATCCTTGGGCATATTCTCGCGCTTTGCATTGGCGATGATAGCTCTAAGGTGCGAGTTGGTGTCGGGGTCGGGACCGCCGGCCTTAACCGCAATGGCAATTTGTTTACCTACACGGGTAAATGTACGTGCCATATTACCCCATCTTTTCAGTTTCGCAGCTTTACGATATTCAAAAGCTCTTCCCATAGTATATTTTTAGTTTTTAATTATATATTTATCTTTTACTTATTTGTTTTGTCATACTGAGCGGTAGCGAAGAATCTCTTACTATATTGAGATTTCTCACATTCGTTCGAAATGACAAAATTACATTTTGTTATCGACGAGCTTTTAGAAAAGCGAGTCAATGACAAAACCATTTTTATTATCGTTGTATAGCACCCAAACGTTTTTGGAAATTCTCCATCAGGCGGGCCATTGTTTTGTCTATAACCTTGTCGTTGAGCGTTTGATTATCATCTTGCAGAATGAAACTTACAGCATAGCTCTTCTTGCCCTCTTCAAGGTTCTTGCCCTCGTAAACATCGAACAAGGAAACTGCTTTGAGCAGTTTTTTCTCTGTCTCGCGTGCCACCTGCTCAATCTGTGCAAATGTAACGGATTTGTCCACAAGCAGGGCGAGATCGCGCTTAACAGCGGGATACTTGCTTATCTCGGAATATCCTATTTTCACACTCTTAACAGCCTTCATAAGCTCTGTCCAATTAATATCGGCATAGAAAACCTCGCTGTCGATATCGAAACGCTTGGTTATCTTCTTGCGCAATATACCGAGCTGTGCCACCACTTTCTTATTGTTTGCTGCCTGCACCTGCAAGCCGGCTGCAAAGACATCGTTGGTAAATGTGCTTATGAAACGCATTGCGGGTTTAAGACCGAGGCGGTCAAAGATATGCTCCACGTGCGATTTAAGGTCATAAACCGAGAGGGGACGGCCCTGCTCCACCCACGATGCAGCCACGTTGTTACCTGTCTGCCACAAGCATAGGTGATAACTCTCGCTGTATGGGCTCAGTATCTTATCCTCTGTACGTTTGTCGGCATCGAAACGGTAGCTGTTACCAAATTCAAAGAAACTGAGGTCGTTGAACTTGCGGCTCACATTGCGCTGTATACTCTCCAAACCGCCAAAAAGAAGTGTTTGACGCAACACGTTGAGGTCGGCACTCAGTGGGTTCATCAAGCGCACAAGGTTCTCGCTCTTGTATGTTTCAAGTTCATCGTAGTACGATGCCGATGTGAGCGAATTGTTCATTATCTCATTGAAACCATAGCCCACCAACTGCTCCGACACAAGATTTTGCAGTTTGTGCGACTTATCCTCGGCACCCTTGGTAATGATTGACGAGTGCAAGGTGGTATCTATTGCCACATTGTTATAACCATATATACGCAAGATATCCTCTACCACATCGCAAGGACGCTGAACATCCACGCGATAAGGAGGCACCTGCAACGAAAGCCCCTTTTCCGTTTCGCCTGCAATTTTCATTTCGAGCGATGTTACAATGCTCTTTACGGTTGCGGGAGCTATTTCGGCACCAATAAGGTTATTTACATAGTTATACTCGAGTTCCACTTTGAAATCCTCGACGGGGGCAGGATATACATCCTTTATATCCATTGATATTGTACCGCCGGCAAGTTCCTTAATGAGGATGGCAGCCTGTTTCAATGCATAGATTACATTATTGGGGTCGGTACCGCGCTCGTAGCGGAACGATGCATCGGTCTGCAAGCCGTGGCGGCGTGCTGTCTTGCGTATCCATGTGGGGTGGAAATAGGCACTCTCCAAAAAGACATTTTTTGTCTCCTCGGTTGTTCCAGAATCGAGGCCTCCGAACACACCGGCAATACACATAGGCTCCTCGGCGTTGCAAATCATAAGGTCGCGTTCCGACAGCTTGCGCTCTACCCCATCGAGAGTAACAAAGGGAGTGCCCTCGGGGAATGTGCGCACAACCACCTTGCCGCCCTTTATCTTGTCGGCATCGAAGCAGTGCATGGGCTGGCCGTATGCATGGAGTATGTAGTTTGTAATATCCACAATATTGTTTATGGGACGCAAGCCTATTATCTGCAATTTATTCTTCAACCAATCGGGGCTCTCTTTAACGGTTACACCCTTAACGGTTACACCGGCATAGCGCATACAAGCCTCAGGGTTCTCTATAACGATGTCAATGGGGAGTGAGTTATCATCTACCTTGAAAGCATCGCACGAGGGGCGGGTTATTGAACTGCCGTTGCAATTTTGTGTAAGGTATGCATAGAGGTCGCGTGCCACACCATAGTGCGAGCATGCATCGGCACGGTTGGGAGTGATGTCCACACCTATAAGATAATCGCTCTTTATGTTATAGTACTCCTTGGCGGGTGTTCCGGGAACAGCATCGGCGGGTAGCACTATGATTCCATCGTGGCTTGTACCCACACCTATTTCGTCCTCGGCACATATCATACCAAACGACTCCACGCCACGAATCTTACCTTTTTTAATAGTAAAACACTCGTCGCCACTATACAGTTTGGTACCGATGGTTGCCACAACCACCTTTTGACCGGCTGCCACGTTGGGTGCACCGCAAACAATCTGTGTGGGGAGGCCGTCGCCCAAGTTCACTGTAGTTATGTGAAGGTGGTCGCTATCGGGGTGGTCTATGCATGTGAGCACCTCACCAATAACAAGGCCTTCAAGGCCGCCTTTAATAGTCTGTACCTCTTCAACACCATCGGTCTCCAAGCCTATGGAGGTGAGGGCTGCAGAAACCTCTTCGGGAGCAAGGTCGCAAGCGACATACTCTTTGAGCCAATTATAAGAAATATTCATATATCAAATTTTTATTTATTTTCGCCATGTTTTCTTGCAGTCGCGCAAGCGACTGCGAAGTTACACTTTTTTTACGAATTTGAGAAATCTTATTATAATAACTTTTAACCCAATGAAACACTTTATTATAAATAAGAATAAACCGCTCTTCCATGGAAGAGCGGTTTATGCGTAAAACAGCAAACAGACAAATCAATAATCAATGGTTATGGTATGGGTGGCACCTGTTGCATTACCCTTGTAAATATAATTAAAACCACCGTTACCGAGTTTCTTAAGCATATCAATAAGAGGAACCATTTCACTGTTGCCTTCCAATGTACTCTTTATCATATCTTTTCTTGTCGAGCTCTCTGCTTCAATTTGAGAAATAGGAAGATATTCCTCATTAATCGTATAATAGTAATAAATCCTGTCGTTTTTGAACACACAACTATCACACACTGTAATATCGTCAATAACCATGCCTTGTATTTCCTTGCTTGTTACCTCAAAGGTAGTTGTAAGCAACGAGCGGATTTCGTTCTTCTCTTTTTCTTCTTTGCTCACCGTGTCGCACGAGAAAAGCATAACTGCTGCAAGCAGTGTAAAGATTATCTTTTTCATAGCACTTAATTTATATTTTTTATTGTTTTTACACTATACCGCAAATATAATTATTTTCACATAAACCAACATAATTTAAGAACCTTTTTTACTAAAAAAAGAGGCTGCTAAAAATTAGCAGCCCCATATAACAGCAAGGAACATTAAATTACTCCCCGCGGAAACGGCGTGCCTGTTCCTCTATGAGTTCTTTATCCTCGAAATAGTTTATCTTCATTGCGCGGCGCACATCGGCAAGCGTGTCGGCAGCAACGGCACGGGCAGCCTTGCAACCCTCCTCTAAAATAGCATACACCTCGTGTATCTTCTGCTCCCACTCCTTGCGACGGGCACGAATGGGGGCAAGTTCCTCCTCCAATATAGCTATGAGGAATTTCTTTACCTTGACATCGCCCAAGCCTCCGCGACGGTAATGCGCTTTGAGCTCGTCGAGCGAGGGATAATCGGGGAGATAGCGTTCAAAATGCTCGGGCTTGCAGAATGCATCGAGATATGTGAACACGGTGTTACCCTCAACCTTGCCCGGGTCTTGCACGCGCAAGTGGTCGGGGTCGGTATACATTCCCATCACATGCTGACGCAGCTCCTCGGCAGTGTCGGAGAGATAGATGCAGTTGCCAAGCGACTTACTCATTTTTGCCTTGCCGTCGGTACCGGGGAGGCGCAAGCAGGCAGCATTGTCGGGCAACAGAATCTCGGGCTCCACAAGTGTGTCGCCATATATGCCGTTGAAACGGCGGGCAATCTCACGAGCCTGTTCAATCATGGGCTGCTGGTCCTCGCCAGCGGGCACTGTTGTTGCGCGGAAGGCTGTTATATCCGATGCTTGGCTGATGGGATATGTGAAAAAGCCTACAGGGATGCTTGTCTCGAAGTTACGCATCTGAATCTCGGTTTTTACCGTGGGGTTGCGCTGCAAACGCGACACGGTTACAAGGTTCATGTAATAGAAAGCAAGCTCGCACAACTCTGCCACTTGTGATTGTATGAATATGGTGCTTTTCGCAGGATCTATACCCACCGACAGATAGTCGAGTGCCACCTCTATTATATTCTGGCGCACCTTTTCGGGGTTGTCGGCATTATCGGTAAGTGCCTGTGCATCGGCAATCATGATAAACACCTTGTCGAACATTCCCGAATTTTGCAGCTCCACGCGACGGCGCAACGAGCCTACATAGTGGCCTAAATGCAAACGCCCTGTGGGGCGGTCTCCTGTAAGTATTATTTTGCCCATTTTTTATCTGTTTTCAATTTATGAGCGCGAAGATAATAAAATTAAGTAACAATTCGGCGGTTGCAGCTAATAAATTTACCCGCATACATTGTCATTGTCATTGATCATTGTCTCATTGGCTCGCTGATAAATAAAGTCGGTTCAGCGGCAAGAGTTTAGGGCATTGCTCTAAAATTCTCGGTGTTATTTATCGGCTATTCTTTGTATCACCAACATTCTTTATAGCCCCTTTTTTCAAAAAAGGGTGCGAAAAAGAGAGCGGTACCATAAAAGATATTAAAAACATATCAACAAGGAATTATTGTGGCGTAAGTGCAGTAAGGCGTGGCCGCCCGTGGTCACGTGAACGGGAGGGGCCCAAAGCGAAGTGATGGGAGGGATAGCACCCATAGGGTGCGTACCTTAAAGCACTTATGCCACAATATCCCCAAACAACTCGCGAGCCACCGAGGCTTTTAGAGCAAGCCCCCGATATTTATAATTGAAAGGTTAAATATGGTATCTAACAACTTTTCTATACTCAGAAAGGCACATCATTATTGGATATAGGTGCACCACCTATGAAATCAACCGGAGTGCCGGCACTCTGCATATAATCGGGCACCTCGCCGGGGAGTGGGTCGGGCTCCACATTTGCATTCATCTTGGAACCACGCACCACAGGAATATCCGATGCTATGAGATTGCCAAGCGACTCATCGTCCATATTCATAAAGCGGGCATACTCCTTGCGGAATGTGAGGCGCACATCGCCCGTGGCACCGTTACGATGCTTTGCAATGATAATCTCGGCCTTGTTACGCCAGTCGAAATCGCCATCCTTATATATATGGAAATATTCGGGACGGTTTACAAAGAGTACAATATCGGCATCCTGCTCAATGGCTCCCGACTCGCGAAGGTCGCTCAACTGCGGGCGTTTACCCTCCACACCCTCGCGGCCTTCAAGGTTACGGTTGAGCTGACTGAGTGCCATAATGGGGATATTAAGCTCTTTGGCAAGGCCTTTGAGCGAGCGTGAGATTGTACTGATTTCCTCCTGACGGCTACCCTTGCCCACGTTGGCGGTCATCAGCTGCAAGTAGTCTATAAAGAGCATCTTCACACCATGCTCACGCACCATGCGGCGTGCCTTGGTACGCAATTCGAACACCGACAGCTGCGGGGTGTCATCTACATAAATGGGAGCATTTTCAAGGGCGACGATTTTGCTGTCGAGCTGGCCCCACTCATATTTTTCGAGGCGGCCGCTCTTTATCTTATCGCCCGGAATCTGGCACACGTTACAGATGAGACGGTTCACCAGCTGCACGTTACCCATCTCAAGCGAGAACATACCCACGGGAATTCCCTGATCGACAGCCATATTACGTATGAGCGAGAGGGCGAATGCCGTTTTTCCCATCGCGGGGCGGGCGGCAAGGATTATAAGGTCGGTATTCTGCCAACCCGATGTCATCTTGTCGAGGTCGGTGAAACCTGTACTCAAACCGCTGATACCGCTTGTGTTCTGCGACGCCTTTTGAATGGCCGCATAAGCATCTTTCAACACACCGCTCACGGGAGTGAAATCGCGTTTCATATTATGGCGCGATATTTCAAACAGCTCGCTTTCGGCCTGCTGCATAAGCTCCTCCACATCTTGTGTTTCGTCAAAGGCCTGCACCTGTGTCTTGCTGGTGAATTTTATAAGGTCGCGCGCGAGTTTCTTTTGCGCAATGATATTGGCATGATACTCGATATTCACCGATGAAACCACCCTGCTGGTGAGCTGTGCAATATACACAGGGCCGCCAACTTCTTCAAGGTAGCCTTTGCTGCGCAGATACTCGGTTACGGTGAGGATATCTATGGGGCGGTCATTGAGGTCCATCTCCTGAATAGCCTTGAACAACAAATGGTTGCGTTTGTCGTAGAACGATTCGGGCTTAAGAATATCGCCCAAACGGCCTATGGCATCGCTGTCAATCATGAGCGCACCAAGCACGGCCTCTTCCAGCTCCAATGCCTGCGGCTGCACATGACCATACTCGCTAAGTGTGGGTGTTGCCGCTTGGCGGCTGCGTGTCTTTCTCTTCGGTGTATTTATATCTTCCATACTCTTTTTGCAAAATCGGTTGCGAAGATAGTGCCTTTTGCGCTCACTTGCAAAGTTTTTCTCTTTGGGCTTTTCAACAGGCGCGGGGTATTTATTAACCGATGAGGGGGGCTGTATTGAAGCCCCCTCATCGGTTAATAAATCACTCTTTTGCCAAAATATCTGACGGGTTGAGCCTCATCACCATACGTATCTGGTTAAAGACGAGCAGGAAGACCACCACAGCGGTAATACATATGGAGGCTGCCACACACAACCACGACGACAAGACAAATGAATAACCGCTCCCGATAATAAAATCATTCAAAAAGATGGTAAAGAGAACAACTACCGGGGTACTTATGATGCTTGCCACCACAACAAGCCACAGATAGAGCCGCCCGAACAACAAGGCTATATCGCGACGCTTGGCACCGTTCACCTTGCGCACCGCCACCTCTTTCAGTCGTGAGCGTGTGTCCAGTGCCACAGCACTCCATATTCCCATAAAGCAGACCACAAAACAGATACACGATAGCAGCCACGCACCTTGCTGCATACTGTCAAAGAGAATAACGCTCTTACCCTCCTCGTCGCGAAGATTCTTCACCGGCGACTCCAGCAGTTTGGGATTCATACGCTCTATTGCATTCTGCAGGTCGATAAACACATCGGCATACGCCCCTTCATCGGGTTGCACAATGTACCTATGGGTATTGGCTGATGAACTTATAATTATCGCCTGATTCTTTTCCGAATAATAAGGTTTGGAGGGGAATGTTCCTCCAATGGGAAAGCCGTTGCCAAGCTGTTTTCCCCAGCCATAGTGGCTCACATTCAACGAAGCCTTGCGGGTAACACCCTCCTCATCAAATATCTTATAGAGGCTGTCGGAAAGCAGTATGCACTCCCCGCGCTGTTCGGGTGGCAACTGCCAACGAACCGGAATATTCCAGAAATCGAGGAACGCGGTATCAGATAGCGTGGTTACATTCAAATATCCGTGCCCCATACGTTCTTTAACCGAGGGTATGTTTTGAATCTCGTCGAAAGTAACAGTATACAACCCGTAACTGCAATACCACTTTATGTTCTCGGCATCGTGTTGCAGATATTGCTCAAACAACTCATCGTCTATCCCATCGGGGCATATATAAAGACATTGTTCATATAAGTCTTCATTTTCGGGCACATTGAAAACCCTTTTCATTCCGCCTATGAATTGCGACAGAGTCAATGTGCCGCCCAGGAATATCATACCTATCACAAGCTGCAAAGCAAGCATTGTATTGCGGAAGGCGTGGTTGCTATCCCTTGCCATACTTGCAGCCGCCCCCCTGCTCATATTCCGCATGGAGCGCACCGACAAGAACACCGCAATGGCCGATATTGCCGCTACTGCCGCCATAATCACAAAAAGCATATTATCAACCCCATCGACAACAAGGCTCATCTCCTCGAGCACAAACGCAAGATGGTTTTGCAGGAAGCCTGTTACCCAATGCCACAACAGCAACGAGAGCACAAATGCAAAAACAAGCGTTATAAGCACCTCGGTGAAGAACAGTGCATACAGGCGCGCTTGCGACGAGCCGTGTACCACGCGCAACGACACCTCGCGACGGCGCATTCTGAACAGTTGCAACTGCATCTTCAAGAAACCCACAAGAGCAGCTACAAGAACAAGCGAACTTATAAGATATATTATGACACGTACAAACAGAAGTGTTCTCATAGAGTCATCTTTACGATCTTCTAAAAGTTGCACGCGGGCATACGTTCCCAATGGTTGCAACCTATGCGATGCCTCTTCTTTTAATTGCTGCGCCGTGCAGCCCTCGCGCAGCAACACCGTGAAGTGATTGCCATAGATGTTAAACTTATCGGACAGGCGGTAATTCTTTTCGGCAAGCAGCAAATCGCATCGAACGCCTTGCTCTATATTAGACACCTCAAAGACATCGCGTATAATGAAGGTTACATATTCACCCTGAATTCCAACGATAATTTTTTTTACCCACAGGATTGCTGTCGCCAAAAATGGCACGCGCCTTATAATCGCTGATAACCGCATCGCCCTCGGCAAGCACGGGAATTTTCTCCCCTGTGATTGCCGAAGGTATGGCATACAGGTTAAGATAATCCACATCTATGGGTGTCCAGCCTATGTCCAATGTTTTTTCCACGGAATCGGACAGAAAAACCGAAACTTGGCCACCATAGGTTGCATAATTATCGGCTACAATCCTTTCAACACAAGCCATACCGCCGTCGGCAAGGAGAGCATCTATATCTTCGCGGACCAAAGACTTATTATATATAATATTTGAGCCATCGGCAGCAAGGGAATCGGCAACCTCATTTTCGGCATAACCCAAGGAGAGGTGATATACGCGATGGTAATAATCCTCGCCACTGATGGGCGGCTCACCGAAATATTCAAGCGCAACGTGTGTTACCGTAAGTGTTACAATACCCACTGCAAGAGCCACAACACTTATTATTGTCTGGAATTTATATTTCATAAGATTGCGCCAGGCAATCTTCAAATTATGGATAAACATAGTAGTTGCGTGTTTAATTCTACATTTCACTTTCCGACACTATTTCTCCATCGAACAGGTTTATTATGCGCTCGGCATAATTGGCATCGTGCAACGAGTGGGTTACCATTATTATGGTGGTGCCCTCGCGGTGAAGCTCCTTCAACAGTTCCATAACCTCCTTGCCGTGCTTGGAGTCGAGGTTACCCGTGGGCTCGTCGGCAAGTATTATGTGCGGGCGCGAAATTACGGCACGCGCTATTGCCACACGTTGCTGCTGGCCGCCCGACAACTGTGCGGGGAAATGGCCTGCACGGTGCGACATTGCCACACGCTCAACCACCTCTTTTACCTTTTGGCGACGTTCTTTTTTGGGAACATTCATATAGAGCAACGGCAGTTCTATGTTTTCCTGCACCGTGAGCTCGTCTATGAGGTTGAAGCTCTGGAACACAAAGCCGAGCTTGCCCTTGCGCAACTCGGTGCGTTCGTCTTCCTGCATACGGCTCACATCGGTGCCATCGAGCAGATAGGTGCCTTCGGTGGGGTTGTCGAGCAGACCAAGTATATTAAGCAGCGTGGATTTTCCGCAACCGCTGGGGCCCATAATGGCAACAAATTCCCCTTTCTTCACTTGGAGGCTCACATTTTGCAAAGCCCACGTTTCCACCTCCTCTGTTTGAAATACTTTACTGATGTTTTTTAGTGTAATCATAATTTTTGTGTGTTGTTTATAACGTATTATTGTTTATGGTTATTGTATTTTTACCTCCTCCACATTGCCTATGTGTTTGTAACCGCTTGTGATGACACTGTCGCCTGCATTAAGCCCGTGGAGCACCTCGAAGTTTTCGGGGTTGCGACGACCAAGCTTTATCTTCACGCGGCGGGCCGTGTTTGCATCCTTGTCGAAACGGTACACCCAACGCCCGCCGTTTTCGGTGTAGAAATCGCCGTCGGGTATCACTATGGCGGGTTCGGGCTGCCCAAGTTCTATCATCACGCGATAGTTCTTTCCCAAGCGTATATTATCGGGGGCCGGGCCCGTGAACTGCAGGTCGATGTCGAAACGGCGATCTTTCACCTCGGGCACCACGCGGCTTATTCGCAATGGAAAGGTATCGCCCTTTTGCACTATTGTGGCGGGCAACCCCGCGTGTATGCGTTCTACATAAAATTCATTTAGCAGGGAGTGTACTTTGTAGCTGTTTGTTATATTAAGTTCACCTATTTTGGAGTTGGCCGCCACCTGCTGCCCTATCACAAGATTCAACTGCCCCAACTGCCCGTCGGCAGGCGAGCGCACAACAAGCCGCTCGGTGCGGCCCTGCGTTGCAAGCAGGCGACGGCGCGCCGCTTCGCGGTCGGCAACAATCATTTCGCGTCGCAGCGAGGTGGTCAGCGAGTCGTGCTTGAGGTTTTGCATTTGCAACTGCAACTTGCGGTGTTGGTGTTTGTAGTCGGCCTCAACTATATCCAGTTCGGCACGGCTTTTAACGCCCATCGAGAACTCGGCACGGCTCTGTGTGAGGCGGCGTTCCAAATCGCCTATAAGATACTCTTGCTCCAATGCTTGCAGGCGCAGTTCAATGCTCTTTTGCTCCATCTGTATCTCCTGTTCGCGCAGGTTGCGCACTGTCTTTTCCCAAGTTTCACGCTCCTGTTCTATAGTCTGTTGCAGTTCGGGGTTCGACAACAGTAGCAACGTGTCGCCCTGCTTCACCATCTCACCCTCTTCGCAAACTATGCGTTCCACAAAACCACTCTCTATGGAGTTGAGCTGAATGGTTCTTATGGGCTGCACCACCCCTTCTACATCGATGTACTCGATGAAAGGAGCTTCCACAACCGTTGCCGTGGTAACAAGGGTAGCCTTAATCACTTGCCTGCCCGGCAAAACAGCAAGATAAACGGTATATCCTATGAGCAGAAGCAGCAAAGCTATGCCTGCAATGCGGGTCCTGTATTTTACATACCAGGCAGGGGCGGGTCTCTTTATGTCCATATATTTTTAGTTTTTATAATGGTAACTGCTCTGTTATTTCGCACATATTAAGGAAATCGTATCCGGTGATGCTGCGCAGCGTGTAAAACAGGCGCCAATATGTGCTCAATGAATAGATGTAGGAACGGCGGGCTGCGTTGCACTCCGTAATGGCATTATTAAGGTCGAGCAGTGTGCTCTGCCCCATTATGTAAAGGCGCATTGCCACCGTGTGCCTCTGCTCGGCGCGCTCTTTTGTGAGCCGTGCGATGTGTACCTTGCGGCACTGCATATTGAACTGCGACACCACCTTCTGTATGTTGCGGTTAAAATCCTCCATTCCCTGTTCGGCCTGAATTTCGGCAAGTTCCAGCTGCGAACGCGCCACGCGCACCTTGCCACTGCCCCGCCCCCAATCGAGAATGGGCAGGGATAGCGATATGCTGGCATATTTCTGTGTCATTGGGTGCGAATATGAGGCGCCCAACCTGTTCCCCGTCTGCGAGAGACCAAATTGAAGATAAATATCGGCCTTAAGCCCCCTGCCTGCCTTGGCTTGCGAAAGATTGCTGCGTGCCTCGCGGCGCAGGCGTTCGTAATACATGGGGTCGGGGCTGTTTAGCATAGCATAATCCATTGCATCGCTCAACGGCACGCTTAACTGCGGCACGCTGTCGGGCAAAAGAAGGAGAACAGCCACCCCCTGCGGCAATGCAAGAAAAGAGCGCAAGCTGTTGAGTTCCTCGTCATAGGCTATGCGACAATCCATCATATTTGTCTCCTCGCTCAAGCGGCGTATTTCAAGTTGCAACATCTCGTTTTCGGTTATGGTTCCAAGTTTGTATCGTCCCTGAGCCATCCGGTAAAGCGTATCGGCATTGGCAAAATTACTGCATGCAATCTCCACATCTTCCTGTGCCGATGCGAGATTGAAAAATATGTTGCATGCCTGCGCCTTCACAAGCTCAAGTGTTTCGGCATAGCTTTTTTTTGCCTCGGTATATCGCAGAGGCTCTATCATCCTGTCCCATTTGAAGGAGTTGTGTCCAAAGAGGCTTTGCGTGTAGCCAATGCTTATGGGAACGGTGCTGAACATATTGGTTTTGCTCTCCACCTCGCGCAAATAATCGGTACTGCTTTTGAGAAAGAGCGTGCCACCTGTGAGAGCTATATTTTGATTTATGTTCATGACAAGGTCGCTGCCAAACTGGCTCTGCCCCAAAAAGAGCGATGTACCATCGCCCTGTGTTATTTTGTTTATGACATTGTTTACATAAGACGACGATTCAAGGGTAACCGATGGCAGATAGTTGGCACGATAATAACGGTAATTCCAATGCTGCGCAAGGAAGGTGTGTCGCGCACTGCGCACCGTGGGCGACTGTTGAATGGCTATCTCTATGGCTCGGGTCAGGCTCAAACGGAGGGTATCGGCCTTTTGAGCATTTGCCGGTAGAAGTAGCCAGCAAAAGAGCAATAGCATTGGTAGTTTAAGGTAATTGTTCATCTGTTTTTCACAGTTTTGTTTAACATTTTGGCAAACCATCAGATTTTCATCTACAAGCAGTGTTACAAAAAGCGTACCAAACAGATAATCCACTAATAAACAATATATTACAAAGCACAAGATTATTCCTTTGCTGTGCGATAATGCACGCCCGATGTGCGAAAGCGCACAATCAAAAACCGCATTTGAGAATCCCCCCAAAAAAACCTGCACAGGTAGGTTATTTTTTTTAATTTACACCTTTGAGGAGCACCATTTTATCGCTACATTTGCCATATACACATAAATGAGCCGCAAAATGGAATGTAAAGGCAAAATACTTATAGTAGACGACAACGAGGACATTCTCCTGTCGCTGAATATGCTGCTGCGCCCGTGGGTAGATTCTATACGCGCCATAAAGGAGCCGACACGCATAATCGAGTTTATGGACTACTTCAAGCCCGATGTTATAGTGCTTGATATGAACTTTGAGCGAAACGTGATAAGTGGCGAGGAGGGTTATGAATGGCTTAGCCGCATTCAGGAACACGACCCCACAAGCGTGGTTATTCTGATGACTGCTTACGTGAACACCGAAAAAACAGTGAGAGCAATAAAGGCTGGTGCGGTGGATTTTATCCCCAAGCCGTGGGAGAATAAAAAGATGATTGATGCCATTCACTCGGCGGTTGATTTGAAACGCAGCAGAATGGCACGCCTGCAAGCCGAAAAGGAGGAGAAAGAGCGAAAGATAGAAAAAAAGAACGGCGATGCGCGGCTGTTTGTCGGGGAATCGCCACAAATAAGAGAACTTAAAGAGCGTATTACACGCATAGCATCGACCGATGCCAATGTGCTCATAACAGGTGAGAATGGCGTGGGCAAGGATGTTGTTGCGCACGAACTGCACAGATTATCGGCAAGGAGCGGCAAGCCTATGGTTTCCATAGACCTCGGTTGCATCCCCGAGTCGCTTTTCGAAAGCGAGTTGTTCGGGCACGAAAAGGGAGCTTTCACAGGTGCAGGCAATGCAAAGGCGGGCAGGATTGAGGAGGCCGACGGCGGCACGCTTTTCCTTGACGAGGTGGGTAACCTCACCACAGCCACGCAACAAAAACTGCTCACCGTGATAGAGAAACGCGAGGTGTCGCGCGTGGGCTCTACAAAAGCGCGCAAGATAGATGTGCGCATTGTGGCAGCCACGAATGCCAATCTGCCGGTGAGGGTGGCCGAAGGCACCTTCCGCGAGGACCTGCTCTATCGATTGAACACAATAGAGCTGCGCATACCGCCACTGCGCGACCGTGGTGAGGATATATTACTGCTT
Source organism: uncultured Bacteroidales bacterium (assembly GCA_937914945.1). Lineage (GTDB taxonomy): Bacteria > Bacteroidota > Bacteroidia > Bacteroidales > Bacteroidaceae > HGM04593. Next base: position 14,540 of record CALGJF010000009.1, on the reverse strand, counting down.
GCCCGCCATTTCTTGAAAATATATGCCGAAAAATACCGTTCCGAGGTAAAGGAGTTTTCGCAAAACGAGGAGAAACGGCTTATGAGCTACCGCTGGCCGGGCAATGTGCGTGAACTGCAACACTGCATAGAACGGTGGGTTATCGACAGCAGCCTGCCCCTTGGACCCGAGAAGCGCGACGAAGCGGGCAAAAGCGCATCGCTCAACCTCGAGGAGCTGGAACGGCAGACAATACGTCGCGCATTGGAGCAGAGTAACGGTAATTTGTCGATGGCTGCGGAGTTGCTTGGCATAACACGCTATTCGTTGTATAGAAAAATAGATAAACACGGTATTTAATGGGATTTTGGCAGAACATATTTTATAACAAAAGCATACGCCGTTTAAGGGAGATGCTGCAAGCGGTGCGCTCACGCGACTACAGCCTGCAATACTCATTGAAGAAACTGCACGGCGAGGAGCGTCGCATGGCCGAGGAGATAAATTCCGTGATACGCGAGTTCAGGGAACGGGAGCACCGGCGCGAGGGCGAGGCACACTTCTACGATGCAATACTCTCCAAGGTAGATTGCATAATGTTTGCAACGGACAACACAGGGCGTGTGCGCTATATGAACAACGCCGCCATAGAGGGGCTGTGCGGGTTCAAGTTCAATGACATCGACGACCTGCGCGCGCTACACGCTTCACTGCCAGCGCAACTGAAAGGACTGCGTAAGGGACGCAATACACTGCTCTCCTTCACTGCACACGGCGGCGAGGAGTGCGAGTATGCCGCAACAGCAAGCAGAATGTTTGCAAGCGGCATAGAGTATCGCCTCTACACCCTGCAAAGCGTTGCAACCATACTCAAGCAGGGCGAGATTATGGCGCAGCAACGCCTTATAAGAGTACTCACACATGAGATAATGAACTCACTCACCCCCATAATATCGCTTGCCGACACCTTGCAAGAGAGCAACGAAAAGGGTAATATAAGCAGCGAGGATATGAATATTGCGCTATCGGCCATAAGCCGGTGGCCTCTTGCAATTTGTCCAACGCTACCGCCGCTTGCAAGGCATTGCCGCCCCACATATTGCACCCACGCGCTGGGGCGATTTCTTGCAAACGATAAAGAAACTTGCCACCACCCTGCCCCACAATGCAAGCGAGGTGGCCTTTGCGGGCGAGTGCGACGATGTTACCATATGCATAGACCGTTCACAGATAGAGCAGGTGCTCATAAATTTGCTGAAAAACAGTGCCGAGAGCGGTGCCACACGCATAAAGATTGTTTCACAGGTGTCGAACGATGAGAGGTGGCTCACAGTGGCTGTTGAGGACAATGGTTGCGGGCTGTCGTCCGAAGTGAGCGACAATATTTTTACCCCGTTCTTCACCACCAAACAGAACGGCGAAGGCATTGGCTTGGCTGTATGCAGGCAGATTGTGTGCAACCATGGTGGCTTTATCGGTGCCGAGGCTGCAGGCGATGGAAAGGGGGCCCGATTCACCCTGCGCCTGCCTTTAAGGGAGTGAAAAGGAGAAATTAAAAGCTAACGCCGCCTTTGCATAACTTAAAATCTATGGGTATTACACAATGCATATCAGCTTTTATATATCCACCCTTTGCATCGCTGAACTGTGTAGCCGGAATCCATTGGGGCATATCATCGTCATTTATCAGACGAAGTGCTTCTTGGTCGAGTAATGTATTACCGCTGCTTTTTAAAAGTTCCACTTCGTCTATTGAACCATCTTTTTTTACAAGGAAACGCACAAAAGCCCTCCCCTCAATCTTATTTTCTACACATTCTACAGGATATTGCAGATTGTTTTTTATCCACTCTGTTAAAGCCTTGGGACCACCTGGGAATTCAGCTGGAGTATCCAACACAGGAAACAGATATTGTCTAAACTCCATCCGATCTGTAACTAATTTGCCACTCTTGAATGTTAGCCTGCGTAAATGTTTTAGTCCCCATTCTATTTGTGCAATCTTAAAATCCTCGTAAGATTCAAAATCACTGGTAAGAAATGGTTGCATTATGTATAGTGAGCCACTGAACCAAGAAGCAAACATTCTGTTGTCAGAGTCGAATTTGACACCTGTAAAACTTTCCATCTTTGCTTTGACCCCTTCGTATGTATAAGGAGTATATTCTTCCTTGTCGAGTTTACTTACCATGTGTTTTCTTATCTTGGTAAGAAAAAGAGAATCACCAGTTAGCTCCCACACACAGTCATATCTTCCACGGTATGAATAATTACCGAGTGAGGTCTCTTCTATTATAGGCCATTCGGGATATATATCCAAGAACTCTTTTTTATTTATATATGCAAGCGGCGACCTGTCCATGTAATACAAAGTATCGTTCCAATAAAACTCAGCTGGTGGAAAATACATCTTGCTTGCTATTGAATATACTCTTTCGTTAAGGCCCAATGTTGCAAGGATTGAATCTCGGCGTTCAAACCGTGCAGTAGAAGAATTCACTTGTGCAAAACCACATATGCCGGCAAGTGCAAACAGCAAGATAAATAAAGTCTCTTTCATACGATTTAATTTATTGAGTATCATTGTTCATCTATAACTATAAGATGGGTAAGCATCTATTGAGTTACAAGCAAAATAAATCTATTTACTGTTTATTGAACTCTACCCCTATGATGTAATAATGAGGCGAGTCCTTCAAGAGTGAAGAGGACATATCCCTTGTAAGCTCACTGTCGCCGCAAAAGCGATAGATATTATGCTCGGCGTCCCACCAGAACGAGCCGTACATGAGAAGCGGTATAAATGTGTCGGTGGCAAATGGTTCTTCCTTGAATTCACGAAAAGTATATCTTATAAAATTGCGGCTCTCATTATCGGCACGTTCATTATCCATACGAACATCGCGCAACACCACCCTGTGGCCCGATTGCGCCAACGGTTCTTTGCCATACGCCCTAAAGAGGATATTTTGCAGAGTATCGCTCTGCGATGGGGTAAAGCCTATGCCTATTTTTGTTGCAAGCCTGAATATCCCATTGGCGACATCTTCGGCAATGCCGTCGGCTATCGCTTGGGCGCGGTCGGCCTCATTGAATTCGGCCAGCATATAACGGTTGGCACGCAACCCTATGTGCAGGTCTTTATCTTGCAGATGCTTGCCCGCGGCATACTCGCGAATGATGAATGTGATGTTGTACGTTGCATCCTTTAATGCCGAAATATCGTAGGTAAACATATTGTACCCCGCCTGCTGCAACAGGGGCAGATAGTCGTCGAACACGGGTGCGTTTTTCTTTATTTGCTGCGCATAGCTGCATGCAAACACAGCAAATAACAGGGTGCATAATGTAAGTACTTTTTTCATTGTATTTTGTTTTTAGTATTTATATAGCTATTTGCAGTAAGGTTGTCATTCTATATTTGCATTTTGACGACTGAAGGGAGGAAAAATCTAAATCAGAGATTCCTCACACAAGGTTCGGAATGACAATTTTGTATTCAGTGTAATATTGTATATAACCGCCTTGTTTTATAAAATTTCATATAAATCACTCATCAAGCAGTTTTTGTATTTCGTTCAGCAGCATATCCTTCTGCTGCGGGCGTGGTGCGGTGCGGTCTATCAACTTGCCATGCTTGTCGAACAGCAGATACGTGGGAAAACTGTTTACGTTCAACAGTTCTTTTAGCGAATGTTGCTGCTCGTCGGGCAAGTTGTAGTGGAATGTATTTTCGCCATAAATGCCAAACCTTTTGACGATTGTCTGCCGCACATCTTCGGGGCTGTTGTCGGCAAAATAGAGGAAAACCACATCTTTGCCTTTAAGAGCCTCTTTTATTGCGGGCACATAGCTCATCTGCTCTTTGCAGGGGCTGCACCACGTTCCCCAGAAATCCACATACACCACTTTTCCCTTGTGCGGCTCCAGTATTGAAGCAAGGAGCGAATCGGCTTTAAGCGTTTCGGGGGTGAGTTCGGCGCAATTACGCAGATATTTCACCTCCAATTCCTGTGCTTCCAATTTACGCATATAGTTATTTTGCTCTACCAGATGCCGGGCAGTGGGAAAATCTTCGAGCCCGCGCATCACAATCTCTAATACAGTATCATTCAACGACTTGTTACCATCGGACAGCTCTTCGTAATTTATGAATGTTACTGCAAACTTCTTATCCTCATCGGTTATGGGGAGGGATTTTATTCCATCCCCTACTTTCAGATAATCATAGGCTATGAAATAGTTCTCAATCTCACTCTTTGTCAATTTATCGATGGCATATTTTTTGAGCAAGGCACTGTACCGTTTGATTACTATTGTTGAATCTTTTAGTTCCTGCGCGGCTTTTACGGTGTCGTCTATCATATTAAGGGCCTTTGCAAGAACAAGACTCTGCAGATAACGCCCTTTTTCTATTGTCGCTATCTCTTTTTTACTGAGTTTTATCTCCCCTATGCTGTTTAGTGTGCGCAGTGCATTTGACGTGTTTGCATTTAGTGCCACTCTTAATCCTCGCATTGAAAGGTCGTCCTTGTAACCTGCATAGTCTATCATAATCCTGTCAAAACTTCTACTCATTGTAAGCGGATTGACAATATCGGTAAACAGCTCATCGATAAGTGCCATAGTCTCTTTTGAGAAAGATTTTTGTTGCTGCTTGCGTATGTTGAAGCGATACTGAAGCAATTCACACAGAGTTTCTGTCTTTATGTTTGTGCGCAGAAAATATGCAGCCTTTTCATTGAAACCGGGACGCTCGTCAATAAAATTCTGCAAGCGCATTATATTGCGCTTGAGCGTTCCCGCAATGTAGTCGTAGAACAGTTGCTGTGGCGCCAACGCATAGCCCACGGGAGACTCATATATTCCACTTGCCCTGTTGTATCTGTCATATTCGTCTATGCAGCGTTGCATTTCGTTATCGGCTGTAACGGCCATTGCCTGCCTGCTTGCCCCGTCATACGATATTCTTATTGTGTCTCCGGGCGATGCCACTAACCTTTTATATTCGTTATTGGGGAAATATGCGATTATAGTAATTGTGTTAAACGCCGGTATGGAGTATGAATATTTGCCGTTGGAGAATTTTCTTTCGACAAAGCTCAAGCCGTGCATATAATACATTTCAAATTTTTCGTCGCTGCCATTAATGTCGAGTTCTATCCTTATGCTGTCGCTGCAATATTCACGCGCGAAGGGCGACACACTCTTTTTTCCCCACTTTTTGTCTTTTTCCAATACCTTTTTGAGGCTGCATGGGGTGAGCGATATGTTTGTAATTTCCCAACCATTGGGTACATTATCTCCCTCGGAAAAGTCGAATGAGCAGTCGGTGGCATCCAACGGCTCAAAGTAGAGGGTTGCTTTCATATAACCACCTACCGGCAATGCGGTCTCTTGGTCTATATCTACGCCTTCGCTGCGCAACAATTTATATTTCTTGCCGCTGTTGTTGCCGGTGAGGATACTTGTGCCATTTACTTTTATATAATCGGCTGCATAGAAATAGACCTCGAGCGCGGTATATTCCTTGCTTGTGGTTACTTTAGTTATGTCAAATACACGTGTGTTCTTTGTGCGGAAAAAGGGATACTCTACGGTTTCGTTTTTCTGTGCAAAGCCGCACAGGGTGGCCAATGCAACGATTAAGGTTAAAAATAGTTTTTTCATATTCAGTTTACATCGTTAATATTCTTATTTCAAAAGTTGCAGTATTGCTTCACGTACACTTGTTGGTGAACTGGGTCGTGGTGCTTTGTTGCTGGCAATGCTGCCGTCAGGGGCAACAAGCAGGAATGTCGGGAATCCTTGTACGCCGAGGTATTCCTCTACTGCACGCTGCTGTTCTTCGGGCAGGCGAATGTTTACGCAATCTTCACCCTCAAGTCCATAACGCTTGGCAGACTTTTGCCATAACTCTTCGGGCGAGTTGTTGGCAAGATACATATATGTCACCGGGAGCTCTTTCAATGCCTCGTGCAGTTCGGGCAAGTACGCCATCTCCTCACGGCATGGACCACACCAAGTACCCCATACATCGATATAAATCACACGGCCACGATAGGGAGCTATAAGTTTTTGGAATATATCCTTACCATCGGCAAGGCTATCCATCTGAATCTCTGCAAGTGCAGTTATCTGCTCCTCTGCGACACTAGCAAAATGGGTCTTTTGACTATTGATATACCCCTGTAACAGGGTATATGTCTTGGGATTCAACTCTTCCTGCAATTTCCTTTCTCTTTCAGGAGTAATATCCAGCCCGCATACTGTCAGGAAAGAACCGGCTTTCATTATCTGCCTTATTTCATCTGATGCATTAATTGCATCAATGACAGAACACTTTGTAGAAAAAGAGTGTAATTTGCTATCTGTCACTCCCTCAGGAACTTCACTGATGATACCGACTTGTATATAATACTCTAAAGCATGTACATCTCTAAAATATTTAAGGGCATCGATTGGGAGAGGGGTTTTTGGGCACAGCAATTCCTCTGTTTCAACCTCGCGGAACATTGCAACATATTCATCGGGCAATGTATTACCACCCTGTTCAAGAATAGTACCTATTGACTCAACAAAATGTCCCTGAATATTCTGTGTCATATCAAACGCATAACCATAACGTGCCATTTGCCGTAAGGACTCAACATAGCTTTCGGGCAGGTTGGGATTAGAAGCATAAAGCGTGTCAACATTATACATGTTGTTCTTGTATATATCGCGTATATGTTGGGCTGCATCGTTTATATCCATTCCGAACATACGACCGTGGAAGTTGGCAATCTTCAAAGGTTGTTCAACCTGTGCATTATGCGCTGCAGCATTCTCACCGCTGAATATACATCTGTCATTTATGTCATCGAGCAGGATTTCGGCTCTTGTTCCGGGACGGCAAAAAAGATTAAGTGCTCCCCACACAACACCCTCTATTTTATTGTCATCCCACAACTGTATATGTATAGTGCGGTCGGCGGGCAACTTGACACTCCACTTTCCTTCCTTGTCCGTAACTGGGTTAAGGCCCACCACATCGCAAGCTGTGTAATCGGAATATATAAGTGTTGCTTTCTCTCCAGCTGTCTTGCTGGCCAGCTGAAAGCAAACAGTCACACTATCCTTATCAAGTGTGGATTCCTGTGCAAATCCACATACGGTGGCAAATGCAACGACAAAGGTTAAGAATAGTTTTTTCATAACCATTTTATGCTTACAAATTATAATCTTTCTTTTAGTATCTGTTCTACCTCCTCGGCGGTTGCTCCTATTACAAGAATAGTTCCGTCTTTATCTACAAGGAACACCTCTCCGGCAGCCCTAATGCCGTACCGTTCCCAAATATTGTCCACACCTCGCAGTGCCAACAGGTTGAGCCAAGGATAACCGTCTTTCTCCACGGCTAACCTCATATTTTCACTATCCAGTTCGCTTGCCACTCCAACGACAGTGAATCCTTTATCCTTGTACTTGTTGTATAAAGGGATGAAACTCATTGACGTCCGTCTGCAGGGACCGCACCAGGATGCCCAAAAGTCAATAATTGCGATCTTGCCCTCAATCTCTTTCGAGAGCGTGTGTTTTGTTCCATTGAGGTCAGGAAGAGTAAAGTCAATTATTCGTGAGCCTACACGTACATCCATCGATGACACCCAATTCCGCAAGGCTATTGCCATATTATTTGTGGGATACTTGGCATCATACACACGCTTGAACACATCCACGTATGGCTGTTTGGTGGCATTGTCCTTGTTATAAAGCCTGTATCTTACCTGGTTGAGCAGATAGAGACCTACCATATCGGGATAATTCATTATATAATCAAGTTCATAGGCATACATCTCTTTCCTTAGCTTTTCGCCTTTCTCCATAAATACCTTGTACTCCTGTGTATAAAGGCGGTTTTCTTTTTCTAACAGCTCTATTTTCTCTCTAAGGCTATTTAACGAATCGCGGTCTTCACATTCATCGTACAGTTTCTTGAGTGCTGCCCCTTCAGCTGTTAAAAGTGTTCCTGCTTTCTCCAAAGCAGCCTCCTCCTGTCTCATAGGCAAGTAGAACCTTTCTTCAATGTCTTTATTGTAGGCTATCAGCTCTTTGTTTAGCGGTGTCTCGGAACGCATTGCTGGAAGCGGAGCATCGTCTATTGCATAGCCATAGAACGTCGCATGAATATCTCCCTCCTCGGCAAAGAAATCCAGCGGCATCCAACAACCATTGTTGTAATCCTCACAAGCAAACAGCTGATAGAATTCAGGAGTGTCGGTATAAAGGTCGTACGAGAAACGCCCATCCTTAACCCAGATAGTATCGGCCGGTACTACTCTTGGGTCGCCGTTACCAATCATGAGTAATATACGTGTAAAAGTACTCTCTTTTACCTCGCCCTCAATGTGACAATGTAGTTTTTTGTTATAGTCTATGCTCTCCTGTGCAAAGCCACAAACGGTGGCAAATGCAAATAGCAGGGTTAGTAATATCTTGTTCATTTTGTTGGTTGTTTTTAGATTGATTATTCAGATGCTGTTTGTCTCGGCAACGTTAAGGCAGGTATTCAGTTACCATTGTGTGGTTCATATCGCGGTGCAACGTGCCATTCATATCTACGATGCAAGAGAAGGGAATACCAATGAAACGCAGTTTTGCCTGCAGATAGTTCCAATCGTCGCTGCTGATGTATATGTGCTCACCTTCTATGTATGTGCTACCGAGCCACTCTTCCGATGCTTGGCGATACTTTTCCTCGGTGATATAGAGGAACTTTACGGGTTGCCCCTTCATATCGTTCAGGAAACTGCGCTGCTCCATCATTGCGGCACGGCAGGGGCCACAGCCCATATTCCAAAAATCGAGGAACAGTACGTTGCCCTTGTAGGGGGCTATTATACGTTGCAGCACCTCGTCGGCGGTAATGTTGTCGCCAGCTGTTGCCACCTCGTACTTCTTCACATATTCGCGATAGGCCTTTATAAAGTGGTGGCTTATTATGGGGCTGGTGAATAGGGGCATTGCCTCGGCAACATACTCGGCAACCACATCGGGGTGGGCCTGTTGCTCTTTTATTCTGAAACCGAACAGATGGCGCATTATCTGCCACTGCATCATAAAGCCGGTGCACTGCAGGCCCGTCTCCTCCTGTAATCGCTCGATGACAGCGGTAAATGCCTCGCTTATGGTGAGCAATGTGTCGCCACGCATAGGGAGTGCCGCGTCAAGGAATTGTTTGTTATATTCGGTAGGCAGCACAAACTCAAAGGCATAATCTTCTATATCTTGGGGAGTGCCGCTCTTTATGGGGAGTGTAAAATCGTTGCAACTAAAGTTCAAAGGCCCGAACTCCATACGGTTTATGAGAACATCGGCATTTTCATATAGCGAGGCAAGGGGATTATCGAGCAAGATTGTTTCGTGCTTTTTCAAGAACTTGAACAGCCATTTGTTGTCGAGCGGCTCAAAGCCCTCTACAGCCTTGGGAATGGTGCGCCCGCTTGCCTCGTCGAATTGGGGTGCATATTTGCGGTAGTTATAAATAGAACGTATATCCAATATATGATACAATGCGGTGAATATGGCATTTGTTTTAATAATGTCGGCTGCTACAGGGTGTATATCGGCAGGCAGGGGGAATTTGCCTTTTTCAATATCCATAATAGTGTGCTCCATCACCTTGCCAAGATTGCGGCAGAACTTTTCAACATCGTCGCGAGTACCTTTACGGCCCACCTCGTACCGAGAGGAGAGGTCGCCGTATGGACTTTTGCTATAGAGTTCCTCGTGGATGTTACGGCAATGGTCCACCCAATAGGCTATACTCCCGGGTGCTATGGTTGTTTTGCGGGCACCGACATCCACGGTTAATGTAATGGTGTCGCCCACAAAGAAATAGAGGTCGTTGGGGAGTGAGTTTTCATAACCGTCGGCACGCAGATAGAGTGTTGAGCTGTGGGGAATATGCACATTGCTATTGAAAGAGCCGTCGCTGTTTACTGTAACAAGCATGGTTTCCTCGGTGTTTGCGAAACTATTATCGAATAACAACAAGATGTGCGGAGGATATTTGCCGTCGGGCACATTTACAAACTCCCCACGGAAACATACCTCGCCGCCGCGGTAGTGATACTCGTTTATCGCGGGAACCCACTGCGCTGCAATGCCAAAACTTGTAAGCAGAAACAAAAGTGTAAAAAGCAGTTTTTTCATATTATCATTTTGTTTTTTCTTTATTGGAACATATACAAAAATTGTGCCAAAAATTTAACACATTGGTTTATAAACGTTTACCTCCTCATACATTGTCCGCAAACGGACAACGGTGTACGGTTTTGCAACACTATAATACAAAGTAACGTACATATCGGGCGTAAACGGCAAAAGCCAAGTTTGCAATTAGTTTGCATTATCATTTACTCTGCAAATATAATTTCCTTCATTCATACATTTACCCCCCCCGTTAAAATTTGTTAAAAACAACAAAGTAAGATTCCTTTTACATATAGACACCTATAATGAAAATAGGTTACAAAATTCCATAAACAAATTCTTATACTTTGCACCCGCATCTATTGCACAAATATAAAACAGAAGCCGCGTACTGCATAAAAATAAATCTAAAAAAAGGATTTTAGAGTTCTAAAATTCACATTTTATATTTTTGCAGCCATATACATAAATGAATTAGCAAAAAGCGTGCCAAAAAGATAGCGCATTAACAGACAGCGCATTAACGATATTTATAACACTTTAAGAGTGTGCGCATTCGCACTCGCAACGTGCATTATCGCACACGCGAGCACTTATGCAACCAAGCCGACCACTATTGCAAAAAAAGAATTAAAGGGTTATTTTTGCCACAAGAGAAAAAAACGAAAGCTATGATTACCTTTCCAAACGCAAAAATAAACTTGGGGCTCGACGTTGTGGAACGCCGCCCCGACGGCTACCACAACCTTGAAACCATCTTCTACCCCATTCCTTTGCAGGATATTTTGGAGATAACACCCATTGAGGAGGAAGATGAGGCGAGCCCGGCTTACACATTCAAGATGTTCAATGCCCGATTCGATGGCACCGACGATGACAATCTGGTGGTAAAGGCATACAAGATTCTTGCAGCCGACCACAAACTGCCCAAAGTGGATATTTCGCTCTACAAGCACATACCCACCGGTGCAGGCCTGGGAGGAGGCTCGGCCGACGCCGCCTTTGCTCTTAAAATGCTTAACGAGATGGCCTCTCTGGGGCTCACCGACGAGCAGTTGGAGGAGTATGCCGCACGCTTGGGAGCCGACTGCGCTTTCTTCATCAAGAACACACCTGCATACGCCACCGGAATAGGGAATATTCTATCGCCCACCCCTTGCAGCCTTGCAGGGTATCATTTGGTATTGGTTAAGCCCGACATTCATATATCCACAAAAGAGGCCTACTCGCTTGTGGTGCCCGCCGCACCCGCAACACCCCTCACCCACATTGCCACCTTGCCCGCCGAGCAGTGGAAGGGAGCAATGAAGAACGATTTTGAACGGAGCGTATTTGCAAAGCACCCATCGTGCGAGGCTATAAAAGAGAAACTCTACGCCATGGGAGCCGTGTATGCTTCAATGTCGGGCTCGGGTTCATCGTTCTTTGGTATTTTCAAGGAGGAGCATAGCGTGGAGGATGTTAAGGTGGCATTCCCCGGTATGTTCTGCTGGTGCTGCAAGTGTGAGTGAGGTGAATGGGTAAGGTTCACAAGCATAAGAATATTCACTGACCACCGAGGAGCTAAAAGAAAAAACAAAACAAACTCCTCCACCGCAAAGCGGTCCCCCTCCTCTTTATCTTAGAGGAGGAGTTTAAAGGTATTGTATGTGTATATAAAGCAGTAGCCCCGCGATTCACATCGGGGGCTACAATAACACAAACACAAAATAAACCGCAGGGTTTTGCAATTCGCCTGCGGCGCATTGCAAAACAGTAGCCCCGCGATTCACATCGGGGGGCTACAATAACACAAACACAAAATAAAACACGACAAAACTACTATGCAATTCAATTAGCCTGTTATGTTTGCACATAAACGCGAGAGGCAGATATTCACATATCCACACACCCGCTGCAGGTGAGTTGCACTTATTAAACAGCATAATGAAACGGTTTGTTTAGCCCCTCTGGTTAATGTTTGTTAAATTAGCAGTTTCGCAACTTTACATGCCACAATGAATTTTCGCTAAACTTGCACATACAAATAATCGGATTTATTTTTGTATAAACATATGGATCGCAATACCTTAACAAGTCTATTGCACGGAAATGCCATTACCACAAACAGGATACCATGACACCCAAAGAGCCGGAGAAAGAGAGCAACAAGCCTTCAACAGATATAATCATCGACTATTACAATAACATAGCTGCGGAATATGACTACTCGCGTTTCAAAAACAGTTATGGGTGTTATATCGACAAGCATGAACGTACCGTACTCGATAAATTAAATATCAATCCGAAACAAGCATTGGACCTACCTTGCGGCACAGGCCGCCTTCTGAACTATGCCGACTATGGTTGTGATGCCAGCGAGAAGATGTTGGAGATAGCCAACGGCCATTGGCCGGGAAAAAATCTTATTTGTGGCGATGCAAGGGAACTACCTTATGAAGATAACAGCTTCGACACGATTATAACAATGCATCTGCTGATGCACCTCGACAACGACACGATATACAAGATAATGAAGGAAGTACATCGTGTGCTGCGCCCCAATGGGCGTTGGATTGTAGATGCGCCATCGTGCAAAAGGCGCAAATTGACCAACTGCAAAAGCGAAAATTGGCATGGTGGTAGTTCCATGAGCATTGCCGATGTAAAGCAACTTGTATCCAACCATTTTGAGATAAAGTCGGTACACGGCATAATGATGTTTCCCGTTCATCGCATACCCCAAGCCATGCGCAAGCCATTGTGTAACTTAGATTACAGAATATCACAATTGGCCCCACTAAAAGAGTATAGTTCCTATTTAATTTATGAGCTATGGAAATTTTGACCTACCTGAAACGAACAGCCAAGCTAACCATACGCCGATTTTATGATTGTAAAAGGCATACCTCGTTCTGCAAGAAAGGCGAATTCCCAGCCACGGCACATACCATTCACTTGGAACAGCCCATACTTCCATCGGCAAGTTTTGCCGAGAAGCAATATAACTTACAATATGCAGCTGAGCAGATAAAGCAATACACCATTTACCCCGGGGAAGTATTCTCTTTTTGGGAGATTGTGGGCAACCCCGACAAACTGAAAAGCTCGCGCAGCATACGCAACAATAAAGTAAAAATGGAGAAAGGCGGCGGTTTGTGCCAAATAGCAGGCATCGTTTACCACTTATCGCTCGTAGGCGGATTAAAAATAGTAGAAAGACATCACCACTCCATCGACCTATACGGCGACGGCCCCAGAGCATGCCCCATAGGGCTCGATGCCACAGTGAGCTATGGTTACAAGGACCTGCGCATACAGAACAATACCCAAGCTATGCTACATTTCAACATATCAGTTGTTGAAAACACCTTGCATGGCGAATTGCAAAGCACCCAACCCTTGGTACAACACGAGGTTAAGATATTGAAAACAGAAACGCCCAATCACATAGATGTAAAAACATCGTATGCCGACACAGGCGATCCCATTGCCCAAAATATATACAAAAGGCTATAACACAAATTTGCACAGCCCCAACGGGGCGAAATTACTCAACACAGGCCGCAAGGCCTGTGAAACGAAATGAAACAAACCACAAGCCCCGCCGGGGCGAAAATACCCAGCACAGGCTGCAAAGCCTGTGAAACAAAATGAAACAAACAATAAAGCCCCGGCGGGGCGAAATTACCCAACACAGGCCACAAGGCCTGTGAAACGAAATGAAACAAACAATAAAGCCCCAGCGGGGCGAAATTATAAAACATATGGCACAATCATTAGCAAAGAATTATATACACATTGTCTTCTCCACAAAAAATAGAGAGCATACAATGAGGAAAGATGACCTTAGTGAAATATTTTCATACATTTCCGGAATAATCAAAAATTGCGAGTGCAACTCAATATCAGTTGGAGGCATAACCAACCATGTGCATATACTATGCACTCTCAACAAGAACCTGGCGCTAAGTAAATTAATTGCTACGATAAAGGCAAATTCATCAAAATGGTTGCACCAAAAAGATAGTTATTATAGAGCCTTCGCATGGCAAGATGGGTATGGAGCTTTTTCTGTGAGCCAATCACAGGTAGAAAAAACAAAAGAATACATTTCAATTCAAGAAGAACATCATAAACGAAACAATGCAAGAGAAGAGTTGATATCATTTCTCAAAGCCTACAACATCGAATACGACGAAAGATACATATAATTCCGTCCTTACAGGACTATGCTTTTTTGGGGTGGGTACGATACAATTCATAGGCCTTACGGCCCATGCTATAAAATTATGCCCTTACAGGGCTTCCAGATGCAATAATCACCAACAAAGCCCCAACGGGGCGAAATTACCCAACACAGGCCGCAAGGCCTGTGAAACAAA
>CALGJF010000008.1 GCA_937914945.1 uncultured Bacteroidales bacterium | reverse complement strand
CACCCTCGATGCCTGTTGTGCCTTCCCAATCGAAGTTGAATGAGTAGCTTGCGATAGGATTAGCCTCAGTGTTGGGAATAACAAGATATGCTTTGTTTGCGTTGTTCAAGAATGCACCATCGGTGAGTTTTGCAGGGTATAGACCTACAGTGCCTTCGGGAGCAGAAAGAACGTATGCAGTGCTTCCGGGAGTGATGTTCTTTGTTATGGTTGTACCGGCAAGGAGGTTTGTTCCGGTACTTGCATCTGCATTAGTATATTTGAATTCATAGCTGCCCTCTGCTGCTTTAACAATTACAGCCTCACCTGCGGGGAGAACGCCATCTATTTTTTCAAGGTTTACCCAATTAGACTCTGCGCTAACTGCTTTGTAGCACTCAACGCCTTCGGGGATGGTAGCATTGAAGCCAAGAATTAAAGTAGAGTGGAGAACTGAGCTCACGTTAATTGTTTGAGACAAGGTTGTGATATCTGCTTCGAGTTCTGTAATTGCCCAGTCTGAACGTGAGTCTATAGAACCGGTCCAACCTACGATTGTTGAGTATGATGCATCGTGGTGTATTGTTGTACCGCCAGCAGGTGTTATTCCAATGTGTCCTGCAGTGCCGAATGAAGTTATAGTTACAGGTTTTGCTTCTGCAGTTGTAGTTGCTGTTGCCATGTTTTGTCCATGGCCGTGGCCCTTTGCTGTGCTTAAATATATACCACGCTGTACGTTGTATAGATAGAATGTGTTATCTGCCGCAGGTACAAATTGGAATACCTCGCCCAAGGCTGCTTCGTCTTTGCTGATGAGGCCTCCATCGTCATTGGTTCCAATAAATATATTTGAGTAGTTGTTCTGTATTGTGTAGAATGTGTTTTCCTGGGGAAGAATGATATCAAGATCATCAAGAACATTTTGCAATGCAGTAACATCGCTTTCTTCTGCAAATGTAACATCCTTTGCAGTTGCTATGGCATTGCTCAGCTTTGTAACAGACTCACTTGTGTAGCAACCGATTGCTGTTCCCTGGTTGTTTGCCAAAAGGGTCTCTGCTTTTTCGATAAGAGCGCTGAGGGCTGCATCTTCTGAGGGGCGTTCTGTTAGCACAAAAGTAGAACCTGCATCATTAGCACCCCAAAAAGCAATAGCTTCGCCTTGTGCATTCATGTTCTGACCACCGGGGTATTGCATACAGAAACCATCGCCAGTTGCCGAGCTTGCAATTATCTTCCAAACTGCGGCAGTATTGATATCGCCAAGAGCAGGAGCTGTAGAGCCATTAGTATTGACAGCTTGGTTTGTTCCGGCAAGCTTGTTTACAAGCTTAAAGCCATTGACGGGATCGCCAACAAATGCCCAAGAGTAAGAATCAGCTTCTCCAGAAGTCATGCTTCCATCTTTCCATTCAATGTTTGTTGCACCGACAACGTATTGAATATATTTTTTTTGATTGCTGTGCATCTGTATGTAATACCATGTAGAGATTGCATCGGCAGTTGCAGAATAAGCAAAAGGCAGGTTATCGGTACAAACAACATCAATGGTTTCATTTTCTGTTGCAGTGCCGGTGGGAACTGCCTGCTCTGTTGCAAAACCATAAGGTACCTTAAATGCAGGGTACGCTTCGTTTTTGTTTACAACTGTTTGCGATGTGCCAACCTCAACGTCATTGTATTTATAGCTATATGTGATTGTTACTACACTATTCAACATTTCAAGAGCTGCAGATGCGTCGAAATCGCCGGCTTCGGTCAAAAGTACTGCGTTACCTCCATCGATGGAACTCCACCAGTCAATGCTCATCTGGTTGGCACCGCCTAGATTGATATAGCTATTGTTAATATCCCTGAAGTTAACGCGTATACGGCCTGCGCCCTGTGATGAAGCATCGACAAATGTGATAGCATCGGCAACACCGGCAATTAGAGAACGGTCTGCCTTTATGAATTTTGCAGCACCAACGCTGTAAAGGTAATAATCGCTGCCATTAGCCGACAAAATTGCAAATTGCTGATAGGGGTCGTTTGCGTCAGAAGATGTTCCTTTGCCACAATCATTAGTAGATGCAAATTGAGATCCATCCTCTCTTACAGCCCAAGCACCACGATCTTTGGTTGTAACTGTATAACACTTTTCAGAACTAACAATTGTAGACCAGTCCTGAGCCCATGTTGTTACTGCAAATAGCAGCATCAACATAATTGATGTAAATTTTCTCATAAAGTTAATATTAAGTTAATAGTTAAATAGTCTGTGCTAAGTAATTAAGGAAAAACTCCTTAATTTGTTTTTGCAAAAGTCGCTTTTATTTGATTCTTGCAAAAAGTGCGTAGCAAGGTGCTGTGGCGCATCACTGCGATTTTAATACACTATATTCGGGACAAAGGTATAAAAAATAACTTAAACAAATCTATTTTTTTGTTTTTTTTTGTTGATACAAAATGTTTTTTATCGATTTTTATTGATTCTCACTTGTGGATGCCATTAATAAAAAGGGGTTGTATCGATTTACTTTAAGTATTTATATAGCAGTTTACACAAGGTTGTCATTTCGACGACCGTATGGGAGAAGGCGTGTTGTTGAGGGCTTGTCCAGAAAAGACCTCAATATAAATCTCTCACATACGTTATTCGCATAGCTCATCGAAAACCTCTTTTGATTTTTTTTATTAATGTATGGTCGAGATGAGAATGTTGTGTTTAGTGTAACCTTGGTATATAACCGCTTTACTTGTATTGCATATTATACCACATGGTTGGCGTGTCGC
The DNA here is from genome assembly GCA_937914945.1 of uncultured Bacteroidales bacterium. Taxonomy (GTDB): domain Bacteria; phylum Bacteroidota; class Bacteroidia; order Bacteroidales; family Bacteroidaceae; genus HGM04593. The sequence goes on along the minus strand of CALGJF010000008.1, from coordinate 64,849 downwards.
TCATCTCTATTGTGAGCGTGCCGCCCCGCGCAATGTCGCTGTGCATTATGTATGGTAGCGGGTGTGGCTTGCCGTTCAATGTTATATTTTTGATGTAAATATTTGTTTCGCTGTTGTCCTTTGTTTCAATGACAAATGTGCCGCCCTCCACGGATAACTCGGCACGTTGCACGGTGGGCGAGCCAAACCAATAACGGCCGCTTGCGGGCTCTACCTCGTAGAATCCCAAGGCCGACATTATGTACCATGCCGACATTTGCCCCATATCCTCGTTGCCCGATAGTCCGTCGGGGGCGTTGCGGTACTGCTCTTGCATCACCTTGCGCACAAGGCGGGCGCATTTATGCGGCTCGCCCAGCATGCTATATATATATATAATGTGGTGCGAGGGTTCGTTGCCATGGGCATATTGCCCTATCATGCCCGAAATGTCGGGCGAGGGGGCGCCCTCCACGGTCGATGGGGCGGTGAAGAGCGAGTCCAATTTTGCAAGCATCTGTTCTCTGCCGCCGAAAAGCGGGGCGTAGCCACAAATGTCGTGCGGTACCAGCCATGTGTATTGCCATGCGTTGCCTTCGCAGTAGTCGTCGGCACGGTGTGCCGAATAGTATGGGTTGAATTCCTTGCGAAAAAGGCCCGCGCTATCCACCCCGCGTATAAAGCGGCTCTCTCGGTCGAATAGTCGGCGGTACGATTGGCTCCTGCGGGTGAAATACTCTGCATCGTTGCTCTTGCCCAATGTTTTTGCTGCGTTGGCGGCCGCTCCGTCGGCAAGGGCATATTCGAGTTCGTATGCCACCGCTTCGCCAAACAAATCGCATGGTATGTAGCCGTATGTGTTGCGCAACCCCTTGCCACGCTCGTTGCTTGCCGCTGTTTTTTTTATAGCCTCAAAGGCCTCCTCGCGGTCGAATCCTCCGATGCCTTTTACAATGGCATCGGCTACTGTTGGTATTGCAGGGTCGCCCACCATGCAGTTTGTTTCGTTACCCCACAGATGCCACACCGGCAGGCGGCCCTGCCTGTCGCATATATCTACCATGCTTGCCACAAACGCTCCGGCCCTCTGTGGCTCTATTATGGTCATAAGCGGTTGCTTGGCGCGGTAGGTGTCCCATAGCGAAAAGTTTGTGTAGCGTGGGGTGGGGCTGTTGTATATGTTGCCATCGGCACCCGGATAGTTGCCGTTTGTATCGCTGAAGAGCACGGGTGCCATCATGCAGTGGTATAGTGCGGTGTAGAATATGGTTTTCTCCTCGTCGCTGCGGCAGGTTACCTCTATTTTTGCGAGTTCGTTTTCCCATGCCTCGGCAGCCATGGCTGTGATGGTTTCAAAATCCTTTCCCTTGGTTTCGAGGGCCAATGCCGCCTCGGCACCCTCAATGCTCACCGGTGATATGGCCACTTTCAATATAATCTGCTCGCCCTCTGTTGTGCCGAACGATGCCCGCCCATACATGCTATCCCTGCCGTGCAGCTCGAATTTGTCAAAAGGCTTGCTTGTCTCTGCCGCAAAATATACACGCTGCGCATGCGCCCACCCTTTGGAATGGCGGTAGCCTGTGATGCGGTTGTTGCCCACGGCCTGCATGTGGCACTCGGTGGTGCGGTCCCAGCAACCGCCGTTTTCAAGGTCGAATACAATGGCTGCCTCCTGTGATGCGGGGAATGTATAGCGGTGTACGCCGGTACGTTCCGTTGCGGTAAGTTCGGCCTTTATGCCGTAGCGTGTGAGGGGTACCGCGTAGTATCCGGGGCGGGTAATCTCGTTGCCCCTGTCGGCGGGCGACCACAGCCCGCTATGGGGATTGTCGATGGTGCCTCGTGCGTATGTAACATCGCCTATTATGGGCATTACCGTGATATCGAACAAATCGCCTATGCCTGTTCCGCTTAAATGGGTGTGGGAGAATCCTATCACACTATTCTCGCTGCGGTGGTAGCCCGAGCACCAGTCCCATGCTTGATTTATGCTTGTGGGCCCTGCCTGCACCATGCCGAAGGGAACGCTTGCTCCCACGAATACATGCCCATGCCCACCGCTGCCTATGAGTGGGTTTACATATTGTGTGAGCCTCTCTGCGGGTGTTTGTGTGCAGGCTGTTATGAGCAGGGCTATGAGCAGTGGTATGGTGCTTCTTTTCATTGTACCTCTTTTAGTGGTAAATTAAAAATTTGTTTATCTGTTGTTTGTCATTCCGAACCTTGTGTGAGGAATCTTGCCCTTCATTGGCTGTTGAATCATCGTTCTTTTTTAAGTATAAATTCCAGGTTGCCGCCAAGAATCTCATTGTGGTGCAGGCGGTATCGATTGGTTTCTTTCCCGTTCAGCTTTATTCGCTCTATATAGTGGCAGCCTTCGGAGGGCGCGCTCTTTGTTATTGTAACGTGCCCTTGCGGGGTGGTTATGCTCACTTTGTCGAAAGTAGGTGTGGTGAGCGTGTAGAAGGGCTCGGCGGGGCAGTCGGGGTATAGTCCCATCATTGAGAATACTGCCCATGCCGACATGGCTCCGGTATCGTCGTTGCCGGGCAGCCCGCCGGGTGTGTCGGTGTAATATGTGTCGAGCAGGCGTTTTACCTCCTTCTGTGTGCGCCACTCCTCGCCGCGGAATCGGCTGAACAGATAGGGGTAGGCGATGTCGGGCTCGTTGGTGGGGTCGTAGTGGTTGTTGTCGAAAACGCCTTGCAGGCTCTCGATAAAACGTTTTTTGCCACCCATAAGCCTTGCAAGGCCTTTCGTGTCGTGTGTGGCAGCAAATGTATAGCTCCATGCCGAGCCTTCGTGAAAGCCCGGAATGTTCTCAAAGTGTTTACCGGTGGCAGGGTTAAAGTCGCCAAGGAACTTGCCGTCGGCAGTAATGGGGCGTAGCGTGCCATATTCCTTGCAGTAGTAACGGCGGTAGCTTTGGGCTCTTTTGCGGAACTCCTTTGCGCGGGCAGTGTCGCCCAGCGAGTCGGCAAGGCAGGCAATGGCGTAATCGGCAGCGCAGTATTCAAGGGCATGCGATACGGAATTGTCGCCCGAGAGGTCGCCCTCGAAATATCCCACAGGGATATAGCCTTCGTTTATATATGGGTCTATGTCGGGGCGAATGGGGTTTCTGCTCCCCTCGGTGGCAGCCGATTTCAGCATAGCCTCGTACCCTTTTTTTATGTCAAAGTCGCGTAGTCCCTTTATCCAGCTGTCGGCAATGACAATGGCGGCGGGGTCGCCCTCCATGGTGTATGTTTCGCGTCCGAACAGTTCCCAGCGTGGCAGCCATCCGCTTTCGTCGTACATGCCCACAAGCGAACGTAGCATATCGGTTTGCAGTTCGGGATAGACAAGCGTGAGCAGCGGGTGCAGATTGCGGTAGGTGTCCCACAGCGAGAACACCGTGTAGCGGTTGTGGCTGCTGCGGCCTGTTTTGCCACTCTCCATCATGGGATACTCGCCGTTTACATCGTTTATAATGCTTGGGTGTATGAGCGCATGGTAAAGGGCTGTGTAGAATACCCTCTGTTGCTCGGCGGTGCCTCCCTCAATTTCTATGCGTGAGAGCATGTCGTTCCATTGGTGTGTTGCCGCAGTGCGTATATCGTCGAAGGTTTTTCCATCCTGCTCCTTTTGCAGATTCTCTCTGGCATTCTCAATAGATACGAACGACACGCCCATCTGCACGATAATCTGCTCCCCCGGGGAAAGGTTGTCGTAGCTGAAAAGGTAGCCCACGTTGTCGCCTGCAACCTCGCGGTGGTAGTTGCGGTATAGTTTGTATGTGCCATCGTCGGGGCACCAATCGGCCTCCACCCCTTTGAGCAACGGCTGGAATTTCCATGCGCAGCCTGCCGACGGCTCGCGCGATACCCGCATTACAAAATAGATGGGAAACACCGCTTGTGTGGTGTAGCAGAATGTACCCAGCAACTTCATTCCCTCAATCTCGGTGCTGCTCACACGGCGCACCATGGCACCGCACTCGTTGGTGAGTCCTTCGCCCAAGTTCAGAATTATATTACCCTTGCCGGCGGGGAAGGTGTATCGCTCGCACGATGTGCGGGTGGTTGCCGTAACCTCGCTCTTTATGTTATATTTTGTGAGTGTGTTGCCATAGTATCCCGGCGATGCTGTCTCGTTGCTATATTCCGTGCCGTAGTTCAGGTAATTCACATCGGGCTCACCGGTGGTGGGCATCACAAGCAACGACGATGCCTCGGGGCAGCCCACACCGCTCAATGCAACGTGGGCATAGCCGGTGAAAAATCTGTTGTTGTATTCGTATGGTGCCGACCACCAGCGGCTGTCCTTGTCGTAGATGTTGAGGTCGGCCCCCATTACGTTGAACGGTACCACCGACATCATGCCGCCGGGCAGTATAGCTCCGGGGTTGGTGGTGCCATAGTTGGTGGTGCCTATAAAGGGGTTTACAAGTTCGGCTGGTTTTTGCGCCATGGTTGCAAACGCACAGGCTGCCGCTATGATAAGTAACAGGCTTTTTTTCATTGGTTTTCAGCTTCTTGTTTGTCGAGTTCGCTCAATGCAAATGCGTATGCGCCCACCGATACCGCTTTGCTTGCGCCCTGCTTGGATATTGCTATTCCCACCCTCTTCTGGCAGTCGTAATCGACATATCTATCTTCGCCATAAACCTTTACTTTCTTTACCTCGCCCTGTGCAAAGAGTGCGAATTCCTGTTCGTCTTCAAGGTTATATACCTTCATCTGCACCAGATTCACCTCCTCGCCGCCAAGGGTGTGCAGCTTGGAGCGCATCTCGGTAAGCAGGGCAGGCATAATCCAGCGGCTTGCGGCCGACACTCCACCGCCTATGACCACCAAGCCGTCTATTATTGTAACGGCTGCCGATATTGCTGCGCCTGCTACTCTGCCGAGTGTGGCAAAGGCCTCTTTTGCAGCCTGTTGGTTGCCCTCGCGCGTGCCGTCGGCTATTTCGCATATATCCTTGGGGGTGAGGCCGTGTGCGGGGTTGCCGCTTGCCTCGCCATATACTCTCTGCACCGCTCTTATGGCAACGCCCTCTTCCACAAGAATGTCGGGCATATCCTTGTGTCGCAGGCAAAAGGTCTCCACGCACGAATTGTCGCCCCTGTTCAGTTTGTTGTCTATAACTACGCCTATGCCGAATCCTGTTCCTATGGTATAGCCTATGAGGTTTTTATACTGCTTGTTGGAGCCCGCCTGTCGCAAGCGACGGTTTATTTGTGGCAACGCACCGCAAAGGGCCTCGCCATAGGCAAAGAGGTCGCCGTCGTTGTTTATGAACACGGGCACGCCGAATTTGCCTTGGAGAAAGGCACCGAGTGCCACTCCGTCGCGGAAAGAGGGGAAATTGGGCAGATAACCGCCTATAATGCCGTTGGGGTAGTCGGCAGGGCCGGGGAAGGCGAAACTTATTGCCACCGGTTTATTGTCCAATTGGTCGAACACTTTATTAAACCCCTCTACAAGCGTTTGCAGGCATTTGTCGAGGTCGTGTGCTTGTGAAGGCATGCTTATGGGCTCAACTATGAACTCGCCTGCCTGCATTGCTCCGAAAACAAAATTTGTGCCACCGGCATCGAGTGTGGCCACTATGCGGTGGTCGTTTTTGTATTTGCTCATTTTGCGTGTAGTTTTATTGCTTGCGTGTATTCTTTAATTATGCTTATGGTGGTGCTGTCGCTATCGAACACCGAGTACCAGCCTTGTGGCTCGTGTGGCGGGTCGCACAGATAGTCGTCGCCGGGGCGCCACACCGCCTCGCGCGGGCGGCCACAGCCTCCCCAGCCCCAGAAATTGCAACCGGCAATGGGTGCGCCGTTGTATAGGCTGTTTTTCACCTGTTCAAATATGCAACGATAAAAGGCATCGCGGCTGTCGGTAGGTACATCGCTCCCCGATATGTTGTCCTTGCGCGGGTAACCGAACTCCTCTATTACCAATGGCTTGTTTATTCTTTTAGCCATGGCAATGTGCTTCTCTATGTATTCCACGCTCTTTTTGCATGCGTTCTCTATGCCGCTGTCGGGGGCTTGCCTTGGTGTCCAGCCCCAATTGGCAGGCCATATATGAATGGTAAGATAGTCTATGTTCTTGTCGCTGTGTATAAGCTCGCACAGCTGCTCGTCGGCCTCGCAACCGATTATGCCCTCGCTGCCTGTCGATACAAGGTGGTTACTGTCGATGCTTTTTATAAGGGCGGCTGCTTTGGCTATCCAGCGGGCAAACTGCTCTTTGTTGTCGCGGGCAAAGGGGCGCGGCTCGTTGCACAGCTGCCAGCTCATTATGGCGGGTTCTTCGGTGTAGGGGCGCCCTGTGATGCTGTTGGTGCGCGATACAATCTGCTCTATGAAATTGTAGTACAGCTGCTGTGCCTCCTCGCTGCGCGAAAATTGTGCCGAGTAATCGACATATCGGTCGTAGCCGCCATCCACGTTGGCATTGGGCGAGTCGCCATAGCCGCACTCTTTTAGGTAGAATCCATATCCGCCACTCCAATCCCATGCGTTGTTCAGGTATATCACAGCCTGCATGTCGCGCTTTTCAAGCTCGGCAATGGTGTAGTCGAGCCCCGCGAGCAGGGTGTCGTTGAGCAACCCGGGCGCCTGCTGCAGATAGGGCTTGGCGGGGTTGGCAAGTGCGCTGCCCGCATCGGGGCCGGCAAGTATTCGCAGGTTGTCGATACCTATGCTCATGAGCATATCGAGCTCCTTGCAAAGCCTCTCTCTGTCGCCCCCTTCGCCTGTGGAGCCAAGGATGGATGCATACCACATGTTTGTACCAATGAAATTGTATGGTGCCTCATTTTTTATGAGTTTGGTACCACGGGTGGTTATGTATGGGGTGGTACCCGCATCCTTGCGGGTACACGATGTAATAAGCAATATTGCAGCTATTGCCGCGTATAAAATACTCCTTGTCATTTTCTGTTTTTTCTTTCCATGCGAAGATAGTGATTTGTGTTAAAGAAACGAACTTTGCGGGTACATTTTTACCAAATGTTGTTTATACTTTCCCTTTAATAATGTGTATAAGGGTATTTTTTGCTTTTTGGTGTTGGGGTTTTGGCAACAATTCTTATCTTTGCACGGAATATGCGGCTCCTTTATTGCATGGCAATGCCTTTCGGCAGGGGCTGTGAAAATGTATTTGATATGAGTTTGAATATTATTGTATTGGCAAAGCAGGTCCCCGATACCCGTAACGTGGGTGCGCAGGCAATGAATGCAGACGGAACCATTAACCGTGGCGCCCTCCCTGCGATATTCAACCCCGATGATCTTGGGGCTTTGGAGCAGGCTTTGCAGTTGAAAGATAAAAATCCCGGGAGTCGTGTAACGGTGCTCACCATGGGACCCAAGCGTGCCACCGAGTTGTTGCGCGAGGCGCTTTACAGGGGTGCCGATGAGGCTGTTCTCCTGTCCGACAGCGCATTTGCCGGTGCCGATACGTTGGCAACATCATATGCCCTTACGATGGCTGTACGCAAGATAGGTGATTTTGATATGATACTTTGCGGCCGCCAGGCAATAGATGGGGATACTGCGCAGGTGGGTCCGCAAGTGGCGCAGCAGCTTGCTATTCCGCAGGTTACTTATGTGCGCAAGGTGCAAGCAGTGGAGAATGGTACAGCCGTAGTGGAGCGTGCCATTGAGAATGGTGTGGAGCTGTTGAAGGCTCCCCTGCCTCTGTTGCTCACGGTAGATGGCACGGCATCGCCCTGTCGCCCCCGCAATGCCTATCGCATGTTGCGTTTCCACCGTGCCGCCACAGCACAGGAACAGGCTGCCGATGACTATAAATATAGCGCACAGGCGCAGGCCGACAGCGCTCTCACCATCAAGGAGTGGGCGCTTGCCGATGTAAACGGCGATGCCGCGCGTTGCGGTCTTTCGGGCTCTCCCACCAAGGTGAAGGCGGTAACGAATATTGTTTTCAAGGTTAAGGAGAGCAAGAGATATACGGCCGACGGCGAGCAGATAAAATCGCTCGTTGCCGAGCTTTTGGCAAACCACACAATAGGATAGTTTTATGAATAATATATTGGTTTATTGCGAGGTGCGCGATGCTCATGTGGCCGAGGTGAGCTTGGAACTATTGAGTGAGGGCCGCCGCCTTGCCGACAAACTCGGGGTGCAGCTTGAGGCTGTTGCGCTTGGTTGCGGCTTGCAAGGTGTACCGGCCGAGGTGTTCCCTTATGGGGTGGATACACTGCATCTGTTTGACGATGCCCGCCTGTCGCCCTATACCACATTGCCCTATGCCGAGGCGTTGAGCAAATTAGTGAGAGAGAACGATTATCAGATATTCCTCCTTGGAGCAACCATAGAGGGGCGCGACCTCGCTCCACGCCTCACAGCCGAGTTGCATTGTGGTCTCACAGCCGATTGCACATCGCTCGAAATAGGCGATTACGAGGATAGGAAAAGCGGTACAACGATAAAAGATCTTCTATACCAGATACGTCCCGCCTTTGGCGGTAACATCGTGGCAACCATTGTTAATCCCTTTCACCGCCCGCAGATGGCAACGGTGCGCGAGGGTGTGATGCCGTTGTCGGTGGTGCGTGGCAGCGATTATGCGGGCACGGTTGTGCAGCATGCGGTTGCCGATTACATAAGCGATGCTGCCTTTGCGGTATCTGTGATAGAACGACATGTGCAGCCCCCGCAGAACAATCTGAAATCGGCTCCCATTGTGGTTGCCGGTGGTTACGGCGTGGGTAGCAAAGAGAATTTTGAGCAACTTTTTACACTTGCCCATCTGTTGCATGGCGAGGTGGGTGCAACACGCGCCGCAGTAGATGCCGGTTACACGACACGCGACCGTCAGATAGGGCAGACAGGCCTTACCGTGCGCCCCAAAGTATATTTTGCTTGCGGAATATCGGGGCAGGTGCAGCACATTGCAGGCATGCAGGAGAGCGGAGTAATAATTTCCATTAACAGCGACCCCGATGCGCCCATCAATGCCATTGCCGATTATGTGATAACCGGCAGGGTAGAGGAGGTTGTGCCTCAAATAATAACCTATTATCAGCAGAAACAATGAACTATTATAGCAACAACAAGGCATTGCAGCACTATCTGCGCCACCCCCTCTTGCAGCGTATAGTTGCAATGAAGGAACGTGAATTTGTCGATAGCAAGGAGTATGATTATGCACCCGTGGACTTTGCCGAGGCTGTGCAGGGATATGAGCAGGTGCTGAATCTTGTGGGCGAGCTATGTGCCGAATATGTGGCACCCAACGCGGTGCGTACCGAAACTGAGGGCCCCTCGGTGCAGAACGGCCGAGTTATTTATGCTCCCGGTACCGAGGAGAATCTGCAACTGTTCCGTCAGGCGGGGCTTATGGGTGTTTCGCTTCCCCGCAAATTCGGAGGTTTGAACTTTCCCACGGCTGTTTTTACAATGATACAGGATGTGGTGTGCCGTGCCGATGCAGCCTTTGGCAACCTATGGGGCTTGCAGGATTGTGCCACCACGATATATAACTTCGGCTCGCCCGAGCAGTGCGCAGCCATTCTGCCGCGTATATGTGCAGGCGAAACCATGTCTATGGATTTAACCGAGCCCGATGCGGGTAGCGACCTCCAAAGCGTGCGCCTGAAAGCTACTTACAGCGAGGAGGATAAATGCTGGTATCTCGATGGAGTAAAACGCTTCATTACCAATGGCGACAGCGATGTCCACTTGGTGCTTGCCCGCAGCGAAGAGGGCAGTGTGGATGGTCGCGGTCTCTCGCTTTTTATCTGCGAGAAGAGCTGTGGCAAAGTGCATACGCGCCGCATAGAGGAGAAGATGGGTATTCACGGCTCGCCCACTTGCGAGATAGTGTTCGACCATGCCCCTGCCGAGCTTTGCGGCAGTCGCAAGATGGGGCTTATAAAATATGTGATGTCGCTAATGAATGGTGCGCGTCTGGGTATAGCCACGCAAAGTGTGGCTATTGCGCAGGCTGCCTATGAAGAGGCTCTTGCTTATGCACGCGAGCGCAAGCAGTTTGGTAAAACCATTATAAATCTGCCACCCGTATATGATATGGTGGGCAATATGCAGGCCCGCCTCGATGCTGCCCGCAGCCTTCTCTACGAAACAGCCCGTAACGTGGACATGAACTATCAATTTGCCGACCTTGCGCGCGAACGTACCCTCACTCCCGAGGAGCGTGCCGAGTCCAAGAGCTTCTCCAAAAAGGCCGATGCCCTCACCCCTATAATAAAGGGCATGGGCAGCGAGATTGCCAACCGAAACGCCTACGATGCTGTGCAGGTGCATGGCGGCTCGGGCTATATGCGCGACTATGTGTGTGAGCGTCTCTATCGCGATGCACGCATAACCTCTATTTACGAAGGAACCACGCAGTTGCAGGTGGTGGCTGCCATAAGATATGCCACAAGCGGGTTCTACACCCAGCTGTTGCAGGAGTATCTTGCAACCGATGTGCCGGCCTCTTTGCAGCCTATGAAGGAGCGTGTGGCGGCAATGGTTGCAGCCTATTGCGAGGCGTTGGAGAAGGTGCAGTCGCTTGAGAACCAGGAGGCACTCGATTTCCTCTCTCGCCGCATATATGAACTTGCCGCATACTGTATAATGTCGGCATTGCTGATGCTTGATGCTGCAACCGACGAGGAGTTGTTTGCGCCTTCGCTTGCCCGCTTTGTGGCTATTGCCGAGGCCGAGGTGGCAGGGCACTCCACATATATAAAACATTTTACCCCCGAATTATTAACTAAATACAATAAATAAAAATGGAGAAAGTTATAAACAAGAAGATACGCGTGGCTTATACGCTTGTTTCGCATCGCAATGGCGAGAGTGAGGAGGTTGAAAAGACAAGCCGCGAACAACCGTTTGAGTTCCTGTCGGGTGTGGGTTATACCCTTGATGCTTTTGAGGAGAATTTGAAGGATTTGAAGAAGGGTGATACCTTCGATTTTACAATACCTTCGGACGATGCTTATGGCGAGTACGACCCCGACCATGTTCAGGATTTCGACCGCGAGGTGTTTACCATCGATGGTAAGTTCGATTCTGCCCACATCTATGCTGGTAATGTGGTGGAGATGATGCGTGCCGACGGCTCACCCATTCTGGGAACGGTGAAGGAGGTTACCCCCATTAAGGTGGTTATGGATTTCAACCACCCCTTGGCCGGCTGCGACTTGCAGTTTTTTGGCACCGTGGTGGATTCTCGCCCTGCAAGTGAGGCCGAGATGAAGAAGTTCTACGACTCGTTGCGTGCCGCACAGAGTGGTTGCGGCGGTTGCAGCGGTTGTGGTGGCGGCAGTTGCGGCGATGGCTGTGATGATGGCTGTTGCGGTGGTTGTCATTGATTTTGTATAGATAATAGAGAACCGATATGAATAGTACAGGAGTTCTCCTGCGACTCACCACGTTCGGTGAGTCGCACGGGGTTGCTATTGGAGGAGTGCTCGACGGCTACCCAGCGGGGGTGGTCGTCGATGAGGGTTTTATACGGGCAGAGATGCAACGTCGTCGCCCGGGGCAGAGTGCGGTTACCACAGCACGCAACGAGGCCGACGAGGTGCAGTTCCTCTCGGGTGTGTTCGAGGGGCGTTCCACGGGTACTCCCATAGCCTTTATTATTCATAATACAAACAATCATAGCAACGACTATGATAATTTGCGCACAGCCTACCGTCCCTCGCATGCCGATTATGTGTACGATGTAAAATATGGTGTGCGCGACCATCGTGGCGGCGGCCGTTCATCGGCCCGCGAAACGGCGGTGCGCGTGTGTGCCGGTGCGCTTGCAAAGCTGGCCCTGCAACAAAAAGGGATAACGGTGCAGGCTTATACATCGCAGGTGGGCGATATTGTTCTTGAGAAATCATACACGGCATACGACCTTGCGACGGTGGAAACAAACGTAGTGCGCTGTCCCGATGCCGAAAAGGCTGCCGCCATGGAACGCCTTATTTTGGATGTGAAGGGCAAGGGTGACACCGTGGGCGGTGTGGTTACTTGCGTGGTCAAGGGTACTCCTGTGGGGCTGGGTGAGCCGCTGTACGATAAGCTGTCGGCTTCGTTGGCAGCGGCCATGATGTCGATAAACGCTGCCAAGGGATTTGATTATGGTAATGGCTTTGCGGCGGCGTGTGGCAGAGGCTCGGAACAGAACGATATATTTTATAATAATGGCGGTGCCATTGCCACCCGCACCAATAACAGCGGTGGTATTCAGGGTGGTATATCCAATGGCAACGATATTTACTTCCGTGTGGCATTCAAACCTGTGGCAACGATACTTATGGAGCAACCAACGGTATCACCCTCGGGTGAGGAAACGGTGGTAAAGGCTCGCGGCCGGCACGACCCCTGCGTGGTGCCTCGTGCCGTTCCTGTGGTAGAGGCTATGGCGGCGCTTACAGTGCTCGACCACTACCTGATGCAGTGTGCAAGAAAATTCTGATTAACACAAAATAAAATACGATGAATAAAACCGATAAAAAAGATGTTGCTGCGGCTCCCAAGAAGAGTTTTTCTGCGATGCTGAGTGCAGTAGGCCTGCCCCGCATTGCGGTGGGCGTGTTCTTTGTTGCAGTGTGGGCGTTGCTTGCCTTTTGGGAGAGTGCCACGCTGTTCAGCGTGAGCGAGCAGTCGTTGTTCCTCTACACCGGCCACTTCTTGAGGGAGTCTATGGCGTTGCCTGCCGGTTTTCTTTCGTGGCTCGGTGCCTTCTTTATACAGTTCTTCCATTATCCGGTGCTGGGTGCAACCGTATATATGTTGCTGCTATATGCCCTTTATTGGCTCACCAAGAGGGTGTTCTCTATACCGGCGCGCTGGTCGTTGCTGGCTCTGTTGCCTGTGGCAGTGGTGCTTGCATACAGCACACAGATGGGTTATTGGATATTCTACATTAAGATACAGGGCTTTTATTATCTGGCTTTGCTTGGGACCATTGTGTCGTTGTTGGTGGCATGGGTGTGCCTTAAATATAAGGGGTTATATGCGCCCGTTATGCTTTTGTGGGTAGTGGGCGGTTATATGCTCTTTGGTGCCTATGCGCTTGGCAGTGCCGTTGTTATAGCGGTGGCAAGCCTTGTGGACCGCATAAAAGGGCAGTATGGCTCTGTTTACAAGGTATCGGCGGCGATGATGCTTGTGGCGGTGCTTGTCATGGTGTATGCCGTGCCGCTGGGAATGTATAAGTATGGCGTTTATACCAATACCATGCTTGAGCACATGCATCAGTTGCCTCTGCCTGTGCATCAGTGGGCTCTTGGTAATGCCGAGGTGTACCCCAATGGTATTTTTGAATATTGGATACCTATTATATTATTGCCTGTTGTATATCTGTTCCTTGCTCTTCTGCGCGGCTCGCTGTCGCCCGAAAAGGGTAGTGGTAACAGGGCTGTTTATGCTGTTTCACAGGTTGCGATGCTTGTTTCTGTTATCGTATTTACTTGGCTCTATTGGTTTGGCGATATGAATTTCCGTATAGAAAACAAACAGAACAAAGCGGTGTGGGAAGAGGATTGGGATGCAGTTGCAGAGTATGCCATGGATGCAAAAAATCCTACCCGTCAGGTGATACTGAACAAGAATATAGCGCTTTTGAGGCTTGGTCGCTTGGGCGAGGATGCTTTCAAATATCCCGATGGCAGTGCCGATATTGCACACCCCGCTGCTGTGCACTTGACACAAACAGGTGGCATGATGAACTATTTCCAATACGGTAAGTTTAATTTCTGCTACCGTTGGTGTATAGAAAATTCGGTGGAGTATGGTTGGCGTACCGATTATTTGAAACATGCCGTAAGGTGTATGCTCCTATCGGGGCAGCACAAGCTGGCTATGCGATATATAAATATTCTTAAACATACTCTGTTCTATCGCTCGTGGGCCGAGGAGATGGAGAAATATGTTGAGAATCCGCAGTTGATTTCCAAGCAACAGGAGTTCAAAATGCCGTTGCTCATGTATAGCTATGCCGATGCCTTGGATCTTGACGACTCTTATGTGGAGGTATATCTGTCAAAGAGTTTGTCAACTAATTTTACAAAGAACGATGCGCATATCTATAACGAGGCTGCCGTTACTTTTGCTCTTATACGAAAGGATGCCAACCTCTTCTGGGATACAATGTCGCGATACATAAGCAAGGGTAAGATGACTCGCGTTCCCAACCATTTCCAGGAGGCGATAATTTTGTTCACTAATTTGAATAAGAGTGTTACAACAAATATCCCTATCGATTTTGCTGTGAAAAGCCGTTTCGAGTCCTTTATAAAAAAGGTGCAGGACCATAAGGGTATGAAGGAGGAGGAGATGGCACCTTATTTTGTAGAAGAATATGGCGATACATATTGGTATTTCTATTTCTTTGTTCGTAACATAAAAACCAATTGATATGAATACTATGAAAAATATTGCAATATTGGTGCTGGCGGCTGTTGCCGTGCTGGCGTGCACGCCATCTGTGCCAAGTAAATATATAAGTGTGGGGGTGGCACCGAAAATATATCCCGACTACACCGATGTTACGGTGCCGAAGAATATCGCTCCTTTGGTGTTCAATATATCGGAAAATGGCGAGGATTATATAACGCGTTTGTCGGCAGGCGATAAGGTGTTGTTATATGCAGGCAAGGAGGTCGCTCCCTCTATGGATGAGTGGGCTGAGCTTGTTGCCGGGGCTGTGGGTGGCGAGATAAAGGCCGAGATTTTTATTGCAATCAACGACAAATGGCGTGCCTTTGATCCGTTTGCCATAAAAGTGTCGCCCGATACCATAGATGCATATATATCGTATCGTCTGATACCGCCTTCGTATGTGGCCTATGAGCGTTTGAGCATAAGCCAACGAAAACTTTCTACATACGAGGAGAGTGATGTCTACAATAATATGCTGGTAACAAACGAGCCATTGGGGCAGTGTATAAATTGCCATGCATACAAAAACCACAAGACCGATAACATGCAGTTCCATGTGCGCCAGTACAAGGGCGGCACGGTGCTTGTGAAGGATGGGAAGGCTGTGAAACTGAACCTTGCAACCGATTCCACTCTGTCGGCAGGTGTATATCCGGCCTTTAATCCGCGCTACAATGTAATAGCTTATTCGGTGAACAAGACGGGGCAGATATTCCATACAAAACACCCCAATAAGGTGGAGGTGCAAGACGAAAAGAGTGATATAATACTTTTTGACGTCGATAATCTGACCGTTACCAATGTGGCTAACGATACGACAAAGTTGGAGGTATTCCCATGGTGGTCTCCCGATGGTCGCACGCTCTATTACTGCTCTTCCGATTTCCCGCCACGTGCTCCGGGGCAGTCGGCTGTTGATGCCGAGGTAAGGCAGTATAAAAAGATAAAATACAGTGTTCTGCGTCGCTCTTATGACCCCGAAACAGGTGCGTTTGGTGCTGTTGATACAGTGTTCAATGCCGCAAAAATGGGCAAGAGTGCCACTTTCCCGCGTATATCACCCAACGGAAAGTTCCTGCTTTTTGCAATGGCAGAGTATGGCTGTTTCCATATATGGCATAACGATGCCGATTTGTATATGATGAATCTTGAAACGGGCGAATATTGGCCGCTTGATGCAGCCAACTCGCAATATGCCGAGAGTTACCACTCGTGGAGCAGCACCGGCCGATGGATTCTCTTTGCAAGTCGTCGAGATGATACCAATTACAGCCGCCTTTATATAGCTCGTGTGGGCGATGACGGCAGGGCCGAAAAGGCGTTCCTGCTCCCACAGCAAGAGGCTGATTTTTATGACTTCTTCGACCGCTCATACAATGTACCGGAATTTATGGTGGAGCCGGTGCAAATAGCTCCCAACGAGTTTGCCGAAGTGATAAAAGAGGATGCTGTAAATGTTAAATATGTTGCTCCTGAAAAGTAAAAATTAACATCTGATTGTTAATTAAATAAAAAAGTTTATCTCCGCAATTTTTGGCTTGTTTTCCCAAAAAATTGCGGAGATTTTGTTTTTGTTGCACTTTTTTTGTGATAAATAGCAAAATTTAATGAGATTTATGCGAATATTTATTGAAAAGTCTTATTTTTGCACGTTACATAGTGGCTGATTGTGCCATTGTGGTTTGTGATAAAAAAAACAAAAAAAATATAATTAATAAAATTCGTACTTATGTTAAAACACCGTTTAAGTAAAATTGGCAAGGCAACGCTCTTTGCGTTGTGTGCATTGTTCGTGGGCGGTATGTTCCAGTCGTGTCAGGATGCTTTTGATGAGTATTCATACGATGATGGCGATGAGCCTGTATGGCTTGGTGCCAGTGTTTATAGTTTCTTGAGAAACAACACCTCGGGGCATACATACAACTACTATGCAGACTTAGTTGACGACCTGGGTGAAACAGAGCAATTCAGCAAAACCGGTAGCAAAACAATATTTGTGGCCGACGATGCTGCTTTTGAGCGTTTCTTTGAGAACAACAGTTGGGGCGTTAGCTCTTATGAGGAACTTACAGAAACACAAAAGAGAGTGATTCTTAAAGCGTCTATGCTTAACGACGCCATGTTGCTCGATATGTTATCTGCAACATCGGCAAACGAGGCCGACCAGGGTACCTGCTTGCGTCGTATAACAGCATTGACAGCAGTTGACTCTGTGCCCATCGTTACAGCTGCGCAGACTCCTAAGTATAACAAATATTGGGATGCATTGCGTGGCAAGGATCGTGGCAAGGATTTGCGCATAGCCATGGATGGAACCAGCCCCATGATGGTTCACTTCCTCCCCGATTATTTGAAAAACAAGGGTATTACAGAGGATGATATCTCTTTCTTGTTGCGCAAAAACGGTGTGCAAGAAAAAACCTATCAGAAGGGTGATGTTTACATTTATGACAAGAAGGTTGTGAAGAGCGATGTTCCTTCCGATGGTTTCTCGGGTGATGAAATGACTATTACATGTAAGAATGGTTATCTCTATCGTCTTGACGATGTGCTTATTCCTCCTTCGAATATGGCCGAGGAGATTCGTCGTCATGCCAAGACTACTGTATTCAGCCACATTCTCGATCGTTTCTGCTTGCCTGTTTACGATGCCGATTTGTCCGATGAATATCTCTCTGCAACAGGTAAGAACGATAGTATCTTCCGCTTGCGTTATTATACAAAAAATGGTGGTGGTGGCCTTCCCATAAACAGTTCTGTTCTTAAAGAAAAAGACCGCCCCGCGAGTGAGGATGATGTTCTTCTCTTCGATCCGGGATGGAATACATATTCTAATGGTGCTATTACTGCTCCCACAGAGATGGCTGCAATGCTTGTTCCCTGCGACGAGGCTATGTATAAGTACTTTACAGAGGGCCCCGGTGCTTTGATTCTTCAGGAGCACAATAGAATAGATGACCCTGAAACATATGTAAATATTGTTGATTTCGAAAGTTTGAAACTTGCTTTGAATAAAGTTCCCGATAACCTTATTGCATATCTTATCAATAACCTTATGCAAAAGTCGTTTACAGGAACCGTTCCCAGCCGTTTCGACAAGATTACTGATGATGGTAACGATGAAATCCCGGGAGTAAGAGAGGCTGTTACCGAGTGCGTTATTGCTAATAACGGTGTTGTATATATATTAAATGAGGTATTCGGTCCCACCGCGTATAGCGCAGTTTCTGCTCCTGCTCAAATTCTTGACAACATGTATATCATGCGTTACGTTATTCAGCAGCTCGGATATAACTCATTCTTGTTGGCAAAACAGGCTGTGTATAGCCTCTTTATGCCGGACGATGCTAATTTCATTTATTACGACCCTGTTTCAATTTATGCAAACGAGGTTAACCCCACAAAGAAACCTATCGTATATCAACTGTTCTATGACAAGAACCACCCCGATAAGAACGATAGGGCATATCTCTATGCCAAGATGTATGAATTCAACCCCGAAACATACGAAATCGATCCCGAGTCTATGACCTATACTCCCAAAGGTGAAGTGGTTGACCTTGGTACAGACGGTATGAAGTTCTTTAATGGAACAGGTGCAAATAGCGTAAGTAAGCTTCCCGGTATTCTTTACAACCGTATGAGCGACCTCATCGACTACCTCATTGTTGTAGATGACATAACCACAGGCAAAAAATACTATAAAGCAAAGAACGGTGGTGCAGTGCTTGTTGATATGACCAACCCCGAGAAACCAGTATTCCAGGGTGGTGAGCAGGTTGAGAACGGCCACCATGTAACAGTGAAAACTATTTTTGCCGACCAGCTCAATGGTGCATCGTACACCACAGTGCCGCAGGAAGAGCCTACAGCAACCAACCTTTACTCGGGCCTTCCCACGCCTTCTACAAAATCGTTCTACAAACAAGTGAGAGCGTCTTCGGGTAGTGTTAATTCTGATAAAACATTTGAGCTTAATGAGAATGCTCCGTTCTATGAGTTCTACAAGCTGATGGATCCTATTGTAGATGATATCAACCTCGAGGATTTGTTGATTTCAATGTTCCCCGATGCAAGCCCCAACAAGGTTCGCAGCGATTCTATGAAGAACTATTCAGTGTTCTACACTGCTAAAACCAACAATGTAACTAACGGAACAATGATTAATGGTGTACCCATTTTCAGTGGATACAACTATACCGTATATATCCCCACAAACGAGGCTGTTAAGGAGTTTGTCAATTCTGGTATGCCCACTTGGGAAGACATCGTTGCTTGCAACGCCGGTACCGGTGCATACTCTTCACAAGGCCCCGCTCCCTTGCAGGCTGCTGCTGTTATGCGCATGTTGAGAGATTACATACGTTACCATTTCCAGGATAACTCAATCTTCATCGACAACAACTCTATTAACGCAGAGTATGAGACACAGACCATCGGTAGTGCAGGTACCTATTTAAGATTAGGTGTCAATGCAGGGAATAACACTCTTACTGTAACCGATGAGTGCGGTAATGAAGCTAATGTTATTACCGAGAATGGTATGGAGAACAAAACATGGAATCTCCTTTGTCGCGACTTTGAATTCAAGGCTACAGGTTCTGTGCCCACATCAATTGTGAGATCTTCATTCTCAGTTGCACACCTTGTAGATAATACATTGAGATTCAAGTCAATGTATGGTTACGACGGTCTCATTCAACGTTTCTCTGTTGACGGTGAGCGCGTTGGCACCATGAAGGTTGAAGGAAATGTATCTGATGGTTATATCACCGACGATGAGGGCAACAACCTCTACCTTGTTGCAGAGCAGGGAACAGGAATGTTTACCGATGCTGAAACCGGTATGACCATATCGCGCGAGATTGGTTATCTGATGGCTCCCAAGGCTGGTGGCTTTACCAAATTGTCTCGTGAGTCTCACGTTCTTGTTGATGCAGCAAAGGTTCTTATTGCCAACGACGGTTATCGTGTAGTGCGCGGTGAATACGACTCTAAGGCGAAGAGATACGCTTATAGCTACTATGTGGATGCCGATGGCAACATGTTGAAATATGCCAACAATGGTGATGTGATAGAGAGAACTCCTGTTGCCACCACACCTGAAGAAGATAATAACACTGACGTTGTAGAATAAACATATCAGCCATGAATAAGATAAAACATTTATTATTACTCGTGCTCTTTTGCACAGTTGGCATTTCTGCATTTGCACAGAAAGGCGCGAGAATTTCGGGTACAATCACCAGCGATGCCGAAGGTCCGCTGATTATGGTGAATGTTACCGAGCGTGATAAGAACAATCGTATTATTGAGGCTACCACAACCGACTTTGAGGGTAACTTCTCAATGGTGGTAAAGAATACTGCCAACGAGCTTGAAATCTCATACATCGGTTACAAAACTCAAAAACTGAAAATCGGCACCCGCACTGTCTTCAATGTTAAAATGGTTGAGGATAACATTATCGACGAGGTCGTTATTGAAGCCGAGGAGGTGCGCCGCTCTGGTGGTCTTGACATTCTTGAAAGAGAAATGACGCACGCAACCCAGAAAATCAGTATGGAAGAGATGCAGGGTTTGTCATTTGCATCGGTTGATGAGGCTTTGCAGGGACAGATTGCCGGTCTTGACGTCGTTATGGGTTCGGGTAGTGTCGGTAAAGGAGCGCAGATGCGTCTGCGTGGTACATCGCAGCTTGAAAGTGTAGGTGGATCGGAACAGCCTTTGATTGTTGTTGACGACGTTAAATTTGACGTGCCCGATAGCGAGGATTTCTCAACATATAACGAGGATAAGTTTGCCGAGTTGCTTATGATTAACACCGAGGATATTGCAGAAATTGAGGTGTTGAAGGATGCCGCATCATGTGCAGTGTGGGGTCCTGACGGTGCAAGCGGTGTTATCAAAATTAAGACAAAGCGCGGTAAACGTGGTCCCACCCGTGTAAGCTTTACATACAAGTTCAAGGATAAATGGACTGCGAAGAACTTCAACACATTGAGCGGAGACGACTATACCATGCTTATGAAGCAGTCGCTCTTCAACCGCAATCAGGTTGAGGTTAAAATCCCTGAGCTTAACTATGAGCAATTCCACCCCGAGTATGAGAACTACAACAATAACACCAATTGGGTAGATCATATCGACAAGCATGGTTATCGTAACGAGTACACAATTAACCTTTCGGGTGGTGGTGAGAAGGCAAACTTCCGTGTAGCGGGTTCATATGCCAGCGAGGACGGTCAGGTTATTGGTGAGGATATAAGCCAGCTTTCTACTCGTCTTGCGCTCGACTATTTCGTTTCACAGCGTATCAAGGTAATTGCCGACTTCTCTTTCTCTTATGTAGAGAATCATTATAAGGGCTCCAATCTTATGTATACAGCCAACGTGATGATGCCGAATATGTCTGTTTACAAGCAGGATGAGCTTGGAAACAACACAAACGAGTATTACAATCTGTTGGAGTCGGCAACACAAACGTTGAAAGATAATATGACTCTTAAGAACCCTGTTGCTGCCGGTAACCTTGATGCTCGCGATACAGAAAATTATAGCATCAACCCCCAGATTATTCTTGAATACAATTTGTGGGGCTTGGAGGATAATGAGCATGCTTTGAAGTATCGCGGTATGGTGAACCTTAACGCATCTACTTCGGCAAAACGCAATTATACTCCCGGTTCATTGAACCCGAAGCTGGATTGGCACAATGATGAGATAAACAAATCTTATGCCGAGGATTATAAAGGTCTTTCGTTTACAACCCGTCATGAACTTGTGTTCACACCATATTTAGGCAATAAAGACCATTACATTACATCTAACGCCCGATTTGAGCTTTCTAACAGTTCAAGTAACGGTCAGTCGGCAACATCGTCGGGTCTTCCCACAGGTAACATCACCAACTCTACTATTTCGTCAAAGTTGGCTTCTGTAAATTCATGGAAATCAGAGAGTCATGGCATCTCATTCACTGCCGATGCTCACTATTCATATAAATCGAAATATTCACTCCGTCTATCGGTTCGTGCCGATGGTAACACCTCTTTGGGTGATGACAGAAAGTGGACTATATTCCCCGCCATTTCTGGTCGTTGGAACATCAGCGACGAGTCTTGGATGGAGTGGGCCCGTCCTGTTATCTCAATGTTGTCACTTCGTCCCAGCTATGCGTTGGGTGGTCGTGTTCCCTCCGGAAACAATACTTTCAACAGATATAGCGCTATTAAAGGTCAGAGCTATCTTGGCTACGGTGCGTACCAGATGGAGAACATCCGTTTGACCGACTTGCACGCTTCCGATCGTCGCGAGTTCAATCTTGGTTCAGACTTTGGTTTCTTCGATGGTTGTGTTACCGGTTCATTCAACTACTATCGTACAACAGAGTATGACCAGTTGATTTCTCCTTATACAATACCTTCTACAACAGGTTACAACAGTCTCGCTTCAAAGAACTCGGGTACAGTGCGTAGCTCGGGTTGGGAGCTTAACCTTAACACAAAACCGGTTAAATTGTTCAAAGATTTCTCTGTGAGCATGTACTTCAATATCGGTAACAACTACAACGAGATTCTCGATATGGAGGCTGCTTATATTGAGGCAAAGAACGACAAGTATCCTCGTCCGGCAAATGGTGTTTACCTCGGTCGTGTGCAGGTTGGTAACCCCAAAGGTGCCATCTATGGCTTCCGTTACAAAGGCGTTTATCGTTACAGCTACAAGAACTGGGAGAAGGCTCTCGCCGAGAAAGAGGCCGGTCGCAATGGTACATGTCCCATTGCTTACGATGCAAATGGAAACATCGTATACAATGCCGATGGCACTCCTAAGAGGATGACACTATTCTATAACCGTGAGAACAAATCATCTACATACGAGTTCAAGGGCGGTGATGCCATCTACGAAGATGTAAACCATGATGGTACCATCAACCAGCTCGATATTGTTTACCTTGGTAACTCAAACCCCAAGGCACAGGGTGGTTTCGGTTTCACGTTTAACTATAAGAACTGGTCTTTGAAAACCAACTTCTCTTATCGTTACGGCATTGATTGTGTGAACAGCGCCCGTATGAACTTTGAGAACATGGCAACTTTCAACAACCAGAGTGTTGCTGTGAACTATCGTTGGCGTAAGGAGGGTGATATCACAGAAATCCCTCGTGCGGTATTCGGAACAACATCTGCATACAACTATTTGGGTAGCGACCGCTACGTTGAGGATGCATCATACCTCCGTTTGCAGTATCTGCAGATTTCATATCGTTTCGAGCCCGATTGGTTGAAGAAATATGGAATGAAGAGCCTTTCTGTATATGCTTCGGCCGACAACCTCATTCACTGGTCTAAATATACCGGTCTCGACCCCGAGATTAGCTGGGACGATAAGGGTATAGCATATGACAGAAACGAAGTTCCGAGATATCGCTCGTATACAGTCACTGTTTCTCTCGGATTTTAATAATGTGAAAGTTGATGATATTATATTATGAAAAGGATAAACAAATTATATAAAAAACTCGTATTTGCGATTGTTTTTATAAGCGGAATATTCTTCACCTCATGTACCGATTATCTTACAATCATACCTCCAAGTGTGGTTGTTCATGAGGATTTCTGGAAAAACGAGGCCGAAGTTAATGGTATGGTTGCCACTGTGTATCTCACACTTTCAAATTCGGGTTCTTTGTCGAATGCCATCTTTTGGGGTGAGACACGTGCCGAAACAGTTGACTACCCCGCAGGTAGTGGCAACGAGCAGTTGAAGTTCATTACAGAGGGTTTGCTCTACGATGATAATGGTTATGCTTCATGGTCTAACTATTACAAGGCTATCAACTATTGTAACCTTGTGCTTGAGTATGGTCCCCTTGTAATGGCTAAGGACCCCAACTTCTCCGAGGGCGATATGCAAATCATCGAAGGCCAGATGAAGGCGCTCAGAGCTTATGCTCATTTTGTTCTGCTTCGCGCTTTCTGCAACATACCTTTGGCTACTACAGCGGTGTTAAGCGATGCAGAGATTCCCGAGTATCGTCAGGCACACCCCATGGAGGCTTTGAAGGTTATATATGCCGACCTTGTGGATGCAAGTACCAAGGTATTGCTTTCGGGTCAGGCTAATCCTAGTAATCTGGGCTACGTAACCACAAACGCGGTTTATGCTATGATGGCCGATGTTAATATGTGGCAGGCTGCATTTGCAAAATACTACGTAGAGATAGATGGAACATATACTCCCGAATTTACATCGGATGAGTATTATAATATGGCTATAGAGAATTGTAACAAGATTCTTGTGGCAATGGACAAAATTCATGAAGATCACTATTTTAACAAGAACGAAAAGACGTTTGCCTATAATCTGTTGCAAAACACTGCTTCACTTGAAGCAGCCAAGAAGGGTGCTTGCACAATATACGAGCAAATATTCGGTGCGCAGAACTCTCGCGAATCGATCTTTGAGTTCCAGATAGACGATACCAATCACTCAAATAGCAGCGGTATATCTTCTGCATATGGTAGCAACAACAAGGGCGGTGGTCTATACGTGGTTCAGGAGAATTGGCTTGCCGATATCTACGAGGATGACGATTTGCGCCAGTATGTCTTTACTACAAAAACTGTTCCCAACCCCGATGGCTCTTCGTCAGGCGGTAGTAATAATGTCGTTAACGAGACATTTGTAGCCAAGTATAAGGCTGAGAATTCTCCTACAGAATATGGTAACGATAACCGTACTTATCGTTCAAGTAATGATTTCGATGCCAACTGGATAGTTTACCGTAAAACCGACATCATGCTTATGATGGCCGAGGCGATGCTTTCTCGTTCTGTAGCTCCCGAGGAGGATATAAAGGAGGCGTTCAATATGACTGAGGCTATCAACAAGCGTTGGAGAATGGACACAACCGATATAAAGAACAAGCTTGAGTTTGATGATTACAAGGAGCAGAGCAAGTGCTTGACCCTCGTGCGTGACGAGCGCGTTCGCGAGCTTTGTTTTGAGGGTCGCCGTTGGTACGACATTGTTCGTATGGCATTGCAGGGCGAAGAGACTGCTTTCTCATATAACAAAAAACGCCATGGTATTGATGAAGAGGAGATGCTTCGTCGCTATAACCACATAAGCGCCTACTTCATGCCTATTCATAAAGACGAAATCCGTTTCAACCCATTGTTGATACAGAATAAGTCATGTAAATCTTCTGAGAATAGTTCTATTGAACAAAATTAATAAAGGTATAGAAGAATAATTGTCATATATTAAGGTGTGGGGCTCAAACCACTCCGAGTTTGAGCCCAAGCCTTAGATAATAAAACAATATTAAAGATGAAAACAATGTTAAAGCATAAATTAATCATAGCAACAATGGCGGTAGCTGCACTCTTTGCAAGTTACTCATGCGAGGAAAGTGATAATTTCACTTTCCCCGAGCCCAGCGATTCTGAGCTCTCAATGTTAACCATTATGCAGAACGACCCCGACTATGCTAATTTCTTGGCAGTGGTTGATATGTGCGGTGAAGGCTGTCTCGACTCTCTCTTTAACCAATCAAGAGTATATACAGTATGGGCACCCACTAACGAGAACGTTGATAAAGAGGCGCTTATAGCACGTATTGAGAACGGTGAACGCGAGACCGTGTTCCAGGAGTTTGTAAAATATCATATTTCAAATTTCCGCCAGCCCGCCAATGGAACACTTGATGAAGATAATAGTCTTATGATGCTCAACGGCAAGTATGTAAATTTTGTCGGTGATAGCAGAAATGGTTATACATTTGGTGGCCAGGAAGTAGTAGAGAGCAACATACTTGCAAAGAATGGTCTTATTCACAAGATTGCAAGCGCAGTTGAGTATAAGCCCTCTATTTGGGAGGCAATCAAGAACTCGTCTGCAGTAAAGTCTTTCTGGCAATTCTGTAAATCATTTACTGTAAAGGATATTGATCACAATGCAAGTATCCCCGGCCCCATCATAAATCAGCAGCAGACATATCTCGATACCGTATATAGAGAATCCAACGAGATGTTGCGTTTGCCTAATGTTGGCCCCGTTGACAACGAAGATTCAACCTTTATTGTATTTGTTCCCACATCAGAGGTCTGGGAACAAATCACAGCCGAGGCCGCAGAATACTTTAAGTTTGACGATTCGGAATTTACCGAAGAGCAAAAGATTGAAGCCGATTCTTTAAGACAAGTACGTGGTGCAAAAGAGTACTTGCGTTACCTCACCTATAGTATGACCGACCAGAAGACTGCCGACGGCTTGGCCGACTTTGACAATCTTCCCGACTCGCTCGTTGCAATGGTGAAGGAAAATCCTCGCAAAAAAATTGCTGTAGCCGATTTCACTCCCATAGAAATAGTGAAGGCATCAAATGGTGAGTTGCGCATTCTCGACCACATGCCTTTCAAGCCCACAGACCTATGGCACGATACCATCTGTTTGGAGGCCGAGAATCAGTATAATGTACGAAAAGGCGAGGATGAAGACTATGTTTGGCGTGGTAATTTTACACCGGTAGTCGTAAATGAGAAAGAGCAAAACCCCATTTACGAAGGTGTAAAAGTATCGGCAAACAGATACATGCTTGCATCGCCCGAGTCGGGTGTTCTTCCCACTTGCACATACTTTGTAAGAGATATTTTATCGGCAAAATATAAGATTGCTGTTGTATGTGTACCCGAGGATATTCTTACAAAGGGTGATGGCGTAACAAACGATAACAAGGGTGCTATCTCGATTACTGTGGCTCAAAGCGGTAAGACCATTGCCGAATTCCCTGATCCCGCCAAACAGGTTAATTTGCGTGGTAATGCGGGTAAGGCTTATCTTGAGGCCGATGCTATCCGTCCCGACAAAACTGTCATGGATACAATCTTCCTTTGCGATGCAGAGACCGGTGAACCACAAATCTTCGATTTCGAGTTCTGTGAGAAATTCAACGGTTTCAGCACCAGAACATTCCAGGACAAGGATTATACATTGGAGATAACTGTTTCGGCAGCAAAATTGGCCGGTAGAAAACAGGGCTCTTCCTATGCGCAGAATACTGCGGTAGATAATAATATCCGTTTGGATGCTATTCTTATCATCCCTGTAAAGGACGAAGAGGATACCGATAAGTAAGCAATAGACTTTATGATGAAAAAAAGAAAAAAACCTATGTATATGCGACAATTTATGCAATTATTGGTGGCATTGACAGTGTTTATGCCATCGGCCCTGAATGCACAGGAGGCAAACGATTCTGTAAAGGTCGAGTCAAAAGCTGTTGCTGCCGTAGAGACCCGTACAATTACAGGTACCGTTTACGATGCTATATCAAGAGCACCCATGCCCGGTGTACGTGTGCAAGCAACAGGGCATGAGAAAATCACCACAATGACCAACGCAGAAGGACAATACACATTGGAGATTCCCTCTTATGTAACGCTGCTCAGTTTCTCTACTCCTCAATATCTGTTGGTTCAGCGTCCTGTGTATAGCGACGATATAATAAACGTGCGTCTTTATTCCGACAATTTCTCGAAGAACTATACCGAGGATATCAAGGCCGTTGAGCATAATGGCTTTAAGAAAGAGATATCTTCGGGCTTGTCTATCGATACCGATATTCAAAGAAACCTTGGCGGCGATATGCGTACCATTTCTCGCTCGGGTGCTTTGGCAGTAGGTAATGCCATGTTTGTGCGTGGTATAAATTCATTGAATGCCAAAACACAACCACTTGTTGTAGTGGATGGTCTTATTTGGGATATGCAGGAGGATGCTGCCTATCTTCATACCGGTATTTTCAATAACATTCTCGCAGCTATAGATGTAGAGGATATCGAGGAAGTAAAACTGATGAAGAACGGAACAGCCCTTTATGGCTCTCGTGCTGCAAACGGTGTTCTTATCATCAATACAAAACGTGGTCGCAGCATGGCTACGCGCATTGCAGCCAACGTATATGGCGGTGTAACTTTAGCACCTAAAACAATAGATGTTATGGGCGCAGAGGATTATCGTATCTACGCCAACGACCTTGTAGGTACAATCAAGAATATTCCCATAAACGAAAGTTTCGACTTCCTGCGTAGCGACAAAGATGCTTTTGTAATGTATAACAAGTACCATAACAATACCAATTGGGAAGATTATACATACACCGAGGCTCTCTCGCAGAACTACAAGCTTAATGTAGAGGGTGGTGACGACATTGCCATGTATAACTTCTCGTTTGGCTATACAACAGCCGAGAGCCCTCTTGAAGGTAATAGCCTGGAGCGCATGAATGTTCGCTTGAATTCAGATATCTCTCTCACCGAGAATTTCGATACCCGTTTCGATATCTCATTCTCACGTGTAGCCCGTGAATTGCTTGACGATGGTATGCGTGAGGACGAGAGCAAGCTCCCTATCTCTTCTATCGGCTACTTGGCAAAGATTAAGTCGCCCTTCCTCAGCCCTTATCGTTATTCAGATTTGGGTAAGATAAGTGCAAACTACGATGGAGCCGACAATTTTGCAACAGGTCCCGCCGCCTACGCTGTGGCAAGACCAAATAACTCGCTCTACAACCCATTGATTATTATTAATAATGGTGCCGGTGAGTACAAAAACGAGATGGAGTACACCAATCTTGGTATTACCATTGCTCCCGAATTGAGATTGGGCGATTTCACTATTAATGAGACATTTAACTACTCTCTGTATCGTGTCAATGAGTTGTATTATCTGCCTTATGCCGATCCTTCGGGTGCTAAGGGATACGATTTCTACTCAAACGATATTCGTGCGCGTATAAGCAACTATGCAGCATCAATGTTTGCACGCGAAGCTATAATCACAAGCGACACCCGTGTTTCATGGGATAAGCGTTTCGGTGCTCACGCTTTGGATGTTTATGGCGGTTTCCGTTACACAAACTTCCAGCACGATTCAAACTCTATCGGTGGTGCAAACACAGGTAACGACCAGAGCTTTGGTATAAGCGCATCACTTGCAGGCCTCTCGGCTTCGGGCGTGGATAATACCTGGACCAATCTTGCGTGGTATCTTTCTGCCGACTATTCATACAAGACAAAGTATTTCTTGCAGGCAACAGCGTCGCTTGAAACATCATCTCGCGTAGGTAAGAATGCCGATGGAATATTCAAACTGGGTGGTGTTGCATGGGGATTGTTCCCCTCAGTGCAGGCTGCATGGCTTGTATCTTCGGAAGAGTGGTTCAAATGCAGGCCTATAAACATGCTGAAATTGCGTCTTGGCTACGATGCAGTGGGTAACGATGCTATTGATTTCTTCGCTGCCCGCAGCTATTTGCAAGCTGCCAATTTCTACGACAAAACCATGGGTCTTGAGCTTGGAAACGTAGAGAATGATGGTGTTAAGTGGGAAACCACAAAGCGTATCAACCTTGGTGCCGATTTGATGATGTTCAACAACCGTTTTGGTTTAAGCTTTGATCTCTTCAAGTCAAAGACAAGCGACCTTCTTGTTCAGAAGAAATACGCTTTCGTAACAGGTATGGATACATACTGGACTAATGGTGGCGAACTCGAGAACGTAGGTTTTGAACTCTCTGCCAATTGGAAGGCTGTAAACAAGGAGAACTTCAAATGGGAATTGGGCGCATCAGTAGGTCATTACAAGAACGAGGTTACCGCATTGAGCGAGGCACTTGCCCCTGTATCGGTATATGGTGGCGAGGTTAAAACAATGGTGGGCCAGCCCGTTGCAGTGTTCTGGGGTTACAAAACCGCAGGTGTAATAACCTCGGCCGACGAGGCTGCGGCTCTTGGCCTTTACAGAAAAGAGGGTACAAACACCTATTACTATGAGGCCGGTGATATGAAGTTTGTTGATATCAATCCCGGTGAGAACCCCGGGCTTATCGATGAGAACGATAAAACCGTTATCGGTGATCCCAACCCCGACTTCTATGGTAACATCTACTCAAGCATGAAGATGAAGAATTGGAAACTCGACGTTGTTTGTAACTACTCTGTTGGAAATGATATCTACAACTACTATCGTCAGCAGTTGGAGAGTGGTTCATCATTCAACAACCAGACAACAGCGCTCATCAATCGTTGGGTTAAAGATGGTCAGATAACTTCTATCCCCAAAGTGGGCTTTGGCGATCCCATGGGTAACAGCCGTTTCTCTGACCGTTGGATAGAAGATGGCTCATATTTGAGAATTAAAACCATCAAACTCTCTTACGATGTTCCTGTTTCTTACAGCTGGTTGCAGGGTCTCACCTTGTGGTGTGCAGCTGAGAATGTGTATACATTCACAAAATACGACGGCAACGACCCCGAAACATCTGTAAACAACAGCATACTTTATCAAGGCATCGATGCTGGTCTTTTGCCGCAGTGCAGAAGTTTCCATTTTGGTGTAAAGCTTAACCTCTAATGAATATAAATCGTATTATTGCTGCGTTGCGCAGCAATAATACGAGAATAAATAAAAAACACAATGAAAAAGAATCTTATTTATACAGTTACATTCCTTCTTTGCGGAGCGTTCCTATTCTCCTCTTGCGAAGATATGCTGAACGTGGAATCAAATCGCGTTGAGTATGAATTTGAAGCTTGGACTTTTAACGATTCGGTATATTCAGTATTGGGTATTCTGAAATCGGTTCAGAAGGTTGGCGACAGAAATGTCTTGTTGAATGAGCTTCGTGGCGACCTCCTCTCAACCAACGATAAGACACTTGATGATGTTCTTGAAATCAGCAACTTTGAGTTTGATATGGAGAACAACCAATATCTCGATGTCAAGGATTATTTCTCTATAATCAATAACTGTAACGTATTCCTCGCACGTGTGGATACAACATTGGAATACGATAATCGTCGTCTCATGTTGCGCGAGTATGTAGCAGTAAAGAGTATCCGTGCATGGACATATATGCAGTTGATAAAGAACCACGCATATGTTCCCTATTTCACCGAGCCGGTGCTCACTCACAGCAAAGCCGAGGAGGTAATGTCGGCAGCTCCTGCTGATCATCTTACAGTTATCAATAACCTCATTGAGGATATTGCTCGCTACGAGAATCCTTATACATACAAGATGCCTTTGTGGGAAATTCCCGGTTTCGTCAATAAAGACCTCACCGCAAAACTCTTTATGCCTATCCGCCTGCTCTTGGGCGACCTTTACTTGTGGCGTGCCTCTTTGAAGGCCGAAACAACATCGTACCCATTGCCTTATCCCAACCCCAACAGTGACTATGCAATGGCTGCGAAATATTATCAGAGTTATCTTGCAGACGAAAAGAACCCGAAGAGTGATCAAGTGGGTAATGTATCGCACGTTAATGAAAAGCCCGATGATAAGAATGTTGTTCCCAGAAATGAATATATAAATACCTTTACAAGAGAGGATTTCTCAAAATCAGTATCACAGGCAGCCTCAATCATTCACTATGCCGATGACGAAAAGACCGGTATGACATCGCAGCTTGCCGATATCTTTGCACCTACAGCCGATCTTGGTGAAAGACAAGTAGTAGCATCTCCAGCCATGGTAGGCTTGTCTGCTCGTCAGGTTTACAACTATCGTTATTACAAGAACGAGACAACCTTTACCGATTATATTGTAGAAAGTAAAAAATGGCCCGGCGACCTCCGTCTCTTTGCATCTACAGCAACATACAGAGGCATATTGGACAAGAATCTTTATGACAATATCATCCTTAAGTTCAACTTAAACAAGTCTGGGGAAATCTTCATAGAGGACGACAAACAATTTGTAGTAGCAATTTCAACCGAGACTAACAATATTGTACTCGATCGTAATACTCACGTATATCTGCACTTTGCCGAGGCTTTGATGGGCTTGGAGCGTGAGGGATGGACCGGCGCGAAAGAATTGGCAATGACAGTCCTTAAATCGGGTGCAAATGCCGAGTACAAAATCTATTGGCAACCTGACACCATAGTGGAGCAGCGCAAGGACGAAATAGGTCGCGGTCTTACCGCCGATTTGCGCGATCTTGAAGGAAAGGTTGTTAAGTTGGTTGTACC
Source organism: uncultured Bacteroidales bacterium (assembly GCA_937914945.1). Taxonomy (GTDB): domain Bacteria; phylum Bacteroidota; class Bacteroidia; order Bacteroidales; family Bacteroidaceae; genus HGM04593. Next base: position 33,418 of record CALGJF010000008.1, on the reverse strand, counting down.
TGTTATTGACGAGGAAACCGGGGCTCCCGTTGTCGATGATGTAACAGGTGAACCTTTGACACAGGAGGTTGTTCAGAAGGCCCCCATTATGGCCGAGGTTATCAAGTCGGAATATGATCCCCTTGTTTTTGATTTCTCATTGTTGAAGGATAATAAAGGTGTTCACTCCATTGGTTCCGGTTTCACAGAGACAAACCCATACTATGCACTTACCGACTCATGTGTGGCTCAATATCACAATATTTTGCCCGAGGAGGGTGTTACAGCAATGCTGTCGACAATCGTATACAACGACGATAAGTCTCTCAAACAAATTCCCGTATATGAGGACGAAGAGAAGACAACATATAAGCTTGACGCCGATGGTAATGTAGTTTGGGAGTATTCTTATACAGAACCTATCGAGGTTAAAGTATATAAAGTAACCAATGAGGACCGCGTTGCTTATATGTACGATAAGATTATCGACGAAATGGCATTAGAGATGGCATGGGAAGGCCACCGTTTTGCCGACCTCGCACGTATGGCCACTGCTCTCGGCGACCCCGACTTCCTTGCAAAGCGTATTGCAGCTCGCGAAGTAAAAGACGCCGATTGGCGCACCGCCGAGACAGCTTCGGGATGGAATGCTGCATTGTATAGCAAGTTGAGCGACAAGAACAGTTGGTATATGCCTCTTCCCGATGGCTATTTGGTACCCACAATCGTACCCGTAACCCCCGATCCTCCCTTCATACCCGAGGCTCCCGAGGAGGAAGAGCCCGAGGCTCCTGTAACTCCCGACACACCTTCTGTTGATGATGGTGGAGAGGATACTCCTGCCGATGGCGAGCAGACACCTGCCACTCCCGAGACAGGCGAAGGCGAATAAATAAACACACAAAACAGAGAGAAGCATGCTTCTCTCTGTTTTGTTATGTAATAAATAGAAAATACCTATATGAAGAAAATCGTAATACTCACAGGCGCGGGAATGAGCGCAGAAAGCGGCATTGCAACCTTTCGTGGTGGTGGCGGGTTGTGGAACAACTATCCCGTTGAGCAGGTAGCCACACCCGAGGGCTTTGCTGCCAACCCTTCCCTTGTGCTTGAATTCTATAACCAACGCCGCACGGAATTACTCAATGTAGAACCTAATGAGGGGCACCGCCTTGTGGCTGCCCTTGAAGAGAGGTACGATGTAACGGTTGTTACGCAGAATGTCGATGACCTGCACGAACGAGCAGGCTCCTCTTCGGTGATACATCTGCATGGCGAGCTCATGAAAGTGTGCTCATCGCGCAACCCGCAAGATTTGCGTTATGTGCGCACCCTCTTGCCATCTGCCCCCACCATTAAAATAGGCGACCTTGCAGCCGACGGTTCACAGCTGCGCCCATTCATAGTGTGGTTTGGCGAGGCCGTTCCTCTTATGGAAGCCGCGGTATCAGCCATGCAAGGCATTGATGCCTTTATAATAATAGGAACATCGCTCAATGTATATCCCGCTGCCGGTCTATTTCACTATGTTCCGGCAGGTGTTCCAATTTACCTTATAGACCCAAATGATGTAGCTGCTCTTCTGCCGTCCAATGTCGTTCACATACGCAAAGGAGCCTCGGAAGGAATGCGCCTGCTTACAGATTGCTATCTCTCCAATATTTAGTTAATTTATATAAAATTGCATAAAACATCCTTTGCATATAAAAAACAAATGCTACTTTTGCGAAAGTAGCATTTATGTTTTTCAACAAAATGTGTAATTGATGTGTTATAATAAAAAATAAACTATTATGAAGAAATATTATTGTACTGTATGCCAGTGGGAGTATGACCCCGCTATTGGCGATCCCGAACAAGGTATTGAGCCCGGAACATCGTTTGAAAACCTCCCCGAGGATTGGGTATGCCCCATGTGTGGTGTGGGTAAAGACGAGTTTGCACCGGTTGAGGAGTAAACACACTCCTTTACAGCCCAAGTTTTTTCAGCAGGTCCGCACGCCCCAAGCGTCGCAGGGCCTGCACTATTTCTCTCCTCTCCTCGGGTTTATACCAAAAGAAGAAACGCCTTTGAGCCTCCTTGTCGCGCATGCTGCGTGCCACATAGACCTTTTCTCCGGTCTCAGGATTGATGCCCGTGTAATACATCTCCGTGGCCATGGTCATGGGTGTGGGTGTAAAGTCCTGCACCTGTTCCAGATGAAAATTAAGCTGTTTTGTCTCTGCTGCAAGTTCTGCCATGCTTTCGATGGTGCTGCCCGGGTGGCTGCTTATGAAGTATGGTATGATTTGCTGTTTCAGATTATAGCGGCTGTTTATCTTGTCGAATATCCTTTTGAAATCGTGAAACTGCTTGAACGGCGGCTTGCGCATGAGGTGTAGCACAGCATCGTTAGTGTGTTCGGGAGCCACCTTCAAACGGCCGCTCACATGGTTGCGTATCAGCTCCTCGGTGTATCTGTCGCTTGCCGCATCTCGTTCTTTGTCGCCACTGCGGTGCAATAGCATATCGTATCGCACACCGCTGCCTATAAAACTTTTCTTTATCTGTGGCATAGCATCCACCCTCTTGTAAAGGTTCAGCAGGGCGGTGTGGTCAATATTAAGGTTGGGGCATATCTTTGGCTGTATACACGAGGGGCGCGAACACTTGGCACATATATCCTCGTTCTTGCCGTGCATCATATACATGTTTGCCGATGGGCCTCCAAGGTCCGAGAGGTACCCCTTGAAATCGGGTAGGGCAGATATAGCCTCTATTTCTCGTATGATGCTCTCCGTGCTGCGGTTCACTATGAATTTGCCTTGATGTGCCGATATGGTGCAGAAGGCACATCCACCAAAGCACCCGCGGTGAATATTCACGGAGAACTTAATCATATCATACGCCGGTATACGTTTACCGTTGTATTTGGGGTGGGGCAGGCGTGTGTATGGCAGGTCGAAACTGTGGTCCAGCTGTTCGGTTGTCATTCTGGGGAATGGCGGGTTCACCACCACATATCCTTCGTCATACTCCTGTATCAGCCTTTTTGCGCTCACCTTGTTCGACTCTTTTTCTATTGCAAGGAAATTGGCAGCCTGCTGCTTTTTGTCTTGCAGGCACATCGCATGTGGTGCAAGCATCTTGTCGCCCTCTGCCTGTGGTACAAAATCGGCTTTCTGTACCAGCACGCCGGTTTGCCTTATCTCCTTGGCTATATCCCGTGCTTGCGATGCGGTAATGTAATCTCCGCCATCCTGTTCCAATCGTTGCTTCATGGCATTGGCAATGGCAATTATCGGCTGCTCGCCCATGCCATATACAAGAATGTCGGCATTGCTCTCTATGAGAATACTCTTTTTCAGGCAGTCCTGCCAATAATCGTAATGAGTGAAACGGCGCATAGAGGCTTCGATACCGCCAATGAGTACGGCCGAGTCGGGGAATAGCTTTTTCAGCGCTGTGGAATATACCGTTGTGGCATACTCGGGGCGCATGCTGTGCTTGCCGTTTGGTGAGTAGGCATCCTCGCTGCGGAATCGTTTGGCTGCGGTGTATTTGTTCACCATGGAGTCCATGCAACCGGCCGAGATACCAAAAAACAATCTCGGGCGTCCCATCTTTTTGAAATCGCGTAGGTCGTCCTGCCAATTAGGCTGCGGCACAATGGCCACACGCAACCCCTCGGCCTCCAATATTCGGCCTATCACGGCTGCGCCAAAGGATGGGTGGTCTATATAAGCGTCGCCACTGAATATAACCACATCAAGCTCATCCCACCCACGCATTTCCGCCTCTTTGCGGGTAGTGGGCAACCAATCGCTCACTCTTCTGCCACTCATTTCACTCCTGTTCTGCGGGTTGTTCTGTATCCTGTTTTTGCAACCAGCTGTTGTAGCATGCCATCAGGTTCGAAAGGCCCAGGGCTTTCATATTCTCGTCGTACAATACCGTACACAAGTCAAGCAGCTCCTTGGCATCCATCTGTTGCGATGCTATAAGTGCGCGCACCGTCAGGCGTAGTTTTCCAAGTGAATCTTCGTCAACCTTGCCCATACTGTTTGTTATGCGGTCGAGCAACGAGAATTTTCTAATAATCTGCAATTGTTCTTCGGTTACCTCTATGGTTCTTGTACCCGATGCGTTTGCGTTTATCTTCATTTCCGTTATATTAGTGTGTTAATCCTTCTTTTCAATAGTTATTGTACGTGTTCCGTCGGCCTCTTCGTTTATCTCCACTTTTACCGCCTCTTCGGGCAATAACTCTTCAATAAGTTCGGGCCACTCAATGAAACAGTAGGCATCGCTGTATAGATACTCCTCGTAGCCCATATTATAAACCTCGGCTATTGATTTTATTCTGTAAAAATCAAAATGGAAGATAGTCTCCTGCTTGCCGCCCTCGTACTCGTTTACTATGGCAAATGTGGGAGAGTTTATACAATCCTCTACCCCCATCTCCTCGCAAATGCTCTTTATGAAAGTGGTCTTGCCAGCGCCCATGCCGCCGTAGAAGGCAAAAATGCGTCGCCCCTCCATAGCTGCAATGAATTTTTGTGCTGCGGCAGGATAATCCTCAATCCTCTCTATTCTTATTATGCAATTCTTGCTCATATTTATTTGCCTTTCGGTTTTAATTTAATAATTGGCACAAGCATCTCCTCGAGCGATATTCCACCATGCTGGAACGTGCCTTTGTAGTACTGCACATAGTAGTTGTAGTTGTTGGGGTAGGCAAAGAATTTGTCTCCGGTTGCAAATATGTAACTTGTGCTCACATTGGGTTGCGGGAGGAATGCCTTTGCCGGTTCCTTAATCTCAAAAACCTCTTTGCCGTTGTAGTTGAGTGCTTTCCCAAGCTTGTAACGCAGGTTGGTGTTGGTGTTCTTGTCGCCAATAACCTTTGTGGGATTATCTACCTGAATGCTACCATGGTCGGTTGTAATTACAACCGTGTATCCGTTTTTTGCAAGCTCGTTGAACAGTTTCTTTATTGCCGAGTGTCTTATCCACGATAGGGTGATGGAACGGTATGCAGCCTCGTCCGATGCAAGCTCGCGTACCATTAACGATTCAGTGCGTGCATGCGACAGCATATCGATAAAGTTTATTACAAGCACGTTGATATCGTTTTTCGACAGATTGTGCAGTGAATCGAGATACTTCTCTGCTGCAGCCGATGTAACAACCTTGTTGTAAGAGAATGTATCCTTGCGACGATAGCGGGTAATTTGTGTCTCAATCAAAGCCTCCTCGTTCAAGTTCTTGCCCTCATCTTCCTCTTCATCAACCCATAGTGCGGGGAACATCTCTTTTATCTGCGAGGGCATCAGCCCCGAAAATATAGCATTGCGTGCATATTGTGTAGCCGTTGGCAGGATGCTTGTGTATAGCTCCTCCTCTATGTTAAAATCGCTGCCTATCTCATTGGCAAGCACACGCCACTGGTCATATCTGAAGTTATCTATGATTATAAAGAAAATCTTCTCCTTATTGTCCAGCAACGGGAAGATACGCTCCCTGAAAAGGTCGTGGCTCATCATGGGGCGTTCATTGCGGTTTGCACGCATCCACTCCATGTAGTTTTTCTTTACAAATCGGCCAAACATATTATTGGCCTCCTCTTTCTGTGCCTTTAACATCTCGTGCATCTGGTTATCGGCGTTCTCAAGCTCCAATTCCCAATAGACGATTTTTTTATATACCTCTTTCCAATCCTCTATGGAGCATGCATCGCTTATCTGCATAGCCAGCTTGCCGAAGTTTTGTTGATATGCGCTGTTGGCCTTCTCGGCAACAATCTCCTTTTTGTGGATGTTTTTTTTCAAGGTAAGCAGAATCTGGCTTGGGTTTACGGGTTTTATCAGATAATCGGCAATTTTTGAGCCGATAGCCTGCTCCATAATATCCTCCTCCTCGCTCTTGGTAACCATCACAACAGGGGTGGTAGGGGTTATCTCCTTAATCTTCAACAGAGTCTCCAACCCGGTGAGGCCGGGCATGTTTTCATCGAGGAGAATCAGGTCGAATGCCTCTCGCTTGCATGCATCTATTGCATCGGGGCCGTTGGTAACCTTCACCACCTCATAATCTTTTGATTGTAAAAATATAATGTGGGCACTCAATAACTCAATTTCATCATCGGCCCATAAAAGTTTATATGCCATAATTGTCAGATCGCTTCTTCGTTATTCTCTTCGCTCTCATTGTTCTCTTCGCCTTCACTCTTCTCTTCATCATCGCCGTAATCAGGCTCGTCAAGGGTGTAACCATCAATCTCCGGCTCGGGGATATTCATCAGAGTATCCTCGTAGAAGCGTTCATAATCGGCAAAGCTATAATATTGTAGTAACAAATCGAGATTCGATTTTGATATGATATATGCGTTGATACCTTCCAGAATTTTTGCCATTTCACCATTTTCATACAGGCGTTTGCGATATACAAAGGCCTCGTCATAGTTAAGGAACTCCTTAACCTGGAACATGGTTATTTGAGCCAATTCCTGGAACTCCATGGTGAAGTTGCGTACCATGTAGCGCGAGAAATTGTAGCGTGCCATCTCGAACAGTAGACGTTTCTCGTCGAGCGAATCTTTGGGGAATGCAAGCACAAAGTAATATGGCTCGTTGCGCTCGTTGCTGAATGTGGGCACACTATCCATATCTCCTTTTATGGTGCCATCGCTCTTGCGGTCCCAGATGGACAACGATATTCCGCTACGCAACAGGCGTCCCTGCTCCACACCGGTGCTTATCTCTCCTCCAATTCGGCTTATACTGTCGGCGCTGTGATTCTCCACTAACTCTTTCAGCGACTCCATGGCCTCGTCTTGCTTGCCGCTGTATAGTTTTGCCATGGCATCGATGAAGAGGAAACGTGCCCGGTGGTTGCCCTGCGGATAACGCTCCTTTGCCACGCTGTTTTCATTCTCCACCGCACTATACTCCATGTTGCGGTAGTGTGCATACGCCTTTACATATATGGAGTCCTCATTGTGCTTTCTTGTAGCCGCGCTCTCAAAGAACGTAGGCTGCTGTATGCGTGCGGTCAGTTCATTATCGGGGAACTGTTCCATTAGCAAGGCTTTGTAGTAATCGGCCTTCTCGGGTTCGTTCCAGCGCGAGCATGCAAGGAACAGATGGTAATAGGTGTCGGGCATCTTCTCAAACTCTGGATAGTTGTTTGCTACCTTCTCCAAGTTTTTGAGTGTCATCTTTTTGTCGCCAGCTTTGTCCTTGAACACAATGCCTGCTTCGTAAAGAGCATCGCGCAGTGCATCGTGTGCCGCCTGTTTCTTCTCCTCGGTATCGGGTATTCGGCTCAAATAGTATTCACGTGTTGTGGGGTCGGTGGGCAATGAATCGGGCTCCACGGCATCTGTCGCCTCCATGTTGTCGGCTATGCTGTCGGCCGGTATGGCTGCGCTGTTTATGCTGTCGGCGGGTATGCTGTCTGCTGCGCTTTCATTGGCGATGCTATCGCTATCGGTGCTGAAAACAACGCCGTTGCTCAAACGCCAAAAATCCTTTAATTCCCTATTGTTCCATGTTTTTGCAAAAGTGCGTATTCCTCGTGATACAATCGACGGGTTGTAAAAATACCACTTGCCGGCATCCTCGGGTGTGGTAGCTGTTGTTTCGGCTGCCGTGCTTGCGTTTGCAAGGTTGTCGGCAGCGCTCTCCCTCTTCTCTTTTCTCTCTTTTTTCTTTTGCAATTTCTCTTTCTCCTTGGCCTCTTTTATTCGCTCGTCTATTATTTTGAGCAGTTGCTCCTGTGGCAAAGTGGCCCAATAGAGCAGTTCATCCTTCTCCTCAATTACCTCGGCATATTGCAATAGCTCTTGCAGTACGTTGTCTCTGAAAGCAATCTCTTCCTTTTCGGGGGTGTCTTCTCCCAGCAACTGCTTTGCCTTCTCATAATTCGTTTTTGCTTTTGTGAATTTCTCTTGTTCCCAGTAAATCTTTCCGAGAGAAAGGTTCAGCATGCCACTGCCATAGCCCGTGCCATCGCCCTCGGTCAATCCCTTCTCATAGGCCTTTACAGCCTCGGTGGTGTCCTTGTCGTTCAAATGCACATTTCCTATGGCGTAGTATATTTGCGACAGATAGCTCTTGTTCTTGGAACTGCGTGCCATTTTATTGAGTTTACGCAGTATTCCCTTTTTGCTCTGGTTGGTGAGGCACTCTGTCTGCCTTATGCGTGCATTGAATTCAAGCTCGTATGGCGGGTTTTGCGATATTGTTTTGCCAAAGTATCTGAATGCCTCCTTGTTGTTGCCTATTGTTTTGTATAGTTGCCCCATGAGGTAATATTCGCGTGCTTTGTCGAGTTTCTCGGTATCTTTGCGTTTGACAGCCTTTTTCATCTGCTCGGCAGCCTCGCTGTTGCGCTTCTGTTTCAGCAGCAGTCCTGCTTTTGCATGGGCATACTCCTTCTCCAGCGAGGTGGGCAGGCTGTCGCGCTTTGTACGGTTTAGCAGGTCCTCGCTCTCATATAGCCAATCGAGTTCATTGTAACATCTGACAAGCCCTATGCGTGCTTTTGCCACTATTTTGGGGTCATGCTCGTATAGGCGGCTTATGTATATGTATGTGCTTGCGGCCTCGGTAAATTCGCCTTTGGCAAAATAAGAATCGGCCATCATGAACCAGGCTCGCCATAGGAAAGGGTTGAACTCTTTTTGAGCATAGAAGCGTTTCTGCTTTTCGCTCAATTTCTTGCCCGTAGGTTTCTTGGGTTTTCTTTTTATTGAGTGGTTCTTTATAGCCTTTTGCGATTTTTCTATTGCGCGATCAAATCCCTGTGAGCCAATTTTGTTGGTCGAGGTGTTGCTGTTTACCATCAACGGCAGTTGTTCCAGATAGTTGTCTTTGTGTCCGTTGATTTGCATTTTTTTACTCTCTTTGAATGATACTTCGCCATTGTAGAAGGTGTTGTACCTTGCAAAGAAAGAGTGGTACATACGTGTTTTAGCCGTGTTGTTCTTTCTGCTCGAACAGGCGCACAAAAACGCCAATGCAAGCAGTAGCAGCGGCAACGTGTGTATGTGTTTTCCCAATTTCACTTATCCTGATATTAATATAATTATAATAACTGAAAATGTCGTAAATTATTGCAACATCAGCAGTATTTCGTCTTTTATCACTTGAGGAATCTCAATTTCGCGTGTTTGCAGGCAGCTTGCCCACTCCTCAACCTCCTCGCTCTTCATGGTGTAGAGCACATTGCGGAACTCCTCAATCTCCTCCTCGGTGTATTCGTCGCTTTTGCGTCCTTTGTACGCATCAAGTTCCTCATCGTCGAAGTAAAGTTCTCGTTTGTCGAGCCCTTTGGCACAGTTGCTATGTCTGCCGCAGCACACGCCATCCTCGCCGCTGTGGTCGTGATGCTCATCGGCAACAAGCCTGTTGCGATAGAATTTGTTCAGCAGGAAAAACCCGCCGAAGATAAAAACAAATATGCCAATAAGTACAAAAGTCTCGCTCATATCTCTAAAATATATTATTTAGTTTACAAAGATAGTGCAAGCCGAGTGGAGAATAAAATAAATTCATTTATTTTTTATCCCGAGGCGCAGCCTATCTTGGGCGACAGCCAAAGTAGTGGCCGAGTGGAGAATAAAATAAATTCATTTATTTTTTATCCCGAGGCGCAGCCTATCTTGGGCGACAGCCAAAGCAGCGCAATCTGTAATCGTTGTCTATCTTGGTTGTGTTGTTCCTTAAAATTCCTTTTTTGCACGATGACAAAATGCTATAATGAGAAATTTTGTAGTGGTGGTTTTTCTAATTATAAAAATGTGCAAAATGACAAAAAAAGCTCCATTTGCTTGCAAAATGTAAATATTATATTGTATCTTCGCCACAGATGCAAGGCTTTTGTCTCTTTTTGAACAAATGGCAAAATGACAGGAAAATAGTTATAAACATTATAAATCAAAAACATAAAACATTAAAAGCTATGGATAAATTTAGTTATGGATTGGGTATGGGTATAGGCCAGAACCTTTTATCAATGGGAGTTAATGCTCTTGATATCGATGATTTTGTGAAAGGTATAAAAGATGTGCTCGGTGGCGAAAAGACAGCCCTCACACATGCCGAGGCGCAGCAGGTGGTGAGTGAGCATTTCCGTAAACTCTCCGAGGAGGCTTATGCCAAGGTTAAAGAAGAAGGCGAGGCATTCTTGGCTGCCAATAAGGCAAAAGAAGGCATTGTTACCTTGCCCAGCGGTTTGCAGTATCAGGTTATTACCGAGGGTACAGGCAAGAAACCCTCTGCCACCGACCGCGTGCAGTGCCACTACGAGGGAACCCTCATCGATGGTACAGTGTTCGATAGTTCTATTCGCCGTGGCGAGCCTGCCGTTTTTGGTGTGAATCAGGTTATAAAGGGCTGGGTAGAGGCTTTGCAACTTATGCAAGAGGGTGCCAAATGGCGTCTTTTTATACCTCAGGAGATGGCATATGGTGCCAATGGCGCAGGTGAAATGATTCCTCCTTACAGCGCGCTCATCTTTGAGGTGGAACTTATAAAGGTGCTTTAATAAATTATCTTATCTCTATGAAAAGAGTTCTTTTGTCTGCTGCAACCATAGCAGTTATGTTGCTATCTTCCTGCAAAGGCGATGTTGCGCATAAAGGCGTTGCTTTGGAAAGCACGCGCGACTCCCTCTCCTATGCCGCGGGAATGTATGCTGCAAAGCATCTCCCCTCCATGGTCTATGACGAAATGGGCATTACTGAGGCTACGCTTGATGAATTTATTAAAGGCGTGCGCGCGTCGTACCCCATTGATATTACCCCGGAATCCAAGGCATACGCATACGGCCTCAGCCTTGGAGCCGCCACCATGGATATGCTCGCAAAATCGGGCAACATTGTGAATGCAGGCCCCGAGGGGCTCGACCCCGCTCTGTTTCTCGAAGGCGTGGTGGCCGCTGTCAGTGGCGATAAGAACTCATTAAGCATGCGTGCTGCTGCCGATTATTGCAACCGGAACAAGTATTTGGGCAAGAGCGAGACATTTATGCAACGCAATAAAAAACGTGCCAATGTAACAACCCTCCCCAGCGGTTTGCAATACAAAGTGGATGTTATGGGAACCGGTGCTGTGGCAACAGCAACCGATGTGGTCAATTGCAAATACAAAGGAACCTTCATCAGTGGCGAGGTGTTTGACACATCGGGCGACGAGGTTGCCTCCTTCCCCGTGAGCGAGGTGGTTCCCGGTTTTTCCGAGGCGTTACGTCTTTTCCCCGTTGGTACACGCTGCACTATTTATATCCCATGGCAACTTGCCTATGGAGCCGAGGGGGTTGAAGGCGTGATACCGCCCTACTGCACGCTTGTCTTTGATTTGGAGATAGTAGATATAGTAAAATAAACCGTTCGGCATCATTTGGCCGACACAAAAGAAAAACTTATGAAAACCACAGAATGTAAAATAGATAGCCTTGATGTTAAGATATTGAGCATCATTTCAAAAGATGCACGCATACCCTTCCGTAATGTTGCGGAACTGTGCGGCGTGTCGCGTGCTGCAATCCATCTGCGTGTGCAGCATCTTATAGATATGGGGATAATATCGGGCTCGAGCTACGAGATTGATGTCCGCCGTTTGGGTTACAAAACCTGCACGTACATAGGTATTCGCCTTGAAAAGGGTTCCATGTATAAAGACGTCGTCAAGCGCCTGCAAAATATTCCCGAGGTTGTCGAGTGCTGTTATACCACCGGCCCCTACTCGATACTTGTAAAAATGTATGCCCACGACAATGAGCACCTTATGCAGTTGCTCAACGGCTCCATACAGGATATTCCCGGTGTTGTGAGCACCGAAACAATGATAATGCTCGATAACAGCATAAAACGCAATCTGCCGATGGAGTAACCTGCTTGGCGGTACTGCACGAAAATATTGGCAGCCTTTACGGCTTGCCAATATTTTTTTGTACCTTCGCAATATAAACATTGGAGCATGAACGATAAATTCAATCTGCAAGCAGAATATTCTGCACTGCATAAACAATATCCCATGGGGCAGCGTCGCCCCATCATAGGTATCACTGCCAATTACAATGGCGACGAACGCCTTTCCACCCTTGCCGAGGGCTACTACTCGTCGGTGCTTGCTGCGGGCGGCTCACCTGTGATAATACCCCCGTATGGCAACCGCGAAGCGTTGATGGAACTTTTATCAACGCTCGATGGCGTAGTGCTGTCGGGTGGTGCCGATATCGACCCTCTTTATATGGGCGAGGAGCCAAATTACGAAATTCTGCATACAATAAACCCCACGCGCGACGAACAGGAACTTATGCTTGTACTGCTTGCCGTGGATAGGGGGCTGCCCATCTTGGGAATATGCCGCGGAATACAAACCTTAGCAGCAGCGCTTGGCGGCAGCGTGCATCAGGATATATACTATACACTTGGCAATGAACTGCTTAACCACGACCAAAGTGAGGAGCGTGGCGTTGCCACTCATTGGGTAAATATCAGCGAGGGGAGTCGTCTGGCCGATATCTTCGGTTGCGACAGGCTTTTTGTAAATACATTCCACCACCAGGCCGTGAGCCGTGTGCCGCAAGGCTTTGCCGTTACGGCTGTGGCCCCCGATGGAGTTATAGAGGCAATGGAGGCTGTCGATGGACGCTCCATAATAGGAGTGCAATGGCACCCCGAAACTTTTATTCTTAAAGACGACAATCGTTGCATGATGCCGCTGTTCAGGTGGCTTGCAGATGAAGCGCAGTTATACCGCAGTGCAAAGGAGGTGCATGCCAAAATACTGTCGATAGATTCCCATTGCGATACTCCTATGCTCTTTGGCGAGGGTTATTTGCTCCAAGAGCGCAGCACCCGCGCCCTTGTCGATTTGCACAAAATGAACGAAGGGGCGCTCGATGTGGTAACTATGGTGGCCTATCTGAAACAAGAGGCACGCGATGCGGCTTCGCTTGCGGCAGCTACCGAAAAGGCTTCGGCACTTTTGTCGGGTATTGAGGAGCGCGTGGCAGCCAATAGTTCACATGTGGCTATAACGGACACGCCATGCGACCTGTGGCGTTTGAAGAACGAAGGGAAAAAGATTATAATGCTCGGTATCGAGAATGGTTATGCGATAGGGAGTGATATTGCCAATATCGAAAAATTCCGTAACAGAGGCGTGGTCTATATGACTTTGTGCCATAATGGCGATAACGATATATGCGACTCGGCGCGTGGTAACAACGAACATGGCGGGTTGAGCGAATTTGGTTATAAAGTGGTTGCCGAAATGAATCGCGTGGGCATGCTCATAGACCTTTCGCATGCAGCCGAGAGTACCTTCTATGCGGTATTGCGGGCAAGCACGCAGCCCGTGGTCTGTTCCCACTCGTCATGCCGTGCATTGTGCGAGCACCCGCGCAACCTCACCGACGAACAACTGCGCGCGTTGGCTGCAAAGGGTGGAGTGGCGCAGATTACCATGTACGGCGGTTTCTTGCGCAAAGAGGGAGAGGCAGCACTTGACGATTTCATGCAACATCTTCTCCATGCAATAGAGGTCGCCGGTATAGAACATGTGGGTATAGGTACCGATTTCGATGGCGATGGCACTATAAGAGGCTGTTCGTCGGCATCGCAGTTGCGCAATGTTACCCGCGAATTGTTGCGCCGCGGTTTTTCGCTCTCCGATATCGAAAAAATATGGGGCGGAAATTGGTTGCGTGTTATGCGTCGGGTGCAGAGCGCAAGGGAGTGAGCCGGGTGGAAAAGAGCCTTTTTATCTTGGTTTTACAAGAAAAATAAAAATTTTGCAGATATTTTTTCAAAAGATGTTTGCATATTGATAAAAAAGATGTACCTTTGCACTCGCAACAGACAAAAAGTCGCGGGATGTAGCTCAGCCCGGTTAGAGTACACGTCTGGGGGGCGTGGTGTCGCTGGTTCGAATCCAGTCATCCCGACAAGTCTGGAATCCTCGGTAATCGCACGATTTCCGAGGATTTTTTATTTTTTTTGCCTATATTCGCACGGTAGATGAAATGAGAAATGAAAAATAAGAAATAAGAAATAAGAAATGAGAAATCATAGTATTAAACAATGGGTGCTTGCCACCCGTCCTTGGTCGTTCCCTGCATCGGCAATGCCGGTGTTGGTTGCCGTAGCCTATCTTTTCTGGCGAGGGTATGAGATAAATTGGCTCGTATCGTTGTGGACTCTGCTCAACGTGGTGGTTTTTCATGCAGCGGGCAATACATGGAGCGATTATTTCGATTACAAAAAGGGTGTAGACCGCGATGACACCGTTGGCGGCATATCTATAACAAGTGGTGAGTTCACTGCCGGCGAGATACGTCTGTTGGCTATATCTCTTCTCACCGTTGCAGCGCTTTCGGGCTTGTTGCTTCTCTGTTTTACCGGGCTTCCTGTGCTCTATTTTGGTATTGCAGGGGCATTCTTCACTATATTATACCCATGGTTTAAGTATCATGCGCTTGGCGATGTGGATATTTTCTTCACCTATTCGTTGCTGCCATTGTTGGGTACATCGTATGTGGCAACCGGGGCTGTGGCGGCCGAGGTACTGTGGCTGTCGGTGCCCATAGGGCTTATTACCGTCGGTATTCTGCACGTAAACAATATGCGCGATATCACTCCCGATAGCCGTGCAGGCATAAAAACATTTGCAATGCTTGTGGGGCGCAGGGTGTCGGTTGTCCTCTATAATATGGAGATGATAATTCCTTTCGTGTGGGTTGTTGCCGGGGTGCTGTGTGGCTTGTTCCCATTGTGGTCGTTGCTCGTATTGATTGCATTGAAGCCGGCTATAGGAAATGCCCGCAGAGCGGTGGCCTATCTCTCGCAAGGCAGTAAGGCGCTTGTGGGGGTTGATGAGGGTACAGCCATGCTGCAGTTGATGTTCAGTTTGTTATTTGCGATTTCATTCTTTATTGCAGCATTCCTATGATTAAAAAAGTTGTCTTTACAATAATCCTTGCAACTGTGTTGTGGACGGTTATGTTCTCTCCACTCACAGCGCCATATGTGAATTTTTGGTGGGCAATGACCGCATCGGCGGCTCTGTTGTCTGTTCTATCCACCCTGTTCAGGCCTGATTGGTGGCGCGGAATACGCATATCATTTACCGAATTGCTGTTTGGGGTGTCAATAGCCGTTGGGCTGTGGCTCGTCTTTTGGGTGGGCGACAAGATGTCGCAGCTGCTCTTCGATTTTGCCCGCCCGCAGGTGGATTCTATTTATGGGATGAAGGCTGGCGAATCTCCATGGTTGCTCACACTGCTCATGCTTTTTATCATCGGCCCGGCCGAGGAGATTTTCTGGCGGGGATATGTGCAGCGCAGTTTGTCGGAACGCATAAATCCCAATATGGGCTTTCTTGTTACAACCGTGGTCTATGCTCTGGTTCATGCAGGCTCATGTAATTTCATGCTCACAATGGCTGCTCTGGTTGCCGGTGCAGCGTGGGGGCTTCTGTACCGCATGTTCCCGCAGCATTTTGGTGCAATAATTCTTTCTCATGCCTTGTGGGATGTGGCTGTGTTTGTGTGGTTCCCTATTTAGTTCTTTTATACAAAATTGAAATAATATGTTTATTCCCCTCCAAATCGCGATTTGGAGGGGAATAAATTTAGATAGATACAAGGCAATTTTGCAGGTGCCCCATTTTGCATTTGGCATAATATCATAAACTGCCCGTGTTTATATAAACTGCCGTTTTGTTTGTCAATTAGTGCTATATATAAAAATTATATATATTTTTTTTGAAATATATATTAATATTTAGTTACTTTGCAATAATATGACATACTCTGTTCTAAGGGTTTGAAAGTAGAATAACTTAAATCTAAAAAATATGAAGAAGAATTTAATTCTTGCGACCTTGTTGCTGCTTTCCTTTATGGGGGTGAGTGCGCAGAATTGGTCGGTGTTGCTCAACGGCATGACCGGTTTGCCTGGTGTTACTACATCTGTAACCGGTGGTACGTTGTATAAGTTTACATCGCCCGTGTATAATATTGGTTACAATACACAGCGTCTGCGTCTTATAGTACTCGATACGGAAAGCCACGAGCAACCCAATGGCAATAACTATTGTTTTGCTCTTTCGGAGCTTGCCGTGTACGATGGCAATGGTAACAAAGTGAACTATTATGCATCGTCGAATGCCGATCATAACTCCCTCTATTGGGGCAGTACCGATGGTGGCGGCCTTGCAGCCCTGTCCGATGGCGATTATACTACATATTTTCATTCGATGTGGGGTAGCTACAATGTTGTAACCGATTATCATTACATAGAACTTGAACTTGCCACTTCCGTATCATCGTTCCAAGTGGAATGGGGTACTCGTGTGGATGAGCCCAAAAATGCGCCAATCAAGGTTGCCGTTACGCTTGGAACCGATTATGAGCCCTCTGACATTGGCAATGAATTTAAACTTGGTGAGCTTGTTACAACCGCAAGTGAAATTGCGCAAGAGGGGCAGTTGTTTGTTATGAAAACAAATACCGTAACATCGTTCACAACATCTACGGGCTCTACCTTTACAGGCAGTGGCCCGGTTTACCTGACATCGGCCGAAAAAGGTACGTTTGATGCGTCATTTGCCAATGCCGTTCAGTTCCTTTCTGTCGGTAACGGTAAATATATGGTTTATTGGCCTTATTCCGGTTTGTTCCTTAAAGAAAGCGGTAACGACTATAACGGAAAGAATGGTTGGCAATATAGCACAACTTTAATAAGCGAGGCTGCTTTGGTAAATATAGTACCCTTGCCTTCGGGCGATTTTGAAATAAGTTACACAAGTACATACGATGTTACATCAGGCGATGTTACAGGCGCTGTAACCGACCTTCTTTATATTGGTGCCGATATGCGCGACAATGTATCCTCAAAGACAAAAACCTTTGCACCCGATAAGAAGGAGGCACTTGAAAATGGAAATTACGATGCCGGTTTCTCTCTGCCTGTTGGTTTTAACTGGACCATTTACAAAGCCGACCTGTCTGCCGAAACCATAGCTGCTGCTGTTATAACAATGTCGCAGGTGGCAAATGTGAGCCTCTCTCCCGCAGTGCGTGCAGCCGAAGATTATCTTGCGCTATATGGTGATTTTGATGGAACATGTGCCGATAACATAATAGAGGAGCTTAATGCCGCTGTGGAGGCTGCCGAGGGGTATATGGCTGCCGATGCCACCCCTACCATGGAACAGATTAATGCTGCATACGATGCTTTAAGTGCGGCCACCATAAAATATGTTGCAAGTAAATTGAGCTATTATGAAACCCTTGTGGCAACCTTGCTCTCAACCTCGGAGTTTAGTTCATATCCTTATGTAACAGATACATATCCCGTGAGTTCCCGTACTATTTTGGAGTCTCTTGCAACCAATATCGCAACTGCAAAAGATAAAACCGATCTATATACGGCACAGCAGTTTGTAACATTGTATGAACAGTACGAGGTGGAGATAAATCGTTTCTATTCAACTAAAATAAGTTATCGTACCCTCCCCATAAGCTATGGCGCGGCCGACGGCCTGCCGGGTATTCTTGCCGGCTATGGAGGTTATGTGTGGAACACCGATATTATCACTCTCAACCGCAGTACAGCGGGCATACGCATAACATTCAATGCAAGTAACGACTCGCGATTATATCAGGGATATCCCATGGTGAGCCTTGGCGAGATTGAGGTTTTCGATGGAGAGGGCAACCCCATATCTTTGAACGAAGATGCTTTCTCTACTAATTCGCAGGAGTTGAGCGAAGGTCCAATGTCGGCAATCTGTGATGGCGATTATTCAACCTTTTGGCATTCCATTTGGGAGAATGGAACAATGAACCCCGTGGGTAATGTATATATAGATATTAAATTCCCCACCGCCATGCAGATGTTCTCCGTTGTGCTTTATGGTCGTAACAACGGAACCTTTGCGCCAACGGAAATAACATTGTCGGCACCCGAGGTGAACGACAATACCATAGCAGCGGGCGAGGCTGTTTATGTATATTTGAGCGATGGCGGTGTGGATGCATACGCCGTAAAGGACCTTGATGATGGCTACTATACAGAGGGCGATTACCTCTGTCTGCCGCTTAAAGACAGCGAAGTGATATATTACACAGCTCAGGAATATGACAGTATCTCTGCCATAGCCCCCTCTTTCCCCGAATTTACATCGTTCAAGTTCAATAATAAATTTAATCCTAACCTTAATGTCGATGTCATTGCCGACACTATTCGGGATAATATATATTTGTCGTTGAACTCCATAGGAAAATGGCTCACACCGAGTTTCCAATTGAGCGACGACAAGGCAGTTGTCTACGTTGGTAATGAGCAGCAGGAGTCCAAGGTTACACGACGCAGCTTTGCCTCTCCCACTACATATACGGTTACCTATCCTGGATATAACAGAGTGAGCGTGGCCAATGTTACGAATAACCCCGATGCGGAGCCTACTGTAACAGAAATAGCTCTTACTGCCGATATGTTGAGTACCAATAAGCCCTCAACACTTGAATCTGAGGGTGTAGCAAGCCTTCTCGATGGCAATTCCTCTACTATCTATCACTCTACCTGGGGCAGTGCCAACGACGCGACCCTCTATGTCGATGCATATATCACAGTGGCATTGCCTACTGCTGTTGATAATATAAAACTCTATTACCAATGTCGCCCTCAATCGGGATATAACCCGCTGGCATTGGAGATTTATGCAAGTAACGATGGTAGCGATTGGGCCCTTGTGCGTACTCTGACAAGCAGTGCTGACGGCATGCCGACAGGTGGCTATGGACAGGAATATACATCGCCGGCAATATCACTTGGTGGCACATATTCATATTTGAAAATAGTGCAAACTGTGGGTGAATATTCAAAGAATCACATGGCGCTGGCCGAAATGCGTGTATATAACGTGCAATATCCCGATGTTGAGGTAAGCAAAGAGGTTACACGCACTCCCTTTGGCAAGAACTATAATGTGGAGATAGAGTGGCTTGCAGACAATGCAACATCTGTTCCCCGCATAGACATTGATATTGAGGGAGGTCTTTCGGTTACCAGCAAAGAGTATTACCTGAATGCCAATTTCCGTATCACTGGCTATGGTATGTATGATAATTTTGAAGATTCCGTACAGATAAAAGGCCGTGGAAACACCACCTGGTCCTATAGCAAGAAACCCTACCGTTTGAAATTTGCCGAAAAAGTAAAACCCTTTGGTCTCACAAAGGGAAAGAGCTGGGTGTTGCTTGCCAATGCTCAAGAAGGCTCTATGATGGCAAATGCCGCTGCCATGAAGATAGGGCAGATGGCCGGTGCGGAATACACCAACCATATAATTCCTGTGGAGTTATATATGAATGGTATTTATAAGGGTAGCTATATGTTCACAGAGCATGTGAGCATGTCCAACAACAGCGTTGATGTTGATGAGGCTGTCGGCTATTTGCTTGAGCTCGACACCTATTACGATGAGGTTTACAAGTTCAAATCGGAATATTTCTCGATGCCTGTGAATATTAAAGAGCCCGACCTCACCGAATATACCTATTCGGCGGCATCGGCACGCAAAACGCTTATTCAGGCCGATTACAATGCGCTTGATTCTGCAGTGTATCATGGAGCGTCGCTCGATGGTATTCTTGACTACGATGCTTTTGCACGATTCATGCTCACCAACGACCTTGTAAACAATCAGGAAATAGGGCACCCCAAGAGTACATTTATCTTCAAAGAGGAACTTGAGAACCCCGAAAGTGAAATAAAATTCGGTCCTCTGTGGGATTTCGATTGGGCGTTCGGATACGAGAGCACCAGAAACTATTGCACATCGGACTATACAGCATCGATATTCAGTTATAGTATGTATGATGAACCCGGTTACAAGATGTTCTTGTCAATGATGGGCAATACCACGGTGCAAAAGTACTATTATAAAGTATGGAAAGAGTTCCTGGATAACAACTCCATAGAAGAGCTCATGGATTACCTTGATTGTTACTACAATTTTGCCAAGCCGTCGTTTGTGAACAATGCCACAATTTGGGGCGATGGCGACGATTATGCCGAGATAAAAGAGAGCATGAAACGCTGGTTGGGCTATCGTGCCGATTATCTATATAATAATCTCACCGAGTATAACCTCGACGAGTTCATCTTCCCTCTTGCAGGCGATGTCAATCGCAGCAACTATGTAACGGTACACGATGTTGCCATTACAACGGCCTACAAGAATTACAATACCCACTCGTCGTTCACATACTCAAAGGCCGATATCAACGGCGACGGTCTTATAACCGACGATGATATTCTTGGAATAGAGGCCGCTGCAGCTGATGCCGACCCGCTCTCTGCCATGGATTATTATAATACCACACCGGCGATAGGCGAGTTGCATATCAATAATTTTGAACTTACAATAAACGAGGATTATGAACTGCCACTGCACCTCACATGCTACGATAATGAGAACTACAAGGCCATGCAGGTTGATATAACAGTTCCCGATGGCGTGTTCATATTCGATGCAGTGGCCGGCGGTTCGCTCACCGACCACAAAGTGAGCCTCTCGCAGCGCGATATGACCACCTATCGTCTTATCATATATTCGAATAGCGATTCAATGTTTGCCAACGATGGTGATGATGCTGTGGTAAATCTCACACTCAACTGCTACGATGTGGTTCCCGAGGAGGCTCGCGTAATTTCAATATCAAATGCGCTTGCTGTTGATGAGGCTACCGACGAACTTCGTTTGAGCGATGTTGCAGCTACCTTCGGTGTTTCTACCAATATATACGATGTTACAGCACCTACTGCATCGGCATGGGGTGGCGATGGCTGTATAACCATAGCTTCGCTCGCAGCGCAGCATGTAAATGTTTACGGTGTTGATGGTCGCTTGGTACGCAGCCTGAATGTGCCCGAGGGTACAACACATGTGAGTGTGCCTGCAGGTATTTACATGGTACTTGGTTCAAAGGTGGTTGTACGATAGGCTGTATGTAGAACTTTTTTGAAAAAAGATTGAAATATATTTCATATAAATTTTTATATGAATTTGTATACTATACCAAATGATATTTATGATAGAAAATAGAAACCTTAAAAACTAACTTATGAAAATCAGAATATTACTTGTCGGTTTGCTTATACCGGCGCTGGGGTTTGCCCAGAACTATGAGCTGCCCAACCCGGACAATGCGCCCGCGCCTTGTCATCCGGTACCGCACGAAAGGCAGATTTTGTGGAACGAAACAGAGTTTTATGCATTCTTCCACTATGGTATGAACACATTCACCGGCTTGGAGTGGGGCTTCGGTAACGAAGACGAGTCGAAGTATGCTCCTTTGGCATTCCCCAACCCCGAGCAGTGGGTAACATCGGTGAAAGCTGCCGGTATGAATGGCGGTATTGCCGTTGTGAAGCACCACGACGGTTTTTGCTTGTGGCCCACCGCAACAACCGAGCATAGCATAAAGAATGCAGGTAACGAGAATGGCCGCACTGCAAACATTCCCAAGTTGTTTGCCGAAGCAAGCCAAAAACACAATATGAAGTATGGTTTCTACATCTCCCCCTGGGACCGTAACTCGGCCCACTATGGCAAGGATACCTATGTTTCCGAAGTTTTCCTGAAACAATGTGAGGAACTTGCCGAGTTTGGAGCAGACCAGTTTGAGATGTGGTTCGATGGTGCACGTGGTGGCGACGGTTATTATGGCGGTGAGGGTGGTTCCCGCTCAATCGATGCCGAAATCTACTACGACGTGCCCAACCTGCGTGCCCGCGTGCACCGCATAGCCCCCAACTGCGTAATGTGGGGTGTAGGTGGCGAGGCCCGCTGGATTGGTAACGAGTCGGGCTATGCCGGTGAAACCGACTGGGCTATGACCGACTATATGTCCGAAACCGTTGTACGCGAAGAGGGCGATATAAACGGTTGGATCTGGAACCCCGGCGAGAGTGATGCCAAGGCTACCAACAACGGTTGGTTCTGGCACAGAGGCGAAACAATGAAAAGTGCCGAGCGCCTGTTCCAGATGTACCTGGAAACCGTGGGCCGCAATGCCACTCTCATTCTTAACTGCCCTCCCGACGAGTATGGCGTGCTTCCTACAAACACCGTGAACGAGTTGAAGAAGTTGGGTAAGATGCTCCACGAACGTCTTGCAGTGCCCGTATATGGGCTCGACGAGAGTACCCAGGCCACCGACCTTGCCAAGCTGGCAACCATTGAGGTGAGCGATACACGCACAGGTGGCAAGTATGAGAAGGACAACCTTACCGATGGCGACAAGGAGACATATTGGGGCACCAACGATGGCGACCTTGATGCAATAATCACCCTCACTTGGGATACACCGCAGACAATCCGCTACCTTGTGATGCAGGAGCCCATCAAGCTGGGCCAGCGCGTTAAGGACTTCAAGATAGAGTACACCGAGGATGGTTCCACCTGGGTTGAACTTTGCCCCAATATGCAGACCACTACCATTGGTTACAAACGCATAATACCGCTTAACGGCAGCACAAGCAGCAGCTATGGCAACGGCTACAATGCAAAGCAGTTGCGCATCACCATTCTCGACAGCCGTGCGTGCCCATTGCTCTCTAACCTAAATGTTTACTAACAGACATCAACACTACTTATAAAACAGAAAATTATGAAAAAGAATATCATCCTTTCTGCTGCGTTGGTGTTTTTCGGGCTCACCGCGCAGGCACAGACCACGATAACATTCGATAGCGAAGATTATAAATCTATAAGCGTTTACGACTCTTGGGCGGAAAGTCCTTTCCGTGCCGAAACTCCTGTAATAGACTTTGATGCTGCAGTTGCAGCCAACCCCGATACCGAAGTCGACGAGGTGATGGGTGTAGCTCCCAATGCAACAGAAAATGTTGTGAAGCTGCGTCGCAGCCGTTACGGCAGTAACACATTTGGTGTGCGCATCGACCTTAAAGAGCCCATCCGTATGACCAAGCAACTCCAGTACATCCACATAATGGCCTATCTCAAGAACAAACCTGCCGATAGCCGTATGATGGTTATTGGACTAGGCAAGAGAGTAGAGGAGAGTTGGAATTGGCAGGATGGTGAGGACGAGCAGTTCTGGGCGGTTACAACCTCTAATGTCAAGCCCAAAGAGGGCTGGCAAGATGTTGTGGTGAGCTTCAAAGGCTTCTCATACTCTAAAGAGGAAAATGCTGCCAGCGGTATCGATATCTACTCATTGGTTATCGTTCCCGATGTTCGTTCGCCCCACGCCGATACCGAGGATTGGTATGCCTATTTCGATGAAATCGTTATAGACAACAACCCCGACAAGCGTTTCACCACCGACAAGTACGCTCTTACCTATGACAAGGATGCTGCATCCACACGTAACGACCGCCGCCTCAACAGCGTAGGCCTCACATCGGATGGTGTAAGCTACTCTTCATCGGCAACAGCCGGTAAGGTATATACCGATAATACCGCTTTGAGTGTATTCTCGGCCAAAGCAGGTGCTCAGGTGCAGCCCACATTTAACTATACAGGTACTTGGATGAGTGCCTATGTGTATGTCGATTGGAACAATGATGGCAAGTTCGAGTACACACTGAACGACAATGGCATACCTGCCGCAGGCAGCGAGGTCGTAAGTTACAGCGCAGTGCAGATAGGTGGCACTTGGTACAAGTGCGATGGCTCAACTGTAAGCAATGGTAACACCATTGGTGGCGGAGTGCCAAAGTTTACAGTACCCGAAGGTACCCCTGCAGGTTTCTATCGTATGCGCTACAAGGTCGATTGGAATAGTATCAACCCCGCAGGAGGCAGCACCATCATTTCAGATGGTGGCGGTTACATAGATGTTATGCTCGATGTGCACGGCGACAATGTGGCAGTGAACGCTTCCCAGCTCAATGGCGACATCGTGCTGGCATCGGATGGAAACGCTTTGCAAGGCTACACAACCAATTATGCCGAGCCTTTGACCGTGAAGGATGTTCCTGCTCCCGGCTTTGTGCAGTATGGCTTTATCCTCAAGTATGGTTATAACGTAAATGCAGCTGAGCAACTCGATGATAACGGCAACCCCAACTGGATAGAGATAAATGTTCCCTACACAGCCATTGCAGCCGACGGCACATATACCATCCCCGCAGAGTATATGCGTGGCAGCCAGGTAGGCATCAAGGGCGATATGCAGCAGGAGCAACTTTACACCGTAAAGGTGGTGGGTGTTGAAGGAGAAGGTGGTGTTGTATATGCCAACATAGAAACAGCCGATGGCGGCACGGTATATGCTACACAGTTCTTCTCGGTAGAGCAACTTACTCCCATCGCAGTTGACGGATGCAGAGCCGAAATAACCGTTGAAGATCGCGTCATCACAGTGACATACACCATGGGCCCTGCCCCCTGCACCCCTATATCCTCTCTCTCTGAGTTGAAGAACTATAAACTCTATCAGGTTTCAGCAAAGAGTGGCGAAGGCTATTGGGCATATAACAGCAGCATCACCGGCGAGTATATAAGTCTGCGCGGTATGACCAACCACTCTTATAACAACCTCCCCGGTAATGCTTCAGTGGCTGATATATATAAAGAGGAGGTTGACCCTTTTGATGAAACTGTCGTTTGGCAGATCTTTCAGGAAGGCGGCAAGTACTATATGTACCAGCCTGCAAGAAATGCATATGTAACGCGAAGCGGCAGGGATTATAAATTTACAGAGACAAAAACTGCACTTGACGGCATACGCGCCAACAGCGGCGACTACGAAGGAACATTCGGTATTCACGCCGGTGGCGGCTACAGCGATGCTTCCACCTATTTCGCCTGTATCGTTACCAATGAAGCTGCAGCCGCAGTACGTAACTGGAGGTGGGACGACCACGGCTCGGTAGTCTATCTTATAGAGAACCCCAATGTATATACCATAGATTATCTGGTAGAGGTTACAGGTAACGACAATGGCGGCATCATCTTCGAGGGTGTAGAATATGCCAATGGTGACAATTTTATCTCTACAACTTTTCTTACCGATGCCGATTTCACGGTAAAGGCTATAGAACACTATACTACATCAGTGGCTATGGATAAGGAGAACGGCAAAATTACGGTAGAATATGTTGGTGATGAAACAACAGGAATTGTTGAACTCCCCGCAGCCGAGGGCGCTGCAGATGTTTACGACCTCTATGGCAGACGTGTGCAGAAAGTAACCAAAGGCGTGTTCATTGTGAATGGCAAGAAAGTTGTTCAATAGAAATTGTATTAGCACACTTTGAGAAGGGTGTGGTAAACATTATACAAAAATGGCCGGCTCAACAGCCGGCCATTTTTGTATGAGATTCTCTTTTTCGTTTATCTCACGATGTTCATCTCGTTAATCAATCTGCGGCAGTTGCCATATTTTTCAATAATGAAAAGAACATAGCGGATATCCACGTTTATGCAACGCTGCAGTTTCTTGTCGAAATTGATGTCGCTGCTCAATGATTCCCAGTTGCCGTCGAATGCAAGTCCTATGAGCTCGCCTCGTGAGTTCATAACGGGGCTGCCGCTGTTACCGCCTGTGATGTCGTTGGTTGTGAGGAATGCAACGGGCAGGTCGCCGTTGGGCAGTGCATAGTCGCCGTAATCCTTTGTGAGGTAAAGCTCCTTCAAACGTGCGGGAACGGTGAACTCGCTGTTTGTGTTGTCCTCCTTCTCCATTACACCGTTAAGGGTGGTGTAGTGGTTGTATGTAACACCATCTTTGGGCTGGTATGCCTTAACGCTGCCATATGTGAGGCGCATGGTGAAGTTTGCATCGGGTGCCATGGGCGCGCCGTTTGCCATCTCCATCAATCCTTTGAGGTAGGTTTTGTGCAGCATGTTTATGGTGTTGTTGAACTCTTTTTGGTTGTTTGCAATCTCGCGATATTTTCCATAGATTGCATTGCGCAACTGAATAGCCATATCCTTTTCGAGCTTCTTGGCTGCGGGCTTTTTCAGGAATTTCTCCATGTTCTTCTCGCTTGCCATTATGGATGTTTCATATACATCGTCGATATATTTTTCCATGTTGCCCTTGTACTTCTTGTTCATCTCGTTAAGCAGGGCAGGGCGCTCCTCCTCGCTTGTGAGCGACATATAAAGAGGAATAAGTGCTTTTGCCACGCGGCAGTCTATGCGGTGGTTGTAGTCGCGGTCGTGTACCCATGTGTAATAACTCTTTACCATTTCGGGCTTTTCAAGCAGTTTGGCATCGGCAGTGCTGTCGTTGCCAAATGCAATGTTACGTCTTACGAACTCTATGTTGCTTATAAGCTCCACCACCAATGTGGCAAGATACTCTGTGCGGTTTTGTGTGTTTATGGCGGCATTGATATCCTCTACCACGCTCTCGTAGCTCTTATTGCCTACTCTCTGTGCGAAGGCTTTGAATGCGGCCTCTTTCTCTAACTTGGTTTCAACAACCTTGTTGTCCACGATAGCCTTGTTCATGCCTATCGAGTTCTTCCAATAGTTGCTTATGCGTGCCATCTTGCTTGCGTATTGGATGTTTACAGCCTCATCCTTCGCCATCTCCTCGCGTATGATTTTGAGGGCTGCGTCGCGCATGGCAATGCGGGGCTCGTTTTGCGAATACATGCGGTGCTTAACCTCCTCACTTGTGAGGTAGCGCGATGTGCTGCCGGGGAAGCCCATAATCATGGCGAAGTCGTCATAATCAACACCTGCAAGTGATATGTTCAGATATTTGGGTGTACTCAATGGTATGTTCTTGTCGCTGTATGCGGCGGGGTTGCCAAGCGAGTCGCCATATACACGGAATACCGAGAAATCGCCTGTGTGGCGGGGCCACATCCAGTTGTCGGTTTCGCCACCGAATTTACCAATAGAGTTGGGGGGTGTTCCCACCAGGCGCACGTCGGTATATTTCTTGTAATACACAAGATAGAACTTGTTGCCCTCAAAGTAGGGGAGCAGTTGCGGTGTCAGGAACTTTTTACCTTCAATATTGTCCTTGTCGAACAATTCGGTGGCAATGCGTGCAAGAGCGGCCTCATTGAAAGAGTCCTGCTCGCTCAAAGTACCATCGGCAATGCGTTTGTTGATATCCTCGGTAACATCCTTTATCTCGGCAACGAATGTAAAATTAATATCCTTGCATGGGAGTTCCTCGGCATAGCTCTGGCTCCAGAAACCATCGCGCAGGTAGTTGTGCTCCACGCTACTGAGCTGTTGGATGTAGCTGTATCCGCAATGGTGGTTGGTGAGTATAAGGCCGTTGGGCGAAACAATCTCACCGGTACAGCCACCGCCAAAAATACCTATGGCATCCTTCAACGATACGGCGCCGGGTGCGTAGATATCGTCGGCTGTGATTTCAAGACCAAGTTCGCGCATAGGTTTCTCCAAATTTTGGCTACGCATGAGTTGTAGTAGCCACATACCCTCGTCGGCAATAAGCTGCGCGGGAAGGGTGATTGCTGCAACAAGCAGTGTCAAAAATGTTTTTCTCATAATTATATAAACTTTATAAAAATTTTCTTGGGCGCGAAGATAGTGAAAAAAACATCATACCCCTTTCTCTTTTTCTCTAAACTTGCCCTCTGTCGCCTCTTTTTTGTTGTAAAATGTTATAGTTTAGCGTTAAATCATAAAATAGATTAATAAAACTTTGAGGTGTTGGAATTGTTATTATCTTCGCTTGTGCAAACACACGATAATCAAAAGAATATGAAGAACCCTCTTGTACTCTCTTTTCTCTCCCTTGCTCTTCTTTCTTGTGGAAACGATTTCAGTGTTCGGGGAACGATATCTTCCGATGTCGTAAATGGAGAGTATGTGTATATAAAAATGGTGGAAAACGGCAGTGCGGTTACAATAGATTCGTGCAGAGTGCAACATAGTACATTCAAGATGCGTGGAACTGCCGATTCGGCCTTTGTTGCCTCGCTATACATTGGGGATATACCCATTCTGCCATTTGTAGCCGAGAAGGGCAATATCGTGTTTGATATTACAGATAATGCCATAGAAGTCGGCGGCACTCCTCTAAACAACGAACTCAATCTTTTTATGCGCGAGCAGGCACGCTTTGAACTCCTTATGAGTGAACTTGAACGTGTGGAGGCCTCTTTGATATTGAACGGCCAATCGACCGAAGCTGCTGCCGACTATGTGAGCGACTCTATTGAGGCCGTAGGCGCGTCGGTGGAGCTACTTATCGATGGCTATGTGAGGCGTAATATAAACAATGTGTTGGGCCCTTGTATATTTGCACTTCGATACAGCGGTGTGCCGGCACCCATACTCAACAGTGAGCTTGAATCTCTTTACAACGATGCGCCCCCCTCCTTTCGCAACGATGCCTTTGTAAAACTCTTTTACGACGTGGCCCGCGAGAATGCAAACCGCTTGGAGCAGCAGCGGTTGCTCGAAAAATAAATATAGCGAAGGCATGCCTTCGCTATATTTATTTTTTATGTCGTGTAATTTACGCCTCGCCAAGGGTTTTTGCTATTACCTCGCGCGATGTGTTCATCAAATATTCCACATTATCGGCATCGCGGCCTTTGCACTCTATAGGTGCGTGGAATGTCAGCTTTATGGGCGACCAATGCAAGAAGAACTTGCCCGGAGGCATTAGTTGGTATGAACCTTGGATTGCTACGGGAACAACAGGCTTCTGTGCCATGTTGGCAACCACAAACGCACCCTTTTTGAATGAACCCATCTTGCCGTTCTTGCAGCGTGTGCCCTCGGGGAATATGGCCATCGATTTGCCACTTTTCAGTATGTTGAGTGCCTTGCGCAGTATATCCTTTTGCGGGGTTGTGCGGTCAACATATATGTGGTCGGTGTCGGCACAAGCCTTGCCCAGCAAGGGTACCTTGCGAAGCGATGCCTTCATCATCCATTTGAAATTCTTTTGCACATAGCCATACATTACAAGTACATCGAAGAATCCTTGATGGTTTGCCACAAACACATAGTTCTTCTCTTTTTCCACAAACTTGTTGCGGTCTACCACTTTTACCGGTACAAGGCATATCCAGCATACTACACGGAACAGAATGAGCGCGGGGTAGTAGTCGCCGTTCTTTATCTTCAAATAGCGGCCGAAAAGGCTTATGCATATGCATGTGAGTGCAATAACCAAGAGGGCTGCCCACCATGCAAATACCAATTGGTAAAGCACATAAAGGGGGTGTAGAATTTTTCTGAGTGTCATTGTGAAACTTTTTTGTGTGTTATAATCTGCGCTAATATAGTTTTAATTTTCCTATTTTTACGATATTATCGTGGTAAACTTCTATTTTCCGACGTTTTTGTCCAGAAATCGGTATAAACTTTCAGGTGTCGTTCCTCTGCGGCGGGCATAGTCCCGCAGTTGTTCATCGCTTATTTTCCCCACCGCAAAATAGCGTGCTGCGGGGTGGGCAATCATTATCCCGCAAACAGATGCGTGTGGGTTCATGGCTCCGTTGGGTGTAAGTTCAATGCCAATTTCGTTCATCTTCAATAGTTCATCGATTATAAAAATCACCGATTGGTCGGGCAGCGATGGGTAGCCTACGGCGGGGCGTATGCCTTGGAATTTTTCCAAATTAAGTTCTTCGGGTGTCAGTCTCTCCGTTGGAGCATATCCCCAAAGGGCGGTGTTTGTGCGCACCTCCATGTGCATGAGGGTAGCAGCAGCTTCGGCAACCCTGCTCGCAATGGTTTGCAGCAGTAGGTTGTGGTATGTGTCGTTGATATGGGTGTGGCATAGGCGGTTGCTTACAGTGGTGGCAAACAGCCCTATTTTGTCGCCATGCGGCGATACAAAATCGCTCAAGCACAGGTTGTGCTCTCCCTCATGCGAATGTTGTTGCCGCAGCAAAGGCAGGGTGGCGTCTCCCTCTATTATAATGTCGTCGTCGCAGCCTTTGGCGTCGCACAAGGCAAACACGGCATAGGCAACAGTGGCATCGCCCATTGATTCGAGCAGTGCAATGGCATCACGCTTTACCTCCTGCGCCTCCTTGCTCTCTGTGGCGCGGGGGGCTATGCCCCATGCATGGAAAAAGTAATTCCAATCAATGTATGGCAGCAGTTGCGGTGCGGTGTAGCTGAAAATTACCCTTTTCATCGGTCAAATACAAGGGCTTTACCTCTCACATTCTCGTTGATTTTCCCATCCTTGTATGCACACTCGCCGTTCACCCATGTCTGTGCAACAGCCCAATTGAATGTGTCGCCTTCAAAGGGGCTCCATCCGCATTTGCTTATAATATCGCTCTTTTCTATGGTGTGCGGGGTGCGCGGGCGCAGTAGTACGAAATCGGCTGCATAGCCTCGTTTTATGCAGCCTCTCTTGCTTAACCCGAAGATTCTTGCAGGCGCATGGCACATCTTCTCCACCAATGTTTCCATTGTAATGACACCCTCATCGACAAGCCTCAGCATGGCAAGCAACGAAAATTGGATGCTCGGCATTCCCGATGCGGCTGTCAGCGCGCCCCCCTCCTTGTCTTTGGGCAGGTGAGGGGCATGGTCGGTGCCTATAACATCAATCAATCCCTTTGCAACGGCATTGCGCAGAGCATCGCGCTCCTCGCAGCCTTTGATTGCCGGGTTGCACTTTATCTTTGTGCCCAGGCGGGCATAATCGTCGCTGCAGAATGTGAGGTGCGCAGGTGTAACCTCGGCTGTTATGTTGCTGCCCGCATTCTTGAACAAGGCAAGTTCCTTTTGGGTGCTTATGTGCATTACATGCAGCTTGGTACCATGTTTTTTTGCCAGCTCCACAGCTGTTTTTGTACTGCGGTAGCATGCCTTTGCATCCCTTATCACAGGGTGGAACGCCACGTCGGGGTTGTTGCCCTCGCTTGCTATAACCTTTTTGGTATTTGTTGCAATGGTCTTGGTGTCCTCGCAATGCACGGCCACAGGCAGGGTGGCGGTAGAGAAAATCTTGTCGAGCTTGTCGGCCTCATCAACCAACATATTGCCCGTGCTGGAACCCATGAATAACTTTATACCGCACACACGGCGTGGATTGAGTTTTGCAAAGTATTTGTAATTGTCGTTTGTGGCGCCAAAGTAGAAGGAGTAGTTGATGAGGCTCTCTTTTGCCGCAATGGCATATTTCTCTTTAAGCGCGGCAAGCGTGGTTGTTTGCGGAACGGTGTTGGGCATGTCCATGAACGATGTTACGCCACCCGCCGCGGCGGCGCGGCTCTCGCTGTGTATGTCGGCCTTTGCAGTGAGCCCCGGCTCGCGGAAGTGAACATGGTCGTCTATCACTCCCGGTATAAGATACATGTCGCCTGCCTCTACAATGCAGTCTACCT
Organism: uncultured Bacteroidales bacterium; assembly: GCA_937914945.1. Lineage (GTDB taxonomy): Bacteria > Bacteroidota > Bacteroidia > Bacteroidales > Bacteroidaceae > HGM04593. Next base: position 2,105 of record CALGJF010000008.1, on the reverse strand, counting down.
CGCCCTTTGGCAAACGGTCTCCTTTCAGTACCTCGGTTATTCTGCCGTTGTTTATCACAATGGAGCCTCTGAATTGCTCGCCCTCATTCACTATTATAGGATTGCTTATAAGTGTCCTCATGGCTGTTTGTTCTTTTTCGCGAAGATAGCAAAAAAAGAGATATTGCCATTCTTTACGGGTGAATATTGTTGTGTTTATGGTGTACGATGCCTTTCTTGCAGGGCGGTTCCTGTGTAATAAACCGTTTTACAATAATTAATAATTTTGTGAAGAATAAAAGATTCTATATATTTGCAACGGTTAAGGCTTTTTATTCAATCGGCCTTCCCCCACGCCGAGGCCTTTGTAATAGGGTGGCAGGGTGGGACATATTTTATAAAAGCGTTTACTTGACGCTTTGTTCTTGACGCATAGAAATCTGGCAGTTTCATATTCAGTCAAAGACAAGGCAACGGTAGATGCCTATGGGCGTGTATTACGCATAGGGGTGGTGTGCAATAACCATTCCCGGGTGTTAATATATCGGCGTGGGCTCTGCGTTGCTCGTTCTTGACTGAAGGGCAATGCCAGAGCCTCTATGCGTGGAACGAGCAACAGGTGCAGTTCCCACGCTTTCTTTTTTTTATTTACACTCTCATCGGGGAATTGGGGAGAATAAAAACACCAATATGAAGAAGAATTATCTTAATTTATTCTTGTCGGCAGTTGCTCTGCTATGCTGTATGGTGGCAAGTGCCCATGATTTTGAGGTCGATGGAATTTTTTACAACATCACCGATTACGATGACAAGGTAGCATACGTAGGTTGCGCCGAAAACGGCAATAAATATGTTGGCATCGTAACCATACCATCAAGTGTTACCTATAACGGAGATACATACAAAGTTAGAGGTATTGCTAATGGTGCATTTCAAGACTGTACCGGGCTTATCGGCATAACAATACCCGAAGGGGTTACAGACTTGGGATGGTATACTTTCAGTGGTTGTAGCAACCTTGTGTATGTAATTATCCCCAATAGCGTAACAAGCATAGGAAATTATGCGTTCGAGAATTGCACCGGCTTCACAAGCATTACAATACCAAACGGCGTAACAAGCATAGGCTTTGGTGCGTTCATTGGCTGCACCGGCCTCACAAGCATTGAAATACCAAACAGCGTAACAAGCATAGACGTTAGTGCGTTCAATGGTTGCAGCGGCCTTACAAGCGTAACAATCCCCAATAGCGTAACAAGCATAGGAAATTATGCGTTCGAGAATTGCACCGGCCTCACAAGCATTACAATACCAAACGGCGTAACAAGCATAGGCTTTTTTGCGTTCTCTGGTTGCAGCGGCCTCACAAGCATTGTAATCCCCAACAGCGTAACAAGCATTGGAGATATGGTATTCCGTGGTTGCACCGGCCTCACAAGCATAGTTGTTGATTCGGGCAATGGTGTATATGACAGCCGCGAGGGTTGCAATGCTATCATTGAAACAGCAACAAATACACTTATTGCAGGCTGTAAAAGTACAAATACCCCGAGTAGCGTAACAAGCATTGGCTCTTATGCGTTCTTTGATTGCGCCGGCCTCTCAAGTGTAACCATCGGTAATAGTGTAACAAGCATAGGTGAGTGCGCGTTCCATGGTTGCAGCGGCCTCACCGGCATTGTAATCCCCAATAGCGTTACAAGCATTGGCGAGAGGGCGTTCTATTATTGCACCGGCCTCACCAGCGTAACCATCGGTAATAGTGTAACAAGCATAGGTGAGTGGGCGTTCAATTTGTGCATCTGCCTCATTGAAGTGTATGTAAATGCAAAGATACCACCTATAATTGAAAGTCAGGCCTTTAATGACTATTCCGCAACCCTCTACGTCCCCTATGGCACAAAGAGCGCATACCAAGCAGCCGATTATTGGAAAAACTTTACCAATATAGTGGAGATGGAACCCGAATCCGCCTCCGGTGATGTAAACGGCGACGGCCGCGTGAGTGTATCCGACATCACCACCGTAGTAGATGCCATCCTTAGCGAAAGCAGCGATGCTGCCTACGACTTAAACGGCGACAGCCGCGTGAGCGTAGCCGACATCACCACCATCGTCGATATAAT
>CALGJF010000007.1 GCA_937914945.1 uncultured Bacteroidales bacterium | reverse complement strand
GTAGCTCATCAAAACATCTTTTGATTTTTTCATTAAGGTATAGCCGGCATGACAAGTACACGATTATCTGTTATCCACAAAGCACAGACCCCTTCCCCTGCGGGACTCCCCCTGACTCAGGGGGAGAGTTTTTAGTTTGCAGCTGCACTATGTTTAGATGCCTCCACTTTGGTTATTCGCGTAGCTCATCAAAACATCTTTTGATTTCTTCATTAAGGTATAGCCGGCTTGACAAAGCGGTAGCGTTTTAGACAAAAGAACACAGAAAAGCACCGCAGAAATTAACAAAAAAAATCGATGCCGACCACATGGCCGGCACCGATTCGTTTATGGTTAGAAAAAAGTTTACTCAACAACAACCTTATTGCCATTGATGATGTAAACACCCTTCTCGGTAATCTCGACAATCTTGCGGCCCTGCAAGTCGTAGATTGACTCTGCGTTGCCACCCTCGGCATCAACACCATCGATACCTGTGGTACCGGTGAATTGGAAGCTGAATGAAGAAGATGCCTGCGACTCGCTCATCTCAAGGAACGCCTTGTTACCCGAGCACTTGATGTGAGTGTGGTCTTCACCATCGGTGTAGAGTTTTCCTGTCGAGTCATACTCTTTGAGTATCCAATAGAACTTCTCGGAGGTATTGTACTTCATCAACATATAGTATCTGAAACCGTCTCTACCCTCAACCAATGTCTCAATGAAATAACCTGTGAGAACATTGTTCACACCTGTCAAATCCACTTTGGTTTCATCGGTTGTGTATTCAAACACATAACCATCGGCAGTAAGTACAGATTCACGTTTAAGAACCACGGGAGTTTTTGCAGGAATAACACCTTGCAAATCGGTCAATTGGATTACTTTACCCTCAACAGTGTGTGCGATGTATGCTGTAACACCATCGGGAACGGTTACTGCATAGGGCAGATAGAGGGTTGCATAAGCGAATCCCTTACCGATTCTCGCTGTGTAGCTCACTGTTACATCCTCAACAAGCTCGAATACAAAGTCGGTTGTTACGTTCTCGTTCACATAAGCACTTGCGGGTTCACCGGCTGCATTGCTGTAGAAGTCCAAATCATTGCCATCGGCACAGAAACGACGCCCGTTCTCGCCAAGAATCATGGCTGTGTTGCTTACAGAACCATTAACGAATGTAAGTTCAACGCCATTCTCCTCAATCTTGGCATCTTGGCTCCAATAACCATTGGCAACAGCGCTCACAAGCTTAAACTTGCCATCGGAGCCTGCTTGTGCGATAAAGAGGGTTGAAGCATCGCTCTTGGCCTCGCCTGTCCACAAAATCTTCTTATTGGCACCATCATTATAGAGTGTGCGGAGCACGCCGTTTGACAAACGGCCATGTATGCGATATACCTTGCCATCCTCTATTACTACAGGATTGAATTCCACATTCGATCCAATTTTGTCGGTTGTGATACCATCGGCAACAAGCCAGCAGCTATAAGGCTCTACATCAGTGTCGGCTGTTATTCTATTAAATATAGGCTCGTTATTCTCAACAGCCATGCTGTAGCCTGTGGAAATGGTTTGTTTGTAGTATGTACCTACCAAAGCCGAAGCCGCGGCTTTCTTTGCATCGGAGTCGTCGAAGGTTGCCCTGAATGTATATTCACCGGCAGCAGCCTTGATGATAACCGCTGTACCCTTTGCAAGTATATCACCGGCAACAGCAACTTCGGTAAGTTTCTCGTAGTAGTAACCACCATCTTGGATTGCATGAATATCGTCGGCATCGATGGTGTATGCAGTAACGCCCTCGGGCAATGTTACATTGAAGGGCAAGTACAATGTTGCAATGCCGTTTGCAGGCACGGTGAGTGTGTAGTTGAAATCAGTTGCATAGGCAACCTCGTTGATTATCCACAAGGATGCGTTACCTTCTTCGGCTCCCCACTGAACGATTACTCCACCGGTATTTTGTGCGTGCATGGGAGCATTATTACCCACCTTTAATGTAAGCTGGCCTGTGGCATAAGGAACTATTTTAACTGCCTGTGCATCGCCCTCGGCACCCATGTGTGTACCGGCAAACGACTTCACATAAAGGCCGCTGTTCAAGCTCTTCATCTTATACTCGCCCACAACGCCTGTCTCCTCGAACTGGAAGGCTGCAAGCTGCTTGTGTGTGATTTCGGCAAATGAGTCGAATACCAAATGTCTGTGGTCATAGCTATTGCCGCCTCGAGTAGCCGATGTGTTTAATGTATAAACATACTCGCCTGCGCAATATGCACAATTGTCATTTGTTGCAGCAGATACAATGTAATACAGTTTGGCAGGGTCGGGTTCAATGTACTCAACATTGTCTTCGGCCTCGCGCATAGCCTTATATGCAGCGTAGCAGTCGGCTGCACTGCTGCTTGCGCTACCCGCAGTTTCAAGATCAGTTGCAGCGACTTGCTTCTCGTTTATTGCATTAACGCTTTCCTCGGTGTAGAAACCAACGCTTGTACCGGCAATGTATCTATTCAGTTGAGCGTTAAGGTCTTTCATCTGATAGTAACGGGGGTTGTCGTTCTCAAATTCTGCCTCAACAAACTTAAAGAGCGAGCCGTTGTCGTTTTGAGTACTTGACTCATTGCCATCACCATTCCAGAATCCCATCTTGTTACTTTCTCCGCCATAATTGCTGAGATATGCACCATTGGTGGCATTTATATTATAGTAGCCATCTTCTCCACGGGCAACAATAACCCATTCATCATACTCCTGAGCATCCTTTCCGGCAGCAGAAACCTTGCCTGCACCATTACCGGTGTTGGTGGCACCAATAACATTACCGTCGGCATTGTAGGGGTGAGCAAACACCTGTCCGTTGGCAGTACCTTTGGTGAAGTACCAAGCCTGATAACTGTTGTTAGCAGCCTTGGTACTAACGGCTATCTGCTTGCTTGCCTCGTCGTACTGCAGAACTTTGCTACCGTCGTCGGCACGCTTGCTTATAATCTTATAGAGCACGGGGTTCTCCTCGTCGGTGGTGAGAGTAAACGGATAATTCGAAGGCTCTTCGGGTACAAAGATTGTGCCCTCGGCAATGGGAGTATCGATAGCCTCGCTAAGCTCCATATACACACTGTTACCTGCAAGCTCTGTTGCGGTGGTCATCAAATTAAATGTAGCATCGGCAAATGTGTAACGGTTTATTGCGTTATTTACAGCAAGTGTCTGCTTAATAAAGTTACCGCGAAGCACAGAGCCGGCTTTTGAGCCCACGGCACCTGTATTGTCAACGGTTACTCCAAGATTATAATCACCTGCAGTAGCCTTCAAAATCATAGGTGTGCCGGCTTTAACCACTCCACCGACAGTAGCCAATTGTGTGGTTTCATACACTTTTACACTTAGTTCATCGTCGCCCACAGCAACAACGTCGTAAGCGGTAACGCCATCGGGCAACACCACGTTGAAAGGCAAGTTTATTGCCAAGCCGTTTGCGGGAATTGTTACAGGGTAGGTAGTAACCTCGGTAATGGTGAATGTAGAGTACTTAGAAGCATCTTCGTTACCGAATATATACTTATCCCACGCATTCACATATTTATTATTACCCGTTGAGTTCATAAGTTTGAAGATGCCGGTATCGGTACCGGTCTCCTCAAACAGGTAAGCACCTGCCTCGGCAGCTTTTTCCGATGCTATGATATGTCCCCAGTTTGCAAGATTCTGCGGGGCTTTCACATACAAGCCTTGTGCCTGCAAAGAATAACCTGCACCCAATGGCTTGATAGTGAAATAATCATCGGCAGCATCGGAGGGTGAGTAAGTGCCCTGTGCCATCAATTTATAACCAACACTCTTGGGATTGTCTGTGGCATCGGTATTGTAAGCAATAAATACGGGAGCATCTATTGTGTGAGCTCCACTACCATCCATATAACTCTTGGCAACCAACTTATACACACCGTTGTATGGAGGGTTAAGAACAACGGCAAATGTTAGCACTGTGCCATCGGCAACTGTTATTGTACCGGTGTGTGAACCATCGGTGGCGTTAGCTTTCACTGTAACAGCCTTAATATCTGTGGCTGTGCCATCGATGAAATCACCTGTTATGGAAACATCGGTGAGCTCACCGAAATAGGTCGAAAGGTCTATTGTCTGGCCGGCATCGGCAACCACAGTGCATACCGCAGATAGGTCGTTGGCCAGGCAACGGTAGGCATAGTATGTACCGGTGTTGGAAACAACGGGGATAATATACTTGCCAAGCACCTCTTTTGCTTTTTCAAGGGTATTACCCTCGGGATCACGGGTGTATTTACTTGTATGACCGGCCTGCTGAGATGTTAATGGCGTGCTGCTAACAGTGGTTTGGCCTACAGCGTGTTCCATACCGTGCGCCCAGTTCCATGCAAAAAAGTCGTAATTACCATCGGTGCAGTTATTATCGAAATAGTATTTCCAACGGGGGTAGTACAAATCCTTCATCAATCCCTGCCATGAACGGTATGAGTAGTCGTTGAGGTTGGTGGCGGGGGTCGACCAGGTTGATACTATGGTACGGGCATTGTTATATTCGTACCAGTCGGGGGTGGCTGTTGTTGCACCCACAACCTCGCCTGCTGCGTCGCGTGCCTCTTGTGTCCACTTACCCAAACGGAAGTTGAGGTTGGTACCCTTGAAGGCATCTACATCGAGAATAAGTTGCAGGAAGGCGTCGCGACGGGCAATGTATGTGGCATCGGCTGCAAAATTTGCGCCTGCCGCATTCTTTGCGTTCTTGATGCCCAGAAGCAGATAATAAGCATAGTCGGCAAGCACGCCGCCACCAAACTCCACAAGGTCGTAATTGTAGTTGCTCTCGTAGATTGTACCGGGAGCAATGGCACTGCTTTGTGAGATGAGTTTATATGTGGCATCTATAAGCATCTGGTGGCGTGCCTTGGTGTATGTGCCAATAGCATGATTCATTGTTTTGCCCCAAGCACTTGCAGCATTGGCATCGAGGTTGGGCTTGGCTGCCCAAACATCTTCCACGGGGCCTTGAATACCGTCGGCACCATAGTTGAGCGGGCCCTCACGTAAAAGGCTCCATGCCTCCTGAATTTCGGCATTGGCAACACCGTAACGAGCTATCGAGTAGTTGGTAACCCACTCGGCAACATCGGGCTGGCTACCCATCCAGGGGAGTTGGAATATGAGGTCGTATGTAACAGGTGTCTGCTCGATGGCCTCTGGGGCTGCACCTACACCCTTGATTGATGAATATTTTGCTTTATAATGGAAATAATTGTTGGCAAGGTTGGTCAAGCGAGCCATGATACCCGAGCGACCACCGAAGTTGGGGATTGCGCAGAAGACTGCGTCTTGGGGAGCATAACCACTATAGCTGTCGAATGCGGGTGAACCGTCGGAGAAGAGGTCGAGCACCACAAGACGGCCTGCGGGCACTGCTGTGAGCGAGTATTTTTGTGTCGGGCTCCACTGCCACTGCTGAATTACCCATTTTGAACCGGGCTTGGCTGCCTCCATTGCTGCATAGAGGGCTTCGTAATCCTCCATTGTTCCGTCACCGCCACCTTCGTGGAAGGGGTCCATCGAGTAATATTGGCTCTCGCCCATTACCTCGTGCAGGCAGGTGTAGTAGTCGGCTGCTATTTCGGCATAATTGGCATTGCTTACGCTAAGGAGCAAGGGGCGCACGAAATCGCCGGCCCAATTGCCACCGTTACCGCGTGTTGTGTAACCCGATTTAGATCCAAAATTAGTGGGTACCATACCGCTCCAGCCGGGAATAACGGGCTGCATACCAAGCTCACGCTGACGGGTGACAATGTCGTTGGCAAGGGTTTTCTGGCGTGCGTACCAAGCATCGTCTTGCACACCGCCTGCGCCTTCCCATGTGCCACCGCTCTTTGTGCCGGCGGCTGTACCACCCCAACCTTGCAGGTTGTTCATAGCCCACCATGCGATGAATGCGGGGCCGGCAACAAAGGCTTTGGCCTCCTCGTCGGTGTAGCCGTATTTGCGGGTGCCATTTGTATCTTCCATTGTGAGGAACTTGCGCCATACCTCTTCCAAACCTACAAGCTGCAAGGGCATATTTATACCGTGCAGGGCCATCCAGTCGATTTCCTGCTGCCAGCGTTTCCAGGTCCACGAGGTCATTGAGTAACCGAATGCGCAAGTATTCAGATAGTAGCGATACATTGCGTCGCTGGTGTGCGTCTCCTCACCTGTGGGTATGGGGAGTGAAGAGAGGTCGGCATAAGCGTCGCCGCTCACGGTCTTTTCGTTGAGCGAGTTCCAGGCGATGTTTATGTGTGCGTAGTTCTGCAAGTACCAGCCGATACCGGTGGTGATTGCACTGATGGTTGTACCCTTGATAAGGATTTTGCCTTCCTCGCTACCTATTACAAATACCTCTTTTTTAGAGTTCATAGAGGGATCGAGCACGAATTTGAAGCTTGCATCTGTGCCCGCACCACCAATACGGTTGATGAGTGCAACCACGGCTGCGGGGTTCACAACCACAGGAGCCTCGGTATAGGTGAGTGTAATAGTGAAATTTGCTTTATCCACAACCACACTCCAGGTATAGCCCTGTATATCGGTTGCAACCAACAAATCCTCGTCGAACGCCGCATAAGAGATTTTATCATCGGTTGCAATGGGATTGCCATCGAAAGTAACAACTGCACCGTCGGGAGCATTGTTTATTGCAAATGTGTAATCGGAGGGAGTCTCGTATGAGAGTTCAATTTTGAACTCTGTTGCATTCATTGTGGTGTTCTCTGTTTGGAAATAGAACGAGAAACCACCTTTAAGATCTACATCTGAGCCGAGTACAATCTCGAACCAATCGTCGGTTGCCGAGGAATTATCCCAAGTACCGGCAGTGTATGTGCCACTTGTGCCATCTAGCATATTATCAAAGACTTTACCATTGTTACCTGTGATATTATTGGCATAAAGCTCAACAGAGTTACCATTAATATCATAGAGCACAAAAGAATCGAAGCTCAAACGGTTGGCACCATTTTTATAGTATGCAGCACTTTCGGTGAGTGTGAAGCGTATTTTGTTACAAGGACCTGCTGTATATATTTTACCTGAAGTAAATTCATATTTACCACCATTGTCGGTTGCAGTTGTGGTGTAGTTCTCGTACACACCATTGAAGAACCAACCATTGCAATCATCATCCACGTTGTTGTAGACACCTTTCCCCACAACGCACTCCTCGTCGGAACCAAGATGCTTTAATGCATCGTCGCCGCGTGCTACCTGTGCAAAGCCGTCGTTATTTTCGTCGGCAAGGATTTGCCAAACACCGAAATTGGTATTTACGTCCCAAGTACCTTCTCCGCTCACATAACCTATATACTGATTTTCATCGGCTACATTCTGGAAATAATACTTGTCGGCCGAAGGTATAATATAGAATTCTGTAGCTGTTGCCTGGCAAGAGGCAGCAGTTGTGCTCACCGTTTTGAGGTTCAGATATGTGGCATCGGTTACAAGATATACGTTGTGAACGGTCCAGGCACCTTTACCGTCATTGCCCAAACGAGGAGCACTACCGGAGTTATTTACATTAAGCCACTTGGTTTGGCCGTTTTGAACGAAGCGAACAAGATTACCGGTGTCAGCACCATCGGTAAGAGATTCTCCGTTGAAGTAAGTGGCGTCACTACCCGATGTTGTGGGTGCTGTAGTTACAAACACCTGTGCATTTGTTTTTGTACCAAGTGTTATGGTTGCATTTGCGGCGGTACTTGCCTGAATGTAACCACTTTCGGCATCGGTTGTGCGCAGATAATATGTACCGGGAGTGCCCTCGGTAACAGGTTCCCACACAAGAACTGCACTGTTAATATCTGTAACATTGGTAGCACCACCCAAGTATGCACTGTTTGTTCCAGAAAAACTTCTTACAAGAATCTTTGTTGCAGTGGTGATTGCGTTGAGTGCCGCAGAGCTCTGTATTGCACCCTGTGTTACACCGGTTAAGGGGCTCTTCATTGTGAACGCAGCCTGCTGGAAATCGTCGTAATCGACAAGCTTGAATTTAAGGCCGGTACCTTTGTCGCAGAAAAGAGGGCTGCCGGATGTTGGGCTGTCCATACTAACGAATCCTCCATCGGCACGAGCAATAGTGTATATGCTTGCCTCGGGCTCGTTAATGGTCCACTCGTATGCAGTTGTGCCTATTGTGGCATTCCAATCACGGCCGCTTGCCTGCATAGCGTATGTACCATTTACGTTCTTCATTGTCCACTTTGTGTTATAGGTTGTTCCCTTTGCAAAGTAGATGATACAAGGTTTTGCATTAAGACTAATGTTATTGGTTGTAGCATTAGCATTGGCCTCATTAACACCCAACGTCTGAATGTCGAGGTACAAGCCGCTTGTAGTCTCTTGCAGGGCATACCTTTTGCCCTCCGTGGGTGCAAACTGCGCCCACGTCGTTACCGTGCATAATAGTGCAAGTAACAATGTTAGAAATAAGCTTTTTTTCATAATTGATTTTAATTTATAATTATATTTTTCTCATTCTCAAAGCCATGTTGCCGCCCATTTTACGGCAAGATACATTATTTTCAATTTGCAAATTTATTATTTATAATTAACAAATTATAATTTTTTGGCACTTTTTTACCGACACATTTTTGGCTTTCATAATTTCTCAATAGTTTTTTTATGGTTTTGCAGTGTATTTTATACCTTATTTATATAATAAACGAAAGAAGACAGAGAATAAAGATGCCTCACAAGCGTTAGGCATAACAGCAGACTATACACAAGCAAAAGTAATTCTAAAAAAAACAACCGGCACCGTTAATGGCTCACAGAGAGATGCCGAGCAATGCGCAGGAAAAGGCGGGG
>CALGJF010000006.1 GCA_937914945.1 uncultured Bacteroidales bacterium | reverse complement strand
CTCGCGACCCCAACCTTGGCAAGGTTGTGCTCTACCAACTGAGCTATTTCCGCAGTTTCTTCGAAACTGCGAGATTTTCTGCTGCGCTCGGCACAAGAATAAATTCTTCTGCTCTCGCTGGCAACGAAAATTCCGCAATTCTACTTTTTGAAAAACGAGATTTTCTGCTGCGCTCGGCATAAGAATAAATTCTTCTGCTCTCGCTGGCAACGAAAATTCCGCAATCCCTTCAACACAGTCATTTCAATTACACTTTATCTTTCAATAAAGCCACTCACATTTGAGCATTTATCCGTGTTGCGAGTGCAAAGGTACAACAATTTTTCTTATCGGCAAGTATTACGGGGATTTTTTTTCAAAAAATATCAAAAAAAGTTTTTCGCACCACCTGCAAGAACAGAAAAACAAGTATCAGCACATTCTGTCGCGGTAATCCTCGTAACAGAAAACACGCAACATCTGCAATTCGCCATTATCGCGCAAGAAGGCTATGCTTGGGTGCGATATACCATTGAACATATTTGTCTTTACCGTCGTGTAGTGTATCATATCCTCAAATACCACCACATCGCCCACATTCAATGGTTGCGAAAATTTCCAACTGCCCATATAATCGCCGCTCAAACAGCTGTTGCCACCCAAACGATATATATTTTCACTAAATGGCGCGCCCTTCACAGCATCGGCATCCAACGACTCTGCGCCTGTAACCTTGGGCTGATATGGCATCTCCAAACAGTCGGGCATGTGGCACGTGAAACTAACATTTAATATTGCCGTGCGAATACCGCGACTCTCCACAATATCCACCACACGGGAGACCAAAGAGCCCGTTTGCCATGCAAACGCCGAGCCGGGCTCCAATATCACATGCAGATTGGGATAGCGTGTGCGCAACCCTCGTAGCAAGGTTATCAGATGTTCTACATCGTAATCCTTGCGTGTCATCAAATGACCGCCACCAAGGTTTAACCATTTGATTTTAGGGAGCCACGCTGCAAATTTCTCTTCGATATGCTCTAATGTATGCTCCAATGCATAGGAATCGGATTCGCAATGGCAATGACAATGAAAGCCCTCAATACCGGCAGGCAGTTCGGCAGGCAAGAGGTCGGCTGTTACACCGAAGCGGCTACCCGGAGCACAGGGATTATACAACTCGGTCTCAATCTCGGAATATTCAGGATTTATCCTCACTCCACACGAAATTTCGTGCTCTGCTTTTTTTGTCATTGGATAGAAACGCTCATATTGAGAAAGAGAGTTAAACGAGATATGGCTGCTGCAACGCATCATCTCGGGGAATTCCTCCTCGGTATATGCAGGCGAAAAGGCGTGTACCTTGCTGCCAAACTCCTCGTACCCCAGACGGGCCTCATAGATGGAGCTTGCGGTTACCGAGGATATATATTCGCGAAACACCGGAAATGTTTTCCACAAGGCAAACGCCTTGAAGGCCAAGATAATCTCCACACCTGCCTCGGTTGCAACACGGTTTATCAGCGACAGATTGCGACGCAACAGAGACTCCTCCATCACATAGCAGGGCGATGGCACCTTATTTATAACATTGTTATCCATTATCCTATGGTTTTTAGTTTAGCAAATTTAAGCAGCAGAGTCTTTCGCCCTGCATTTTTGAAATTTATGACAGCTTTGGTATTTTCGCCGCTACCCTCAACAGAGAGCACTTCGCCCACGCCAAAACGGTCGTGCTGCACCAACGCCCCGACGGCGAACGTTGCAACAGATGGAGCATAGGCATTACGCGCCACATCTGATACGCGTTGCAGATTACTCCTCCCCACATAAGGCGTTGTATTCATAGTGCGCTGCATGGGTTGCCTGTTTTCGGCACCGCCATACGACGAAAAAGATGTTCGCGTGCCAAAGGATTGTTGCCTGCCATAACCGCCACGTTCGCTTTGTGATGATGAGAAGAGCGTGCCACCCCTATTCGTGCCCGCGAACATTCCGCCATGGCGCTGCACAGGCTTCTCTGCTGCGCCACCGCCCTGCGACAGATATTGCGAATCAATCTCTGTGATAAAACGGCTGGGTTCATGATACTCCGTGGTACCATAGTGGTAGCGTGTTTTTGAGTAGGAGAGAACACAAAAATCCTTTGCACGGGTAATAGCTACATAAAAAAGACGGCGTTCCTCTTCCATTTCGCGTGGCGACACCTGCGCACATTGATTGGGGAACAGCTCCTCCTCGAGCCCCACCACAAACACCGCCTTAAACTCGAGCCCCTTTGCAGAGTGGATAGTCATGAGGGTGATGTGGTTATCTCCATTCTCGTCGCTCGCATCCTGATCGGACATGAGCGACACCTCGGCAAGGAAATCGGTGAGGTGGTTATGTTCGTTACCCTCCTCCATGCGCATATCCACAAACTCCTTTATAGCATCTACAAGTTCTTGCAAATTCTCTTGTCGTGCCTTGCCCTCCACGCTGTTATCGCGAAATATATCGCTCCACACACCGCTCTCGCTCACCACAACCGATGCCACCTCGGCTGCATCCTTTTCGGCTGCAAGCAATGAAAAACTCTCAATGAGCCCCACAAAACCAAGCAGTTTGGCCTGCGTGCCCTTGTTCACTTCCAATCCATGAGCCGCAGGGGACTGCAAGACCTCCCACATACTCACATTGTTATCTATTGCCGCCTGTTTCACCTTCTGCAAGGTAGTATCACCTATACCACGTGCCGGATAGTTTATTATGCGTTTCATTGCCTCCTCGTCGCGATGGTTGCAAATAAGGCGAAAATAGGCTATAACATCTTTTATCTCCTTGCGCTGATAGAACGACAGGCCGCCATATATGCGATAAGGGAAGGAGCGTTTGCGGAAGGCCTCCTCAAATATGCGCGATTGGGCATTTGTGCGATAGAGCACAGCCACATCACTGTAATCCACCCCCTTGCGACGACGCATCTCGGCTATTTTATTGGCTACAATCTCGCCCTCCTCAAAATCGGAGTATGCCGAATAGAGCGCAATGGGCTCGCCTGTATCGCGCTGCGAATAGACCGTCTTTTCTATCTGCTGTGCATTCTTTTTTATAAGGCTGTTAGCTGCATCGACTATCACTTTGGTAGAACGGTAATTCTGTTCGAGCTTGAATATTTTGGCATTCTCGTAACGCTTTGTAAAACCCAATATGTTGCCAATATTGGCACCACGAAAGGCATATATACTCTGCGCGTCATCGCCCACCACGCACACGGCCTGCCGTTCCTTTGTAAGCTGCCACACAATAGCCGCTTGCAGGGAATTGGTATCCTGATACTCATCGACCAGCAGGTAGCGAAACTTGCGTACATATTTCTCGCGCACCTCGGGGAATTCATCAAACAACCTGTAAGTATTGAGCAGCAGGTCGTCGAAATCCATGGCATTGGCCTGCCGGCAACGCTCGCAATAAGCGCTGTATATATAATGAGTGTTCGGGATGCGGGCACGCTGGTCATCACCCACGAGGCCCGCATCGGCAGCATACTCGCGAGGCATTATAAGACGGCTCTTTGCAGCCGATATACGCTCCCCCACCGTGGCGGGTTTGTAGAGCTTGTCATCCAACTGCATCTCCTTGATTATACTTTTTATAAGGCTGCGCGAATCAGCCTGGTCATATATAGTAAACTGCGGATCGTATCCCAACAGATGCGCCTCTTTGCGCAGGATTTTGGAAAAGACGGAATGGAACGTACCCATCCAAATGGCCGAGGCATCAACCTTTCCCACGCTTGCAGCTATACGTTCCTTCATCTCCTTGGCAGCTTTATTGGTAAAGGTTAGTGCAAGTATAGACCACGGCTCGTAGCCCATCTCCAAGAGATAGGCTATCTTGTATGTAAGCACCCTTGTCTTGCCCGAACCCGCACCGGCAATAACCAGCGAGGGGCCGTCGCAATATTGCACCGCGGCAAGCTGTGCCGCATTCAGTTCCTCCTCAAAATTTATTCCCATTTCCTTTCCTAAATATTTTGCGAAGATATGCAAAAAATAGCAGAATCGCGAACATCCGGCACGAAGATACGTTTATAAAACAGAACATTTATTTTTAATCTATCAAACATGAGTACAATTCTTAGAAGCAACATCACAGGCTTTCAAATGCCTACCCTTCTCTACCCCACAAGTGCGCTTGCACCGGCCATAAGCCAAGCCACCATAGAGTATCACTACGGCAAGCATCTGCAAGCCTATGTGAACAAACTTAACGAGCTTGTGGCAGAGAGCGAATTTGAAGAGATGACACTACGCGAGATTGTGGAATTCGCGCCCGAAGGCCCCCTTTTCAACAACGCAGGGCAGGTACTGAACCACTCGCTCTACTTTGAGCAGTTCACCCCCACAGCGCCCACAAACAACCACCCCACTGGGGCGCTTGAAAGCTCCATAAAATTTGATTTCGGTAATTTCGATACGTTGAAAAAAAAGATGGAAGAGGCGGCGACCACGCTCTTTGGTTCGGGCTGGGTGTGGCTTGCACAAGACGAAACAGGTAAGCTCAACATCATAAATTGCGCCAATGGAGACAACCCCATACGCCACCACATGACACCGCTTTTTGGCATAGATGTGTGGGAACACGCCTATTATCTCGATTACCAGAACAGGCGCGCCGACCACGTTAAAAAACTGTGGAGCATTGTTGATTGGGAGATGATTGAGAGCAGGCTCAATATGTAAACAATGAGGTGCGCCCTTGGGCGCACCTCATTGTCTATCTTTCAGTTACAAGGTTTATTTTACCTCTTTTACCATATAAATGATTACAGGAAGGTGGTCGCTGTAACCATTGAGCCACACGCCGCTTGCATGAGTGCGCTTGGGCGAGCCTTTATATTTGCCCTCGGTCTGCAACATGTAGCTGCGCGAGAATATCTCGGGCTTATAATATTTGAGCGTGCTCCTATCCTTGCCCACAAGGTTGGCTGTAAACACCACCTGGTCAAAAAGGTTCCAATTACCTTTGTATTTAAGGGTACCGATACCATCCTCGCGCAACACCTTCCACCAAGGGTTATACAGGTCGCTCGGTTTCTTCAAATCGTCGCGGTAGCGCATTGCGCCAAGGCATTTATGCATGCTCTTGTCATCGGGGTCGTCGTTCATATCACCCATGATGATAACCTTTGAATCGGGGTGCTCTGCCATAAGCGAATCCTTTAATTCACGCACCTGAACACCGGCACGTTCACGAGCAGGCGATTTTGCATAGCGCGAAGGCCAATGGTTTACAATTATATGCACCCTCTCGCCACTCATCATTCCACTTACAATAAGGAACCCGCGGGTTTTGTATTCGTCACTGCCATTCTCGAGCAGATAGGGCGCCAACTTATATGCATAGGGCTGGAATAGCGCGGGATTGTAAAGCAGGGCGCAATCTACGCCACGAGCATCGGGCCCCTCGACATGCACAAATTTCCAACCTCTGGCAGCAAGAGCCTCGCTCTCAATAAGTGCTTGCAGCACATTGCTATTCTCAATCTCCGAAACCCCGACAGCAGCCATACCCACAGGCAACATATCGGTCGCCATTTCGGCAAGTACCTCCGACATGTTTTTTACCTTATTAACATACTTCATGGTGCCCCATTTGTTTGTTCCGTCGGGCAGGAATTCAAAGTCGTTTTTCCCTGCATCGTGAATTGTATCAAACAGATTCTCAAGATTATAGAAACCCACTGCATACATCTCGAAACGCTTTTGCTGCGCCACGGAAGGAATGCACAATACAAGCAGCATAGTAGCCGCTAAAGCAATTATTTTTTTCATATTACAATTAATTTTCGTCTCTGTTAAAACCACACTTTGGCATTGAATGTGTAAAAGTACAATTTTTATCTCATTACCCGATAATAAAAACGGAATAAATTTTGCATACTGTTTTTTAACTTTTCGTTGCTTAAAAAAGAGGGCAAAATACTTTTCGCTTAATTTAATTTTTGCAATCTTTGTATAATTTTTATATATTTTACATAGAAATACCAGCCCGCAAACACGGCTTAACACGATAAAAGTATCAATATTAATAATTTATAACAGATGAAAAGATTTTTGAAGTATGCAGTGCTCTTTTTCATCTGTCTTGCATGGAGCAACAACACCCATGCATTTACAGATGGAAAAGACCCGATACAAGTCGTTTTCAGATTTGTAAACGGGGACGACATGTTCTACGTTCCATGGAACGGCAATGACAGCAGTTTGAAATCTCTGTGCGAAATCCTCAGAGAAAACTCAAACGGACAGGGCTCTATCTATGTAGATGGTTACAGCGATACCAAAAGCCTGTCGATGACCAGATGCAACAGAGTTAAATCGGAACTCATTATTCGTACCGGAGTAACAGAAAGCACATTCGCGACAACAAACAACGTTGGTGAATTCAACGGCATGAAGGATGTTGTGGTGGTAACCGTGGTTGTCCCCGAAAACAACAAGGAGGAGATAATCGCTGCCACCGAAACAACCACCCCCGTGCGCAACGAAGTTGCAACCAATGCACCCACCAAGATGCCTGTTCACACTGTTAATGACAGTGTAGCAAAGAGCAGTGCAGTGGCAATGGTTGTACCCGACTTCATGGCCAACGAAATCGACAAAGACCAATTCACATTTAACGAGAACATGCTCGACGAGGACGAGGATGTTATTCAAGGTGCATCGGCCATGACAACGTCGAGCGACGATTTCTTCCTCTCCGAGGTTGGTTACCGTTGGAGCGCCATGCGTTTCAAATTGCGTGGATATGATTCACAATACAACAACGTGTATGCCAACGGCGCCCTGCTCAACGATGCCGAGCGTGGCACATTCAGCTATGGTATGATTGGCGGATTGAACGATGCAACACGCAACCAAGAGAGCAGCACATACTTGGAAAACAGCGGTTTCGGTTATAGCAACGTAGGTGGAGCAAGCAACATCAATATGCGTGCCAACCAATATGCGGCCGGGCACAAAATGTCATTGGTTGCCTGCAACCGCAACTATCTTGCCCGTGCAATGTATACATACTCAACCGGTCTCATGGACAATGGTTGGGCATTTACAATGTCGGCATCATACCGTTGGGCCAACGAAGGTGTTATCGAGGGAACATTCTACAACTCGCTTGGTTACTACTTCAGCGCATACAAGAAGATAAACGACAAACACAGCCTCTCGTTTGTTACATGGGGCTCGCCCACAGAGCGCGGACAGCAGGCCGCTGCAACCGAGGAGGCTTATTGGCTTGCCAACAGCCACTACTACAACCCCAACTGGGGATACCAGAATGGCAAAAAGCGTAATGCCCGCGTGGTAACATCATACGAGCCCACCGCCCTCTTCACATGGGACTACCAGATTGACCGTGAGACAAAACTCACCACATCGGCAGCAGTAAAATACAGCAGCTACGGAACAACCGCACTTGGCTGGAACGGCAATGCCGCCGACCCACGCCCCACATATTACAAGAACCTGCCCAGCTCGGCATACAACGTGTGGGATCTTTCGTACTACGACGACCCTGCAAACGCAGCCGAGAAGGAGGACAACATTGCATCGTGGTGGCAATTGTATAACCACTGGAAAGAGAGCAAGGGTAACCGACAGCTCAATTGGGATTACATGATATTTGCCAACCAACAGGCAAACGCCATGAACGGCGAGTGCCTCTACTATGTTGAGGAGCGCCACAACGACCAGCTGATGCTCAGCATAGGTTCTGTACTCGACCACGAGTTCAACAAATACAGCAAGGCAAACATCGGTGTAAACATAAACACCACAAAGGGCATGCACTACAAGGAGATGAGCGACCTATTGGGTGCCACCAAATATACCGATATCGATAAATTCTCGGTGGGCGACCATGGTACAAACAGCTACATCATACAGAACGACCTTGACAACCCCAACCGCCAGATTCGCGAGGGCGACAAGTTTGGTTACAACTACGATATCTATGTAAATAAGGTAAACCTCTTTACACAATATCAATACAACAAGAACAAGGTACATTTCTATGCCGGTGCCAACATCGACGGAACAACAATGCAGCGCGATGGCCACATGCGTAACGGCCGCGCCACATTCTTCGATGCCAACGGCAATATGTTCGATATTTCAAAAGGAAAGAGCGGCACAGCCAAATTCCTTGGTGGTGGTGCAAAAGCATCGCTCATATACGACATCAACGGAAATAACCGCGTGATGATTGGTGGTGGTTACACACAACGCGCCCCACTCGCCTACAACTCGTTCGTTGCACCCCGTATCCGCGAGGACTTTGTTGAGGGCCTTGAAACAGAGGGCATACTCAACGGCGAGGTTTCATACGCAGTGAAATATGGTGCATTCGGTGCCAAAGTAAGCGGGTTCTACACCAAGATAAGCAATGCCGTACAACAGAGTGCATTCTACAACGATGCCGAGGGTAAATTTACATACTTCACAATGACCGGCGTGGATAAAGAGCACTATGGCATTGAAGCATCTATTGTTTACAATGTAACATCGGCACTATCGTTCAATTTCCTTGCATCAATCACCGAGGCTGAATATACAAAAAATACCCTTGGTTCATTCATGACCGAAGACGAGCAAGAGCTCAAGAACGACAAAGAGCTCATCTACATGGATGGTGCCAAGGTGGGCGGTTCACCCCTCACAGCATTGAGTCTGGGTGTCGATTACAACGTAAACGGCTGGTATTTGAGCGCAAACCTCAACTACTACGACCGCATATATGTGAGCCCCTCGCTCTTTGCACGCAAGCACAGCATTGTAACGGGCGATGCCGGATTCGACGAGAACGGCAACCCCACAGGTTTGAATGTGCCCTCGCAGTTCCATGGCGACGGCGGTTTCATGCTTGACGCATCAATAGGCAAGAGCATAAGACTCAGAGGAGGCAAACAGCTCAATATTAACCTGAGCCTGAACAACGTACTCAACAACGAGAATATGATTACAGGCGGATATGAGCAGAATCGTGGAGACCTTAATGAGGAGAAGGAGAAGAAAACTTATGTATTCTCAAAGAACCCATACCTCTACTACGCCAGCGCATTTAATGCATATCTTAACATAGGACTTCGATTCTAAAAAATGAGGAGGAAGAATTTATGAAAACAATAAAAAATATATTATTCGCAAGCTTGTTGATGGTTGCCTTCACAGGATGCATGAACGACTTTGACGAGCCCGTATTCCTGAACAACCCGCCCTATGGCAATAACTCCATAGGCGAGGCCAACATGACAATTTCCGAATTCAAGGAGAAATACAGAGAGCAGTTGTTGGCATCCATGCCCACCGAGATTACCGAGGATATCATTCTGCAAGGTGTTGTTGTGGGCAACGACGAAACAGGTAACATATACAAACAGATTGTTATAAGCGATGGCAACGATGCCATAATAATTGGAGTAAACACCAGCGGCCTCTATGCCATGCTCCCCATCGGGCAAGCAATAGCAATTAATTGCAAAGGGCTCGATATGGGTGGATATTGTTACTTGCCGCAGATTGGCGTTCGTTACAATACCGAAAAATATGGTATTCAAATAGGCCGCATGAGCAAGGAGGTATTCGAAGAGCACATCAAGCTCATTGGCACACCCGGCGAATTTGGCGAGCAGACACCGCTTGACATCACCGAGGATTATCTTGCAAACAAGGCAAACAAAGACCTCTGCCCCATCTATGCACGCTTGAACAACGTACAATTTAAGGAGGCCGATGGCGAAGCCCTCTATGCACCCGGTGAAGAGATAGCTGAGCGCACGGTGAAGATTGGCAAGCAGGAGATAATCTTCCGCATAAGCAACTATGCCGACTTTGCCAAGGAGACATTGCCCACCGGCAAGCTCAATATCAAAGGCGTTCTCACACGTTACAAGACCAACTCAAAAGACGTGTGGCAATTCATATTTACATCGACAGCCGATATAACACCCGCTGAATAACAGAACACCTTATTTATATACTAAGAGTAATAATAATAACACATACAACAATGAAAACATTAAAGTATCTATTCATTGCGGCATTGGCAATATTCAGTTTCAATGCCTGCGAAGATGTCCCCGTGCCCTATACTATACCCGGCATGGGCGGTGGCGCAGATGGCAGCCAGGAAGATGTAGTATTTGAGCAGGATTTCTCAAGCAGCCTTGGCAGTTTCAAGCAGACCGTTTCGAACAGCGAACTTACCTGGGGTATTGATTACAGCAGTGCCTGCATCACAGGACACTATAAAGATGGAAACAATGTGAGCCAATACAGAGCAGGCGAAAGCTACCTTGTATCTCCCGCTTTCGACCTCACAGGCAAAGAGGCTGCTCACATCGTTGTGAACCATGTAATATGCTATGCCAATACATCGACAATAAAGGATTGCCACAAGATTCTTTTGAGCACCGATTACACAGGTGATGCAACAAAAGCAACATGGATTGAAACAGCCTTCGAGCCCGTGGGTTCATCGAGCTTCACATTTGCCGAAACAAGCTTTAACCTGCCCGCAGAGGTAATAGGAAAGAGTGCCGTGTACGTTGCGCTATACTATAAATCTACCGACAATCAAGCCAGCACATGGGAGGTTAAGTCTATGGCTGTAAAAGATGGCGAGGCACCTGTAAAAGACGAGCCCGAGGAAACCGTTGAGATGACTGTTGCAGAGGCTATTGAAGCATATTCGGGAACACCCACACCCGCCGTAGTTAAAGGCTATATTGTAGGTTGGGTAGAAGGTATGAATTACAGCGAAGGTGCCCAGTTCAACGGGAATGTAACCGAAGAAAAAGGAAATACCGATATTATACTTGCCGATAGCCCCGATGAAACAGACGCAACAAAATGTATCCCTGTGCAGCTACCAGCTGGTGATGTACGCAATAAGGTGAACCTACAGGAGAACCCCAACAACTACAAGAAACTTGTTACACTAACCGGTTCAATAGAGAAATACTTTAGTGTTCCCGGCCTCAAAAGCGTTACAAAAGCACTGTTTGAGGGCGAGAGCGACGATAACACCGGCGAAGGCGACGACAGCGAGGAGCCCACAGGCAAAATCTACCTCAAAGAGACATTTGCCGAGAGCCTTGGTTCATTCAAAACAGAGCAGATTGTAAACGACTATGCATGGAAACACGAGGTTTACCAAAACAATGCATACGCTAAAGTTTCGGGTTACGCTAACGGTGAGAGCCAGGATGCCGAGAGCTGGCTCATATCACCTGCCATTGATCTTACAGGCGAAACCGCAGCAAAAATAACATTCGACTATGTTATCAACAAGGGCGATGCAAGCCTTGCTGCAACAAACCATCAGTTGATGATAACCGACAACTACACAGGCGATTTCTTCACAACAAAATGGACACCCGTTGATTTTGGTGCAAGCAACGACAACACATGGAAATTCCGCAGTGCATCGGCCAATATCCCTGCCGAATTCGCAGGTAAAGAGGCTGTTGTAATTGCATTCAAATACACATCAACCAAGAGTGCATCGAGCACATGGGAGGTAAACAATGTTGTTGTATCGGGTAATGCAAGCAGTGAAGGCGGTGATGACAATACCGGCGAAGGTGGCGATGACAACACAGGCGAGGGTGGCGACGACAACACCGGTGAAGGCGGCACCACTCCCGAGGAAGGCACCATCGCAGCTGTTATTGCAGCAGGCGCAGGCGAGGCAACTGCCAACGGAACAGTAGTTGCAACATACGCACGCGGATTCCTCATGAGCGACGAAACAGGCAGCATACTCGTATATCTGGGCGATGATAAGGGCTTTGCTGTGGGCGACGCTGTTACTGTGAGCGGTACAACAAGCCTTTATGGCGGTCTGTTGCAATTTGGCAACACATCAACCGCAACCAAGAACGGCACAGCAGCTGTAGAAACTCCCACTGCTACCCAAATGACAGGTGCCGACCTTGATGCATACGTTGCAAACCCCACTATTAAATATGTGCAATACAAGGGAACATTGAACGTAAGCGGATACTACTACAACGTAAACGTAGATGGTGCCTCAAAGGCTGTAGGTAGCATTGCATATCCAAAAGAGGGCCTCGTAGCAGACGAGCTCAACGGCAAGGAGGTGATTGTTACTGGTTACATTGTGGGCGTTAGCGGTACCAAATATGTAACTACAATGGCTACAAGCGTGGTGGCTGCAGAGAGTGATGACAACACAGGCGAAGGTGGCACCACTCCCGAGGAAGGTACCATCGCAGCTGTTATTGCAGCAGGCGCAGGCGAGGCAACTGCCAACGGAACAGTAGTTGCAACATACGCACGCGGATTCCTCATGAGCGACGAAACAGGCAGCATACTCGTATATCTGGGTAGCGATAATGGCTACGCTGTGGGCGACGCTGTTACAGTGAGCGGTACAACAAGCCTTTATGCAGGCCTGTTGCAGTTTGGCAACACATCAACCGTAACAAAGAACGGCACAGCAGCTGTTAATACCCCCACTGCCACTCAAATGACCGGTGCCGACCTTGATGCATACATTGCAAACCCCACCGTTAAATATGTGCAGTACAAAGGCACATTGAACATTAGCGGCTACTATTATAATGTAAACGTAGAGGGAGCCTCAAAGGCTGTCGGCAGCATTGCATATCCCAAGGATGGTTCTGTAGATGCAAGCCTCAACGGCAAGGAGGTAATTGTTACAGGATATACCATTGGTGTGAGCAGCAGCAAATTTGTTAACACCATGGCAGTAAGCGTGGTGGCAGCCAACCCCGATGATACAACAGGTGGCGAAGAGGAAGGCGGCGACGAAGGTGGTAGCGAGGATGAGAGCAATGTACTCACCGTGGCTCAACTCATTGCGGCATACAACAATGGTACAACAGGTGCAGCTACCATTACAGGCTATATCGTGGGAACATCAGAGGCCGGTAAATCTAAATTTACTCCTATCTTGGGCCTTGATAAAGCCTCTAACACCAACATTATAATTGCCGATGACCCCAACGAAACCGATACAAGCAAATGCATTCCCGTGCAGTTGCCTTCGGGTGCAGTGAGAAAAGGTGTGAACCTTGTTGACAACCCCGGCAACCTGGGTAAGAAGATTACCCTTGTAGGTGAAATTCAGAAATATTTCAGCATGGCCGGTTTCAAGAACGCCAAAGAATACACTATTGAATAAATAGAGAACACAACCATTAAAACGACAAAGCGTGGTGCTCTTTCCGAGCACCACGCTTTGTCGTTTTTCATTACTTTTTATCCACCACACCGAAAGAGAGCCACACCTCGGGTGGAAAGTTCTGTTTAATAGGGGCTTTGGAATCGCTATAACAAGCCTTCAACTCCTCCAAACAATTGTGCGCCACGGCACGCGCTTGCTTCAGTTTCTCCTCGGCAGCATCCTGCGCTGCACCGGCCTCTTCAAGCGACGAACACAACGCTTTAAGTTTCTCCACATCCACAACAATCCCTTTACTTTGTAAAACATCGGCCTGTGCTTTTACACCGGCAACCAACGATTGAGCCTTGGTTATGGGCTCCGAATAAATCTTGTTCATAAATAACTGTAATAAATATTAATAATGCAGTGCTATCACACATAGAATCAGCACCTTTCACACAAATTTAGAGAAAAAAAGCTCAACTTGTAACCCCACATTGTATATACAAGGCACATTGCACATACAGCATAACAAAATGATTTTCAAGCACTTAAACACTTGTTAATATTTATTAAAAATTCACTCCTTACTATTGCCCATGCCCACATGCGAAGTAAGATTTTTGCCATAAAAGAAAAAAATACCGGTAAAAGAGTTATCTTCGCAATAGAGAAACAATAACCTAAATATAAAAATCATGAAACTATTAGAAGGAAAGGTTGCCCTTGTAACAGGAGCGACACGCGGAATAGGCCGCGCAATAGCAGTAAAATTTGCCGAAGCGGGTGCAAACGTGGCTTTCACATACCGCCAGATAAACAACAATGCACAAGAACTTATCGAGCAGATAACAGCCATGGGTGTAGCCTGCAAGGGATACGCATCGGATGCATCGGACTATACAGCAACAGAAGAGACCGTTAAACAGATTCTTGCCGACTTTGGCAAAATAGATATTCTTGTAAATAACGCCGGAATAACCAAAGACGGCATGCTCATGCGCATGACCGAGGAGCAGTGGGACAGCGTTATAAACGTAAATCTTAAATCGGCATTCAACTTCACCCGCGCCGTGGTTCCCGCAATGGCAAAACAGCGTAGCGGCAGCATCATAAACATGACCTCCATTGTGGGTGAACATGGCAATGCCGGACAATGCAACTACTCGGCATCCAAGGCCGGCGTTATAGGCCTTGCCAAATCGGTAGCCAAGGAGATGGGCCCCCGCGGAATAAGAGCAAACTGTATAGCCCCGGGCTTTATATTGACAGATATGACCACCACTCTACCCGAGGATGTGCGCGATGCATGGGCAAAGAGCATACCCTTGCGTCGTGCAGGTGCGCCCGAGGATGTTGCCGGCGTTGCATTGTTCCTTGCAAGCGACCTTTCGGCATACGTTAGCGGACAGGTAATCAACTGTTGCGGTGCAATGAGTTGCTGATACGGCACACATAAAAAGCAAAAAAACGCAAAGCATCAATGCTTTGCGTTTTTTGCATTCTTATGTAATCACCAATCAATCGTTCTTGCGAGCAATAACATTCTTCACAAACTCCATAATCAACGGAGAGGGATGTAGTACTGTGCTCTGGTACTGTGGCTCATAGATAACACCAACATACCAATCGCATGCGGGGAACTCCACAATATCAACAAGGCCCGATTCGGGATGAACACCCGTACACTGCAAGCCTGCTTTTTCAAGCTCCTCGCGATACTCCACATTTAATTCATAGCGATGGTAGTGGCGTTCTGTGATTCTCTCACTGCCATAAGCCGCATACGCCTTTGAATCCTTTGTTATTATAGTATCGTAGCCACCGCGACGCATGGTACCGAATGGGTTGCCAATACTCTTCAAATCCTCCATAATATCGACAATCTTGTGCGAAGTCTTATCGTCCATTTCGTAGCTGCTTGCATCGGTATAACCAAGCAGAGTGCGGGCACACTCGATAGACATTACCTGCATACCCAAACCGATACCAAGAGTAATAAAGTTATTCTCGCGCAGATACTTGGCGGCAGCAATCTTGCCCTCGAAACCACGAGGACCCACACCGGGGCAGATGATATAACCATCCATGCCTTTGAGAATCTCGGCGGCGTTCTCGTCGGTAATCTTCTCGCTGCTTATAAAGTGAGGCTTAATCTTGCAATCGTTATAAGCACCACACTGCGAAAGGCTCTCATGGATACTCTTGTAGGCATCCTGCAAATCATACTTGCCCACAAGACCGATGTTAATTACTCGTTTCGCATTCTTTCTGCGCTCAACAAACGAACGCCAGGGTGCAAGTGCGGGTGTCTCGCCAATCTCCTCGCCTGTTAGACTCAAGATAGCGGTATCAAGCCCCTGCTCCTGCATCTTAATGGGCACCTCGTATATAGAGGGTACATCAAGGCTCTGCACAACACATTCGGGGCGCACATTACAGAAGCTGGCAACCTTCTTACACAGGCTTGCGCTCAACTTATGCTCGGCACGCAATACAAGGCAATCGGGCTGAATACCAAGGCTCTGCAACTGCTTTACAGAGTGCTGTGTGGGCTTTGTCTTTAACTCGCCCGCAGCTGCAAGATAAGGCACATAAGTAAGATGCACACACACCGCTCTGCTACCAAGTTCCCATTTAAGCTGGCGCATAGCCTCCAAGAAGGGAAGGCCTTCGATATCACCCACGGTACCACCAATCTCGGTAATCACAAAATCGAATTTCTCCTTTGTGCTACCACGCTTCATTTTGCGTTTAATCTCATCGGTTATATGGGGGATTACCTGAACAGTCTTTCCAAGATAGTCGCCACGACGCTCTTTCTCAATAACCTCGCTATAAATACGGCCGGTTGTAAATGTATTCCAACGAGTGGTTTTGATATCGGTAAAACGCTCATAGTGACCAAGGTCGAGGTCGGCCTCATGACCATCTATTGTAATATAACACTCGCCATGCTCCTGGGGATTCAGAGTACCCGGAGAGACATTAATATAAGGATCGAATTTTTGGATTGTAACCTTGTATCCCCTTGCTTGCAACAACTTACCGAGAGAAGCAGAGATGATACCCTTACCAAGTGATGACGCAACGCCACCGGTAACAAAGATAAATTTAGTTTCAGCCATATAAGATTTGTGTTTATAGAGTTCAAAATCGTTTTGTCCAAACCTATGGCTTTGGACATGCAAAGATAGTGCAAGCCGAGAGGAATACAAAATAAATTTCGTTTTTTTGAAAAGAAAAAATTCAAGCAAAACAAGCAAAATAAAAAGCAGAAAAAAATTGTGCAATAATTTGGAGGGGAGCATGCTCACCAACAAATTAAAGAACAATTTTTTAATAAACGAGCAGAGCGAGTAATGCTTATTCTTATAGGAATAAGCAGGCTTTTTTGCAAAAAAACAAATTTACAAGTATTCCCGAGGCGCAGCCTATCTTCGGTGATAGCCAAAGTAGTGCAAGCCGAGAGGAATACAAAATAAATTTCGCTTTTTTGAAAAGAAAAATTCAAGCAAAACAAGCAAAATAAAAAGCAGAAAAATATTGTACGATGATTTGTTGGTGAGCATGCTCACCAACAAATTAAAGAACAATATTTTAATAAACGAGCAGAGCGAGTGATGCTTATTCTGGCTCACCTGCAAAAGCTAGGGGAGTTGATACAAAATCCTCGGTGTCCCATGAGCTATTCTTTGTTTAATTTTATTTCTTTTAT
>CALGJF010000005.1 GCA_937914945.1 uncultured Bacteroidales bacterium | reverse complement strand
TCGCACTATTTCCAAAAGAGCAATGCGATTTAATTGTGATTTTGACAGTGCCGGTTGTTTTTTAGAATTACTTTTGCTTGTGAGAACTGCGCACCGTGGTACTTTTGTGTCATGTCGAGCGCATGTGAGGCATCTGTAATTGATTGCTGTTTAGATCCCTCACTTCGTATCGGGATGACATTGGCAAAACATGATTCTGTCTGCCGGCTATACCTTAATGAAAAAATCAAAAGATGTTTTGATGAGCTACGCGAATAATGTATGTGAGGCATCTCGGGTGTGCCTGTTGAGATTTCTCCACTTCGTGTTCGAAATGACAAAACTACGTTTTGTTATCGGTGAGTTTTGCAGTGAACGTCGAGGGTAGCATCGCTGAAAGTGATGCCCCGCGGTGCACGAAAGGCAAAACGAACCAATGACCTTTTATATTGTTATCGGTGAGTTTTGCAGTGAACGTCGAGGGTAGCCCTCCCTCCCCTCAGTCACTTCGTGACAGCTCCCCTCAGGCAGGGGCGCAGTTAAAGTGATGCCCCGCGGTGCACGAAAGGCAAAACGAACCAATGACATCGTAAATATAACTACAAAAGCTTTTGTTCT
The DNA here is from genome assembly GCA_937914945.1 of uncultured Bacteroidales bacterium. GTDB lineage: Bacteria > Bacteroidota > Bacteroidia > Bacteroidales > Bacteroidaceae > HGM04593. The sequence continues at coordinate 1,913 of CALGJF010000005.1, read as the reverse complement.
TCCGTTCTTCTGCCTAAACCCCTTGCCCGATATTGGTAAAGCGTTTAACAAAACAGCAGAATCATCAGCTGTGCAGTGAGAATACGCAAGAACATGGCAAGCGGGTAAACCGTGGCATATCCCACCGAAGCCTTGTCGCTGTTCTTGTCCTGCTCGTTGGCAAAGGCAAGCGCAGGTGGGTTGGTGCACGAGCCCGACATCACACCAATTAGTTTAATGTAAGGAATCTTAAAGCAATAACGCCCTGCAACGCCCGCAATGAGCAGTGGCAGCATGGTAATTATGGCACCATAGAGCACCCACCACATTCCGCCGTTGTTCACAATGGTATCAACAAAACCCTTGCCGGCCTCCAAGCCCACGCAAGCAAGGAACAGCGATATTCCAATCTCCCTTATCATCAGATTGGCGCTCATTGTGGTGTATGTAACAAGTTTCAGCTTGGGACCGAAGTAACTTGTGAGAATAGCCACCACAAGCGGGCCGCCCGCAAGGCCTAATTTCACAGGTTGCGACATCCCGGGGATGAAGATAGGCAGGCTGCCAAGCGTGCAACCAAGTGCAATACCTATAAATATGGGGATGAGGTTGGGGTGGTCCAGGTGCTTGCGCGAATCGCCCAAAACCCTCTTTACACTGTTCACCGAGCTCTCCATGCCCACAACCGTAACAATATCACCCATTTGCAGGCGCAAGTCGGGCGATGCCACAAGGTCTATTCCCGCACGGTTCACTCTTGTGAGGTTTACTTTGAAGTTCTGTCGCAAGCTCAATCTGGCAAGGTGTACGCCATTCAGTTTGGGGTTGGTAACAACAATCTTGCTCGACAGGAACTGCGCGCCCGCTTTATCCCAATTAACTATGCATTCGCGCCCGAACAGTTCCAGAATCTCCTCGCGAAATGTGGGCTTTACAATAATCAGGAACTTGTCGCCCATCTGTAATATGCTCTTTGAATGGGCAATTTCAATTTCGTTAGTCTTGCAGTGCAATATTCTCGATACCACAAAATCGTAATTCTTTGTGTTGCGTATCTCTTCGAGTGTTTTGCCCGCCACTCCGGGATTTTTTACCTCTATTGTAAGCGGTTCCACATTTAGTTCCTTGCCGGTGTCGGCTGTGGCGGTGGATATATCCTTGCGGTAAAAAATGCTCTTTATCGCCAGCATCGACAAAATACAGCCTATAACACCAAGTGGGTATGCCACGCTATATCCAAGCGCAATATCTGTTGCCGATGTACCTGTTATCTCTCTGTACGTCTGCTGTGCCGCACCCAATCCAGGAGTGTTGGTAACAGCTCCCGACAATATACCTGTAACGGTTGTTATGGGTGTGTCGGTAACAAAATGCACGCCTATGGCAGTGAGCACGTCCAACAGCACTATTATACAAGTTACAGCACACAGAGTGAGCCCTCCTGCCTTGAAACTCGAGAAGAATCCCGGCCCCACCTGCAGGCCTATTGAAAAAACAAATAAAATGAGACCGAATTCCTTTACAAAATGCAGCAAGTCGCCGTTCAGCGTGTAGCCGAAGTGTGAGAACAAGATTCCCACAAACAGAATCCATGTAACCCCGAACGATATGCCTGCAACCTTAATTCGGCCAAGCATGATGCCAAATCCTACGGTAAGTGCAAGGATAATCATGGAGTGGGCTATGCCGCCGCTCCATTGCCCCTGCGCTCCCTCTAAAAGTGTTGATATAAATTCCATATAATTATGTGTTTCTGTCTTGTTTTTTGGCTTTCGCAGCCTTCGGCTGCAAAGGTACTGCCAATTCTTCTGTAAAAAATCTTAAATGATGTGGTATTTTCAATAGATTCAATAGGTTTTATCAATAGAAGAGTAGAGAGAAAGTGGAAAGATGAAAGTTGCGAGTGAGTGTGAGCAACTTAGACAGCATGAGTA
>CALGJF010000004.1 GCA_937914945.1 uncultured Bacteroidales bacterium | reverse complement strand
GGATCACGTCGCGGATATTAGCCATACCCGTTACGAACAACAGCAGTCGCTCGAAACCCAAACCAAAACCGCTGTGAGGTGCCGAACCCCAACGACGGGTATCGAGATACCACCACATATCCTTCATAGGGATATTCATCTCCTCGATACGGGTAAGCAGTTTATCGTAATCGGCTTCGCGCTCCGAACCACCGATAATCTCACCAATCTTGGGGAAGAGCACATCCATGGCGCGCACAGTCTTGCCATCCTCGTTTTGTTTCATATAGAAAGCCTTAATCTCTTTGGGATAATCGGTGAGGATTACAGGACGTTTGAAGTGTGTCTCAACCAAATAACGCTCGTGCTCCGAAGCAAGGTCAACACCCCAATAAACAGGGAACTCGAACTTATGACCGCCGGCAACAGCCTCTTCAAGAATCTTAATACCGTCGGTGTAGCTGAGGCGCACAAATTCGGTGTTTACGATTGAACGCAGACGCTCTATAAGTTCCTTGTCTATCATATTGTTGAGGAATGTGATATCCTCCAAGCAGTTGTCGAGGGCCCACTGCACGCAGTATTTTATAAACTCCTCGGCAAGCTCCATGTTGTCGTATATGTCGTTAAAGGCAACCTCGGGCTCAATCATCCAGAACTCTGCCAAGTGGCGGGGCGTGTTTGAATTCTCGGCACGGAAGGTGGGGCCGAATGTATAAATAGCACCAAGCGCGGTAGCTGCAAGCTCGCCCTCGAGCTGACCAGAAACGGTGAGGCTTGCCTGCTTGCCGAAGAAATCGCTATCGTAGATAATGCTGCCATTCTCATCCTTTTTAAGGTCGTAAAGGTTCATTGTTGTAACCTGGAACATTTGGCCGGCACCCTCGCAGTCCGAGGCTGTGATAAGCGGTGTATGGAAGTAATAGAAGCCTTTATCGTGGAAAAACTTGTGAATGGCATACGCCATATTGTGGCGTATGCGGAATACCGCGCCAAAGGTATTTGTACGGGGGCGCAAGTGGGCCACTGTACGCATAAACTCCATTGTCTGGCCCTTCTTCTGCAAGGGGTATGTGTTGTCGCAAGCACCTAAAAGTTCAATTTCGGCTGCCTGTATTTCCACAGCCTGTCCGCCACCGATCGACTCAACCAAAGTACCATTCACACTGAGGCATGCACCTGTGGTAAACTGTTTTACAAGCTCCTCGTCAAACTTGTCGGCATCGATAACCACCTGCACGTTTTTGATTGTAGAGCCATCGTTCAGTGCAACGAATGCTACTTGTTTGCTACTGCGGCGGGTGCGCACCCAGCCTTTTACGTTTACGGTAGTTCCGTAATCCTTGCTCTTGAGCAAGTCTGATATTTTTGTTCGTTTTATTGTTTCCATTTGGATTATGTTTGTGCAAATATATTATTCATAAGCACCCATACGTAGCATGTTCACCTCTTTTTCGGTGAGGTAACGCCAATCGCCACGTTTAAGGTTTTTCTTTGTGAGGCCGGCAAAGAGCACGCGGTCGAGTTTCTGCACTCGGTAGCCAAGGTGCTCCATCATACGGCGCACAATACGGTTCTTCCCCGAGTGAATCTCTATGCCTATCTGCGAACGGTCGGCATCATTTACATAAGTTACCTCGTCGGCATACACGGGGCCGTCTTCGAGTTCAATGCCGTTTACCAGCAAATCCATGTCGCTCATTGCCACATTCTTGTCGCAGGTAACATGATATACCTTTTTCTTCATGAACTTGGGGTGAGTGAGCTTTGATGCCAAATCGCCATCATTGGTAAGCAACAATACACCGGTGGTGTTGCGGTCGAGGCGGCCTACGGGATATATTCTCTCCTTGCCTATACCACGCAAGCAATCGAGCACGGTTTTGCGCTCCTGCGGGTCATCAACCGTTGTTACGCAATCCTTGGGTTTGTTGAGCAACACGTATACTTTACGCTCGGGATTAATGCGCTCTGCATTGAAACGTACATCGTCTGTGGGAACCACCTTTGTTCCAAGCTCTGTTACCACAACTCCATTCACGGTTACAAGCCCCGCTTCAATATAATTATCGGCCTCGCGACGCGAACATATCCCGGCATTGGCAAGGAATTTGTTAAGGCGCACAGGAGCATTGGGATCTATCATCGCCTCTTTATAGGCCATACGTTTTTTTGCACTGTATTTTGCATTGGGATCATACGCTGTGCGACCGCCTCGCTTGCCATAAGAGCCATGCTGCTCACCGGAATAAGCATTCTGCGATGCACTGCGATAGCCACCACCCTGTTGCGATTGATAACGATTGCCGCGGCTTTCGGTTCCGTAGCGAGGGCGTGCAGGCCTGTCGGTATCAAAGCGATTAGCATCGAAATCGCGACCTGCTCTGTTATAGGACTTGTAGCGACCAAACTCGCCACTCTGTTCATTCTCTCGACGCTCATTGCGCGCAAACTGCGGGCGGGTATCATACTTGTTGTAACGCGAACGATTCAATCGGTTATCGTTTCCAAAATTGGGATTGAACGATGTGCGCTCTCTCTTTCCTCCTCGGGTATTATCCGAGCGTCTCTCCTTATAATTATCCATTTATCATATATTTTACGAACCTCACGGTCCAAATTCACATTCCTAACGTCCTGTATATGTATGAGGAGTGATGCTGCGCAGCTCCTCTTTCACCTTTTCATCGACATTCAAGCCATCGATAAACTGCAACAATGTATTTTGGTTAATACCTTCGTTTGTGCGTGTGAGCGCTTTTAATGCTTCATAGGGGTTGGGATAGGCCTCGCGGCGAAGAATAGTCTGAATACCCTCGGCACAAACGCTCCAACAGTTATCCAATTCATTGTAAATTGCACCCTCGTTGAGCAGCAATTTGCGAAGGCCCACAAGCGAACTCTTTATGGCAATCATCATATGTCCCATGGGTACACCAACATTGCGCAGCACGGTAGAATCGGTAAGGTCGCGCTGCAAGCGAGATATAGGCAGTTTCATCGACAGATGGTCAAGAATTGCATTAGCTATGCCAAGGTTGCCCTCGCTGTTTTCAAAATCAATGGGATTCACCTTGTGGGGCATGGCACTTGAACCAACCTCACCTGCCTTAATCTTTTGCTTGAAAAACTCCATTGAGATGTATTGCCAGAAATCCTTATCCATATCCATGATAATGATATTTATGCGACGCATCGCATCGAAGATGGCGGCCAGATTGTCATAATTGGAAATCTGGGTAGTAAACTGCTCACGCTGCAAGCCGAGTTTCTCCGCAACGAATTTGTTGGCAAAAGCAACCCAATCTATCGAAGGATATGCCACACTATGTGCATTGAAATTACCTGTGGCACCACCGAACTTGGCCGATATAACACAACGCTTAAGTTCGGCAAGCTGTGTTTCCAAGCGATATACAAACACCATAACCTCCTTGCCCAAGCGTGTGGGAGAAGCGGGCTGACCGTGTGTACGTGCCAGCATGGGAATATCTTTCCATGCCTCGGCATACTCTTTAAGTTGTGCAATCAGTTCCTCTATTGCGGGATAATACACCTGTGCAAGCGCATCCTTTATTGAACAAGGTATTGAGGTGTTGTTTATATCCTGCGATGTAAGACCGAAATGCACAAACTCCTTATATGCATCGAGGCCGCCTATAGCATCAAACTTCTCTTTTATAAAGTACTCAACCGCCTTTACATCATGGTTGGTTACCTTCTCTATTTCCTTAATGCGGGTGGCATCCTCTGCTGTAAAGTTAGAATATATCTCGCGCAAACGGGGGAAAAGCGACTTATCAACACCCTCCAATTGGGGAATGGGTTGCTCGCATAATGCGATATAATATTCAATTTCTACAAATACACGATATTTCATCAATGCATATTCCGAAAAATACTCGGCAAGAGCCTCGGTTTTCCCTCTGTAGCGACCATCGATGGGAGATACTGCGGTCAAGATGTTTAATTCCATATTATTGTGTTTCTTTTGTTTGTTTACTTTTAATTATTTGCCATAGGCACAGATTCCACGATACTTTTTACACACAAGCACATCGGAGCAGGCACATTTACGGCAATTACGTAAAGTATTTGCAAAAATAGCACTTTTTAAGCATAAACACTCACTGTTACAATAAAGTTTATTAAAATTATTGCCAAAAAGAGAAAGAATAGGTAAAAAAAGGAATTATTATATAAAAAAACAAACCTGAGCAAGTTGCACAGGTTATTCATTCTGTGGACGTTGACGGATTCGAACCGCCGACCCTCTGCTTGTAAGGCAGATGCTCTAAACCAGCTGAGCTAAACGTCCTAAAAGTATTTTTTGTGTGGACGTTGACGGATTCGAACCGCCGACCCTCTGCTTGTAAGGCAGATGCTCTAAACCAGCTGAGCTAAACGTCCAATAAAGCGCAATCCTTAATTGCGATGCAAAAGTAGCTCTTTTTTTTATAGCCACCAAATATTTTGTGGTTTATTTTTCAAAAAAGTTAATACTCAACCCTGCGGGCAAGCACTGCAAGACCTTACCAAAGACCGAACAAAGACACCACATATTCAAAAAAAAGCGAGCAGGCAATGCCTGCTCGCTCATATATTCATTATTCAATTATTATTCAACAACTGTAATGATAACGCGACGGTTCAAACGAGCGGGTTTCTCAACATTTACACCACCCTTGCCCTCAGCAACGATTTTGTCTTTAGAAACACCCATTTCAACGAGCTTGTCGATAACAGCGTTAGCACGAGCCTCAGAAAGTCTCTGGTTGTAAGCAGCAGAACCTGTTGCGCTGTCAGCATAACCTACTACAGAAAGTCTTGCACCTGCGTTCTTAACAGCATCTGCCAAAGCCTGCAAGTTGATAATCTCCTTCTTGCTGTCAATCTTTGTAGAGTTAAATGCAAAGAATACAGACTGAGAAACGCTCAAAACCTTACCCTGCTCTGCCTTCAAAGCCTCCTGAGCCTTGTGCAAGCTAGCCTTTGCAGCAGCCATCTGGTTTTTCAAACCTGCGTTCTCGGCCTCTTTTGCCTGCAACTGTGTGTTGAGCTCAGCAAGAGCAGCAGCGTTCATAGCCATGATAGCATCAACATCTGCAGCCTGCTCCCAACCTACCTTATTGAATTTGTAAGTTACACCGGCAAGAGCTGTGAACATCATGTCGTGACCATTGTGGCCGGCAGCACCACCGAAACCATTGCGGAGGAATGTTGTACCGAGCTCAAAGTTGATAGCCCAATGTTTAGAAACACGGAAGGTGTTCATGATACCTGCATGAGCAGTGATAGAACCGGTCATATTAGACAATGAAGAAGAACCATAACGTGTTCTTGCAGCATAACCGGCACCTACATAAGGAATGACATTCCAAATGCGCTCCTCGTTGTAACCCCAAATAAGGTTGCTGAGGTTAAACATAGCATCAAAGTGGAAATTGAACAACGCTTTCTTTGCAGCATCCTCGTAAGCCTTAACGCAAAGACCATTGTAAGCTACTCTCCAACCAAAACCGGGAGTATGCCATTTACCTGCATAAACCTGAACTGCAGGAGAAACATGGTCAAACACGCTCTCGCCATTCATAAACACACCATTGTAAAGGTTTACACCGCCGTTCACACCCATAAACCAGTTGCTGCCGAAAGTATTGGTAACATACTGATTCTTTTTAGTAGGAACTACGACCTCGCTAACAGTTTCCTGTGCATAAGAAACCATTGCAATACTAGCAATAGCTAGTGAAATCATAAACTTTTTCATACTTAAACTAATTAGATTCTATAATTAAATTAATCCTCTTTATCAAAAACATCTTTTAATGTAAAAACAGCCGTATCAACCAATTGTTTAGCCACAGAGGCTCAAAACAAGCGATAACAATACGAGCAGAGCGTATATACGCATAGTATTTTACTTTGCAAAATTACATAAATTTCACAAAGAGATATAAAACGATTAGATAAAAGAATAAAATATTAACATTATTTAACAACAAACATCTTTTATAAATATTATTTACCGAAGAAACGGGATATATCGCCCTCTTCCAAGGTGTGTATAACAGTTGCGCCATCAGGTGTAAATTGAGGCATTTCCGTAGCAAATAAATCGTTTACCAGAGAGGCCATTTCATCGGGCTGCAACACCTGCCCTGCTACCACTGCCATCTGTTTTGCCATAGACAAAGCCATTCTTTCATACAGCTTATCTTTTGCTCCACCCGTCTGCTCCATTACTGAATTGACAATTTCAGTGAGCAAATGCACAGGGTCGAGCCCATCAAGCCCCGAGGGAACGCCCGACAGTGTATATGTACCACCCCCCAGCGATGAGACATCGAAGCCCAGATAGGAAAGTTCGTCGATAATACCTTCGAGTGTTACACTTTCTGTAACTGTAAGTTCAACCCTCTCGGGAAACAATAACCCCTGAATAGTTCCACGCTTATCGTACAACTGCCTGCGATACTTTTCAAATAGGACTCTTATGTGCGCCCTTCGCTGATGCACGAACATAAGCCCCGACTCCACAGGCACTAATATATATAGTCCCTTGTACTGAGCTATTGGTTCCAATATGGGTTCATCGCAACAAACAGTTTGTTCCGATGGCAATGAGGCAAACAACCCGTTAACAGAATAATCGGCAAGTTGCGGGCTCTGCACCTCGCGATTCTTTTCCACGCCCTCGTAGAGTTTTTCCCAATAGGAGTTATCGGCAGCACGATACTCCGGTGCATTTTTTTTGAAAGGATTATATGTAGGGTCGTAATTCACCTTGGGAGCAGAAACAGGAGCGCGCTCCTCGCCACCAAAGTCCATAACCGGAATATCGGGTATATCCTCGGCACTGAAATCCAAGCCGGGGACTACATTAAACCTACCCAAAGATTCACGCACGGCCGCATGAATTATTTTCCACAGGCTCGACTCATCTTCAAACTTTATCTCCGTTTTTGTAGGATGTATATTAACATCTATGCGCGCGGGCTCCACATTAAGGCACAAGAAAAAGGGCACCTGCTCGCCCGCCGGAATAATATTCTGGAAAGCCTCTTGCACCGCCTTGGCAAAATATGCATGACGCATGTAGCGACCGTTCACAAAGAAGTATTGAAGAACACCTTTTTTGCGCGCACTTTCGGGAGCACCCACAAATCCCTTTATTTTTATAAGTGTACTATCAACAGCCACCTCCACCAGATGGGAGTTTATCTTCTTGCCAAAGATATTTACAATTCTTTGGCGGAAAGAGGAGACGGGCAACTGCGACAACTCTATTCCGTTGTGAATGAGCGAAAATTCCACATCGCAGTTAATGAGTGCGACACGTTCAAATTCCGAAACAATATTATTAAGTTCTGTCTGAGTGGATTTAAGGAATTTCCTACGGGCGGGGATATTGAAGAACAAATTCTTCACTTTGAAATTGCTGCCAATGGGGGCGGCAACAGCCTCCTGCGACTGCAAATCGGAACCGGAGAACACAATTTGAGTACCTAATTCATCATCGGCACGACGAGTGATAAGCTCCACCTGCGACACGGCAACGATGGACGCCAATGCCTCTCCACGAAAACCCATGGTATTAAGAGCAAAAAGATCCTCGGCCTTTTTTATTTTTGATGTTGCATGACGTTCGAATGCCAAGCGGGCATCGGTCTCGGACATTCCGATACCATTATCTATCACCTGTATAAGAGTGCGGCCCCCATCGCTCACTATTACCTGCACCTTGGTAGCGCCGGCATCTATAGCGTTCTCCATAAGCTCCTTGACCACAGAAGAGGGGCGTTGCACCACCTCTCCCGCAGCTATCTGATTAGCAACGGAATCGGGTAATAAATGTATAATATCCTGCATCTGTTTCCTGAATTAAATTCAAAAGCTCCAAGAGCCGGTAAGTAGATAATGCAATATGAATATTGCGACCAAAAGCCACACAAGAAGAGTTTGTGTCTTTAGATAGCCGCTGTTTTGTTTGCGTCGTTTAAGGTGGGTGGTAGACTCCACAAAAGCACCCTGTATGCGCTCCCTATATGTGCCTTCTTCGGGCGGGAGCAACCCCAAATCGCGCTTGGCCTTGTTTTCTATCTTTTCAAGTTTTTCGCGACGCTCATCTACATATATGTATTTGTGCTCAAATTTGCGAGGAGCACCCATCTTAAAGAATCCCATCGTTACTCCGCTTTTTTATTCTTGTTAAACCTTTCGAGCGAAGGCAAGGGAACATGGTCGCGACGAATAATCTTTAACAACATATCCTTGTTCTTGCCTCGTTTATTGAATATATCATCCTTGTTAAGCGGACGCACATAATCGAACCACCCAAAGTTTTCGAGATACTTGGCACCGGCAGGCACTTTACTTAAAGGGTAAAAAACGCCCTTTGACTGATTGGGCACTACTATTCTATCCATCTGCCCATCCTTCATATACGCCGATATTTTGCCTGCAAGCGTGGTATTCATGCCAACAAGCACGCTATCCTCGTCCATGGGGAAATATATCACATTGGCACCGCCTATTACATGCATTTCCTTTAACTTACCATCGGCAAAATAGAATTTCATTTCTCTGCCGTTTATCTGATTGTAATTAACAGAATCCATGGCCTCGGCATAAAGTGTCTGGTTTATCACATGCACCCAATCTATCGATGCTGTGTCCATATACATTTTTATCTGCTCGCCAAGCAACTGAACACCCTCGTTCCACAAGATAGGGTCTTTATACATTGTCATGCAGGAGTCGCGCGAATCAAACACAAGCGAATCGCATGAAGCCTGCATGCTTTTGCTGAATGCTCTCACACCATGATAGGCCCTTATCTGACGATAGAGGGAATCGGTATCTACATTACCCGACACCGCCCAGATTGTATCGGCATGCAAAAAGAGCGAATCCTTCTGCGAAAAATCCACCACCACAGCCTTGCGTGTAACGTATGCCGAATCGACAAACTCGTTCATGTACCCATAATCGCCCACAAGCATGTTGCGATTCTCGGGGTCGATATAACGTATGTCGCCAAATATTTCGCTCACACCCGCAGGAATATCGTAGAAAATGGAATCGGCCGTTACATTCCTGGCCCCGTTATAAAGGACCGACCGTTTAAGAAGGGTTGCCTGGCGGCTTGCAGTGTTGTATCTTCCAAGTTCGGAGTAGATACGGTTTTCTGCTCCATTGTATATATCCGTGGGGCCGACAATGGTTGCCACCTTGCTTGCCGTATTATACACTAGCGTATCGGAATGTAGGTTGAACTGCGGATTGGAGAGACTCACCTGGTCGTTGAACATAGCCTCTTTTGTGCCCACACGATACTCCCCCCACATGGATTCAAGAGTACTCTCGCCATCGAAAAGAGAGCCGCCGTTAAAGTAGTACCCCATGTTTATGTTGCGGTCAAAATCAAGACTGTCGGTTTCAAGCACAGTCTCTTTATCTATGAGACGCACATTGTTACGCACACGGGCAAGATTGGTATTGCCATCGTACTCCAAATAGTCGCCATAGAGAAAGAGTGTATCGCCCTGCTCCATTTTCACATTACCGAATGCGCGCACCGAATTCTTTTTAGAGTAGAAGTAGGCACTGTCGCAATACATATACATACTGTCGCGACGAAAAGAGACATCGCCCACTAATATAAAAGCATCGGGCACACGCACTTTATCGAATTTTGTAGAGTCGGCATGTAGCATATATACATACGTGGGACTCTTTGCCACAGTACTATCGGGCACTTGGCGCAAAAAAGCCCCTTGCGCCTGCATTGCCGCTACAGATAGTAATAGGATTATGAATATCTTAATTTTGGTCATCGGTAACGCATCACTTGTTATCATCATAGAAGACCCACCCTTTGAACTTAAAATCTCCGGGCTTTGCGTCGCCATTCAGGCGCACATATGTGGTTCTCTGTTTCTCGCGTATCCACTCGGCGGTACGCTCCTCGCTCAACTTGTTTTTATAAAGTTCCTGCAAAATCTCATAATCGTCCTTCACATTGGCTTTATGAGCATCGATTTTTGTTTTCAGTTTAACGATGGCACACACCGTTTTGCCATTATCGAGCATCAAGGTAAAGGGCGAAGAGACCTCGCCTACTGCCATACCATCGACCACGCGGGCAACATCAACAGGCAGTTCATGCAGCTGGAAACGCGACGAACCGGTCTCCTTGTTATACATGATACCATAGTTATTATGTGTGTCTTTGTCAAATGAATATGCAAGCACAGCCTCTTCAAAGGTTAGCGAATCGTTTTTTATATCATGGGCAATGGAGTCGAGTGTTGACATCATGCTCATAATATTGGCATCGGAAACCTGAGGCTTACGCAAAATGTGGCGCACTTTTATGCGGTCGCCTCGCTTGTCTATAAGCTGTATGATGTGAAAACCATATTCGGTCTCCACTATTTTAGATACCTTATTGGGGTCGGTGAGATTGAATGCCACCGTGGCAAATTCGGGAACAAATTGTCCGCGGCCTCTATAATCGAGTTCGCCGCCCAAGCGTGCCGAACCGGGGTCCTCGGAATAGAGCAAAGCCATGGTGGAGAAACTAGCTTCGCCACTCATTATACGATCGGAGTAGCTGCGCAATTCATCCTTCACACGGTCAATCTCCTCCATATCGATAGGAGGCTCCATGGTTATAATCTGCACCTCCACCTGCTGTTGCACAAAGGGGACACTGTCATCGGGCAGAGCCTCATAGAAACGACGGACAAGAGCGGGAGAGACTTTGATATCGCCCACAATCCTGTTCTTCATCTCCATCATCGTATAGTGATTGTTCAAATTCTCATATAGCATTTCACGTATTTTGCTCATCGGCATTTTTTGATACTCCTCGAGTTTCTCCTTTGAGCCGGCACGCTGTATATATATATCTATCTGCGAATCGACCTGACGCAGGAGCCTTGTCTCGGGAATATCCACGCTATCTATCGCAGCCTGGTGCAAAAACAACTGCTGCACGGCAAGATCCTCGCCCACCACACTGTATGGGTCGCCATCAAATTTACGCCCCTCGAGAGTCCAATATTTTATAGCCTCTTCAATGTCGGAACGCAGTATGGATTTGTCGCCAACCACCCACTCCACACGGTCGATAACATTGTCTTGAGCCACTGCACTGCTTTTAACAAACAATAACGCAACAGCACAAAATGCGCAGAAAATATATCTATTCATAAAATTCATTGTTAGCAAATACAAAGCAGCATTGTTGCCGCCAATTATTATTTATTATAGTACTTTATATTGCCACTCTGCAGAGCCTCATCATAAAGCACACGTTTCTTGCTCTTTATAAAATCAGCCTTTTTTGTATTTACAAGCAGGCCGCGTATCTCGGCTTCGACCAACTCCACCGGCTTAAGCCTGCCTTTATCCAATATAGAATCGGCCGATACAAAATAGAGATAATCAGCATCGTTAAACTCTATTGCCGCGCTGCGCAACAGGCGTTGCAACAAATCCTGCTCTGTTATCAGAGCCTTTGCGGCAATATCCGAGACCTTGTTCCATGTTTCGGCAAAATATTCATAAACCACATCATTGGCAAGGCTGTATTTTTCGAGTTTCTCAAGGTCGTCTATTGAGCGGCTCTTGTACCATTTGCGCAACGAAGCGAGCTGGGGAGCCTTCTTGGGCACACGCACATACACGCCTCTCATTATGGGCTCTTCAATCTCGAACATAGAGCTGTTGGCATTGTAAAAAGCCTCTACCTCTTCGGGCGATATTTCACTACGCAGATGCTGCTCCACCAAGCCCTCTTGATAGATATTCTGCACAAGGCTGCGCCTGTATCTTTCCACCAATTTGTCTATCTCCTGCGACGAGGGTACATTGCGCAATGCCACATTATAAAAGAGAGCCTCCTCTATCCAACGATTTATATAGTCATTGACATATTGTGCGCTATCGGCTACAGGGGGGTTCGCTGCATAGAAACGCTGCACATCCTCTACATAAAGATACTCCTTGCCCACACTCACAAGCGGTGTCCTTCCCCTATGCATAATCTCCTCCTTGCACGACGACAACAGAGCCGTGCAAAGCAGAAGCGCGAGTACGAAGATAGCATTAACAGCTTGTTTCATAGGCATATACACACGATGAGCATTAAACACAGTGGGCAAATATACGGATTATTGCGCGTTAATTGTGGTTATTAACGGTTTTTAGCACCTCTTTATTAATTGTAACCTTGTACTTCTTGCGGAGTTTCTTAACCCACTTTTGCTCCTTATATTTATTATAATCATCGGCCACAGCACCTTTCACATCGGTATATGATTCAGGGGCTGCAATCTCCTTGCCCACAACATCGGTGAAAGGAAGGCTCTTCAACACATGGCCACCCTCGCCCTGCCCGAAAGCAAATTTATCGACCCACTTGTTATCTCCTATGGCATACACACCAAGTTCAAGACGCAGAACACGCACCGAATCGTTCATAAAATGCTTCTCTACTATGGAACGATACTCATCGGTGTTCTTGCCACCGAGGCGCACCTTTGCACTGTCGAGCACAGCCTGCGTTGCAGCATGCACCACTGCGCCTTTGAATCGCGGTGTATCAAACTTATACCTTTTCTTGTTCTTTTTGAAGAACTTCGCGTGCGCAGCATCAAGTTCCTCGCCCGTTTTCCACACCTCGCGATTGGAGATTTCAAAAAAGAGCAAGCCCTCGTAATACTCACGCATGAGACGACCGAATTCGGGGTATTTCGTTTCAAGCAGGCTATCTTCCTTTGCAAGCGCCTGTTCAGGAGTGAGATTCCCCCCCATCGATTGCGCAAGGGCGAATCCCTTTTTCATCTGTGCAGCCTTGCGGATATTTTGCTGCTCAAGCATCTTGATGATACTCTCCTTATACTGTTCAAATGCGCCAAACGGACGTTTCGATAATCTTTTTACAATATGGTATGCTGCAGGAGAGCGAAAAGGAGCAGAATACTCGCCATCGGCAAGAGCAAAGGCTGCATCCTCGAACTCCTTATATGCCTGTCCCCTTACTATTTCCAAAGGACGTAATGAGCTTGCGGGAACTCCAATGGATGCACCGGCCTCCTCAAACGAAGCACCGGCCTGCAACAGAGCATAGACGGAATCCATTCGCGCTTTGGCAGCAGCAACGGCATCCTCACCCGCCTTTTGCGACAATCTTATTGCTATCTGGGAAACCCTTAATATACCATCGGAGCCGATGGTAGCAGAATCCTTTGCGTATATTCTATATGCCTCCTCCTCGATAAAATCTTTGTCAGTGAGATAATCCTCGGCAAGTGCATCGCGATCCTTCTTGTACTCGGCCTTGAAGGATGGGAGTGTATCAAGCCTTTGGGCAAGAGCCTCGGCAACCTTCAGTTTGAAATTGACAAACATGGGAAGATACTCTTCTACCGTCTGCCCATCGCTCACATTATTCTTATTGAAAGCATATTCGAACTCGGAACGGGTTACATCCCTGCCGGCAATGTTCATAAGTACAGGATCGCTCTCCTGTGCCACAAGAGCAACAGAAGAGAGACCTATGAGAATTGTTGAAAATATTCTGCTGATGTTCATATATATATCTTATTATTCGGGACGGCTGTAATTGGGAGCCTCGCTTGTTATTGCCACATCGTGGGGATGGCTCTCCAATACACCGGCATTAGTTATACGCACAAACTTGGCATTGTGCAATGTTTTTATATCGGGGGCACCGCAATAGCCCATACCGCTACGCAAACCACCTACCAGCTGATATATAACCTCGTTAAGAGTTCCTTTATAGGGAACACGGGCTGCAATACCCTCGGGAACGAGTTTTTTCTTATCGGCTGTATCGGCTTGGAAATAACGATCTTTGGAACCGCATTCCATAGCCTCCAAAGAGCCCATACCACGGTACGATTTGAACTTACGGCCATTGAATATGATGGTATCACCGGGAGACTCCTCGGTACCTGCAACCAACGAGCCTATCATAACGCTGTATGCACCTGCTGCAAGCGCCTTAACCACATCGCCCGAGTAGCGCAAGCCACCGTCGGCAATAAGAGGAATTCCTGTTCCTTCCAAAGCCTTGGCAACATCGTACACCGCCGACAGCTGGGGAACGCCCACACCCGCAACAACACGGGTGGTACATATAGAACCGGGGCCTATACCCACCTTGATAGCATCGGCACCGGCCTCGGCAAGCATCTTGGCGGCCTCGCCGGTAGCAACATTACCCACAACAATATCAATGCCGGGGAAAGCAGCCTTGGCCTCTTTCAGTTTATTTACTACACCTGCCGAATGACCATGAGCGGTATCTATGACAATGGCATCGACACCGGCATCGACGAGTGCTTTAATGCGCGCCATCGCATCAACGGTAACTCCCACACCCGCAGCAACACGCAAACGTCCTTTGGCATCTTTACAAGCCATGGGTTTATCCTTCGCCTTTGTTATATCTTTATAGGTAATAAGGCCTATGAGTTTACCGTCGTTATCCACCACAGGAAGTTTTTCTATCTTGTGGTTGCGCAATATTGTAGCAGCAGCCTCCATATCGGTTTTCTGGTGTGTTACCACCAAGTCATCGCTTGTCATAACCTCACTGATGGGGCGATTCATATCCGCCTCGAAACGGAGGTCGCGGTTGGTAACGATACCTACGAGCTTCTTATCCTCGCTTACCACGGGAATACCACCGATATGATATTCGGCCATCAAATCAAGAGCGTCTTTAACGGTAGCAGAAACCTTTATTGTTACAGGATCATATATCATACCATTCTCGGCACGCTTTACAATAGCTACCTGATGTGCCTGCTCGGCAATGGACATATTTTTATGAATGACACCGATTCCACCCTCGCGAGCAATGGCAATAGCCATTTTTGCCTCGGTAACGGTATCCATGGCTGCGGTTACAAACGGAACATTAAGATCAATGTTTCTTGAAAACTTTGTTTTCATGCACACCTCTTTGGGCAAAACCGTAGAGTATGCGGGAATTAGCAACACGTCATCGTATGTGAGACCATCGATTGCAATTTTGTCTTTAATAAAATCGTTCATTTATGTATGTTTTATATTTTATCAGTTACCCATTTCCGATATGAATTTAATGCGCACAAGACGTATCTCCTCCTCGCTGTAATCGGCTCCGAGCTCATCTACCGCAGCATCAATATTATCGGTATCGGAATTCTTGAAATAGTCGTATATCTCTTGGACATTCTCCTCGTCCATTATCTCTTCAAGAAAATAATCTATATTCAGTTTTGTACCCGAATATACTATCTTCTCTACATCCTCGAGCAGTTCCTCAAACTCCACGCCCAAACTTATGGCCAAATCATCAAGTGCCACCTTGCGGTCAATAGCGTTGATAACGCCCACCTTCAATTTGGACTTGTTGGCAACCGTGCGCACGCGGAAATCCTCGGGACGGTCAATCTCGTTCTCCTCGCAATGACGCTTTATGAGCGCGCAGAATTCCTCGCCATAGCGTTTTGCCTTGCCCTCGCCCACACCGGGAATATTTTTAAGCTCCTCGAATGTAATGGGATATGTAGTGGCCATGGCCTCCAACGATGGGTCTTGGAATATCACATAGGGAGGGAGTTCCAATTGCTTGGACAGTTTCTTACGCAGATTTTTGAGCATGGCATAAAGTTCGGGGTCCACTGCAAATGTGCTGCCACTCTGCACTACAGCCTCTTCCTCCGTAAAATCCCTATCCTCTACAATCTTAAACGACTTTGGCTTGTCCAAGAATTTGCGTCCCTCTTTTGTAACCTTCAAAAGGCCGTAATTCTCTACATCTTTGTCGAGATATCCGGCTATCAACGCTTGTCGTATAACAGCGTTCCAACGCTTTACATCCTCATCTACTCCGCAGCCAAAGCATTCGAGTTCATCGTGCATATGGAATTGAATATCGGCAGTTTCCTTGCCCATAAGCACATCTATAACATATTCTGCCTTAAAGTTCTCTTTTAACGCCAGAATTGCTTCTATAACCGTTTCGAGCAATTCTTGTGCCTCTACCTGTTTTTTAGGCGAAAGGCAGTTATCACAATTTCCACAATTTTCCACTTCGTAATTTTCACCAAAATAATGTAACAACAATTTTCTGCGGCAAACCGAAGACTCGGCATATGCGGTTGTCTCGTGCAACAACTGACGACCGATATATTGCTCGGCAAGCGGCTTGCCCTCTAAGAATTTCTCAAGTTTCTGTAAATCTTTGCTATTGTAATAGGCAATACAATGACCCTCGCCACCATCGCGACCGGCACGACCGGTCTCTTGGTAATAGCCTTCGAGGCTCTTGGGGATATCATAGTGCATCACATAGCGCACATCGGGCTTGTCTATACCCATTCCGAATGCGATAGTAGCCACTATCACATCTATCTTTTCCATGATGAAGTCGTCCTGCGTCTGCGACCTCACAGCCGAATCCATACCTGCATGATACGGCTTTGCAGGAATATCGTTGGCCTGCAACACCTCGGCAAGTTCCTCAACCTTTTTACGGCTTAAACAATATATGATGCCCGACTTGCCCGGGTTCGATTTTATATATTTTATAATATCCTTATCTACGTTTTTTGTTTTGGAACGTACCTCGTAATAAAGATTGGGACGATTAAACGACGATTTGAAATCGGGAGCATCCTGTATCCCAAGATTCTTCTTTATATCGTCGCGCACCTTGGTGGTAGCAGTAGCTGTGAGTGCTATGACAGGCGCCTTGCCTATTTCGTTTATGATGGGGCGTATGCGACGATACTCGGGACGGAAGTCGTGCCCCCATTCCGAGATACAATGCGCCTCGTCTATTGCATAGAATGATATTTTAATACTTTTGAGGAATTCCACGTTATCCTCTTTTGTCAGCGACTCGGGAGCGACATATAGCAGCTTGGTCTTTCCCGAAGCCACATCGGCCTTCACCTCCTCAATCGCCTGCTTTGTGAGGGAGGAGTTCAAAAAATGAGCTACGCCATCCTCCTCGTTAAGGTTTCTGATGGCATCGACCTGATTTTTCATCAACGCAATAAGTGGAGAAATAACAATGGCTGTACCCTCCATTATGAGCGAGGGCAATTGGTAACACAATGATTTTCCGCCACCGGTAGGCATCAGCACAAAGGCATCATTTCCTGCAAGGAGATTTTTGATGACCGCTTCCTGATCCCCCTTAAATGTGTCAAAACCGAAATTCTCTTTTAGAACTTCTGTCAATTTGTACTTCTTCGTCATTTTACAATATGCCTATTTGCAAACAAAGTTATAAATATCTCTATAAAACCGCCAAATTTTTCCAATATATTTTTTCAAATATATAAAATATATGATTGCACCAATATTTGTCATGGCAGATTTTTGATTTTTACCCCGAAAATCAAACAAGGGCTCTGCCAATAAAACTATTTACAAAATACCCTCTCGGCGTGCCGAGAGGGTATTTTGTAAATTTATGCCATTGCTTTAAGAGCACCGCTTTTCGCCATTTGCGTTTCGGCGTAAGCCTTGGTTATGACACATGTTGTTTCTCCACTTGAAGGAATTTCGAACATCTTGTCCTGCATTATAGCTTCGACTATCGAGCGCAAGCCACGAGCACCCAACTTGTACTCAATGGCCATATCCACAATATAATCGAGTGCATCGTCGTCAAATGTGAGCTCTACGCTATCCATCTCCATGAGCCGCACGTACTGCTTTATTATTGAGTTCTTCGGCTCGGTAAGAATATTGCGCAACGCGCCACGGTCGAGCGGGCGCAAGGATGTGAGAATGGGCAAGCGGCCCACAATCTCGGGAATCAGACCAAAAGAGCGCAAATCCTGGGGTGTTACATACTGCATCATATCGCCCTTGTCTATCTTGAAGTTATTCTGCACCGAGTTATATCCCACGATATGGGTATTCAATCTCTGCGCTATCTTCTTTTCAATGCCGTCAAACGCCCCACCGCAAATAAACAATATATGCTTGGTATTCACGGGAATCATCTTTTGGTCGGGGTGCTTGCGACCACCCTGTGGAGGCACATTAACCACCGAGCCTTCGAGCAATTTCAGAAGGCCCTGTTGTACGCCCTCGCCACTAACATCGCGGGTAATTGAGGGGTTGTCGCTCTTACGTGCTATTTTATCTATCTCATCGATAAACACAATACCACGTTCAGCCTCTTCTACTTTATAATCGGCAACCTGCAACAAGCGTGTGAGAATACTTTCAATATCCTCGCCCACATAACCAGCCTCGGTGAGCACCGTGGCATCCACGATGGTAAAAGGCACTTTGAGCAAGCGGGCAATGGTACGGGCAAGGAGTGTTTTACCTGTTCCTGTGCTACCCACCATCACTATATTGCTCTTTTCTATCTCTACATCGTCGCCACTGTCGCGCTGCATCAGACGCTTGTAATGGTTATAAACAGATACAGCCAAGGCGCATTTTGCAGCATCCTGCCCAATGACATATTCATCAAGGAACGCCTTTATCTCCTTGGGCTTGGGCAGTTCAGTCATCTCAAAATCACTTTTGGGCAGAAGAGACTCCTCGCGCAGGATATTATGCGCCTGCTCAACGCAGTCGTTGCATATGTAACCGGTCATTCCGGTCATGAGCAACGCCACCTGATCCTCTGTTCTGCCACAAAAGCTACAGCGTTTCTTGTTCTTTTCAGCCATCTCTTACTTCTTGCGTGAAAGCACGTTATCTATCATACCATAAGCCTTCGCTTCCTCCGATGTCATCCAATAATCGCGGTCGCTGTCGGCCCACACCTTATCAAAGGGCTGGTGGCTGTGGTCGGCGATAATTGTATAAAGCTCGTTTTTCAGTTTCTGAATTTCGCGGGCTGTAATCTCAATATCGCTGGCCTGGCCCTGAACACCACCAAGAGGCTGGTGAATCATTACGCGACTATGGGTGAGAGCAGAGCGTTTACCCTCTGTTCCCGACACGAGCAAGACCGCTGCCATGCTTGCCGCCATACCTGTGCAGATGGTAGCCACATCGCTGCCTATGAACTGCATTGTGTCGTAAATACCCAAGCCCGCATACACCGAGCCACCGGGGGAGTTTATGTAGATAGATATATCCTTGCTGTTATCGACAGAATCAAGATAAAGAAGCTGCGCCTGCAAGGTATTTGCCGTATAATCGTCTATCTGTGTTCCTAAAAAGATGATTCTATCCATCATCAGACGAGAGAACACATCCATCTGGGTAACGTTCAACTGACGCTCCTCCAAGATGTAGGGGTTAAGATACTGCGACTGCACTTTCAGCACATCGTCGAGCACCATGCTGCTCATTCCCAAATGCTTGGTAGCATATTTTCTAAAATCATCCTTCATAATACACAGTTAAATTGATTCTTTAATTATTTATCGTTTTCGGCGAGCTTTTTGTTGAAGTCCTCAACAGAAATCTGCTCCTCTTTCAATGTTACCACACCCTTGATAGCCTCAATGAGCTTGATGTCTACAGCGCGGTTGATAAGAGCCTCGCGAGTTTTTTCCTGCTTGAGCATGCCGCTTGCATAGTTCTCCAATAGATCCTCGGGAACATTGCCCATGCCATACTGCATGAATTGGTCGCGTGTGGCGGCCTTTGCAACAGAGAGAACATCGTTATCATCTATTTTAACCTCGAACTTCTTGGCAAGCTGCTCTTTGATAAGGTGCCATGAGAGCTCTGTGATGCTCTTCTGGAAATCCTCCTCGCTGATGCTCTCGGCACCCTCGGCCTTGTTCATCTCCATGATGCGACGCAAGAGAGCCTCGGGGAACTCCATCTTACCAATGCGCTCCATGAGGTAGCTGCGGGTATCGAGCAAGAGTTTGTAGTCGCTGTCAACAGCAAAACGCTCCGAAATCTGCTCACCGATTTTTGTGCGGAACTCCTCCTCGCTCTTAACGGTATCCTTGCCAAATGCGGCATCAAACACATTTTGGTTCAACTCGCTTGCCACAAAGCGTGTAATCTCTGAAATAGTGAAAGTAAACTCACCTGCATGAGCCGCAACCTCGCTCTTCTCAATCTTCAAGAGAGAAGCAAGCTCAGCCTCGCTGCCATCGAACGCTGTGGTGGGATTGAATGTTATTACATCGCCCACTTTTGCACCGGCAAAGAGAGCCTTCTGCTCGTCGTTCTTCATATATGTAGGCATCATTACAGCATCCTTTACGCTGATACCCTCCTCGGCAGCCTCAACAAGAGAACCCTTGAGCATATCTTTATCCTCGTAGCTCTCTACCTGCTTGTACTCGCCGCAACGCTGTGCATAGGCCTGTACCTGTGAATCAATCATCTCGTCGGTGGGCTGAATCTTGTAATACGCGAGCTCATCGCCGGCTGTGAGTGTTGCATCGAATTTGGGAGCAAGAGCTATCTCGAACTCAAAGGTAAAATCCTTATCGTTTACCATATCGATAGAAGCCTGCTGCTCTTCGATGGGAAGGGGCTCGCCAAGCATATCCACCTTGTTCTCTTTGATATATTCAAAGATTTTTGTCTGCAAGAGTTTGTTAATCTCCTCGGCCTTAACAGCAGTACCATACTGCTTTTTCACAAGGCCCATAGGAACCATTCCGGGACGGAAACCGGGGATATTAGCCTTCTGGCGGATTGTTTTCAGCTGTTTCTCAACCAAAGAAGCATAGTCGGCCTCCTGAATTTTCACTGACAAAATTGCGCTTGTAGCGTCTGTGTTCTTAAATGTAAATTCCATATATTTAATTTTATAATAATATACTAAACCCAATTTAGGCCTGCAAAATTACAACTTATTGGGGAGATTATCAAAAAAAATGCCCTTTTTGCTCATTTTTAACTCAAAAAAAAGAGTACATACAACTAAACGGCGGGCGAAATTAGGGAACAAAACAGAAAGCGAGGTTGCAATTTCAACAATTTGCAACCTCACCATTATTATGATACTATTTAGAATCAATCTATTTGGAATTCGCGCTTGCGGAGCACAAAGTCGCGGCCCAGATACTTCTCGCGCACCACAGGATTCTCGGCAAGCACCTCAGGAGTACCCTCAAAGAGAATTCTTCCCTCAAAAAGCAGATAGGCACGGTCGGTGATGCTCAAGGTCTCCTGCACATTGTGGTCGGTAATAAGAATACCAATATTTTTATCTTTTAATTTCCACACTATATACTGAATATCCTCCACGGCAATGGGATCCACACCTGCAAACGGCTCGTCGAGCATTATGAATTTAGGGTCGATGGCCAAGCAACGGGCAATCTCGGTGCGGCGACGCTCGCCACCAGAAAGGCGGTCGCCAAGATTCTTGCGCACTTTTTGAAGACGGAACTCCTCGATAAGACTTTCGAGTTTCTCTTTCTGATACTCCTTGGGCTTGTTTGTGAGTTCAAGCACCGACGCAATATTATCCTCTACCGTCATCTTACGGAATACACTTGCCTCCTGTGCCAAGTAACCCACACCTATGCGGGCGCGTTTATACACGGGAAAATCGGTAATCTCGGTATCGTTCAAGAAGATTTTGCCATCATTGGGCACCACCAGGCCCGTAGTCATGTAGAACGACGTGGTTTTACCTGCACCGTTAGGCCCCAACAGCCCCACAATCTCCCCCTGTTTCACATCAAAGGATACATTGTTCACCACGGTGCGCTTACCATAACGCTTCACAAGGTTCTCGGTACGCAACACCATACGCTCGGGGGTAGAGGCGATATTATCGTTTTCAGCAAATGCAACCATACTTTTTATGGATTTTTATTTATGTGGCGAAGATAATGCAATTTTAGTTTACACCCAACATTTGCGCACAAGTTTTGAACAAGGGCCGGCGGTTTTACACCGCCCCACCCCTCTTTTTATATTATTTATTTGTTTAATAATACCATATTCAAAGCCAAAAAAGCATAAAACAGCGGGCAACAAGCGTTATTGACAGATAAAAGTAGTATCTTTGCCCCCTGAAAACAGAACAAGGATGTTTATCGCAAAATCCATAAAGACATTCGGGCGCTATCTCTTGCTCATGCGCCGCGTATTTGCCCGCCCCGAAAGCGGCAGGATATTCATGCGCCAGACCATGCGTGAGATATTTCAGCTGGGCATAGATTCAATCCCCATTGTACTGCTCATTTCGTTCTTCATTGGCGCAGTTATATGTATTCAGATGAAGCTGAACATTGAGAATGCGTGGATGCCTAAATTTGTTGTAGGATATGCCACACGAGAGATTATGTTGCTTGAATTTTCATCGTCCATCATGTGCCTTATCCTCGCCGGCAAGGTAGGCTCCAATATAACATCGGAGATTGGCACCATGCGCGTTACACAGCAGATTGACGCTTTGGAGATAATGGGAGTGAACTCCGCAAATTTCCTCATAATGCCCAAGATTGCCGCACTTATAGCCATGATACCCATTTTGGTTATTTTCAGCATAGTAGCCGGTATTGTAGGTGCATATGCTATTGGATTTTTCACAGGCATAATGACACCCGACGACCTCACTTGCGGCTTGCAATACGAGTTCCAGCAGTGGTATATATGGTGCAGCATCATAAAAGCGATATTTTTTGCCTACATAATAACATCGGTGGCATCGTTCTATGGCTACACGGTAGAGGGGGGTTCCATTGAAGTGGGCAAGGCCAGCACCGATTCTGTTGTTAGTTGCAGCGCACTCATTCTGTTTGCCGACATTGTATTAACTCAACTACTGATGCAATGATAGAGATAAAGAACATAAGCAAGCAGTTTGGCACTCAGACGGTGCTCAACGATATAAGCGCCACCTTCGAGGAGGGGCGTACAAGCCTCATCATTGGCCAGAGTGGAGCAGGAAAAACAGTACTCCTCAAATGCATTGTGGGGCTGTTATATCCCGAAAAGGGCCAAGTGCTGTATGACGGGCGCAACGCTCTTACATTCAACAAGAAAGAGCGCCAGCTGCTACGCCGTGAAATGGGCATGCTGTTCCAAAGCGCCGCGCTGTTCGACTCCATGAGCGTACTCGAGAATGTGATGTTCCCCTTGGATATGTTCTCCACAAAAACATACAACGAGCGACTAAAACGCGCCCGTTTCTGCTTGGAGCGCGTGAACCTGCTGGATGCACAAGACAAAAGCCCCGAGGAACTATCGGGCGGTATGCAGAAACGTGCAGCCATTGCCCGAGCAATAGCCTTGGAGCCGCGCTACCTCTTCTGCGACGAGCCCAATTCGGGCCTCGACCCCAAGACATCGCTCATTATCGACGAGCTTATACACGGTATCACCAAGGAGTATGACATTACCACCATTGTAAATACACACGACATGAACTCGGTGATGAACATAGGCGACCACATAATATTCCTTGCCGGTGGCGAGATATCGTGGGAGGGCAACAAGGATGAGATTCTTCACACCGACAACAAACAGCTAAACGATTTTCTCTTCTCGAGCGAGATTCTGCGGCGCGTGGCAAGCGAGAAATAGAAAAGGTTGCTGGATTTTCAGCAACCTTTTCTATTTCATATCTATTATTTCCCTTTTTCCCAATCCGAGAAATCGCGTTTATCAAGTACGTGTTTCGCCTTGCCCATGGAGCGCTCAATGGTTCCGGGGGGCTGAATGTGAATATTGGGTTTAATACCGGTAACCGATACCAAGCGGTCATACAGATACTTGATGAAAGGCATCTGCCGTGCGGGGTTGGGCGAGAAGAGGTCGGGGCGCAACTCCACATCAAGGTCAAATGTATCCTCGTTGTGTTTTCTGTCCACCGTAATGAAATACTGCGGTGTGAAAGCGGGAAACTCGGTGAGTATGGCCTCTATCTGGCTGGGGAACACGTTGACACCACGAATAATGAGCATATCGTCGCTACGGCCGAGAATCTTGCCAATGCGCACACTGGTGCGGCCGCAACGGCACTTTTCGTATATTAGGTTTGTGAGGTCGCGGGTGCGATAGCGCAAAATGGGCATAGCTTCCTTGCAAAGCGAGGTAAATACAAGCTCACCTCGCTCACCGGGAGCCACAGGCTCCAGAGTATCGGGATTTATAATCTCGGGGTAGAACATATCCTCCCACACATGTGTACCATCTTGATATTGGCACTCACCACCCACACCGGGGCCCGACATCTCGGTAAGGCCATATATATCTATTGCCTTAATGCCGAATTTGCTTTCCAGTTCGCGACGTATACCCCAAGTCCATGGCTCGGCTCCGAAGAAACCCACACGCAATTTCAGATCCTCTTTCTTGATACCGCATTTTTCCATAACCTCGGCCAGATGAAGAGCATACGAGGGGGTGCAGCAGAGTGCCGTGGTACCAAAATCCTGCATAAGCATCACCTGTTTCTCGGAATTACCCGACGAGGTGGGCAACTGCACTGCACCAAGCTTGGCTGCACCATCGTGCGCACCCAAACCACCGGTAAACAGACCGTAGCCGTATGATACCTGCACCACATCACCGGGGCCGATATCGCCCACAGCAAGCACGCGCGCCACACACTCGGCCCAATTGTCAAGGTCGTTCTGCGTATATGTACCTACCACGGGCTTTCCCGTTGTACCCGATGACGCATGAATACGCTTTATCTCGCTCATGGGCACTGCGTTCAACCCAAAGGGATACTCGTCGCGCAAATCGTGCTTGGTGGTAAAGGGCAGTTTCGTTATATCATCAATGGATTTTATATCTTCGGGGCGGATACCCTTTTGATCCATCTTTTTCTTGTAAAAAGGAACATTCTCGTAGCAACGCTTTACGGTGGCTATAAGACGCTCTGTCTGCAATGCCCGCATCTGCTCGCGGGACATACATTCCATTTCGGGATTAAAAATCATAGCAGTTAGTTATTAAAATCGTTTTCACTCAATAGATTCATATCTTTTTCGGCTATCACATGCATAGCCTTCTCGCTCTTGTCGGTACGCATCACCAGCACACCCTTGCCTTTCCACAGGAACGAGTACATATAGAGGATGTTTACCTCAGACTCGGACAATGCATTAATGGCAATGGCAGCCTTTCCCGGCTCGTCTTCTATGGCAATGGCCAGCACATCGGTAAGCTGCACGTTTATACCGTTCTCTTTAAGTATGGTATATGCCTCACAAGGAGCCGAACAGAGTACTCTGTATATACCATAGTCCTGCGTATCGGCTATGGTGGATGCTATTATCTGTATTTTAGCCTTACTAAAGAGGTCGAGCACCTTTATCAGGGTACCGCTTTTGTTCTCTATGAATATGGATAGTTGCTTTATTGTTGTCATTGGTATTACTGTTTATGCAGGATTATTGATATACGGTACGCTTATCTACCACACGCACTGCCTTGCCGTCGGAAACGGGCAATGAGCCCTTGGGCAACAGCTTAACAACCGGTGTAAGCAGTATTTCGTCTTTCAAAGCGCGTTGTATGCGTTTGGTAAGCTCTTGCAAACGCTGGTAGTCGTCGGTAAAGAGTTCTTCCAGCTCCACCTCCACGGTCATGTTATCATTCTCCTTATCGGTGGTAAGTGTTATAAGATAGTTGCTTGCCAGCTCGGTAAAGGTCATCAATATCTTCTCTATCTGTATTGGGAAGATATTCACGCCACGCAGAACCATCATATCGTCGCTGCGGCCACGCATACGGTCGATACGGACATGATTACGACCGCATGGACAAGTGCGGCCAAGTACACGGGTGAGGTCTCGTGTGCGGTAACGCAACAGAGGCATAGCCTCGCGGCAGAGGCTTGTAAGCACCAATTCGCCTATTTCGCCATCGGGTACAGGCTCCAGCGTTTCGGGATTCACAATCTCCACTATATAGTAATCCTCCCAAAAATGGAGGCCATTCTGTTCCTGACACTCAAAGCCAACACCGGGGCCACACATCTCGCTCATACCAAAGGAGTTATAAGCCTTAACACCCATCATCTCCTCTATACGGCGACGTTGCTCCTCGGAATGAGGCTCCGCACCTATGGCAAGCACCTTCAGCTTGGTGTCGCGACGAGGGTCGATATCCATGCTGCGCATCACCTCGTAAAGACGAGTTACATACGAGGGCACCGCATGCAGGGCGGTGGTACCAAAATCGGTAATGAATTTTATTTGGCGCACCGAGTTTCCGGCAGCGGCAGGCACTGTGAGCATACCCATGCGCTCGGCACCATATTGAAAGCCAAGACCACCTGTAAACATACCATATCCGCTGGAATTCTGGAACACATCGTCGGGGCGCAATCCCACCATCCACAAGTTACGTGCCACTTGTGCAGCCCACTCCTCCAAATCCTTGCGAGTGTGAAGAATAACGGTGGGGGTACCTGTTGTGCCGCTTGACGAGTGAAGCCTTACACACTCCCTCAATGGCACGCTTGCCATGCCAAAGGGATATGTATCGCGCAAATCCTGCTTTGTGGTAAAGGGGATACGCCTTAAATCGTCAAGGGTTTTTATATCTTCGGGCTTTATGCCGGCCTCCTGAAAACGCTTTTTGTAGAAGGGCGAATTCATGCAATGGCGCACCGTTGCTTGCAGACGTTCAAGCTGCAAAGCCTCAATCTCGGCACGCGTCATGGTCTCCATCTTCTCATTGAAGAAGGGGCTGTTATCGTTGGGGATGAAATTATTCATAGCATTTATATATTTATGAATTATTTATCTATCCCATCAAATCCTGCTTGGAAGGCTTTGAGATTAGCCTCCACCACAGCCTCTCCCTTGCGGGAGAATATGGTACGTATGGCATCTTTAAGCTCCTGCACCGATAGTATTTGAATGTGGCGCGCCGCCATGCCAAGCAACACCATGTTGGCGCCACGGGGGTTACCCACACTCTTTGCCACGGCATCTATATCCATCATATCCACGGCGGGCAGGGCCGCAAGTTCTTGCTGCACTGTGGCCATTTCGGGATAGTTGGGAATATTCACAAAAGGCTCACTGCCTGTTACAATCTTGCCATCCATTGCCAAATAGGGCAGATAACGCAGACTTTCCATCGGCTCCATGCTGATAATCATATCGGCACCGCCTTGCGCAATAAGGTCGCTGTATATAACCTCATCGGAGAGGCGCAGATGGCTCTGCACATCACCCCCGCGCTGGCTCATGCCATGCACCTCGGCTTGTTTAAGATTAAGCCCCGCTTTGGTAGCCGCTTCGCCTATGATAGTGGCGATGGAGAGGATACCCTGCCCCCCTACACCGCATAATATAATATCTATTTTCATATTGTTAATTGCTTTTATGATATATTATCAGGCATTCTCCTTTGCCTTGCGCGCCTCGCGTGCTTTGCGTGCGGCTGTCTGAATACACTCACGACGAGGAATAACAACAGATACACCGGGGTAATCTATCTCCTCCTTCAAAATCCGTTTTATCTCCTCCATATTCTTTGGCAAGGGGACAACCACACGCACATGCTCGGGTTCCACACCCAGAGCAACGCAGATAGCCTCGAACTTACTTGTACCGGCAGAATCCTGCCCACCGGTCATGCCGGTAGTGAGATTATCGGATATTACCACGGTGATATTACTCTTGTCGTTCACGGCATCAAGAAGGCCCGTCATACCGCTATGAGTGAAGGTTGAGTCGCCTATGATGGCCACGGAGGGGAAGAAACCGGCATCGGCAGCACCCTTTGCCATGGTGATGGAGGCTCCCATATCCACACAACTTGCCAAAGCCTTGAATGGGGGCAGCGCACCAAGCGTGTAACAACCGATATCGCCAAAGATTCTGTAATCGGGGTATGTTGCCAGCACTTGGTTAAGTGCGGTATATACATCACGGTGGCCACATCCCTGGCACAACTGCGGTGGACGTGGAGCAACAATGACCGATGGTGCATGCGCCGGTTTCTGCTCCACGCCAAGGGCTTTTGCCACATTGTCGGGAGTGAGCTCACCTGCACGCGGCAGGTCGCCTGTGAGGCGGCCCTTCAAGGGATATTCGGCACCAAGCATCGATTTTACCTGCTGCTCCACCACGGGCTGGCCGTCCTCCACCACTATTATGGTATCGCTCTTTGCAGCCAAAGAGCTTATTGCAGATTCGGGCAGGGGGTATTGGCTCACCTTCAATATATTTGCTTTGTCGCCAATAGCCTCTTTAACATAATTGTAACCAATACCACAGGCAATTATGCCCAACGAACCGCCACCACACTCCAATCGGTTATATATAGATTCCTGTGAGGCAGCCTGCATATCGGCCTGTTTATTTATCAGAGCCGCATAACGGGCGCGAGCTATGCCGGGCAGCAAAACCCAACGCTCTTGGCATATTCCAAGATTTTGCATCAGCGCAGGCTCATGCACCTCCACTGCTGCACGGCTGTGTGCCAAGCGTGTAACAACACGCAATACCACAGGCTCACGCAGTTTTTCCGATAATTCAAATGCGCTCTGTATCATATCGTATGCCTCTTGCTGGTTCGAAGGCTCCATTATGGGCACCATGGCAAAAGCGCCGTAGAAGCGGCTGTCTTGTTCGTTCTGGCTGGAATGCATCGAGGGGTCATCGGCAGCAACCACCACCAAACCTCCATTAACACCTGTGATTGCGGAATTGACAAAGGCATCGGCAGCAACATTCATGCCAACATGTTTCATGCACACCAAGGCGCGACGACCTGCATAAGACATGCCCAGAGCGGCCTCCATTGCTGTTTTCTCATTGGTACACCAACGGCTGTGAACACCACGTTCGCGGGCAGTGGCATCGGCCTGGATAAATTCTGTTATTTCGGTAGATGGAGTGCCGGGGTATGCATACACGCCACCCAATCCTGCGTGTATTGCGCCAAGCGCTATGGCCTCGTCTCCGAGTAGTAGTTTCTTCATGTTTTTATCTTTATACTTATATTTTGCTATTGAATTTCGTAAAGTTATACAAAAATATTTGTTTCGTAACTTATATATTAAAAAAATCACACAAATCATGCAAAAACCCTCAAAGTTTGTCAGAACTTTGAGGGTTTTTGCATATCATAAACAAATTTACTTCTGTCTGATAAATATATTTACCGGAACGCCCGTGAACTTCCAATGCTCGCGTATCTTGTTCTCCAAGAAGCGTTTGTATGGTTCGCGCACATACTGTGGCAAGTTGGCAAAGAAAAGGAACGACGGCACGCGTGTTTCGTGCAACTGCATGCAGTACTTAATTTTTATATACTTGCCCTTAATCGAAGGTGGCGGATAGGCCTCAATTATGGGCAACATGGTTTCGTTGAACTTGGCTGTGGAGATTTTTGTTTTTGAGTTCAAATATACCTCCTTGGCTGTTTCAAGCACCTTGAACACGCGCTGCTTGGTTACTGCCGATGTAAATATTATAGGGAAATCCACAAAGGGTGCCACACGCTGGCGTATTGCGTTCTCAAAAAATTTCTGTACCTTCTCACTCTTATCCTCTACAAGGTCCCACTTATTAACCACCACCACAAGGCTCTTTTGGTTGCGCTGTATGATAGAGAATATGTTAAGGTCCTGCGATTCGATGCCACGGGTGGCATCAATCATCAGAATACAAACATCGCTGTTCTCTATGGCACGGATGGAACGCAGTACCGAATAGTATTCTATATCCTCGTTCACCTTGCCTTTTTTGCGTATTCCGGCAGTATCTACCAAATAAAAATCGAAACCGAACTTGGTATAGCGGGTAAGGATTGAATCGCGTGTGGTACCGGCAATGTTTGTAACAATGTTACGCTCCTCGCCCAAGAACACATTTATTATTGAACTTTTTCCGGCATTGGGGCGGCCCACTACTGCAAAGCGGGGAATATTCTCCTCGGGTGTCTCCTCGGCCTCTTTGGTAAATTTCGAGATTATAAGGTCGAGCAAATCACCTGTGCCGCTACCATTGGCTGCCGATATACAGTGCATATCGCCCAAGCCCATGCTGTAAAACTCGGCAGCGGCATACTGCATTTCATATGTATCCACCTTGTTTGCTACCACCAGCACAGGCTTTTTTGTACGGCGAAGCATGGATGCGAGCTCACTGTCAAGGTCGGTAAGGCCGTTCATGGCATCTACCACAAACAGAATAACATCGGCCTCTTCCATGGCAAGCGTAACCTGCTCGCAGATAGCCTCTTCAAACACATCGTCGGAGTTTTTTACCCAACCACCCGTATCCACCAACGAGAACTCCTTGCCACACCACAGACAACGGCCATATTGGCGGTCGCGTGTAGTGCCTGCCTCGTCCGATATAATCGCCTGCTTTGTTTCGGTGAGGCGGTTAAAGAGAGTGGATTTACCCACATTGGGGCGGCCTACTATTGCTACTAAATTTCCCATAGTCTATCAGTCTTTTTGGTCGTAACCAAATCTGCGCAACTGTTTGTTGCTGTTACGCCAATCCTTGTCTACTTTTACATAAATCTCCAGAAATATCTTCTTCCCAAAGAACTTTTCGAGCTCGCGACGAGCCTCGGTGGCCACACGTTTCAAGGCTGCGCCCTCGTGGCCTATGATGATACCTTTTTGCGAGTCGCGCTCCACATATATTATGGATTTTATATATATGCTACCCTCCTTCTCTTTGAAATACTCACACTCGGCCTCGCACACATAAGGAATCTCCTTGTCGTAATGCAGAAGTATTTTTTCGCGTATAATCTCATTTACAAAAAAACGCGCGGGTTTGTCGGTGAGCTGGTCCTTGTCGAAGTAAGGAGGCGATGGAGGCAACAACTCCATTATGCGTTTCATCACCACGTCGACTCCGAATTTTGCTTTTGCCGATATAGGTAAAATCTCAGCCTCGGGCATCAGTTCGTGCCATTGCTCCACCTTCTTCACAAGCTCCTGCTGGTTGGCAAGGTCTATTTTGTTTATAAGCACAATGATGGGTACATCGAGCTTACGCACCTCGTCCATGAATTCGCTGTTTTTATCGGGTGTTTCTACCATATCGGTAACATATAGCAGCACATCGGCATCGCGCAATGCCGAACGCGAAAAGCGCAACATAGCCTCTTGCAGCTTGTAGTTGGGTTTAAGCACACCCGGGGTATCGGAAAACACAATCTGCGCATCATCGGTATTCAATATACCCATAATGCGATGGCGCGTTGTCTGCGCCTTGAAGGTGGCGATAGAGATACGCTCCCCCACAAGAAGATTCATCAGCGTGGATTTACCCACGTTGGGGTTGCCTACAATATTTACAAATCCTGCCTTATGCATAAAAACTCTTTTAATCCCCGGCAATACCACGGTGTTATTCTACTGTAACCGCCCTGCAAGAGCGAATATAGATATTACAAGAAAAAACGCACCTATGCCATGCAAGGTGCGTTTTACTTACTTACAAAAACTACCCGCACCGACCATCGGAGGGCGCGGCTCCGCGGTTATTTTAGATTGCAGCCTCTTTCTCGATAGCCAACTTGCCTCTGTAATAACCACACGCACCGCATACGGTGTGATAAACATGCCACTCACCACAGTTAGGGCAGATTGCCAATGTAGGAGCTACTGCCTTGTCATGAGTTCTTCTCTTGGCAGTTCTTGTCTTAGATTGTCTTCTTTTAGGATGTGCCATTTTTCTAACGTTTTAATTATCTTCTTCAATTTGTATATTCTTCAAACCTTCCCAGCGCGGGTCTATCATTGCGGGAGCATCATCATCGACACCCTCTTCGCCCGCACCCTCGCCATGCGAGTGCTGCTTCAACTTGCCGGCCATGTCGCGGTTGCATTTGCCGGGAGCATGCACACGTTTCATAGGCAGAGCCAAAGCTATAAACTCATACAGATACCATGCTATGTTAAGGTCGCCGTCCTGCTCGGGAACAATCACCACATCGCCATCATCGGCATAGTCGGTACCTAATTTCACTCTCAATGTGTTCTCTGCGGCAACCTCAATCTCCAAATCGTCGAGGCATCTGTCGCAAGGAACAACAACGGTACCTGTTAAAGCAAAAGCAAAATCAAACACATCGCGGTTCTTTCTTGCTGTTACAACGGCTTTAACCGTACCCTTTTGGAACTCCTCGCCATCGATATCTGCAAAAAAAGCATTATCAAGAGAAAATTCCATTTTCAACGGTTCGGCCTTCAAACCTTTTAGGTCAATATTGTATTTATCAAATCTACCCATCGCTACTATTTATCATCAGTTCAACAACTTAACCAACTAAAAGCAATGCCTTTTATCCGTATTATCCGAATTTAGGACACAAAGATACAAATAAAATTCTTTATAGACACCCAAATTGTGGAAAAAATATTACTGAAAGCAGTTTTTTATTGGATTGGAGAAAATTTGGCAGGGTGGCTGACAGAGTATTAAGAGGGAGAGCGTTTGCGGGGGGATGGGGCAGACACATTGGCCGCCCCCACCGAAATAAATGATATATCGCCAATCGTTGAGGCGCTACCTGCGTGTATGCCCAATATTTCTACGTCATGTCGAGTTTGCAAGAACACACCGTTTAGGAGCCTTTTTACTTTTTCAGCTCCAAGCGGAAAGTTGTACCCTTCCCCGGTGCCGACTGTTTCACATAGATGCGCCCCTTGTGATACTGCTCCATAATGCGCTTTGCAAGAGATAACCCAAGCCCCCAACCGCGTTTTTTCGTGGTATATCCCGGCTCAAAAACCCTCTTATGCTTTGATTTGGGAATACCCTTGCCTGTATCGACAATCTCCACAAAGGCCCTGTCGCTATTTTGCGAGATGGAAA
Organism: uncultured Bacteroidales bacterium; assembly: GCA_937914945.1. Lineage (GTDB taxonomy): Bacteria > Bacteroidota > Bacteroidia > Bacteroidales > Bacteroidaceae > HGM04593. The sequence goes on along the minus strand of CALGJF010000004.1, from coordinate 1,086 downwards.
CAGAAATCGTCCCCTTGCCGTCCATGGCATCAATGGCATTCTTGCACAGATTCTCCACTACCCACTCAATCAACGGTGCATTCATACGCACCAACAGGGGGCGCTTGGGGGCACTCATGGTATATGTAACCTGCGCAGGACTGCGACGCTTTACATACTCCACGGCACGGTCTATAACCTCGACAATATCTTCTGATGTAGGTTCGGGTAAAGAGCCTATTTTCGAGAAACGCTCGGCAACACGCTGCAGGCGCGCCACATCGCGCTCCATCTCGGGCAACAACTCGTCTGTGGGATATTTCTCTTTAAGCACAGTGGTCCACGCCATGAGCGAGGATATGGGCGTTCCCAACTGGTGCGCAGTCTCTTTCGAGAGGCCCACCCACACGCGGTTCTGCTCGGCACGCTTGGAACTTAAAATAGCAATAAAGCAGATAGCAAAGAAGAGGAGCACAACAATCAACTGCACATAAGGATAATAGGCAAGCTGTTTCAATATCAGCGACTCGGAATAACACACCTCCAAGTAGTCGCTATTTTCGTCTGTACCCAGGTCCACGCGTATAATCTGATTGCGCAGACGCATATCGGCAACCATCTGCATGAGTACCGCAAGCGAATCGGTACCACTTTTAAGCTCAATATTACGATGCAGATTTATAGCCCCTTCACTATCGGTAACCACTACGGGAATAGTGGTATTACCATTCAGTACAGTGAGCACAAGGGCCAGGTCGGTATTGGCATCGGCACGATTGAGCGAGTTCATAGCCTCGGCCCAAATCTCCATTTTCTTTTCCTCCTCGGCACGCAATTTCTTCACTAAGGAATTGGAAACAAGCAACGACGCGACAGCAATGATTGCCGCCACAGCTATGAGAAGATATTTTACACTCCTGAAATTACTAAACCACTGCATTATTCATTGTTTTACAAAGTAAAAACGCAAAAAACACTTATTTATTATATTATGGCAAGCAAATGAATTCGGCTCACCTGCAAAAGTTGGGGGGCTACAAAATCCTCGGTGGCCCATGAGCTATTCTTTGTTTAATTTTATTTCTTTTATCTCCTTTTTGTCGCACA
>CALGJF010000003.1 GCA_937914945.1 uncultured Bacteroidales bacterium | reverse complement strand
TAACCGTTCAATTTTTATGGTTCCTTTTACTTTTGAAAAAGAAACAGAAGTAATTGGGACAATTGAATCACCGGATTCTATTTGGAGAGAAGCGAATATTAATGTGGAAAAGAATGTTCTATACCCACATATTCAAAGGTATCTTCAAGCCAATGCAAATGTAAAAACTCGTAAAGAAAAGGGGAACGTTGCACAGGAACAGGATTATCGTATCTATTCGTTGAAAAGAGCCTTTTCATGTGAGGAAAATCCACAATTGCATAGCCTGTTGAAAGCATGGGAGTTCTTTTCCAATCAACAATTCAAATACCCGAAAATAGAATCCTCTTTCAGTTTTGATGTCAACCGGCAGACAAATAATAATGAAAATAAGAGGGAAGTAGGCAAGATGGGTGATGAACTTTTCTATCCTACCTTATTCTTATGGCCGTATGCACGTGTCGGAATTTTGCTTTTTTCTGTTCTATTAAAAAAGAAGAAGGGGATAGTTGACATTACAGACCTGATGAATTTTAATTATCTGTTTAGAAAGACAGATGCGAATGCTACAGAGTGTCAGTTCCCGTTTGATGTGATGGCAAACAAATTGAAGTCTTTGTCTATGTCTAAAGACAAGGAAGCCAGTATAGGAGGTATCAAAACATTCGAAGAAAATCTGAGCAATGTCTTGGAAATGTTTGGTTTGCCCAAAACGAATCTTGCATCCATTATTACAACCAGTTGTTATGATGATTTTTTTAGATTGCGCAATGATGTGAATAAGAAAAAGGGAAACATTGAATTTAAAGGGAATGAGTTGGATGATAGGTATAAAAAGGTTAATGCCCAATTACAGGAACTGAATGAAAAAGAAGTAGGTATTGATGAAATTACAGAAATTCCAACGTGGAATCCTACTCTATTGCTTACTTCTTTTTTATTGCGGGGACTTTACGTTAGAGGAAACAAACTGCAATCAAAAGTAAGATTGTTTAATAAGTTGAGGATGCATGTTTTCACTTATTATCAGCTGCAAGAGAAGGAGATATTGGATGCTCGTGATGAAGTATTATTGGACTTTATGCGAATTGCTCATGGGGAAAACCGTAAATACAATTTACTAATAAATGATGAAAATCTTCCTAAACAGTATATTCAACCTTTTAAAAATGTTTGGTTTGCTTCAACGGTAGAAGGTTGTGCTATTATGACTTTAATGCCTCAGGAAGCGGAAACAGATATGGCAAGTGATAGGAATGATTTTTCATTTTTTAAGGATTATGAAAATACGGTAGAAAAAAGATATCTGTGGATTTATCTTTGGATTTTATTGCAACGTCATTCCCAACTTTATTGGATTGATTATTTGACTAAAATAGACGTTTCAGAAACGAATAAAGATTATTCTTTGAATGTACAGGATTTGCAGAATATTATACTGAAAATACAGAAGATAAAGGTAAGTAGCTATTTTACGGATATCTCTGATTATACTCATCATAATCGTTTTTATCAACTCTGTAAGGATAATCTTTGTATTGGAGAGCATTTTGAGGAAATAAAAGAAAAGTTGCTTCCTTTGCATGAAATGCTTCATGCCTTGAAAGCTGAAAAGGAAAATAAAGATAATAACCGGCGTGATGCATTCTTTGGCGTTGTTGTTGCGTGTTTTGCCATTGCTTCTGTTGCATATGATGGAATGTCATATTATAAGGAATATGTAATAAATGCAGATGGGAATTGGAATGCCAAACCTGTGTCATTGGTTGTACTGTTGATTGTTTTGATTATTCTCTCATGGTTTGCAGGGAATTGGATAGCCAAAATCATCAAATGGATAAGAATGAATAAATAAGTTTACTATATGCAAAGCAAATCATTAGAAAATAAACCTGTATTCGCCGCCTATCTGAACATGGCTCGGCAGAATGCTTTTGAAACCTTATGCCATATCTCTAAATTGATGGGAATAGAAGTGGATGATGTCGAAAGGGAAAAGGAAAACAAATTATGGGAGATGAAGGTATTGAAAGAATTGTCTTCCGAAGAAATAAAGAGTGAGCGGAAACTAAAGTTGATAAAGTTGGTTCATAGTCATTTCCCGTTCTTGAAGCCGATTATCGATGTAGAGCAACGCAATCCGAACGGTTATATCCCGACAGAGATGGAAGAAGAACTAACCGACAAACAGGTTGAGAAGGAAATTACGGCGAAGATTGTATATGCTTCTCCGTTGAAGTATTATGCCATTTTGGAAAATATGTTCCGTTTGCTGAATGCTTTGCGTAATGAATATACACATGCCAAGCCGGAAAAGATGTCGATGCCGCAGAAAAAGGTGTTGCAGGAGAATGTAGTACGATATGTTTACAACTGCATGGATGGCGGCAGAAGAGTCGTGAAGCAACGGTTCGGTAATTTTGAACTCCCGAATGACAAAGATGCCTTTGACTTCTTGACAGGTATGAAAATCCGATATAAGAAGGAACCGATACCCGAAAAGTTCAATATGTTTAAAGGGAAGAAACAGCAAGTCTATAAATTCGTTGAGAAGGAAGATTTTCCTTATCGTTTGAGGGACAAGGATGGAATCTTGTCGGACATGGGTATCCTGCTTTTTGTCTGTCTGTTCTTGCACAAAAAGTATATCTCCATGTTTATGGACAAGGTAAAACCTTATCGCAAAGCAGCGGATGATATTGAAAAGAAAATCTTGTTGGAAACATTCTCGGTATATCCACGCAACACGTTCACATCGCGACGTATCTCATACGAAACGCCATCGGCACCACGAGCTGTAACAACAACAAAATAGACACCATCCTTTACCGGCTTGCCCTTGTATGTGCCGTCCCAGCCACACTCCTCGCAATCAATCTGGTCTATCCCCCAGGAATACAACTGCTGCCCCCAACGATTATATATTGCAGCATTGAACTCCACAATGGACTTTACGTTATACACATTGTAGTAGTCGTTAATACCATCGCCATTGGGCGAAAACGCATTGGGAACATCAATCTTGGATTCCGCAACCACAATGCGGAAGGGCTCAAAATCCTCGGCACCGAATTCCCACACTATATCGGGATTCTCAATGCTTGTATATATAATTTTGGGCTGTACTATAAGAGTACCGCTCTCGCGGATTTCATACTCCACATCGGCATCGTAGCGAGTGAGAAAAGGATACACCTCGCCTTCACGGGTAAACTCCCATCTACACACGAGCGAAAATCCCTCCTGCTCGGCCGCATTGGCAAAAAACTGCACCTTGAGCGGTGCTTCACCCGAATATTCGTCGCCGAAAGACAATTCTGTAACCTCGCCATCGGCAGTTGTTACCACAGCCGCAGGCGAAGGAGCCTCCACCACTTGTGCATGCAGTTCCATGCTCGCAACCCAAAATGACAGCAACAGAATAGCAATGTAATAACGTGCAATCATACTCATTTGATTCTAAAATTTAATGCATGAAACGCGGCATCACCGCATTAAGCAACAAAATTAATCTTTACCCGCGAAAAATCCATAAAAAAGAGTGGTAAAAAAACACCATTGGCAGTAATTAACCATTATTAATGATATAATTTAAACAAGCAAAAATATTTGCATCGCATATTTGTAGAATTTAAGTAATAATTGAGTATCTTCGCAAGAAATTTGGAATATTCTACACACCGTAAAACATGAAAAGATACAGACATATTCTTTTACTTGCGCTACTGTTGCTTACAATGGCACTCAATGCCCAAAACAGCAACTATTTCATCCACACCGTCGATAAAGGACAGACCCTTTATTCAATATCCCGTATGTACCAAAAAAACATACAGGAGATAATAGCACTGAACCCCGGATGCGATGTAAAACTATCCATAGGGCAAGAATTGCGCATACCGCAAACACCCGACACCAATAAACAACCAAGACAAGAGAAGAAAGAGACCCGCTATCACACAATACAGATGGGCGAAACACTCTATCGACTTGGTAAGATGTACGGAGTAACACCACTCGAAATATGCGAAGCCAATCCCGGGCTCACCATGTCCAATTTCCGTACCGGTGAGGTCATTCTAATCCCTGCAAGCAAGCAGAGCGCAACAACACCAACCATAGAAGAGAAAAAGCAAGAGCAGGTGGAAGCGCAGGGCGACAAACAGCCCGATGAACAAGCCATACGCACTACCCACAAAGTGGAAAAAGGCGAAACATTCTATGGCATAGCACGCAAATACGGCATAACCGAGGCCGAGCTACGCGCAGCCAACCCAAAGGCTGCAAGCAAGAAAAAATTAAAACGTAAGACCATCCTCAACATACCATATCCCGCCAAGAAGGTTGAACCGAGAAAGAATATCGTAGAACTGACCAACAGAGAGATATTCAACAAAGTAGAAGAGCGCAAGGACTCCATAACAGCCATAAGCGAGAAAAAAGGCACCCGCGTGGCAGTAATACTCCCCTTCATGCTCGACAGCTATGCGCCCAACGAGCAAACCCGTATGGTTGAATATTACCAAGGGTTCCTCATGGCAGTGGAGAAATTAAAAAAATATGGATATTCGTATGAGATACACACATACGATTCGGGCCCCGAGAGCAAAAGCCTCACCCCCCTATTGCAAAGCGGCAAGCTGGACAACATGAACCTCATCATAGGAGCGCTCTACCCGGGACACAACAAAGAACTTGCAAAATTTGCAAGCGAAAAGAATATCCCATTGGTAATACCATTCACATCAAAGGAGGACGAAATATTCAGCAACCCGATGGTGTATGTTGTAAACACGTTGCAATCATACTTCTTCTCCGAGGTAATAGACCACTTTACAAAGAAGTTTCCTCGTGCCAACGTGATATTCGTATCCGATAGCACCAAGAGCAACAAAAAAGATTTTATCGCATCACTTACCGAAGGGCTCGATCGCAAAAAAATTCCTCATGCAACCATCAGCATGGAGAATATAAAGAGTGCCGCACGCAATATTGCGGAATTAACCACAAGCAGTCCCAATTTAACGACATTGAAGGAGGTTATGAGCGACGAAAGAGAGAACATCTTCATCCCCCTCTCATCAAGTGCCGGCACACTGGCATCACTTGTCCCCTCGCTCATTCTGCTCAAGAACGACACGATAAATATCCCCGAGTTCAAACTGTTCGGCTATCCCGAATGGCAGATATACGCCAATGAAATGCGCGCACAACTATACGAAGCCGACACATATTTCTACGCATCGTTCTTCAGCCATTACTCTCTGCCCGAGGCCGCAAGATTCCAAAGCGAATACACACGCTGGTACGACCGCAATCTGCAAAACATATACCCGCGATATGGCATGCTGGGCTACGACACCGGCTACCTATTCCTGCTTGCAGCAAACAAGTTCGGCAATAAGATGCCCGACAAAATAAACAACGTATCCTTCACCCCTGTGCAAACAGGCTTCAAATTCGAACGAGTAAACAATTGGGGAGGCATGGTGAACAAAAAGATATATTTCATTCACTACACACCCGATTACAATATAGAAAAAATAGATTTTGACAAATGAGAATACTGACAGCAATAATTATATCACTGGCAACAGCAACAGTTGCATTTGCACAAATAGAGCAGCCCCGCCGCATATTGGAGGTGGGAGTGGCAGGGGGTATGAACCTTAGCCAAATGGATATACAGCCACAAGTGCGCCAAACGATGCTAAGCGGGCTGAACGGTGGTATAAACATAAGATACACAAGTGAAAAATACTTCAGCATGATATGCGCTGCACAGTTAGAAGTGAACTTTTCGCAACGCGGATGGGAAGAAGAATTTGACAGCGAGCTCCCCTACTCATACAGCCGCACGCTCAACTACATAGAGATACCCTTCATGGCCCACCTCTCTTGGGGCAAAGAGCCACGCGGATTGCAGTTTTTCATAAACCTTGGACCACAAATAGGCTTTCTTATAAACGATAAGGAGGAGTATGGCGGTGGGCTTAACCCCGAGCAACGCCCCGAGAGCATACGCCCGATTTACGGCAAGGAAATAGACAAATCATTCGACTACGGCATTGTTGGCGGAGCCGGTCTGGAGTTAAAAACCAGAGCAGGCAATTTCTTCGTTGAAGGACGCTACTACTATGGTTTGAGCGATATATTCAACAATTCGAAGATTGACGATTTCGGCCGTTCGGCCAACCAAACCATCAGCATCAGGCTTGGTTACTCAATAAGAATATTATAAACATTTCATTTATAACATAGCAAGGGGGCGGCTTCAAAGCCGCCCCCTTGCTATGTTATATCCAATCATGGAGTGCTGTTATCTGTTTTTATACATATCGTCGTAATACTTCTCATACTCTCCGCTGGTGATGTTATCCATCCACTCTTGGTTGTCGAGATACCAGCGAACGGTCTTTTCAATACCCTCCTCGAACTGCAAGCTGGGCTCCCAGCCAAGTTCTTTCTGTAGCTTGGTGGAATCAATGGCATAGCGCATATCGTGGCCCGCACGGTCTGTAACATAAGTTATAAGCGACAGAGAATGGCCCTCGGGATTACCGAGCAATCTATCAACTGTCTTTATAATAACTTTTATGATATCAATATTTTTCCACTCGTTGAAGCCACCGATGTTGTATGTATCGGCAATTTTGCCATTGTGAAAGATGACATCTATTGCACGTGCATGATCAACAACATAGAGCCAATCGCGCACATTCTCGCCCTTGCCATACACGGGCAGAGGCTTGCGCTGACGTATATTGTTTATGAAAAGAGGTATTAACTTTTCGGGGAACTGGTAAGGGCCATAATTGTTCGAGCAGTTGGTCACAATTGTGGGCAGACCGTATGTATCGTGGAAAGCACGTACAAAGTGGTCGCTGCTTGCCTTTGATGCCGAATAGGGGCTGTGAGGATTGTACTTTGTTGTCTCGTAGAAGAAATCTGTTCCATAAGCCAAATGATGCTCGCCCGATGATGCTGTGGTGGTGAAAGGTGGCTCCACGCCCTCGGGGCGGTCGAGTTCCAAAGCACCATAAACCTCGTCGGTGGATATGTGATAGAATCGCTTGCCCTCATACTTCTCGGGCAACGATTCCCAATAGAGCTTTGCAGCCTGCAACAGCGAGAGAGTACCCATCACATTGGTTCTGGCAAATGTGAAGGGGTCTTTTATTGAGCGGTCCACATGACTCTCGGCTGCAAGGTGAATAATGCCATCTACCTTATTATCAACCATAAGTTTATACATTGCATCAAAATCGCAAATATCGCCTTTGAAGAATGTGTAATTGGGTTTCTCCTCGATATCCTTGAGATTGGCAAGGTTGCCTGCGTAGGTGAGTTTATCTACGTTAATGATATTATACTCGGGATATTTGTTCACAAAAAGACGCACAACGTGCGAGCCTATAAATCCGGCACCGCCGGTAACAATAATACTACGTTTCATCTTATTTCTGTTTTAATCTTTTTATACAATAGAGCATTGAATCGCGCCAATGAGGAATCTCAATACCGAAAGTCTCCTTTATCTTTGTTTTATCAAGCACAGAGAAGGCCGGGCGCGTTACGGGCGATGGGAACTCACTGCTATGGCAAGGCAACACCTTGCAGTTTGTGTTACCGGCAGCCACGGCAATCTCGGTGGCAAAATCGTACCACGAGCATACACCCTCGTTAGAGAAATGGTAAACCCCCTCGTTGCCGGCATACACCCCTCCCTCGATTATAGAGAATATGGCAAGAGCAAGGTCGCCCGCATAAGTGGGAGTACCCACCTGGTCAAATACCACATTCAACTGTTCGCGCTCTGCAGTGAGGCGCAACATGGTTTTTAGGAAATTGTTACCAAATTCGGAATACAACCATGCCGTGCGTATGATTATAGCCTTGCAACCAACAGCCGCAATAGCCTGCTCGCCATGCAGTTTGGTTCGACCATAAACACCCAATGGATTCAGCGGCATATCCTCGGCGCGGGGAGTATTACCCTCGTTGCCAAAGACATAATCAGTTGATACATGGAAGAGCGTGCCATCGACCATCTTCATAGCCCGGGCAAGATTCTCCACAGCCGTTGCATTGATTAGTTCAGCAACAGCCTCATCACTCTCGGCCTTATCCACATTTGTATACGCAGCGCAATTTACAATGATATCCACTGCATTATCCTTTACAAAAGCCGCTACCGCATCGCCATTGGTTATATCAAGTTCTGCAACATCGGTATATATATAGGTATTGGGAGAAACCTCGCCCAAACGGCGCATTTCGTTGCCAAGCTGCCCGTTGGCACCTGTTATAAGAATTCTTTTACTCTGCATAATAATCTGTATTGTAGTCAAAGAGATAGTCGGCTGTTGCCAGACTCTTACTCTGCTTGTCTTTTTCTGATAGTAGTACCTTGTTGAGGTCTATTTTCCAATCAATTGCCAACGTCTCATCATCCCACGCAACAGAGCCCTCACTCTCTTTGTTATAGAAATTGTCGCATTTATATTGGAACACAGCCTCATCGCTCAACACAGCAAAACCATGCGCAAAACCACGCGGCACAAAGAATTGTCGATGATTATCCTCGGTGAGTTCCACTGCTACATATTTTCCAAATGTGGGAGAGCCCTTGCGTATATCCACCGCAACATCAAGCACAGCTCCCTTTATGCAACGCACAAGCTTGCTCTGGCAATGGGGCGGTTTCTGGAAATGCAGCCCGCGCAACACACCGTAAGACGATTTTGATTGGTTATCCTGCACAAATACCGTTTTACACACTTTTTCTTCAAACTCCCTCTGCGAGAAGGACTCATAGAAATATCCCCTCTCGTCGCTGAATATGCGCGGTTCAATTATTACCACGCCCTCAATATCCGTTTTTATTACCTCCATATTATCAAATATTTGCGCCCGAGCGCTCTACCTCCTTAATAATTTTGAGCAAATACTGCCCATACTGATTTTTTGCCATTGGCATAGCCACTTCGCGCAAGCGGTCGGCAGTTATCCATCCCTTGCGGAACGCAATACCTTCGAGGCAGGCTATCTTCAATCCCTGACGTTTCTCAATAACCTCCACAAAGATAGAAGCCTCGGCAAGCGAATCGTGCGTACCGGTATCAAGCCATGCAAAGCCACGTTGCAAGGTCTGTACCTTTAATTCGCCATCTGAAAGGAACTGCTGATTGACGGTTGTAATTTCAAGCTCGCCACGCGCCGAGGGCTTGATGTTTTTCGCAACATCGACAACCTTATTGGGATAGAAATAGAGGCCCACAACAGCATAGTTTGATTTGGGCTCGGCGGGTTTCTCCTCTATCGACAAGCAGTTGCCCTCTTTATCAAACTCGGCAACGCCATAGCGTTCGGGGTCATCTACCCAATAGCCAAACACGGTAGCCTTGCTATCCTCCTCGGCAGCACGCACAGCATCCTGCAACATTGCCGAAAAACCTGTACCATGGAATATATTATCGCCCAGCACCAAGCAGACAGAGTCGTTACCAATGAATTTTTCACCTATTATAAAAGCCTGCGCAAGGCCATCGGGTGATGGTTGCTCGGCATACTCAAAACGCACACCATAATCACTTCCGTCGCCAAGCAGACGCTTGAAAGAGGGTAAATCGTTTGGAGTTGAAATGATCAATATCTCTTTTATACCGGCAAGCATAAGCACCGAGATTGGATAGTAAATCATTGGTTTGTCGTAGATGGGCAACAACTGTTTACTCACACCTTTTGTAATGGGATACAAGCGTGTTCCCGAGCCACCGGCCAAAACTATTCCTTTCATAACAATTCTGTTTGCGCACTCACTTTATTAAGTGCATAATTAATAATATTTTTTCTCTATTGTGATGGTATGGAGAACCAACCCCATACCACCTATTCTACAATTTTCACTTAACAAGCTCAAACTCTGCACCCGAGCCGAAATCCTGGCCGTTCTGCGAACTCAAACCATTAAAGCGCACATAGCGTGCCTTTACGGGCTTATCGAAAATCACAGTCTGCACTTTGGAGTTATTCTCAAAAGCACCCTTCACTATGGGCTCGCTCCAAGTCTCACGGTCGTTGCTTATCTGTATCGAGTAATCCTTTATGTTACCATTATTACCACCATCCTGGCGGGGAGTGTACTTAAAGCCTTTAATCGTAACCTCTTCGTTTGCATCGAAATCGATGTAGTGAGGATAGATAGCCACTGTTACCGAGTACATTGTATGCCATATTGTAGTGGGGTCGCCATCGAGCATCTTGCTTGCCTCGCTGCCTGTCTCCTGGCTTGAACAGAATGCAACTGTAACAGGTATTGATGTAACCTCGGTGTAGTTGTATCGCGCACTCAAGTTAGGAGTTGCTTTTTCCCACACAATAATCTCACCACCCTTGCTCATGTTCACAGGCTCGGTGTATTTGACAGCCTTACCGCGTTTGCCGAGTCTATAGTAAATTTCGGCACCCTCCTTGTTACAACTCATTGTAACAACACCGCGAAGGTCGCGTTTCAGCATCACAGGCACAGCACCCGATGCCAGAACCTTAGATTTCTCGTTCACATCATCACCAGCCACAACGGGACGCATGATAAAACCGACTGAATTCTCACCGGCTTTCACACGGTCGGGCTCCAACGGACCACCCTGACCACAGCTGTTACCACCAAGACCATTAACCTTCTTGTCAAGACACAACCATGTACCCGATGATTTGGGCAACTGATAAGCGTGCGCTGCCTCGGTGAGTTCAACATCGTTCCAAGGCAGAGCCGATGCCGAAAGACCCTCGGTAGATACAAACATCACACCATTACCGGCATCGTTTGTGAGCGCAGCCCAACGGATTCCCTCGCGGTTACCCATCTCCTGAGGTTTGGGGAAGTTTACAAACTGCTCGGCCACAGTGCTGTTGTATTGCTGAACAAAGGCAGCAGTGCAACGGTCATTGTAGTTATTCCAGGGGCCACGACCATAGTATGAATAATTCTTCAACTCAGAGGGCAACTGCAACTGATAGCCGATGCGTGCCAAATCAATATTCTTGCTACCTGTAATGGCGCTGTTAAGCTCAATAGAGCCATCGGGGTAGATGGTGTAGATGCGGTTAGAGATAAAGTGGAAGTCATTCTCACCAAGCTCGCGTGCATCATCGGTGATTTTGAAGTTATTGTCATCGAGTTTCACACGACGGCCCGAGTGAGGAGCTTGTGAGCGCACTGTATATTGCAGCACCACGCTGCCGTCTTTGTTCAGTTGCGAAACAAAAGACATAACGCTATCCTGCAAATTGTAAAGACCATTGGTGTACCAATTGTTCCATGCCCAGTTGTCATTGTCCACGGGAGCGCGGTATGTGCCAAGTTTCATTGAGCTACCTGCGGCAAACACCTCGGTGCCATTATATACCACATTGTAAAGGACACCCTTGCTGTCATCAAATACAATCTTGAATGCATCGTTGCTCAAAGTTCTTAGTGTAACCTCCTTGCCATCTACAACAGCCTTCTCCATGCCACCTATAATCTTGGCACCCTTGGCAGCATCGGCAATAAAGACATTCTTGACAGCACCCTTCAATGGAAGCTGCTCGTCCATCTGCACATAGCCTTTCTTTGCCCAAGGCATATCCTTTTTAAGCATCAACTGCACTTTTACAAAATACTCCTTATCGGCTTTCAACTCCTTGCCAAAATCAACCTTGAAGGCCTTCTTTGTGCGTGGTGCAACAGCCTGGTCGGGAACAAAGCGTGCATCAATCTCTTTACCATCCTCCCACAAAGATACGCGAATATCCATATCGCTGAGGCTCTCGAAATAGCGTTTGTTAAAGAGTTCAATCTCGCCCTTCTCGTTCATTGATATACCAACATTCTGATATACCTTCTTAACCTCCCAATACTGAGGTTTCGGCGAGTGGTCGGGGAACACAATACCATTCATACAGAAAGTGTGGTCATTGGGGCGGTCGCCGAAATCACCACCATAACCCATGTAGCGGTCGCCGGTCTTGGCATCTACGTTCCAAAAAGCCTGGTCGGCCCAATCCCATATAGCACCACCCATAAAGAAGTTCGTACTCTCCATTGCATCCCAGTAATCTTTGAGGTTACCAACGGCATTACCCATGGAGTGAGCATACTCTGAAATATGGAAAGGATATTTGATGGGAGCCTTACCGGTAACAGCATACTGTGTCCAACCGATAGAGGGATATTGGTTAGAACCCATATCCACAATATTGTTGTTACGCTCATACTGCACGGGACGCGATGTATCAAATGCCTTCAACGCATTGTATGCCTCAACAAAGTTCACACCGGGGCCGGCCTCGTTACCAAGCGACCATATCACAACCGAAGGACGGTTCATTGTGGCGTGAGCCATCTCCATCACGCGTGCCACGTGTGCATCGCGGAACTCGGGAACGTGCGACAAAGAGGCTTCACCATAATAATATTGGTGGCTCTCAATGTTAGCCTCGTCCTCAAGATAGATACCATACTTATCGCACAAGTAGTACCAATAGGGAGCATCGGGATAGTGAGCATTGCGCACATGGTTGATGTTACCACGCAACATCAGCATCACCTCGTTGAACATCTGCTCGCGTGTAACGGCATGGCCACGCTCCAAGTTATTCTCGTGGCGGTTTACACCCTTCATTTTGATGGGCTTGCCGTTGAGGTAATAGTAACGGCCTGCCAAGCCAAACTCATCATCCTCGGCTTTTGTGTCGCGTATCTCAACCTCGCGGAAACCGATGTATGTGGAAGCCGTCTCGACCACGCGGCCTTTCTTATCGAGCAACTGCACGAGTAGTGTATAACGGTTGGGCTGCTCTGCACTCCATTTTGCAGGGTTGGCAACAGGAAGAGCCAATTTGGCAGTTTTTGTATCACCGCTCAAGACCTCCTCCACTGCACCGCTTATAGCAGCACCATCAACTATTGAGTTATCGTCGCTGTAAAGCTCATTTTTATAGAGCTGTGCTTTTACAGAATAACCTTTTGCCTTTTTCTTGCCCAAGTTACGCACGTCTATTGCAATATTGGCAACAGCATCCTTGTACTCTGCATCAAGGTCAGTTGTAACACGGAAGTCGCGAATCTCCACAGGATTGGTCGATGTGAGCGACACAGTGCGGAAGATACCGGGCAGGCGGAACATATCCTGCGACTCCAAGAACGAAGCATCGCTATTGCGATAAACCTCAACGGCAACCACATTCTCGCCCTCAACCAAGTAATCGGTAATGTTAAATGCAGCCAAGTTACGAGAGTTCTTCGAGAAGCCCACATACTTGCCGTTAATCCACAAATAGAAGAAAGAATCTACGCCATCGAAGTTTATATACACCTCGCGACCGGCCCAATCCTCGGGAACCACGAATGAGCGACGATAAGAGCCCACCTCGTTACGGTTTTTGTATGTAGTATGATGTGGGGCGGGCTCGCGCATCACACCACCCTTCCAATCGCCCACAGCCACACTGTGCTTGAATATTACAGGCTGATTTACATAGATTGGGGTACCATACTTTTGACTACCGTCCGGTTGCAAGCCATACACATTCCAGTTCATGGGAACCTGTACTTTATCCCAAGCTGCAACATCATAATCGAGCTTATAAAAATCCACGGGGCGCTCACCGGGATTACCAACCCAATTAAAGCTCCAAGTACCATCAAGCGACTGATAATACTCGCTATTCTCGGGCAACACCTTGCGAGCACTCTCCTCGCTATCAAATGTAAAGAACCACCCCTTGGGTTGCTCTTTGTTCAAAGACAATTGCGTGGGGCTCTCCCACTCATTGCCGGCAGGAGCCTCGACATTGCCATATGCAAAGCCCGAGAGATTCTGCCCCACGGAAACAGCCGACACAAACAGGGCGGCCATCACAGCTGTTACAAATTTTTTCTTCATAAAAATATTTTTAGGTTATACAAAATTTCATTCTCCAAACCACCAAAAGACGGGCGCATATCGCACCACGCACAAAACGTTGCTAATTTATAATTTTTTTTTCATAAAATAAAATTTTATTATACAAATAAACCTTTTTTAAACAACAAACCCAAAAACAGGCTCACGACATTCGATTTACACAAAAGCAAAATACAAAGCCACAAAACTCACGACTCAAAATTAGGAACACCGCCACGTTGCAATATTATACCGTTCTTTGCATTTTATTGGCAAAATCATATTTGCAGGCTGCAACACCCACCACCCGAAAAGCATCTATGGTAAATTTATTTTACATGTAATTTTACACAATCACCATTAAAACAAAAAAAAGAACACCACCCCGACCGGTGAGGGATGGCGCAAAAAAACAAATAAGGCCGCAGCGAATGCAGCCTTATTTATAGCGTAATACGTTGAGAAACCGCAATTAGTTCTTAGCAGCGTCCAAAGAAGCCTTACGGAACTCCTTCATCATTTTCTCAATTGCCAAAGAAGCCTTACGAGCACGTGTACCGGCAGCTTTGTTACCTTTCTCTACCTGTGCATTTGCATCAGCCGCAAAAGCAGCATAAGTCTCCTGAATTTTTTCAATAAGCTCTTTCATAATATTCTGTTATTAAGGTTAATGATGCACAAAGATATAAAAAAACATTATACTGCAACATAATTGGCACTTTTTTTACATCATTTTTTGAAAAAAAAGGCATTTTATCATAAAAAGCCCCCTCAGAAGCAAGCAAACAGGCTCATTCACACCACTATAGCCACGCTCACCTATTTATATATACAACAACCATTGTCATCACAAACCAATCTTTACACACATACAAAAGTCAAGCAAATTTTCGGCAGGGAGCTTTTGCTTGGTAAATTTTATTTACAAAACGCATTACAACAAAAAAGCGACCGCTTGCATTGCCCCGCCAGCGAACAACGACGCACGCGCGCACAAAAAATAAAAAAATAAAAATAATTTGAGACAATTAAATAAAAATTAGTATCTTCGCATTTGATTGGATGTAGGACAAATCAACGATTACTACAAACATCTCACTGCCGGGACACCCTTGCAAACGGGTTACACCATGGCAATCATAATTCAACGCACAGCATGAAACAATGTTTCAAGTTTGCGTAACTAATTGAAGGATAACAACTTACAACACCTTCAAAGTCCCCAAGATATGTCCACGAGCAAGCTATCACAGCCACAACAGCTACACCAAAGCCTGCAAAAGAGTACAAAAAAAAACGAACAAGAGGATATGAAAGAGAGAAAAAGAGCAACCACTCAATTTCAAGCAGAAAACAATTTCAACATCGAAGAGATCCTATACTCATGCCTATCGCGCTGGTATTGGTTCGTAATCACATTGACGATAGCATTAGGAATTGCCATTTACAAAATAGCCATCACACAACCCACATACACCCGCTACTGCGAGGTTCTCATAAAATCCAAAGATAAAGCACCATCCATAGATGAGCAGATGGCAAATATGGCAAACCTCGGGCTACGCACCTCCACCAATGCATACAACGAGATATATACATTCAAAGCACCGGGAACAATAAACGAGGTGGTAAAGAAACTCAACCTCAGAACCAGCTACAACAAAAAAGGAACTTGGCACCCAGAGACCCTTTACGGCGAATCACTCCCGGCAACAATAGAGTTCTACGACCTTGACGAAGAGAGTTCGGCATCATTAAGCATTGAAATAACCCCCGAAAACAGATACACGCTGACCAATTTCCATTCCGAAGGCACCGACATCGATTGTGAACCAATAACAGGAGAACTTATAGACGGGATTGCACTCGCCGAGAGCCCTATCGGGAAATTAATCATACGCAGCAACCCCTCATACTCCATCACAGAGGATATCCGTATCAACGTAACCCATTCGAGCATGCAAGCAGCCATCGGTATGGTTACAGGCAGGTTGCATTTCGGATTACCCGATAGCGAAAGCGACATCATAACAATATCTATAACCGACCACTCGATAGATCGTGCCGACGATATACTAAACACCCTTGTAGAGGTATATAGCGAAAATTGGATAAAGGACAAAAACCGCGCGGCAGACGGCACGCTGCAATTCATAAACGACAGATTGGCATACATAAGCGACGAACTCGACGAAGTTGACAGCAACATATCTTCTTACAAGAGCCGCAATCGCCTGCCCGATGTCGCCACAACCACCTCCATACACATATCAAAAAACCGAGCCAACATAAACGAACTGCAAAGGCTGAACAACGAACTTGCAAGCATGAAGGAGATTCTTGCCAAGCTGCAAGCAAGCAACACCCCTCACGACCCACTTCCATTCGGAACCACACTGAGCAACACCATGCTGAACGACCAGATAGTGGAATACAACCAAGCACTTATCGAGCGCAATGCCGCCATACAAAAAAGTGGCGAGAACAACCCCGAGGTAAAAACAATGGACATGCAACTCGCGGCCAAGCGCGAATCCATCATCGCTGCAGCCAAAATCACCATCAAGAAAGTAGAGACAAGCATTGCCACACTCGAAAAAGACACCCGAAAGACCATTGAAGAGATATCCAAGAACCCCGAGCAGACGAAATACCTTGCCTCGGCCGAACGCGAACAAAGCGTAAAAGAAAAACTATACCTCTTCCTGCTGCAAAAACGCGAAGAGAACCAGCTCTCCCAAGCCTTCACAGCCTACAAAACACGTATCATAACATCACCCACAGGCAGCACCAGCCCCACAGCACCGGTTAAAAACCGCACAATACTCTTCGCCATCGCCATAGGCCTTCTTGCACCGGCGGCAATTATAGTCATACGCGAACTGGCCAATACCCGCGTGCGCGGACGAAAAGACCTAAACGGGCTATCGGCACCAATCATAGGCGAAATTCCTCAACTGCCTCTCAATAACAAGAAAAAGAAAAACAATAAAATTTCGGTAGTGGTACAAGAGGGCAGCCGCAACATCATAAACGAAGCATTCCGCGTTTTGCGCACCAACATAGAGTTTATGACACGCGAGAAACAGCACACCACCATCATCACAACCTCGTTCAACCCCGGCAGCGGAAAAACATTCTGCATGATAAACACCGCAGTAAGCCTTGCCATTAAAGGAGAGAAAGTAATAGTTATAGACGGCGATATGCGCCACGCTTCGCTCTCACAATATGTTTCATCACCCAAGAAAGGACTCAGTAACTACCTTGCCGGCGAAACCGAGGAAATTGAAGATATAATAATTGCCGACAGCCAATACAGTAATCTGCACATACTGCCGGTTGGCACAATTCCACCCAACCCCACCGAGTTGCTGGAATCGCCACGTTTCACAGCCCTAATAGAAAAGCTCAAAGCAGAATATCGCTATGTGCTCATAGACTGCCCGCCCGTGGAGATGGTAGCCGACACGCATATAATTGAAAAACTTGCCGACCGCACATTCTTCCTTGTACGTGCCGGAATCATGGAGCGCGCAATGCTGTCCGACATTGAAACCATATACAACGAGAACAAACTCAAGAACATATCAATAATACTCAACGGTGTGGAGACCGGTGGCGGGCGTTATGGCTACAAGTACAGTTACCGATACGGCTACCATAGGAGCTACCATTACGGATATGGGCAAGAGTAAACAAGAAAGCGTAAAATTTGTTCATATAAAAACAATTGTAAAAACATTGAACATATAAATTCTGTTTCAATAATTTTAAGTGATTATATAGAATCCTACACAAATAATAAAGACTTGTCATTCTGAGCGGAGTGAAGAATCTCCAATGGCGTTAATTAGGAGATTTTCGGGACATACCCTAAACACCCCTCAACAACACGCCTCCTCCCATATAGTCGTCGAAATGACAACCCTGTGTAAATTGACATATAAATACCTAATTTTAAGCAATCAGAATTCATAATAAAGAAAAACAATTGATACCAAAAGAACACTTAACCGCAAGAAATATTTTAATAAAATGAATATCGCCATTGCCGGGGCAGGCTATGTAGGGCTCAGCATGGGCACATTGCTTGCACAACATAACAACGTAACCGTTGTAGATATCGTCCCCGAAAAGGTGGATATGATAAACAACCATATCTCACCCATAAAAGACGACTATATAGAGGAGTATATGCTCAAAAAAGAGCTACACCTCACCGCTACCACCGATGCCGCGTCAGCCTACCGCGGTGCCGATTTCATTGTAGTGGCCGCCCCCACCAATTACGATAGTAATCTTAATTTTTTCGATACCACAGCAGTAGAGGCTGTCATTGAACAGGTTATAAAGGCAAACCCCACAGCCACAATTGTCATAAAGAGCACAATCCCCGTGGGATACACCGAGAATATGCGCAAAAGATATAATTTGAAAAACATTCTCTTTTCGCCCGAGTTCCTGCGCGAGAGCAAGGCCCTCTACGACAACCTCTACCCCAGCCGCATAATAGTGGGATACCCGCAAGAGGATAAGAACATGGAGCAGGCAGCCCACACCTTTGCCCGGTTGCTACAACAAGGAGCCCTCAAGCCCGACATCGACACTCTGTTCATGGGCCTCACCGAGGCCGAGGCTGTAAAGCTCTTTGCCAACACCTATCTTGCCCTGCGTGTGAGTTTCTTCAACGAACTCGACACCTATGCCGAGATACGCGGGCTCAACACAGCGCAAATAATAAACGGAGTAGGACTTGACCCCCGCATAGGCACACACTACAATAACCCCTCGTTCGGATACGGAGGATATTGCCTTCCCAAGGACACCAAGCAACTGCTTGCCAATTATCAGGACGTACCGCAGAACCTCATACAAGCCATAGTAGACAGCAACGCCACTCGCAAAGACTTCATTGCCGACCGCGTGCTGTCCATGGCAGGTTACTACAACTATTACAGCAAAGGGACCTTTAAGGCCAGCGACGAAAAAAACTGCACCATAGGCGTTTACCGCCTCACCATGAAGACAGGCAGCGACAACTTCCGCCACTCCTCCATTCAAGGTATTATGAAACGTATAAAAGCCAAAGGCGCAAATGTAATAATATACGAGCCCACCCTGCCCGATGGCAGCACATTCTTCGGTAGCCGCGTGGTAAACAACCTGCAACTATTCAAGCAACAGGCACATGCCATTATAGCCAACCGATACGACAACACCCTTGCCGATGTAAAAGAGCGCGTCTATACCCGCGATATCTTTGGCAGGGATT
The DNA here is from genome assembly GCA_937914945.1 of uncultured Bacteroidales bacterium. GTDB lineage: Bacteria > Bacteroidota > Bacteroidia > Bacteroidales > Bacteroidaceae > HGM04593. The sequence goes on along the minus strand of CALGJF010000003.1, from coordinate 14,553 downwards.
AATAACAGGACAACATAAACATATACCTTATATATAATAAAGAGAAATACAGCTAAATAATTATATCAAGAACAAACTAAAACATAAATAAATTATATTGACATGAAAACAGTAATGCTTGTATTCGGCACACGCCCCGAAGCCATAAAAATGGCACCCTTGGTAAAAGAATTCCAAAAACATACCGACGAGTTCAAGACCGTGGTATGCGTAACCGGCCAACACCGCCAAATGCTCGACCAGGTACTTGCACTCTTTGAGATTACCCCCGACTACGATCTCAACATCATGAAACAGGGACAAGACCTCTACGATGTAACAGCCCGCGTGCTTGTAGGCATGCGCGATGTTCTCAAGGAGGTACAGCCCTCAGTGGTACTCGTTCATGGCGACACCACCACCAGCACAGCCGCAGCCCTTGCAGCCTTCTACCAACAGATACCCGTGGGACACGTCGAGGCTGGCCTGCGCACACACAACATATACAGCCCATGGCCCGAGGAGATGAACCGCCAAATAACAGGGCGCATAGCAACATACAATTTCGCTCCCACCCCATTGAGCCGCGAAAACCTCTTGCGCGAGGCTGTTACCGAAGAGAGCATAACCGTAACCGGCAACACCGTTATCGACGCTCTCTATTGGGTAGTAAATAAAATAAAAGAGGATAGCAAGCTCAACGACGAACTTAAAGAGCTGTTGTTGCAGGCCGGCTACGATGTAAACCGCCTTGCCGGTGGTAAAAAACTTGTACTCATCACAGGCCACCGCCGCGAGAATTTCGGTGATGGATTCATACACATGTGCACTGCCATACGCGACCTCACTCAAAAATACCCCGATGTGGATTTCGTCTATCCCATGCACCTCAACCCCAATGTACGCAAGCCCATACACGAAGTATTTGGCGAGGATTTGAGCAACCTTGGCAATATGTTCTTCATTGAACCCCTTGAATACCTATCGTTCGTATATCTCATGGAGAAGAGCAACATTGTACTCACCGACAGCGGCGGCATACAGGAGGAGGCACCCGGCCTTGGCAAGCCTGTGCTTGTAATGCGCGACACCACCGAACGCCCCGAGGCACTCCACGCCGGCACCGTTAAACTCGTAGGTACCGACTACAACAAAATTGTAACCGAAGTATCCACACTTCTCGACGATGCCGAGGCATACAAAAAAATGAGCCACGCCGTTAACCCCTATGGCGACGGCCTTGCATGCGGCAGAATAGTCGAAAAACTAAAATAAGCATATACTAATCACATAAATTTATATTAACAATGAAAGCATGTTTCATGGGACTTGGCTACATAGGCCTCCCCACAGCAATTATTGCTGCAAAACACGGTGTTGATGTAGTAGGAGTAGATATCAATGCCAAGGTAGTAGAAGTAACCAATCAGGGCAAGCTCCACATAATCGAGCCCGGCATGGAGGAGATGTTGCAGGAGGTTCTGGCAGCAGGCAAGTTCAAAGCCTACACCACCCCCCAAGTGAGCGACGCCTACTTCATGGTGGTGCCCACCCCCTTCAAGGGCGACCACGAGCCCGACATCTCGTATGTTGAGGCTGCAACCCGCGCCGTTCTCCCCTTGCTCAAAGAGGGCGACCTCTATGTCATCGAGAGCACATCACCCATCGGTACCACCGAGAAGATGGCCGAAATCATCTTCGCCGAACGTCCCGAGCTCAAAGACAAGATTTACATTGCCTACTGCCCCGAGCGCGTGCTCCCCGGTAATGTAATCTATGAACTTGTGCACAACGACCGCGTGCTTGGCGGCCTCACCCCCGAGAGCACCGACAAAGCCATAGAGTTCTACTCACAGTTCGTGCAGGGCAAGCTCCACAAGACCAACAGCCGCACAGCCGAAATGTGCAAACTCACAGAGAACAGCAGCCGCGACGTGCAGATAGCATTCGCCAACGAGCTCTCACTCATCTGCGACAAAGCCGGCATCAACGTATGGGAGCTCATCGAGCTTGCCAACAAGCACCCCCGCGTGAACATTCTGCAACCCGGTTGTGGTGTAGGTGGCCACTGCATAGCCGTTGACCCCTACTTCATCACTGCCGACTATCCCGAGGAGAGCAAAATCATAGCCATGGCACGCGAGATTAACAACTACAAAAGCGATTGGTGTGCCGAAAAGATAAAGAGCACAATGCTGGAATACGAGCTCAAACATGGTCATAAACCTGTTGTCGCCATGATGGGCCTTGCCTTCAAACCAAATATCGACGACCTGCGCGAGAGCCCCTCAAAGAACATCGTAGGCAAAGTGATGCTTATATGCAACAATGCCGATATACTTATCGTGGAGCCCAACGTTAGCGAGCACAAGCAGTTCAAGCTCACCAACTACAAAGAGGCATACGACAGAGCCGACATCGTGGTAATGCTCACCGCCCACAACGAGTTCAAGACACTGCCTTGGGACGAAAACAAGGTAATCCTTGACTTCTGCGGAATCTACAAGAAATAAACACGCAAATGCAAGGGCAGCCCATGCGCCTGCCCAAACAAACAACAAAGAAGTGGGAGAAAAGTAGAAAGGACCCACAGTCAGGGGGCAAAGCCCCACCCGCAAGCACTTGGATGGGCTTGCGGGAACAAATAGAAGAATATTATTACATATATAGCAGATGAGAACGGAAGAAAGTTTAATCTCCAAGAAAGACTCAACATTGACAAAAGGAATACTAATATTATTAATCGTATTAGGACATAACTCCATGATAATGGAAGATTTGACAATAAATAACTATAAATTCATCTTCAAATCGTAAATATAATTAAATGATAATAATATAAGTAAGCACAATAATTAATTAATAAATAAAAACAATGGATACAATGAAAATTTGCGTAATCGGATTAGGCTACGTTGGCTTGCCTTTGGCACGTTTGTTCTCAACAAAGTATGAAACAGTAGGTTTTGATATGAACCAAAAACGTGTTGATGCCCTAAATGGCGGACACGATGCCACATTGGAGGTTAGCGATGAGCTATTGCAAGCAGCCATTAAGAATGGTTTCAAATGCACCACAAAATTAGAGGACATCAAAGACTGCAACATATATATAGTAGCTGTTCCCACTCCTGTTGATGAGAACAACCGCCCCGACTTGAAACCACTATGGGGCGCAAGCGAAACAGTGGGTAAAGTTATTTCAAAAGGAGATATTGTTGTTTACGAATCAACAGTATATCCGGGTGTAACCGAAGAAGAGTGTCTCCCTGTTGTTGAGCGTGTGTCGGGCCTTAAATTCAATGTAGATTTCTTTGCGGGTTACTCACCCGAGCGCATTAATCCGGGAGACAAAGAACACACCGTAGAGAAGATTAAGAAAGTAACATCGGGCTCAACACCCGAGATTGCCGACATTGTCGATAACCTTTACAACAGCGTTCTTGTAAATGGTACTCACAAAGCACCTTCGATAAAAGTAGCAGAGGCTTCAAAAATAATAGAAAATTCACAACGCGATGTAAATATTGCATTCATGAACGAGCTTGCAAAGATTTTCAACGCAATGGGAATAGATACTCACGATGCCATTGAGGCTGCATCATCAAAATGGAATTTCATAAAACTAAACCCCGGCTTGGTTGGTGGCCACTGCATCAGCGTTGATCCCTACTATCTCATACAGAAAGCACAAGTGTATGGTGTTCTTCCTCGCGTAATGTTCTCTGCACGTCGCCTAAACGATGGTATGGGAGCATACGTTGCCGAGCAAACCGTGAAATGCATGAACAAAAAAGGTGCAATTGTAAAAGATGCCAACATCCTTCTGCTAGGTATTACATTCAAAGAAAATTGCCCCGATGTACGCAACACAAAAGTTGTGGATATTCACCAAACTCTCACCGAATATACAAGTAACATTACGATATACGATCCATGGGCAAACAAAGATATCGTAAAGCACGAATACGGCATTGAATGTACCGCAGATTGGGAAACTGTAAAAAAACAAAAATATGATGCCATAATACTCGCTGTGGCACACAAGCAGTTTGAAGGGATAAATTTCCGCGATATGCTTACTGCAAACGGAGTTATCTACGATGTAAAAGGAGTGCTTCCTCGTGAACAAGTTGATGCAAGACTATAGTCTTGCATCAACCTAATGCAATATTACAAAATACAGAAATGACGCTCTTAAATAAGATAAAATCAAAGTACGCATCACAATCAGGTGATGTCAAGGGATTGGCCTCAAGTGTTCTATGGTCTATCTTAGGGACATTAGGTTCCAGAGTACTGATGTTCATTGTATGGATTGCTGTTGCAAAGATTTTGGGGAAAGAAGGATTTGGAGAATACGGCCTCATTAGAAATACCGCACTCACCTTTTCCACATTTGCAGGCTTTGGGCTTGGATTGACGGGAACTAAATTCATAGCAGAAAATCTGAAAAAAGATAAAGGGAAAGCAGGTCGAATAGCCTCACTCACTCTCACATTTTCTGCCATAACCGGCAGTATCATAACATTGCTTGTAATACTATTCTCCGATTACATAGCTACCAATACATTAAAAGCTCCTGAACTGAGGAGCGAATTCATAATAGCAGCCTTTGTCCTCTGGTTTTGCGCATATAACGGAGCTCAAATTGGAGTAATGAATGGCTTAAAGAGATTCAAAGAGACCGCAAGAATAAGTGTTGTAAATAGTATCTTGTGCCTTCCATTATACATCGTTGGCGCATACTTTGGAGTATTCTGGAGTGTTATGGCATACGCAGCCAGCAATCTCATTTTGTGCCTGCAAACCGGCTATGCAATTGAGAAAGCAGAGAAAGAAGGAATAATCTCCATTAACTACAAAAGCGGATGGAAAGAATGGAGACTTCTATACCGATACAGCCTACCGGCAACATTATCGGGATTATTGATTTCCCCCATCAAATGGGTATCAGAAATCATCCTTGTAAATAACGCCGGTTTTGCAGCTATGGGTATTTTTTCGGCAGTGCTAACTCTTCAAATCATTGTACGCAATGTAGCCAATACTATGACATCGCCATTCATTTCATTTATGTCATCAAAGGAAGCAGAGAGTGATATTATTGACAAACTGAATATCCTTGCGCCATGGTTCATTGGAATGATTATATGCTTGCCATTTATGTCATTTCCTCAATTAGGAGGTTGGATGTTCGGCAAAGAATATCAGGGTGAAGTCTTCGATGAAACATTTATGTATGTTATGCTCTTTACACTGATCATAATGTACAAACAGGGCATGTCGCGTATTTTTGCCGTAAAAAATATGCAATGGGTAGGATTATTATCCAATTTTATTTGGGGTACAACACTTCTTGCTTTCTTCCATTATTTGAAGGAATATGCATCAGTGGGACTTGCTATAAGTTATTGCATTGCTTATATTTTTGTAACAGTGATATTGTATCCCATATATATTAAACGCAAATGGGTACCAATGGAATTTATATTCTCTAAATGGGTTATAACACTATGGGGAATAGTAGCCATGCTTATTTACCTATCTTATCATGATATAAACATCTACATCAGAGCACTAATCTTTATAATAAGTACAACCATAACACTATATGTGTTCTACAAGCTATTTAAGTCAAAAGTTAAATATTCAATAATGTAAATATGAAAAAGGGACTAATTAAAAGAGGTTTTAATAGATTGTTATTTAATATCGAGCACTATTTCTCCCGTAAACATTTTAGGTTACTTAAAACGATATACATTAATTTAAGAAGCCTACCACTGAAACAAGCCATTAAACGGCCTATATATGTTTATGGCAATGTAAAACTTGATAGCTTGTATGGCGATATTGAGATACAAGGAAAGATAACACGTGGAATGATTAAAATAGGACTACCAGTCAATGGCGCGGCAATTGATACAAAAAAAACACATTTCCTTAATAATGGTAAAATCACATTCAAAGGAAAGGTAAATATCTGTAATGGTGGGAGCATAAACAATAGAGGAGGAAATCTTATTTTGGGTAATGGTGTAATTATAGGAGAAAATGTTCGTATAGTATGTACTCATCACATTGAAATAAATGAAGGAACTCGTATTGCACACGAAAGCCAGATAATGGATTCCAATTTTCACTTCATTATTAACACAGATTCACAGTCAACGTCTACAGCAAATGGTAAAATCATCATTGGTAAATATTGTTGGATAGGTAATCGTTCTACAATACAAAAGGGAACCGTATTACCCGACTATACCATAGCCGCGTCAAACACTCTTTTGAATAAAGATTACAGTGAGATTCCCCAATACTCTCTCATTGGAGGAATGCCTGCTAAATTCATAAAAAGCGGGCTAAGACGTGTTTTTAACATTCACAATGAAAGAATGTTAAAAAAATATTTCAAAGAGCATGGCAACGATGCAACTTTCACTTATGAAGGAGAGGATATTAATAAATTTTGTGAATCAATATAATATAGATTGCAATGAAAGTACATATAATATACGAAAATTACATTGCAAAGGATGGCAAAGATATGTCGGTTGGTGGTATTCAAACATACCTTACAAATCTTATTTCTGTTATTAAGGATTTAGGGCTTGACATTTCGCTATACCAAACAGCAAACTACGATTTCAACATTGAAAAGGACGGTGTGGATATACATGCATTCAAGTTCGATTACAAGAGACAAAACATAAAAACACTGCCTCAATTTCTATACAACAAGAGCAAAGGGCACATAAAAGAAGATGATATTCTTATTTTTGGTACCGATACTCTGATTGTAAAAACAAATCATAAGAGAACAATCGGTATTCAACACGGAATTTCCTGGGACCGACCCAAAAATCAATATAGAAATTCGGCATTGAAATATTTCATATATTTTTGTCGCAAAGCGCAAGCTGCATGGGAAAGAGTAAACTTGATTAACAAGGTTGAAAAAATTGTTTGTGTCGATTATAACTTCACAAATTGGTACAGAGCAATTATTGCTGCTCCAAAAACAAGTACGCAGGTAATACCCAATTTCTCGGAAATACCGGCTAACAGAAGGACAAAAAGAGCAGATGAGGATATTAGAATAATTTTTGCACGACGCTTTTTTGAGTTTCGCGGAACCCGCATCTTTGCAGATGCTATAGACAGAATATTGAAAAAGCACAATAACGTAAAAGTTACATTCGCAGGTGAAGGGCCCGATGAAAAAATGCTTAAAGATAGATTTGCGAGCGAGAATAGAGTATCTTTCATAAAATATAATAGTGACGAGTCTTTGCGCATACATAGTGAACACGACATCGCCGTTGTTCCCACAATTGGCTCCGAGGGCACATCACTTTCGTTGCTCGAAGCCATGGCTGCCGAATGTGCCGTTGTATGCTCTAATGTGGGCGGAATGACAAACATTGTACTTGATGAATACAATGGTCTTATGTTCGACCCATACGAAAAAGATGAGCTTTTCAACGCAATCGATAAACTCATAAGCAACAATATACAAAGAAATAAACTTGCCAACAATGCTTATGAAACTGTCAAAGAAGCTTTTTCACTAAATTTATGGAAAGAGAAGTGGAAAAGAGTAATCATTGATAGTATGAATTCATAGAATACCTATTATGCAAAAATATGTTTTTAATATCGCACCATATATTGCACCTATTTTATTGGCTTTAACCATGTTAGGTAAGATACAGGCAATAATGATACTCGGCATCATTTTGGCTATGATTTGCTTTATACAACGAAAAGAAGCTGGGATTATCTTTGCACTTATCTTATCGGCAGTATTGGGAGAAACATTTAGAGGTTTTAACATAGGCATTCCAGGTTCAATAATTTCACTTTTAATCGCATTCTTCTTATTATATAAGGACCTTTATATAATTAAAAAAAAGCCTAGTACAATTATATATACAGGTGCAATTGTACTTATCGTAATATTCTCATTGCTATATGGAGGGATGTCAAGCGAAGGATGTAAAAAATTCACAGCCCTCTTAATAACTATCACAACTTCTATGCTGGCATTCTATCCAATAGCAATGTTCAAGAATATCAATCTTTCAAAGATTGCTATAATCTATTTGCTCTCAGGTATATTCTTTATTGCTTTTGCATTCGATTTTTATGGTTATACTAGGACATTAAATCTTTTTGATTTTGAATCATTTAGAGCATCAATGGTTGATAACGGCGAACTTGGATTGCCATATATCGTATACCACACACCTGGAATGTTTGGTTGTTATAGCATAGCTTTCTACCTATCCGACAAAAAGAAACTAACAGGAATAAATGATTTTTTAATTCTCGCTACAGCACTTTGGCTTATTCTAGTTTCTGGAGCGCGCCAGGCTATGATATGCTATTTTATTATTATAGCCGCTTGGATTATGATAAAAAACGACAAATTACAGATAAGAAATATTTGTCTTACAATCGTATTATGTATTGCCGGCTATATATTCCTCTCATCACTCGAGGTTGAAAGCATCCAAAAAGTATTTGACACGACAAATACAGCTGAAGAGAGATTAAATAGAGGATATGATTTTACATTCAAGACAATTAGAGAAAACTTTGTAATGGGAGTGGGATTTGGTAACTTTCACGATCCTATGACCAATCAAAGATATGCACATAACATTATACTTGAGATTTTAAGCGAACAAGGTTGTTTGGGATTAATCCTTATGTTAATTATTTTGTTAATATTTTTTGTAAGAAATAAATTTAGTCTTTTTAAAAGAACAATAAGCAATCATTATGCCTTTATAATATTTATACCCTACTTTATCAAGTCAATGGTTAGTGACGATTTCAGCCAGAATATAATCTTATTCATCATAATTTTCACACTATTCAACAAAATCACTCACAAAAAAATAAACAGGAATGAGCAATATACTACATATAGCAATAGCTGAAAAATACATTGAAGGGGTTAATTATAATGAGAATACTTTACCCGCAAAACATATACTACAAGGACACGAAGTACATATTATAACAACAACTTTAATACTAAATAACAAGGGAGCCACCTTCTGCAACGCAGAAGAATACACAAACCCACAAGGCATCTTTGTACATCGCTTACCTGTTAGTACAAAGAACATTTATGCACACCTATTCATTAATCGCAGTAAAGGGCTGAAAGAAAAGATAGAAGAAATTAAGCCCGATATAATTTTCATACACGGGATGGGTAGCGTTGATAATAAAATTATTTTCAAATACAAAAATGCTCACCCTAATGTGAAAATATTTATGGACTGCCACACCGATTATTACAATAGTGGCTACCATAAATCATGGAAAAAAAGAATCGTGCAGAAGATACTCTCTCTTCACACACGCAGAAATAACGAATATGTAGAAAAATTCTGGGGAACCACTCCTTGGAGAATGAATTATTTGCGTGATGTATATAAAGTTGACCCAAAGAAGATAGACCTGCTCATAATGGGTGGCGACGAAACATACATTGTGGGAAAAGACATTAAGGCCACGCGCAAAAGTATTAGAGAAAAATACAACATACCTCAAGATGCTTTCCTTGTTATTACAGGAGGCAGGCTCGACAAACGTAAGCAACAACACATTCTTATGGATGCCATAAAAGAGCTTGGGAAGGAAAAAGCGTGGTTGCTTGCATTCGGCACGCCTACTGATGAAATGAAAAACAAATATGACGAATACAAAAATATAGAAAATATTGTAATGCCAGGGTGGATAAATGGCACCGACTCTTACGACCTTTTCCTTGCATCGGACCTTGCTGTATTCCCCGGCACTCACTCCGTGCTTTGGGAACAAGCAGTCGCATGCGGCATTCCCGGCATATTCCAATATTGGGAGGGAATGGCACACATAAAAGTAAATGAAAACGCAGTCCTACTTAACAATGTAAATGTAGAAACTCTAACGGAGGCAATACTCTCGTCTATCGAAAAATATAGTATAATGAAAAGCGATGCCGAAAAAATTGCATCGCAATTCTATCTTGGAGAACTTGCAAAAAAATCAATCGGACAATAAATATGAACATATATATAACATTTGACTACGAATTGTTTCATGGTATAAAATCAGGTAGTGTAGAACATTCATTAATAGAACCAACAAATCGTATTGAGGAAATACTTAATAAGTACAATGTTAAAGGTACTTTTTTTGTTGACACCACTTATATCTGTAAACTTAATAAAATAAAAGATTGTGATGCGCAATTAAATGAGTCTTTCACAAAAATATGTAAACAATTAAAGAAACTTGCAGATAATGGTCATTCCATACAACTACACATACATCCACAATGGTTTTACTCTGAATACAAAAACGGGAAATGGAATGTAAATACAGAATATTTCAAAATCAGCAGTTGTCCTCCAAAAGATATAGACAAGATGTTTGACGAAGGCATTAAATTAATTGAATCTATAACTAACAAAAAATGTATCGCATACAGAGCTGGGGGATATTCAATTCAAACTTTACCCAATTATGCAGAACTTCTAATAAAACATAAAATTAAAATTGATTCATCTTGTTTATGCGGAAAGAAAGTTTTATCAAAATATCAATCTTACGATTTTACAAAAATAAAATATTCTGACATATATACATTTAACGATGATATTACATTGAAAGATAAACATGGCAATGGGCGTATCATAGAATTACCAATATACACCATGCCAACCAACAACATTATATTTGCATACAAAAAGACAAAATACAAAGGAACGGTTATTAAGTTCGGTGATGGTAGTGCCATAGCCAATGCAGTACCATTTCATAAAAGAATAATCAATAAACTAAAATTAATATTCACGCCATTACGCTTACCTGCAAGTATTGATTCTTTATTAGGCTGTATGCTTATTCCTATTTATAGACATGCTAAAAGAAACAATATAAAGGATTTTACTATTATTTGCCACCCAAAATCTACGACAAATTACTCTCTTAAATTTCTTGATGATTTTCTAATAACAACAACCATTGACAATAATTATAAAACTGTTGAGGATATTATCTAAACAAATACAAGATATGATTTCGAAACTAAAACAATATTCATTAAAAGAATTAATAAAGATTGTACCTCACCAAGTACTATATAAAGCACTCTTATTTAAGGAAAAAATATTTGTCAAGCACTTTCCTGTAAAATGGCCTATATGTTTTCCAAAAAAAGATTTAAATTACTTCAATTTCAATGATTTCTATATACGGTGTAATGATAATATAGAAACAACACGTAAAAAAGCAGATAAGATTTTATCTGGTTATATCAATATATTTAATAAATATTATAGTTTTAACCATAAAAAAGATTGGTTAAAAGACCCTTATTCACAAAACTATTGGCCGGCAAATGTTTTTTGTATGACAGCTTCTGTACTACAAAATGGTTGTAAGGATGTGAAATATGTTCTAGAAGTCAATAAAATGAACCAACTCGTAGAAGTTGCTTTGGCATACTACCATACAAAAGATGATAAATACATTGAATATATTGAAACCTCTATAAAAGGGTGGAAAAAAGAGGTAATACCCGGACGCAGTATTGCAAATAGAATAATGATGGATTTAGGATTTAGAATAATAAATCTTATTCAAATAATATTGCTTTGCAACAATAACGACAAATTCAAAGAACAAATATTGCCGCATATACTTGGTATAATTAAGGAACATGTAAATCGTATACACCTATTCTCTACACCACGTTGGTTCAAAACCGGTAACGGGCAAAACCACGTTACAGGAGAAATGATTGGCTTAATCCTTGGACAGCAATGCTTGCAATCGTTTGGGATAAAATCGTATAAAAAAGAATATAAAAAAGAATACGAATACCTCGTAGAGGTTCTTGAAAGAACAATCGCACCAAGCGGTGTCTATTTAGAACAATCGAGCAATTACACAAGAGTTGTTGCAGAATTTCTTGTATGTTTCGACATTTTTAGAAAGGATTTCGATGCAACGTTTCAATATGATAAATACGAAAATGGCCAATACACAAAAAGACTGCTTGACTACTTGGCCGCAATTAACTATCACGATTATTTACCTAATTTTGGCGACAACGACGATGCAAGGGTTCTTATTGCATTTAGAAAAGAGAAAGAAGATGTAAATTATCTTTTTAATGAAGGTAGCCAAAGATACAACAACGACAATTACTTGGATGGTAGTCAATGGATATATCGTTCCCAAGACAAAAATGATATATTTATTCATACTAGAATAGGAAAATTCACCAATGTCAACGAGCTCTCAGGGACACACGTACACAATGACATTCTGTCTTTAAATTTGGGATTAAAAGGAAAATCTGTTTTTATTGACAAAGGATGTCTGTTCTATAACTCTGGTATAGAAATTATTAAAAAAGACCGAAGCATTTCGTCTCACAATAATGTGTCTATTAATGGTGTTGAGCTAAATAACATATACAAAAATTTCTATTCTGATTACCCAACATCTGAATGTATTGTTGATATAAAAGAAGATGACAAATGTAAATTCTGCGGAATCTTGAACTACAGAGGAATAACACAGACAAGGACTATTGAGTACAATGCAGAGATTATTGTTATAAAAGATTGCATAATTAATGGTAATAATAAGAAGAATATAGGTAAAATAAGATATATGCTACACCCTGAGATTATTGCTATAAAAACAAATGACAATATTCTGCTTAGAAGCAAAACTGGTAACTGTTTAGCAAAAATAGATATTAAAGGGATTGATTGGATAGATATCATTGAAGAGGATTTCGCTACAAGTTATGCAAATGCAAGACAAACAAATGTCATTGAAGGATATTTTAAATTAGATAAAAGTACACATAATATCATAACTACAATTCAATTATAGGATATCGTATTATACTACATATCTAGCTAATAATGTTGGTATGATATTACGCAACAAAAAAATATAACAATACTGAAATATTTATATGAAAACATTAGTATTCATTGCACTACAACTATCACAACCTCGCTGTATAAAACGTATTGACACATTGCATAAAGCGGGAATACCTATAAAAGTCTATGGCTTTGATAGTGGGCTTTACAGTAACACTCTTAAGAACTTACCATTTGAGGTTGAAGAAATTATTCCACGAGACAAGAATGTAGGCAAATTAAAAAAAATAAAATTCTTTATAGCTACAATTAAAAGAATAATAAAAAGGAATAATAAAAACTCTATATTCTATTTCTTTGGTTATGAGATTGCAGCTATAGCATGGTTTCTTGGTTGCAAAAACTTCGTTTATGAAGAAGCAGATGTAACAGCATCAAGAATTGGGAACCCGATTCTTAGAAACATATTATTGGCCGTAGATAGGGCTATAATAAAAAAATCAAAAAGAACCATCTTCACATCGGAAGGATTTACAAGATATATCTTCGGCTCAAAAAGTCCTAAAAACATTATACAACAGCCCAACAAACTAAGTACCTATTTTGATGGGGATAAAAAAGCCGACATTGCAAGCAACACAATTAATACCGATAACATAAAATTCGGTTTCATCGGACTTATACGATATCCTAACACTATTATACGTTTTGCAAAAGTAGTAGGTAAATACTTTCCACAACATGAATTCCATTTTTTTGGAGATGTGGGGAACCCTAAATATATTGATAGCGAGATACAATCATACAAGAATATTATATTCCACGGTTCGTTTGAGAACCCCAAAGACCTACAACATATATACTCAAACATTGATATAAGCATTGTATGCTACGATACTGCATCAATAAATGTTAGAATCGCTGAGCCAAACAAATTGTATGAATCAATCTTTTTCGAAACACCTATTATTGTTAGCTCAAAGACATTTCTCGCAGAGAAAGTTATAGATATGGGAGTAGGGAAAGCCATTGATGCTTCTAATGATAACAGCATTATAGATTTTATAAATAGTATAAAAGAGGAAGAATACAACATAATAATTAAGAGAATGCGAAATTACGATTATAAAGAATTAATAGATAACGCAAATGAACTCATATCAAACATGAAAGAGATATGTAATGAGTAATCTGCACTTGAGAGATGACACAAAAGTCGTTTTCATGAATAAAGGCCTCGTCAGAAGATGTTCTGACGAGGCCTTTATTCATGAAGGAAGTACCTCAGAGCCTCTCTACCCATTCAAATTATTATTCGCAGTAATAAACGAAATAATCTTATTAGCAACCATGGCATATCCCTTTGAAGGGTGAGTACCATCTGGGGCATAATTAAATATATTGAAACGGTTTACACCCATTGTGCGGTACATATCACACACAGGAATGCGCCAATAGCGGGCATTATCAATCATCTTATCTACAATGGTGGTAAAAGGCATGCCGCTGCCATTTACATAATTATCGCACCACATGGAATCGTTCCACTCCTTGCCCGCAGGGTTCTCGAAATATCTGGGCATGGGGCAAAAATAGTAGATGCACAGATTGGGATTGGCTGTGAGCAAAGCCTCTATTGCATGGCCAAAGCCACCAAGAG
>CALGJF010000002.1 GCA_937914945.1 uncultured Bacteroidales bacterium | reverse complement strand
TCAGTTGGTAGAGCAATTGACTCTTAATCAATGGGTCCAGGGTTCGAGTCCCTGACGGCGTACAACAAAAAACCGCTGAAAATCTACGATTTTCAGCGGTTTTAATTTTCATGACATCTAAAAATCATTTGCTATAATATAATAAAAGCAGGGTCGCCCCTGCTTTTATTATATTGTTTGAAATAAGTATTATCAGAAAGAGTAATACAACGCAAATTTTATCTCATTGTCTAAACCAAAGCCATAAGCTGTGGTCTCTTCTACGTCAGCATAGCCCAATGAACCTATCTTTGCGACAACGCTGAATTTATCACTTAAATTGTACGCAATACCCGGTTCAACAGAGATGCCCCAACCGTTTGCATTATCACCAATCTCCGGTTTTTGAGTTACAAATTCAAAAACACCATCGGTAAATACACTAAATGCACCATTTCTATAGAAGGTGTAACGAGCGTATGGGCTCACGATATACTCCTTGCCTATAAAATCAGTACTTTCCAAATCGGAGAATCCCAAAGCCAAGCCAAATGACCAATTATCATTCAGTACGTAGCCAAAGTCGGGAGCAATTTTGAAATTGGTTGTTTTTGCTCCATCATTATCGGTTTTATTAAAACCTACGCTACCACCAATGTAAAATTGAGCACTGGCAAACATTGAAACAGCCATAAAGGCAACTAGAAAAAACAACTTTTTCATAATGGTAAAAATTTAATTGTACCGAACACTGCTGATTACTACGGTTTCGGTTCGGAATGGAAACCGATTGCAATATATGTTTTTTCAAATAAAAAAACAAATATTTACACAAATATTGTTGATTTTGAAAAATAACAAGTCTTTTTTGTACTAATTAAGGCCGATAGTTTTCCATTGAAATACAAAATGGAAAGCTATCGGCCTTAATTTGCATGCATTGATTTTTATAATCAACCACAGTGGAAATAGCGATTTACAAGTTTAAGCATCTCCTCTTGGTTACCTGCAATTTCGGCACGGAGAGTGCGGTCGCCATAGGAGCGCAGTTTCTTAATTATGCCATCAATCATTGCGGGGCTGAAAACATTGAACTCTTCGAACACACCGCGTTGTGCTTGCAGGCAATCGGCCGAGGCCTCACAGCTGTCGGGCAACTGTGCCAGCATCTTCAGTTTCTCCTCGTTTTCCTTTTGGTGGATGTTTACATTGACGTATGTTCTGTCGGCAATCTCCAACGCATTGCCAAGTTCAAAGCCATATCGGCAGGCTACTGCCAAGCCGGCTATCAGTTGGTAGATATCGGCTGAGCCGTCGGGCGAGCGCATCTCCACTGTCTGCTTCTGTGTGGTATCGTAATTACTATCGCTTTCAAGCGGATTGGCTATGCGGCACATATCGCTCTTTGCAGCCCAGCCAAGGGGTACACGCACAAGAACGGAACGGTTTCTGTCGCCCCAGCATATATTGGTTGGCGCCTCTTGGTGGGGAACAAGGCGGAAATAGGATGTGGGGTTGGTGTTGCCGAATGCGGTTATCGAGGGGGCAAGTTCCATCATTCCGGCAATGGCTTTGCGCGCTGTTGCCGAGAGGAAGCCGCCGTCGAGCATTTGGTTCACTCCGTCTTTTACTATGCGCATATGCACATGAAGACCCGAGCCTGCCTTACCCGCTGTAATCTTGGGTGCAAAGGTTATATCGTAGCCCATACGATAGGCAAGATTGCGGATTATCCATTTGGCTATCATCAATTGGTCTGCAGCATCGCAGGCGTTTACGGGAAGAAATTCAATCTCGTTCTGCTCATATATAAGGCCGTCTATGGTAAAATTACCAACCTCGGAGTGGCCGTACTTTATCTGCCCGCCGGCCTGTGCAATATATGCCATACACTGCGTGCGGAACTCGTTGAATTTGGCATAGGGAGCCGACTCGTGATAGCCTTTTTGGTCGGTTGCAGGGAAAACGCCCTCATCGGGAGCTATTACATAATATTCGAGCTCGCCCATGGCCTGAAACTCCATTCCTGTAACATCGTTAAATGCTTTGCATGCCTTGCGCAAGGTATTTTCGGGAGAGCTTTCAAGTGGCTCGCCATCCTTGTTAAAGTATGAGCAGAGCATGGAGAGCGTGGGTATCTCGGCAAAGGGGTCTAAAAACGCGGTACTGAAACGGGGAAGAACATAAAGGTCGCTGCTGCCTGCCTCGATGAATGGGAAGAGGCTTGAACCATCGACACGCTCGCCACAGGTGAGAATAGCATCGAGGTAGGCAGCGTTGTTTATTACAAAATTCAGTGTTTTCAGCCTGCCGTCGCCCGCAGGATACATGAAGTTTACCATGCGTACTCCATTATCCATTATATATTTTACTATATCGAGTTTCGTAAATTCACACGAAGGCTTGCCCAAATATGCCACAACTTTGTTGGCATTCATTTCCAATTCTTTATTCATATTCTTTTGTTTTTACATTGATTTTGTAAAGATAATTATTCTATTGGTTTTCGCGTTGTTTGCAACGTTTTTTTTGCACATAAAAAGAAAAAAGATTAAACAAGTACACAGGCAACAATCTGTTTTTGTCGATATAACAACCATGTTCCTTATGCATCATATTACTTTTGCCACAAAAACGGATATGAGAAAAACAATAACATTCAGCAAAGCCGGAACAAGCTACATTGCCCGAAGGCTGCAAGAGGAAAGAAGTTTACTGTTAAAAAGATTTTTTATGGCAGCAGGTGCCACCGCCAATGAGAACGATGACAGTTACTCACTCAATGGCATAAAAGATATTACCGAAGAGCAGATGCTTGCCATTTACATGCACAAAGACGCCGTAAAGGAACTTGATATGCCACACATACTGCAAGGATGCAATATAAGAACAATCATACCCAGCCATCAGGCGGCAGGCATGTTGCTTAAACACCACCCGCTCAATGGCGAGGAGTCGTTTGCCGAGAGCAACTTGGAGATTCTTAAATTTGGGAACAGACAAGATATAGATAGTACGGATGAAAAGGAACTATTGCCGGCAACAGAAATGAGGGGAACATTCCGTAATTGCAAAAAACTGCATACCATATACCCCATAAACATGAAGAATGTAAGCACAGTGAGCGACGACACATTTGCGGGATGCGATGCCTTGCACGAGGTAAGGCTGTATGGGTTGGGCACATCGATAAGCCTTGCCTGTTCACCAATGACAAGCTATAATTCTCTTTTATATGCAGTAACAAACAGTAGCGGCGAGGAATTAAAAATAGCCTTGCACCCCACCACATACAAATACCTCATAGGCATGATAGCAGCCCCCACCTATGTGGGCGGAACAGAGAGCGAATGGTATGCTCTTCACACAAAGGCTGCAAATAGAAATATAAAGTTCGTTACAGAAGAAAAGATTCTCTTTGTAAAAAACGATACAATACGCAGCAACCATATTGCCATAGAAGATGATGCAATGGTTATTGCCAATGAGAGCGGAATGGTAAGCGGAACGACAATGATTTTATATAATTAACAATATTATGTAAAAGGAATAGCTGCAATTGTATTATTTTTGCAATGCCTGCTTTATACGGCACAAAACAGACACTTGCGACTATGCACACCTTTCTTTTTTTAATACCACTTATATATATTGCAGCAAATATCTATCTTTTTTGCAGGACATGGCAAGCTATGCACAACCTGCCGATAGCTGCAAAAATCGTTATATCACTCCTGTTTTGGGTAGTTACATTCTCCATGTTCATCGCAATAATGTTGCGTGGCAGCGAACTACCCGAAATTTATGGAAAAGGGCTCTTTCGCATAGGCTCGGTATGGCTCTTCTTCTCTTGTATGGCTGCTGCACTGCTCGCAATTCTGGATTTTATGCGCCTCTTTTTCCCGGCGATGCAAGGAAATCTGTGGTGGGCAGTGGGAATAGCAGCAGCAGTTTTTGCCTATGGCAATTACAACCACCGCACACCGCAAGCCATGGAGTTGGATATTACCCTCGACAAAAAGATGGATGGCGAGCTCAGAATGGTTGTGGTGAGCGACCTGCACCTGGGCTATGGCACCGGGAAAAGCGCTCTGAAAAGATATGTGAAACTGATAAACGATTGCAAGCCCGATGTGATAATTATTGCCGGCGACCTCATTGACAACAGCGTACAGGCAGTGCGCAACGAGCATATGGAGGAAGAACTATTGCAACTGCAAGCACCGCAAGGCATATATCTGGCAGCAGGGAACCACGAACATATAAGCGGAATAGAAGAGTGCGAGGAGTTCTTTGCCTCTACCAATATCAAATTCTTGCGCGACAGCATCGTTACACTACCCTGCGGGGTTCAAATTGTGTTGCGCGACGACACAACCAACAAAAGGCGCAGCAGTTTGAAGAAACTGTTTGCAAAAACAGATAGCGAAAAACCGATAGTCATAGTTGACCACAGACCAAAGGAAATTGCTAAATGCGACAAGGCGGGAGCCGATTTGCATTTGAGCGGACACACGCATCATGGACAGGTGTGGCCGGGGAATATAATTACAGACAAGCTGTACGAACAGAGCCATGGCTACCGCAAATGGGAGCATGCCCATGTATGGGTTTCGAGCGGGCTGTCGCTGTGGGGGCCACCTGTGCGCATAGGTACAAGAGGCGATTACGCCATCATTACATTAAGAGGAAAAGAGTAACAACGCCATCATAAAGCAAGAGAGAATGAATGGGGATAAAAAAGAGGTTGTGATAAACGAGCGTAGCGGCCTGGTGCTCGAAGGGGGTGGCATGCGTGGTATATTCACATCGGGCGTGCTGGACAACTTCATGGATCGCGGGATACGTTTCCCCTACACCATTGGAGTGAGCGCAGGCGCATGCAATGGCATATCATACATGTCGGGGCAACGCGGCAGAGCCAAGTATGGCAACATCGATTTGCTTGAACAATACAATTATATAGGTTTGAAACAGTTGTTGTTCAAAGGGAATATAATGGATTTTAATCTGCTGTTTCATGTATTCCCCACAGAGATAAGCCCATACGATTACGATGCTCTTGCACGCAGCAAAGAGATATTCGAAATGGTTACCACAAGCTGCAAAAGCGGCAAGGCCTGTTACTTTGACGAGAAGCACAACCACACAAGAATAATTGATATTATAAAGGCATCGAGCAGCCTGCCCTTCGTAAGCCCCATATCCTATGTAGATGGCGAGCCCATGCTCGACGGCGGCATAGCCGACTCCATACCGCTGCTACGCGCCCAATCGCAAGGATTCACCAATAATGTGGTGGTACTTACACGCAACAAGGGGTACAGAAAAAGACAAAAGCCCACAAGGGTACCATTCTTCATGTATCGCAAATACCCGGCCTTGCGCAATGCCATACGCAGCCGCAATGCATTCTACAACGAACAGATAGCCCTTGTGGAGCAACTTGAAGAGGAGGGTAAAATTACCGTAATACGCCCCGAACGCCCCATTGAGGTAGATAGAATGGAGCGTAACATAGGCAAACTGACCGCTCTTTACGAGGAGGGATACAATTGTGCCGACAAGATTGAGTTTACCATTGACAAATAGCAATTACAGCGCAGCAACACCGCGTGTTCGGAACGACTCGCGCGCCTTGCGCACATATAGTTTCACAACATCGGCAGGCAAGTGCGATGCAGCCACAAAACTGCGGGTGGTGGCGGGGTAACGCGCAAGTGCTGTTGCAAGCAGCCACGCTACTGCCATGCGCACATAATAGGGCTCGCTACCCTGCACACTACCCTCTTGAATATCTTTTGGTTTTCCTTTGATACTCCTGTACTCCGATTTAATTTTATTAAAATCCAATGAATCTATGCGAGCAAAGACAACAGGTGTCCAAGCAGAATCAAGAAAATAACACATGGAAAACACCACGGCAAAACGCACTTCAAACTCGCGCGACGAAGCAAACCACTGTTGCAACCATTGCCACAGAAACTCCTTATCGGCACGAGCCGCCCATTTTGCCGATGCACAAAAGCTATCGCACACAGCCCAATTATCCATAACGGGGATATAATGGGCCAGCAGCTGCAAGCGCTCATCGAGCGTGCATTTGCATTGGTTTATAAGCAATCCCCAAACAACGGTCTCTTCGTAGCACAGGGTTTCTTGCTTTTCGCATTCAAAGGCTTTTATATAGCCTGCGCCATCGATTAAATGAAGCTTGCGCGCCAAGGCCTTCATTTCGGGGGTATGCAAGCCAAGCACCTTGCGGGCAGGCAGGGCATTTATAACACGCAGATGCCCCTCGCGGTAGCGGGTGTCGTTGTTAAAGCGCTCACAAACAAGTGGCAGAAGTTGGTTGGTTATCATGACTGCTCCTCGGGTAAATAGTGGTCCGAAATCTGTTTATGGGTTACAATGAGCCCCTGCTCCTTTATCTCGTTGAGACGACGGGTTATATTCCCTTTTCCCGTGGCAAGCTGCTTGTATGCCTCGTGGTAGGCATCGGATGCTTTTTCGAGCGCGGCCTCTATTTTTGAAAAATTCTCGGTAAAAAGCACCACTTTATCATAAACGGCATTTGCGGTATCCACAATCTTCTGCACATCGCGCTGCTGGCGTTCGCGGGTCCACAATGAATTTACCACAAAAAGAGTGGATATGAGATTAGAAGCCGATATGAGCACTATGCCGCGCTTGTAGGCATAGTTCCACAAGGTATTGTCGGCCTCCATGGCAAGAAAATAGGATGGTTCGTTGGGGATGAAAAGCATCACATAATCGAGAGCATTTACATTGTAACTTGCATAGGATTTTGCTGCAAGAGCATCGACATGCTTGCGAATTGATAGAAGGTGTTCCTTGCGAAAACGGTTACGGTTTTCATCGTCCTCGGCGGCAAGGTATGCCATGTATGCTTTGAGTGAGACCTTGGAGTCTATTATAATATCGCGTTTACCGGGGAAGTGTACTATGATATCGGGTTTCATGCCCTGATGCGTTTCGTTGTGGCTGATGGCATTGCCTTTATCGTCGCGCAGGGTTGCTTGCCGTTCCCACTGCTCGCCCTCAATGAGGCCCGAGTTTTCAAGTATCTGTTCAAGGATTGTTTCTCCCCAATCGCCCTGGAATTTATTGTTGTTGGTACCCACTATGGCATTGGTAAGATTTACCGCGTCTTGGCTTATCTTTTGATTGGCTTCAATGAGATCCTTAATATTCTGCTGCAAGGAGAAACGCTGCTTGCTCTCCTCGCCATAATAGTTATCTACCTTCTCGCGGAAGGATTTCAAATCGATATTGAACGGCTGGAGTATGGCGGAGAGATGCTCTTGCGACTGCTTGCCGAAGAGTTCACTGTTCCTTTGCAATGCCTCTGATGCCATGTTCTTAAACTCCAAGCGCATCTGCTCAAGAGTTTTATCGAACTGTTCTTTTTGGCTTTTCAGTTGATTGTTCAACAGTTTGTTCTCGCTTTCGATAGAGGCAATGCGGGCATGCAACAGTTCGCGTTGCTGTTGCTGCTCGGCCGCAGCCATAGCTGCATCGCCAACCATTTTACGTGTGTCGGCAAGCTGCATGGTTAGCATTTCGTTCTCTTTTTTTGCAGCAGCGTACTGCCCCGCAAGGCGCATGTATAGAATGGAAAAGAGCAGCACAAGCGCGGCTGCGATAATAATAGTTATTGTCATGTGTTTGTGTAGTGTGTTCGCGTTAATAAATCGTTCTACCTATGCCTGCGGAGCATATCAAAAATTGAGCGTGCCATGCGATACCCTTTGCGCATAATGACCAAACCACGAAATATTCCGGCACCACGATTGACTGCAGATAGGAATATGTTGCCTAAGGTGAGGGAGGATTGAAACATTTGCAAGCTGTTGCCAAAACGGTCGGCAGCCTCAATCATCTCTATTTTGTTGACATGTTGGGCTCTATGCAGTTCCTCCATGGTGGTTATGGGCCTGTTATATTCATTCTTGTTCATCACTTTGCTCATTTTTATTAAAAAACATTTTGTAGAAACGGGCTACCATAACATTCCTGAAAAGAGTGCCACGTGCCGCATAAAACAACCAAGCCACCATCAGCAACAGAGCGGCTGTTATGAACAAAGCCTGCAACAGCCCCACATAGAAGGATATTACAACAACAAATGCAGCAAGCACGCACAATAACGACAACAACAAAAATATTATGACTGCCAGCCACGAGAGTGTGTCGGCAAAAAGGAGCGACAGCCTCTCCACAAAGGATAGTTTTATCTCCTCTATTTTCAAATCGAGTAATTCACGCGCCTCGCGGGAGAGCCTGTCGAAATTCTTTTTTATCTCCATAACAGACTATTCGCGGAACGACACTGTAACATCCTCCTCAACCGCGTTGGGCTTGCAACACGACATTTCGTCCTTCAAGTGCGCCTTGGCCTCGCTTAAACGCTCTTTGATTTCTCTGCGCATTTCGTCGCCACGCTTGGGTGCAAACAACAATGCGATAACTCCGCCAGCAAGCATTCCGCCTGCGAAAGCTACCATACAACATGCAAATTTCATAATACAAAAGTTTAATGTTTATACTACCCCGAAACCGACACTGTTGCAGTCGTTTGACAAATGCGAAGATAGTTGCATTTTTGCCGAAAATCAATTTTTCAAGAGTATTTTTGCAAGCTATGAAAAATCAAAATCTCTTTATTAGGTGTTTCCTAACAAAAATTACTATCTTCGCTTGCCGATACAGCACTACAGTGTCGCCCGGTTACAGATGAAACAAACGAAAAACAAAAAGCGATGCTGTGATTTTATTTTTTAACATAAATTCAGTGAATCATGAAAAGGAGTTATATCGCACTATGGGCATTGATGGTTCTATGCGTAACCGCATGCCAAAACAAGCCGCAGCCAACAACAGCCGACAACAAGGAGAGTTACAGCATCAGCCTTGACACCTTGCGTATAAAAAAACATTTTCCACTCGACACCATAGACAGCAATTCGCCTGCATTGCAGATAGACATTGAACTGCTTGTACCAAGCGACACTGCACATGATGTTGCCAAGAACATGAACACCTGCATATCCTACGCGGCATTCAGATACGATGGGATGAAAGCAACCGAGGCTGCCGACTCTTTTGTAAATTCCATGAAAAGCGAATACCTTGAACTACGCAACGACTATATAAACGAGAAGGCTGTAAACCCCGATGCTCCATGGTTTAACTCGTACTACAAACTCAACAGCAGCGCAAGCGAAGGATATAAAGATTGTATATGCTATGTTATAGATTATGAGATTTACAGCGGCGGTGCGCACCCGAGCAGCATAATCAGCTGTGTAAACATAGATAAAAGCACAGGAAAAGAGATTGCGTTGCAGGATATTTTTGCCGATGACACGGAAGAAGAACTCACCGGGCGACTTATACAAAGGCTTGCAAAACAACATGGTGTAAACAGCATCGAGGAACTGCAAGCGCTTGATTACCTGACTTTTGGCGACATGTATGTTACCAATAACTTCCTATTGGGCAAGGACAGCATAATATTCATATACAACAATTACGAAATTGCCCCATACTACAAAGGAAGAAGCCGCATTGGGTTTGCATATAACGAACTGACCGATTTGTTCAATACAAAACAGGCCTATTAACAGATAGGATTTTAATTATTTTTATGGAAGAGATTTTAAGATATTTCCCCTCGCTCACCGACAAACAGAAGGAGCAATTTGCCGCTTTATACGACCTATACTTCGATTGGAACAGCAAGATAAATGTTATCTCGCGCAAAGATATCGAGAACCTTTATCTGCACCATGTACTCCACTCGCTTGCCATAGCCAAGATTATTCAGTTCCGCCCGGGAACCAAGATTTTGGATTTTGGCTGCGGTGGCGGGTTTCCCGGCGTTCCGCTTGCGATAATGTTCCCCGATGCCGAGTTTCACTTGGTAGACAGCATTGGCAAAAAGGTGCGTGTTGCCACAGAGATTGCCGCAGCTATAGGATTGCAGAATGTGCGTGGTTCGCACAGCCGCGTGCAGGATATAAAAGATAAATATAATTTTGTGGTGAGCCGCGCGGTAATGCAGTTGCCCGAATTGATAAAGATTTGCCGCAAAAACATTGGTAAAGAGCAGTTGAACGCCCTGCCCAATGGTGTCATTTGCCTGAAAGGCGGAAATATTGAGGGAGAGACACAACCCTTCAAAAACGTAGTGGAGATAACAGATTTGAACACACTGTTTGAGGAGGAGTATTTCAAGGACAAGAAGGTTGTTTACGTACCAATAGGATAAAGTATGTTTGAATTCAGAAGATTTATATTTAATCCCGTACAAGTGAACTGTTACTTGTTGTGGGACGAGACAAAAGAGGCATTGCTCATTGATTGCGGGGCGTTGTACCCACACGAGGAGGAGCAACTAAAGAATTTTGTTGCCGAGAGGGGGCTCACAATAAAGCACTATCTGAACACCCATCTGCACTTCGATCACATATTCGGAAATCCGTTTATACAGCACTGCTTCGGGCTGGGATACGAAGCGAACGATGGCGATATTTCCTGGGCCGAGGGTATAGCAGAGCGAGTACAACTTTTTGGCTTGCGATATAACGAAAAAATATCCAAGCCCGCACGAGTGCTCTACGATGGCGACAAGGTACACTTCGGCAATCAAACAGTTGAGGTAATCGCCGTTCCCGGCCACTCGGCAGGCAGCCTGGCTTTCTATCTGCCACAGCAGAAAATGGTATTTACGGGCGATGCGCTTTTTCACAGCAGCATAGGGCGCACCGACCTGCCCGACAGCGACTATCTTACACTTATAAAGAGTATAAAAGAGAAGCTGTTTACACTACCCGATGATACACGTGTGCTCCCAGGGCACAGCGATTATACCAATATAGGGATGGAAAAGGAGTATAATTTGTATGTGAAATAAAACATATCCATTAAAAAAGCGGCTTAAAAGCCGCTTTTTTAATGGATTATCTTGTATAGCAGTTCGCGCATAATCTCGCCATCGGGAACAGCTGCACCCTCGGCTCCTTTGGTTTGCGCATCGGCAAGGCGTATCAGGTGGAGCACATCCATCACATGCATTGCGCGATAGTTCTTCATTGCTTTTATATAATCACTCACGCCCCATGTGGATTTAAGCCCAAGGAAGGCTGCCACTCCACGCTCGCTCTTGTCGGGGGAGTAATAAGCCATCATAAGGTTCGAAAAGAAACTGAACAACAGTGCCAATGTCATCTGTATCGGGTTCTTGCGGGGATTCTGCGCAAAGTAGTTTATTATCTTATTGGCCTGCAACACATCTTTGTTCACTATTGCATTTTGCAGTTCAAAATTATTGAATTCTTTGCTTATGCCTATATGCTCCTCTACAAGTTCAGGGGTTACAATAGTGGAACCGGCAGGCATGGCTATGGATAGTTTGTCTATCTCGCCTGCTACACGGCAAAGGTCGGCTCCAATGGACTCGCTTATCATATGAATGGCTTTGGTATCGGCAGCGAGCCCCTTTTCGCGCAGATAGGAGGATATGAATGCGGGCAACTGCTCGTCGCGC
This sequence comes from uncultured Bacteroidales bacterium, assembly GCA_937914945.1. Taxonomy (GTDB): domain Bacteria; phylum Bacteroidota; class Bacteroidia; order Bacteroidales; family Bacteroidaceae; genus HGM04593. The sequence goes on along the minus strand of CALGJF010000002.1, from coordinate 3,237 downwards.
ATTTTCTTGCTGTCGAGCAGCACTGCGGTGCGGTCTATTTCGGCAGCCACCTTCTTTCGTTTGTCAAGGGAGCCGTTCTTGTGAGCAAAGACAAGCACCGTGGTATCGACCGGCGATTGCAGATAATAAATAAGGTTGTCGATACTCTTCATCATCTGCGCCTCACGCACTATTATCACCTGGCGGTCGGCCATCATGGGGAAACGCTTAGCTGCGGCAATAACCTCGTCTATATTGGTATCTATACCATAATAAACCGTCTGATTAAACGCCCGTTCATCCTCGGTGAGGGCATTATTGGCTATATAATCGGTTATCCTATCGGTAAAAAAGCCCTCCTCGCCCATCAGATAATAGACAGGGCGATATTTGCCGCTTTTAAGTTCCGAAAGAATTGATTCGTATGTATGCTTTGCCATATTCTGCTTTTGAACTATCTTTGCATCAATGCAAAGATAATGAAAGGCGGTGGCAGAACAAAATAAGTTCGCGCTTTTTTACCCTATACACAAACATAACATGCAATTATTAAACCTACCGCGATACGACGCAAAGATTGATTGCGCCAATGGCAGAAAACAGATTTTCGACTGCCTGCGACGCTGTTATGTGGCACTCACCCCCGAGGAGTGGGTGCGACAGCACTTTGTGAACATGTTAATTACACAAAAGGGATACCCCGCCACCCTCACTGCCAACGAGGTTGCGATACAGCTCAACGGCATGAACCGCCGCTGCGACACCGTGGTGTATGACAAACAACTGAAACCGCGCGTGATAATTGAGTATAAAGCACCCACGGTAAAGATTGACGCAAAGGTATTTGCACAGATTGCCCGCTACAACATGGTGCTGCGCGTGGATTATCTCATTGTGAGCAACGGGCTGCAGCATTTTTGTTGTAAGATGGATTATGAGAAGAACAGCTACACATTCTTGACTGATATACCCGCATATTCCGATATAGTTGATTAAAGCCTAACAGATATAAAAAATATTGCTTGCACTCACGTGCAAGCAATATTTTTTATAATAGCAATGCAGCCCTATTATTTCATAATCTCGGCAATGAATGCCTGCATCTCGGGCTGGGCAGCCTCAACGCTCTGCAACAGCTTGAACTGTGCTTTTGAACGAACGAGGTTATGCTCGGGATACTGTATCTTGTAGTATGTATCACCGTTGATGTAGTCGGCCAGGAAACGCACGGTCTGCATATAGGGGAAGAGAGCAGCTGCATAAGGCAAGTTCTCAACCTCCAAAGGAGTGATGAACGATGCTGCCGACTTCAAATACCCCTTGGCAAACGACTTGAATATCTCCATATTGAAGTTTACGTTATTCAGGTCTTTGTCGTCCTCTTTACCGGTATTGGCTGCCGAACGCAAATAGTCGCCAAAGTCAGAGAAGATGAAGTTGGGCATAACAGTATCGAGGTCGATTACGCAGAGTACATTACCCTCCTTGTCGAAGAGGATATTATCTACCTTGGTATCGCAGTGGCAGATGCGTTTGGGTAGCTTGCCCTCGCGATGGAGACGCTCGCCCTTGCACATTTCCTCGGCACGTTTTTCAAGTTCGTCAACCAACCACTGTACCTCGGCAAGACGGCCTGCCTTGTTCTCGGCAACAGCCTCGCGCAACTGACGCAAACGGAACTCCATGTTGTGGAAATCCTTGATTGTTTCGCCAAGCTGAACGGGAATGTCGGCCAACATAGCCTGGAAATTACCGAATGTCTCACCTACAATGTATGATGTTTCGGGTGTAACGGCAGTCATCGACTCTGTTTCGGGGATAAACTCCATAACACGCCAATATTTCTCGCCATCGAAATAGTAGTACTTGCCATCTTTGGCGGGAACAAACTTCAATACCTTGCGGCTGATATCATCTGTACCGGCAGCCTCCAATTTTCCTTTAATGTGGTTGGTTACGGCTACAATGTTGTCCATGAGCATATCCACATCGGGGAAAATGGCGTTGTTCACATGCTGCAATACATAGTCGGGTGCATTGCCTTCGGTCTTCACGCGATAAGTCGTGTTAATTAATCCGTTGCCCAAGGGGGCAACCTCAACTACATTACCTTGAATGTTGAATTGAGAAACAATTGTGTTCATTGGAGTATGGTTTTAGTTAGTTAATAATCGTCCTTATTATATAAAGGTATCCTACTATTCACATAACAAAGTGTGCTTACCGCAAAGATAATATTTTAATTTATATATGAACAATAGCAAACCTATTTATTTTATATAATTATTTCAGTTGCACATCCTTTGCTATTAACGGATAGAGTTGGCGCAGTTTTTCAATCATATCCCACTGCAACTCGGCCGTGGCGCTTGTAGAGCAGTTATCACTGCAACGAGCTATATCCTGCCCGTATGGATTGAGCACCACGCTGTGCCCCATGTAAGTTCCATATTCATCATACCCCACCCTGTTGGATGCCGCTACATAGCACTGATTCTCTATTGCGCGGGCGCGTATGAGGGTATCCCAGGCAAGTATGCGGCTGTCGGGGAAGTTGGCCGAAACAAGCAACAGATCGTAGTCGCCCGTGCTGCGTAGGAATATGGGAAAACGTATATCGTAACATATCACAGGGCGTATGCGCACTCCACGCCACTCCCATACAACCTTCTTTTCGCCTGCAGTATAGACCTTATCTTCGCCGCTGTATTCAAACAGATGACATTTGTCGTAGTAGCGCACAACCCCATCGGGGGTTACAAAGTACATACGATTGCGAAAAACAGTATCGTTCTCGCGTGTCATCACAGTGCCCGCAATGGCTGCATCAAACATCTTCGCCCACTCTTTGAATGCCTGCACGGTGGGACCGTCAACCTCCTCGGCAACCTCTTGGGGCTGCATACAGAAACCGGTGGAGCACATTTCGGGGAAAAGATAGATGTCGGCCTCTTCGGCGTTTTCTATCAACCGCCCCATTCGTTCTATATTGGCTGCCACGTTTTTCCAAACTATATCGTGTTGTATTATCGTTACTTTCATATATTAATGTATTACTTTGAGTGTTCATGCAAAATTAAAAAAAACTTTTTGTACCTGCGACTATAAGATGGAAAAACATTAAAAGGATTGGCTACGCCCATCCCAACGCTGCCGCGGGCGTCCTTGCACCATAAAATCACGCCCGCTTTCTGCAGAGTAAGGGATTGGCTACGCCCATCCCAACGCTGCCGCGGGCGTCCTTGCACCATAAAATCA
>CALGJF010000001.1 GCA_937914945.1 uncultured Bacteroidales bacterium | reverse complement strand
GCCGAGCAAGAGCAACTTGGGCGAAGCCAACAGAGTACAAGGATGCCTCACATGCGCTCTGCATGACAATAGGAAAACAAGGTTTTGTTATAAACGAGTTTTGCAGCTATGCCGGAGGCTCTTGTAAAAGTAAATCAACTACTTAAATGCAATATTTATAAACAAATTTATATTATAGATTTTTTACAATGAAAAAGTTTTTAACCAGACTACTTTGGGGGTTCGTAATTGCAATCCTCATACTTATAGTATCGCTTATATTTGCTATAAGGGAGGCAATACACGGAGCATTCGGCCCCGATAACGACGACTTCGGCCAAAGGCATCAAATACCTGCCGAACTTGTATATAACCTGCCTATGGAGCTGCGCGATTCTGTGCTTGCGGTACCTGCCGACAGCCTTGCCACTGACAGCTACTTGCAAGTATATAATGACTTTCAAGGAGGTATGTATTTATATGATTTCCACTACCCCTCCCTGCCCGCCGGTGAAATTTACCTTGAGTGCTACGAGGCAACAGAGAATATTCCACTCTCCAAAAAGCGCATCCTTGCAAAGAGCAAGGTTGGAATTGCCGCTACCGGTTCTTTCAGCAAGCTTGTAAACAAGCAGGAATTCACCATTTATGAAGGAGTGTGGGGCGACTACTATGCTGCACGCATAGAGGTGTGGCACAAAGATGCCACGACAAAAAAGAAGAGGAAACTTGTTGAAAAGGTTTACCGCGTAGAGGGGTGGGAAAGGTAGTATGAAGATGACTAAAAAGTGTATTTTTGCGTTACGCTTGCCTTCAAAATCCTCATTTACGCTTAGTAAACTGCGGTTTTTCAGGCTGCGCAAGCCTTAAACTACATCTTTTTATTCATCTCCCTGCAAAATGAGGCTGCTAAAAAATACTTTTTAGTCAGCCTTTAATACTTAATCTTAAAATAATCGAGCAACGCCTTGTAATTGTCCTGGGCCGCGAGGCAAGTGTCCAGCAGATAACCCCGCACCCTGCCCCACTCGCGCAGGCCGCGATAGTAGAACATCTTCAGTTCATCGGTGATGATAAAAGGTACAAAGCCACAGGCAAGACACTCTTTGAACATCACAAGCCGCCCCACACGCCCATTACCATCCTGGAATGGGTGTATCGCCTCAAAACGTTGATGAAGGTCTATTATATCCTCTATTGTTTTTTGCTTTATACCATTATACTCTTTAAGCAGTGCCTTCATCTCGCGGCCAACATCTGCGGGAGAAGTAGTTTCGTTACCACCCACTTCGTTGGGCAAACGCTTGTATTCCCCAACGGCAAACCAACCCTTGTAGCTGTCTGTTGTGCCCTGTTTCAATACCGCGTGCAACTCCTTGATAAAATACTCTGTAAGTTTTTCTTCTGCACAGTCTATAAGAAGATCTATGCAACGAAAATGGTTTGTAGTTTCAATAATATCATCAACGCGAAGGGACTCACCCTCAACACCAATGGTATTTGTCTCGAAAATGAATCTCGTCTGTTCATGTGTGAGACGGCTACCCTCAATATGGCTGGAATTATACGTTAAATCGATTTGCGTGCGATGATAGATACCACCCTTCAACCTTGCCTCTTTCTCCCTGCGCAGAACCAGCAACAAAGGCATTTCCTTGCGGCGTTTATTCTTGCGCGCCGGCAATTGTGCATCACAAGGAATGCCCCACGTTTTACCAACGAGCCTTGCACCCTCAATCTTGCCCACGGCACAATAATTACGCACCGTTCTCTCCTGCACACCATGTTTCTTTGCAAACTCCGCAACCGAAATATACTCCATAGAAAAATCCGTTTATCGGCAAGTTATACCCACCGGTTTCATTGCAAATATAGCATTTCTTGCCGATATCGGCAAGAAATGTGGTAGAATTAAGCTCATAACAGACAAAAAAAAGGATTTCCTTCACACGCAGGAAATCCTTTTTTAGAATTATATATGAGCAATATATTACTTGCTCAACATCTCATGCATAGAGGCTGCTGCATGGCGGCCATCACCCATAGCAAGAATAACTGTGGCACCACCGCGAACAATGTCGCCACCAGCAAAGATATAAGGGATAGACGACTGCATATTCTCATTAACTGCAATGGTGTTCTTGCGACCAAGCTCCAAGCCCTCGACCGATGTGGGAACAAGGGGGTTGGGCGATACACCTACCGAAACAACAGCCATATCAATGTCTATTGTCTCAATGGCACCCTCGATGGGTACAGGCGAACGACGGCCCGAAGCATCGGGCTCGCCAAGCTCCATCTTCTGCAAAACAATCTGCTTTACGCAACCCTTCTCGTCGGCAATATACTCAATGGGGTTATGCAGTGTGAGGAACTCAACACCCTCCTCCTTGGCGTGCTTAACCTCCTCGAGACGGGCGGGCATCTCAGCCTCGGAACGGCGGTAGATAATCATCGCACGTTCGGCACCCAAACGCAGCGCAGTGCGCACTGAGTCCATAGCTGTGTTACCACCACCTACAACAGCCACTCGCTTGCCAATGTGCATGGGGGTATCTGTATCGGGGTTCGAAGCGTCCATAAGGTTCACGCGTGTGAGGTACTCGTTAGAGGAAAGAATGTTTATGGAGTTCTCTCCGGGGATATTCATGAAGTTGGGAAGGCCGGCACCCGATGCCACAAAGACACCCTGATATCCATCCTCCTGCAACTGTGCAATGGAGATTGTCTTACCAATAACGCAGTCTTTTACAAATTCCACACCCATTGCACGCAAAGTATCAATCTCCACATCAACTATTGAATTGGGCAAGCGGAACTCGGGGATACCATATTTGAGCACACCGCCAATCTCGTGCAGAGCCTCGAACACAGTTACACTGTAACCGAGCTTTGCCATATCTCCGGCAAACGAGAGGCCTGCGGGGCCAGAGCCCACAACAGCCACCTTCTTGCCGTTTGAGGGAGCAACCGCGGGAACAGCCATCTCGCCATTCTCGCGTGCATAGTCGGCAGCGAAACGCTCAAGCGCACCAATGGCAACAGCCTTGTGGCCCATCTTCAAATGAATACACTTGCTCTCGCACTGCTTCTCTTGGGGGCATACGCGACCACAAACGGCAGGCAACGAGCTTGTCATTTTAAGAACTTGTGCAGCCTTGCCAAACTCGCCACGCTCTATATTCTTGATGAACGAAGGTATCTTGATGCTCACGGGGCAACCCTCCATGCAGGCAGGGTTGGGGCAGTCGAGACAACGCTGTGCCTCTATCATTGCCATCTCTTTTGTGAGGCCGGTGTTCACCTCTTCGCGCAATTTTGTGGCACGGTAAGCGGGGTCGAGTTCGGGCATCTCGCAACGCTCGATGGTTGTACGCTCTTTGGGCTTCATTTTGTTGCGGAGAGCCACACGCCACTCTGCATCGCGGTTGGTGAGCTCGCAAGCCTCGTTGGTGGGCTCGCCTGTAGCCTCGCATTTATCGAGTTTGTGTATCTCCTCGGCCTCCTCGGTGCGGAAACTGCCCAAGCGTTGCATCATGCCGTCGAAATCCACCTGATGACCATCGAACTCGGGGCCATCTACGCAAACAAACTTTGTCTTTCCGCCCACTGTTACACGGCAAGCACCGCACATACCTGTTCCATCGACCATGATGGTGTTGAGCGATACAACGGTGGGTATTTCGTACTGCTTTGTGAGCTTGCACACAAATTTCATCATTATGGCAGGGCCTATGGCTACGCAGTGATCTACCTTCTCGCGCTTGATAACGCGCTCGATGCCCTCAGTAACAAGGCCTTTATCGCCGTATGAGCCATCGTCGGTCATTATGATAACCTCGTCCGATACCTCGCGCACCTCTTTTTCAAGGATGATGAGGTCTTTTGAACGGCCTGCAAGCACCGAAATCACTCGGTTACCCGCCTTTTTGAGGGCGGTTGCAATGGGCAACATGGGAGCCACTCCCACACCACCGCCGGCACAAACAACGGTACCGAAGTTCTCTATCTCTGTTGCCTGACCAAGGGGGCCCACAACGTCGGTTATGTAATCGCCCTCATTGAGGTCGCACAAACGTGAGGAACTCAAACCAACCTTCTGAATAACAAGTGTTATGAGACCTTTTTCTGTGTCGGCATGAGCAATAGTCAAGGGGATGCGCTCACCCTTCTCGCCCACTCTCACAATAACAAAGTTACCTGCTCTGTATGCTTTTGCAATCAACGGAGCTTCAACCCTCAAACGGAATACCTTTTCCGAGAATTGTTCTTTTGAAACTATTTTATACATAATATTTGTGTTTGTTATCTCTTAACTGCTTACAAAAAACGAGTGTAACACGGCAGATGCCTTTACCTCTATTATCAATAAATTAAATAAAAAGTGCAGATGCAAGGCCTGCGATGTTTTTGGAAACGGAAGTTTAGTGAACCTAAATGACCGTTTACAAAAACGAGCGTAACGCGGCAGATGCCTTTACCTCTATTATCAATAAATTAAATAAAAAGTGCAGATGCAAGGCCTGCGATGTTTTTGGAAACGGGAGTTTAGTGAGGCTAAATGACCGTTTACAAAAACGAGCGTAACGCAGCAGATGCCTTTTTAGTTAATTTATTATTTCGAAACCACAATAAGGAACCAACACCGCCGGAATCCTTATACCCTCGGGAGTTTGGTTATTCTCGAGCAGGGCTGCAACTATGCGAGGCAATGCTAGTGCCGAGCCGTTGAGAGTGTGGCAGAGCTCTGTCTTTTTGTCGGCAGTGCGGTAACGGCATTTGAGGCGGTTGGCCTGGTAGTTGTCGAAGTTGGATACCGAGCTAACCTCTAACCAGCGTTTCTGTGCCTCGGAATAGACTTCAAAGTCGAAACAGAGGGCTGCGGTAAAGCTCATATCACCACCGCAAAGACGCAGAATGCGATAAGGGAGTTCCAATTTTTTCAAAAGGCCCTCGACGTGCTCGAGCATCTCCTTGTGCGACTCCTTGCTGTGTTCGGGAGTATCTATGCGCACAATCTCTATTTTAGAGAATTCGTGCAAACGATTCAAGCCGCGAACATCCTTACCATAAGAGCCGGCCTCGCGACGGAAGCACTGTGTATATGCACAATTCTTGATGGGGAGCTGTTTTTCTTCGAGAATAACATCGCGGTAGATATTTGTAACGGGAACCTCGGCTGTGG